>DASPKX010000148.1:0-10039 GCA_035627835.1 Candidatus Methylomirabilota bacterium
ATTATCATCATTCGCCATAGCGCCACTGGCGCGCCGCATTTTCTCACTCGTGTTCTAAACGCCCACATCGTGAACGCGGGCGATGGCGCTCACGAGCATCCAACGCAGGCGTTGTTGGATGTCTTTACCATCCTGGAAAAAAAGGGCCGGATTGAAGGCCTGAATGTCACCATTCTGGGGGACATCCTCTACAGCCGGGTGGCGCGCTCGAACATCTGGGCGCTAACGAAGTTAGGCGCGAAAGTGACTTTGTGCGGGCCCTCGACCTTGGTTCCAAGGGTCTTCGAGCAGATGGGTTGCCACGTCACCTACGACATGCGCGAAGCGGTCGCGAACGCTGACGTCATTAATCTCCTGCGCATTCAGCACGAGCGGCAACGGAAGACGATGTTCCCAAGCCTCGGCGAGTACACCAACCTCTTCGGCCTCAATAAAACTCGGGCAGGCTGGACGAAGCCGGACGTGACCATCATGCACCCTGGCCCCATTAATCGCGGAGTGGAAATCGACAGCGAGGTTGCCGACTCGGAACGCTCGGTGATTCTTGAGCAGGTCACGAATGGCCTGGCCGTTCGGATGGCCGTGCTCTACCTCATCAATGGCGGACGCGGCGCCCCTGAGGTGGTTTAATCAAGGGTGAACAATCAGGCGGTAGAACGTCTGCTTGTTGGTGGAGGTCACATCCACCGTGTTGGTCACCTGCTGGACGGAGGCCGGGAAAGAAGCGGCTTGAAGCCATCCAATCGAACCGAGAGTTCCGAGCCGCTGCAAAGTGTAACTCTTGCCGGGCATCGCCTTAAAACTCACCACTGAGCGACCGCCGCGCACGGAGCCTTCCAAACGCAGCACATCGGCCGCGCTTCGTGGGTTCGTGCCTGCGGCATATTCCTGCCAGTTTGGAACACCGTCGGCGTCGGGGTCAGCGAAGTCCCCAGCGACCGTTTGATTGGTCTGCTCCTCCGAGGTGAAGTGGAGAGTCTTCCAGGCAGCCAATGGTGTAATCGCTGTCTGCACCAGGCCGCTCCAGTTTGTTCCATTCTTGGCCCGGGCGGTGATGAGAAGCTCCTGGTTTAGAGCGAGGCCGCTGGAGAACGTGAGAGCCTTTGGCGAATTCGTGCCGGTGCGCGCGCGAGGATCGCTGCCGTCGAGCGTGTAAAGAACCTGGCCGCGTGGAGCTTGCATAACGAGCGAAACGCCCGCGCTTTCGTCGCCCTTGACGGAGAACGATGGTGGGAGCGTGTGCTGGTTATCGATCCAGTTGAAGCGGCCGGTAATCCAGCCCTTCATAAAGTTGATCTCTTCAGCGTAGGTCTTGCCGACGAACTTGTTCGGCCAAATGTAGCGACCGAGAGTCTTCCACTTAGCCTGGTCGCGGACCTGCGCTTCACTCAGCAGCGCAACCCATGCATCGATCTGCGCGTGAATCTGTTCCGTGCGCCAATGTTCGCGGCGGTAGAACTGCCAGAGGTCTGTCATCCGCTGCTTGAACTCGCTGTCCAGCATGAGGCGCTTGAGCCATTCGCTCGCCCCGCCGGACTCGGGATAGTACCAACCATCCGTGAGCCAGCCGTTCAGATAATCGGCGTTCCCGAAACTCAAATTGTAATCCCAGGCTGGACCCAGGCGCAGTTTTCCGTTGCGTGGCTTGTAGAGGAACGTGCTCAGGCGATAGCCATCAATGTTCCGCGCGGCTTCAACGAGCCAGAGATTGTCCACGAAGGAATCAACATCGATGTAGTTGTTGTACCCGGTGCGGAAGCTTGAGCTAAAGAGATTCGTCTCAAAGCCGTTGAGGTAAGTGCGAATCCAGGTTTTTTGGGCGGGGGTAGCATCTTCTTCTTCCGGCTCGACATAGGCCAAGGTGCCCGCGCGCGACAGGCTTAATCCACTTTCGCCTTCCCAGGTGTTCAGGCGGTCGATTTTGAGGATGTACCCACCGCTGATCTCCGGGAGCGAATTCATCGAGGGGAGCAGCTCATCAATATCCACGCGGTTTTCGTCCCGGCGAATGCGCTCGAGGAGGACATAAACGCCGACGTAGTCGGAGGCGGTCACCTTGTTGCCGGTGTCGACGTAAACCTCGATGAAGCGAGCGCGCGGCGCGTAGCGGCCGACTCGATTGCTCATCTCGTAAGCGAGCACGTCGCGCATCAAAGTTTTGTCCGTGTAAGGAGCGTAGAGAACCCAATCCGATTCCTCTGGGAGGCCAAGCAAAGAGACCTTCAAATCAGAGTCCTGCTCATCGTTGGTTTCGAACGCGTAAGATTTCTTGGGGAATTGAGTGGAGCTGGAGCCGCGAATCGCCATGCGGGCGCGACCGCGATAGTTCGGCGCTTGGAGTAGGCTCGAGCGCGCCCCGTTCGTGTGGATAAGCGTTGCGTACGTCGTGATGCGGGTGTTCTCAGGAATCCCGCGGCCAAAACTGTTGACCACCAGGATTGGCAGATTGGAGGTGAAGTCGACGAGATCGGAACCGAGCAGGGTGTATGCTTCGGAACGGACAGGGCTGGGCGCTTTGTCTGCTTCAAAGGCCCGCGCGCGAATGTAGCGCGAGTCAGTGACTGACAGCGGAGATGTGTAAGTGATGGCGTTTGTGATCGCTCCCGGGTCACGCCCGTCCAGCGTGTATTTAATGACTGCGTTAGGATTAGCGGAGGAAAGTGTGACGGTCAGATTATTCGTGTAAACGCCCCCTTTTTCAGAAAAGGAGACCGGCGCAGCAACAGCAGAAAATCCGGGGCCATTTGCCGCTCCGGGGGTCGGCTTATCGAAGTAACGCCATGCATCCCCGGCGACGGTTCCGTTAAAGGCGAGCCCGTAGGAGACATCTGGAACCTGCGCCGGGTAGCGGGGGGTAAAGATGGAGGTGGTGGTCCCGTCCGGTTTGGACAAAGCGAGGTATTCGGAATCGTTCAGCGAAAAACTCGTGTGGAGAACCGCGCCTGGGGTGGTGCGGTTCTTGCCTGATGCATAAATGACAAGAAAGCCACGCGGGCCGATGTTCGTGCTTGGGATCACCCATTTTGCGGGGCGGGTGGCGTCATCGGTCAGCCGCCAGCCATTCAGGTTAACCGGAAGGCCCGTTGTGTTATGGAGTTCGATCCAGTCGGTGAATTCTAAATCGTTGTCACGATGCCCTTGGAAATTTTGGGCGTTAAACTCAGAGATGATGACCTGCGCATGAGCGCTGCTGAAGGCGAGCAGCAAGCAAAAGAGTGCGGCGGCTGAAGACGAGCGGGTTTTCACGGCTAAAGGGTGGCTCACCATACAAGAGCCTGGAGCTGGGCGCCAATGAATCTATTCGTTGTTTTTGTCGGCCGAGGTGTGCCGCAGGAGAAGAGATTTCTCAGCGAGTTCCTGGATCGTCATGGCTGAGGCGGTGTTTCGCTCCGCTTCGGACACCCTGGAAAACTGGTCACGAAGGAACTCTCGGGTGGCGTCTTCGTGGGTGGAGAGATCATTCCCAGCTCCAGCCCGGAGGGCATCGAGAACATCCGCTATCGTGATGTCGGTGAGCGGACGGGCGGGAGCGTAGCCCGTTTCATCGCCCTGCACCTCGATCACGAGCCGGGCGCAGCCCATGCAAGAAAGCAGTTGGCAGGAAAGCTGGGAGGGAACACCCAATTTCAGGGACATATCGGCGCGTGTCGGTGGTTTTTCACCCATCAGGAAGCGTTCGGCGATGAAGAGCATCAGCCGGAGCGCGCCGAATTCCCTGCCGCGCTGATTAATGCTTTCGGCCTGCCGTTCCTCTGCGTAAACGCGGCGATTTTGAAAAGCATAGGCGACCTGAGCGCCGAGCAGGACAATGAGCCAACTGAAATAAAGGCCCAGGAGGAAGATGGGAACGATGCTGATGCTGCCGTAAATCTTGCTGTAGGTCACAATGCGGGAGGCGTAAAACGCGCTCGCCATATTGTTGAGTTGCCAGAGAAGCCCCCCCACCAGGCCGCCAACCAACGCGGGCATAAATCGAACTTTGGTGTTGGGGATTTGTTTGTAGAAGGCGGTGAAAGCGAGGGTGATGATGGTGAAGGGGAGCACCATCGTGATCAGCGCTTCCAAGCCTGGTATCACGGACAATGCTTTGCGCGTCGTCGTAAAGCGAGGCCCGGCCGCCAAGCCGAGGGCAGAGATCAGGAGGACGGGGCCAAGGGTCAGAGTTGCCCAATAATGAACGATTCTGGAAAGCCACGCGCGACCGCGAGTGACACCCCAGATATCGTTAAAGGTGGCCTCGATGGTGCTCAGGAGCGAAATTCCAACGAAAACGAGCATGAGGCCCGCTGTGGCGCCGAGGGCACCGCTGTTCACGTTGCCGATATAGGTCTTGATCTGCTCGACTGTTTGGTAGCGCGCGATGGAGCGCTCTTCTTCATCATGAATCAGGTCGAGCTGCGGTGCGACCGTTCTGACGAGCCTGTCGAGCAAGTCATCCACCCGCTCACCTCCTTGAGCGCCTGCAAAGGCGGCGGTTGAGATGCTCACCACCAGGGCAAGGAGCGGAATCAAGGCGAGCAGCGTGGTGTAGGCGAGCGCGGAGGCGCGGACGGGGCCGCGATTCTTGGAGAAGCTGATCCAAACAAGAGCCCAGAAGCGAGCGAAGCGGCGCCACTTTGAGGAATGCGGCTGCTCGTCCACCTTGGCGGCGTCCTTAATGAACTCCTGAGCTTCGTGCTGAAAGCGCTTCAGCTTAGCGAGCGACACGCGAGCCATATCTCCTGCGAGCAGAGTACGGGGCACAAGGCAGTGCGTCAACGCGCGCGCAGGGAACCGCCCTGGTGAACAGCGGCATGAGCCTGTTGTCTGAATGACGTGCAGCACAGTCTTCGCTTGCGCGGTGGGGAGCAATCCCGCCAAACTGGCGCAACCTCAACTATGCAAGAAGAGCAGCGTACCACGCCTCGAGCGACCCTCCCGTTCGCGATCGGCATCGCCGTTCTGGCGCTTTACCTGATCACCCTCAACCAATGGGTAAGCGTGCGGAGCCTTGGGCTTGTCTCCAAGGTGACGGGTTGGGATTGGACGCCGATAACAGCGGCTCCGCTTTTCCACCTGCTGACCTGGCCCCTGCGGTTGCTGCCCGGAGGGGCTCAACCGATTGCCTTAAACATTTTTTCGGCGCTTTGCGGGGCGGTTGCTGTTGGGCTGCTGGCTCGGTCCATACAACTTCTGCCGCACGATCGGACACACGACCAACGCCTGCGGGAGCGGAGTGAGTTTTCCCTGCTGAGCATTCGTTTTGCCTGGCTGCCGGTGGTTCTGGGAGCGGCGGTGTTCGGGCTGGAGCTTACGATGTGGGAGCATTCGACCGCGGCGACAGGGGAGTCCCTCGACGTGCTCCTATTGGGCGTAAGCATCTGGTGCCTGCTGGAATACAGAATCTCGCTGAACGAGAAGTGGTTGACGTGGATGGCGTTTATTTACGGGTTGGGGGTCACAAACAATTGGGCGATGATCGGCCTGTTTCCATTCGCGCTCGGAGCGATCATCTGGATCAAAGGGCTGGGCTTTTTCAACAGCCGCTTCATTTTGAAGCTAATGGGGGCTGGGGTGGCTGGGCTGTTGTTGTACTTCTTTTTGCCCATCGTCTGGGTATTGCAAAAAGATGCGTCGATGACGTTCTGGGAGGTGCTCCGGTCGATCATGGCAACGCAGAAGATGTATCTGGCAGACACCCCGCCGCTCCGGGTGCGCGCCCTGGTGCTGGGGCTGACATCGCTGCTGCCGGTGATCATCATGGGAATTCGGTGGCCGACGACGGTGGGTGACACGAGCAAAGCCGGCGCGGTGCTCACGCACTTCTTCATTCGAGTGATTCATTTTGTGTTCTTCGGCATCTGCCTGGCAATGGCATTGAACCTGAAGTTCAGCCCGCGGGAGCTGGGGTTCGGGCTGCCGTTCCTGAGCTTCTACTACCTTGGCGCGCTCGCGTTGGGCTACTACGCGGGGTTCCTGTTGCTGGTCCATCGGCCAGCTCCGAAAAAGGGGCCGAAACGGAGTTCAGCCGGGGAGGCGCTCTATCCGGTCGCCCACGCTTTGGTCTGGGCGGCATTGATCGCGATGCCTGCCTATCTGGTTTACAAGAATCTGCCCGAAGTGCGGGCTAATAATGGGAAGACGTTAAAGGAGCTATTTGCGCTGACGGCTGCCAAGCTGCCGAAAACTCCTGCGGCCTTGCTGGGGGAAGACTCCTTTCAGTTGCAGGCGCTGCAGGCGTATCTGGCGACAACAAAAAGCGATCCAGGGCATGTGTTTGTGAACACCCGGCTGCTGTCCATTGCGGGATACCAGGAGCGCCTGGTGCGGCGGCATGGAAATCTTTGGCCAAAGCCACAGGAAGAAACGGTGCCAGGGGCCTCATACTCGCCCCTTACGCTGGCCAACCAGGTGTATTCGCTTTCCTCGAGCAACAAGCTGTACTACCTCAATCCGAGTTTCGGATACTTTTTTGAGGACAATTATCTGATTCCCCGAGGATTGGTTTATGAGCTGAAGCCATATCCGGCTGGGGCGATATTCCCCCCTGCGCCCAACGCTGAATTGATCGCGGAGAATGAATCGTTTTGGCAGAAGGCCCTCGCGCTGGCGCCGAGCATTGAAAGCCACCGTGGAGCCGGCGACGCGGCCTATGCTGGAATGGCTTTGGCGCGGGCACTGAACTATTGGGGGAGGGAATTGAACCACAACGGCAGGAGGGAAGCGGCATTGGCGGCGTATGAAAAGGCGAGCCTGCTCAACACGAACAACGTGCCTGCGCGAGTGAACTTTGAATTCGCCAGCCTGCGGGCCGGGCGCAAAGTCGAGGAAACGACGAAGGAGACCGATTTGTATGGCGGGCACCGCACCCTGGACATGTTGATGCTGCAAAGCGGGCCCTACGATCACCCGCAACGCAGCTTCGCAGTGGCGGAGAGCTTTTTGCAGCAACGGATGGCGCGGCAGGCCGCCAGCATTTACCGGCAGGTGGCGGAGCTGGATCCCGGGCATTACGAAGCGCGGATGGCGCTGGCGGGAGCATACCTGCACCTGGGCCAAGCGGATCTCGCGTTGGAAACGGTGAAAACACTTCGCGGGCATGATGCGGCGAAGACCAACCAACTGAAGCTGGTTGCGCTGGAGGCGAGCGCGTTCGCGGCCAAGAGGGATTTCGCTAGCGCTGAGCGCGCACTGATGGGCGAGCAGGCAAAGAACCCGAAAGAAATTGAGGCGCTTGGCATCCTGACAGAACTCTATCGCTCCACCGGGCAAACCGAAAAAGCGCTCGAGGCGGTGGAAAGACAGATTAAAGCGCGCCCGGACATTCTCCCGCTGCGTTTCCAGCGCGCGGAGTTTTTAGTCGCTCTAAAGCGGTATGACGAAGCGCGCAAAGATCTCGACATCATCCTGCAGGCGGCGCCGAAGGATGTGACCGCGTGGCTTCAGCACGCATTCATCTCCATTCAAACGCAGCAATATGAGCGCGCGTTAAAAGAAGTTGAGAAAGCGTTGCAGGAAAAACCGCGCCACCCTCAGGCCCTCACGTACAAAGGGCTGGCTCATTTCCATCTCCAGAAACATCCTGAGGCTTTGCGTGCGTTCGACCAAGTGATTGAGGAGAATCCGGAAGATATCATTGCGCTGCGAAACCGGGCGTTGACGCATCTGCGTTTGAAGAACTTTGACATGGCGCGCGACGATTACGAGACGCTGTTGAAGATGATGCCGAGGTCACCCGCCGTTTACTATGGCTTGGGAGAAGTTGCGTACCAACAGAAGGATCGCGCTGAAGCCCTGAAAAATTATGAGCTGTACCTGAAAACCCTCGGGAACGGAACCCTTGACGGCGAACTGCAAAAGGAGAAGGAAAGCGTCGAGAGCCGCATTGCTGAGCTGAAGGGCAAGTAGGCGGCATGCGGGTCAGCCATGTCATCACCCGATTAATTGTCGGGGGAGCGCAGGAGAACACCGTTTCGACAGCAGTAGGGCTGAGCAAAATTCCCGGTGTTCAGGTGGATCTGGTTTCGGGGCCGAGCGGCGGGTCGGAAGGGACGTTGGAAGACTTCGTGAAGGCCGCCGGGGTGCCACTGCACATCATCCCGCATTTGGTTCGGCCGGTAAGGCCGTGGAGCGACTTCGCCGCCCTGGGGGAACTCACGTCGCATTATAAAAGAATTCGTCCGGACGTCGTTCACACCCATAGCGGCAAGGCGGGAATCCTCGGCCGCTTGGCCGCAAAACAGGCGGGGGTGCCGATCATCATCCACACCATTCACGGGCCTTCCTTCGGCCCGTTCCAGGGACCAGCCGCAAACTTCGTGTTCCGCGCTGCTGAGAAATACGCGGCGCAATTCACCACACATTTTTCGGTGGTGGCCGAAGCGATGGCCGAACAATACATGGCTGCTGGAATCGGTGAGCCGAGCGATTACACGCTGATCTTCAGTGGGTTCAACCTCGATCCGTTTCTGTGCGCAGGCAATGATCCCGCGCTGCGCGCGCGCTATGGAATTGCGCCTGAGGACATCGTCATTGGAAAGATCGCGCGGCTGTTTGAATTGAAGGGTCACGAGGATCTTTTTGCCGCAGCAGCCGAACTCGTGCGTGCGGTTCCTAATGCGAAGTTCCTCCTCGTGGGTGATGGCCCGCTGCGCGCGCGATTCGAGCGTCTCGTGAGTGAGCTAGGCTTAAAGGATCGCGTGGTCTTCACTGGCTTAGTCAGCCCAGCCGAGATTCCGGCTTTGGTCGGGATCATGGACATGCTCGTGCATCTCTCGTTGCGCGAAGGTTTGCCGAGGGCATTGCCGCAAGCGCTGGCCGCAGGCAAGCCTGTGGTTGCTTACGATTGCGACGGAGCGCGCGAAGTGTGTGTCACCGGGAAGACCGGGTTTCTGATCGCGCCTCGGGATCTTAATGGGCTTAAAGCCGCAGTTCAGCAGTTGTGCGGGGATCCACAAGTGCGGGACACGCTCGGGGCTGCGGGGCGGGAATTTGTGCGCGCGCGATTCTCAGTGGAGAAGATGGTGGCCGACACGCACGCGCTTTACGAGCGACTGGGGGCGCGGTGATCTTTCCCTTCGCCTTTTATGCAGCGGCCTGGCTGGCCGGAGTTGCCGGTTGCGCGCTGGCGATGCCGATCGTTGCGCCGTGGGCTGCGGGCAAGGGGTTGGTCGATGAACCCGGCGCGCGCAAGATCCATGATCGTCCGATTGTTCTCGTTGGCGGCCTGGCGGTCGCGATCGGAATTTTCGCGCCTCTGGCGATCGGCGCGGCGATTGCGCCGCTTCTGCTGAGTTGGTTTGACGCGGCGCCTTCCGCCGCGCTGCTGCATGGGTTGAGCAGACGGGGCTGGCAAATCGGGGCCGTCCTGGCCGGCGGCGTTGGAATGTTAACGCTTGGCTGGATCGACGATAAAGTCGAGCTGAAGCCGCTGCCGAAATTCCTGGGGCAAGCAGCGGTGGCGCTGCTTGTGGCGGGCAGCGGCATTCGAGTCACACTCTTTGTCGAGAGTGAGATCTTCAGCTACGCCGCCACAATCCTTTGGATACTCACGGTCACAAACGCGTTCAATTTCATCGACAATATGAACGGCGTCTGCGCGGGCCTCGGCTGCATCGCGGCATGGTTTTGCGCATGGGCTGCGGCGGTGGAAGGTCAGTACCTGGTCGCCTTGCTGGCGTTTCTCACGTGCGGGGCGTTGGCGGGTTTTTTGCCTTTTAATTACCCAAAGGCTCGCGCGTTTTTGGGTGATGCCGGAAGTCATCTGGTTGGGTTTTTATGCGCTGTGCTGGCCATTCTGCCCAACTTTTATTCCGCCCATCGACCAAACGGTCTCGCGGTGCTCTCGCCGTTGCTGATTCTATTCGTGCCGTTGCTCGACCTTGTCTGGGTCGTCAGCTACCGCACCGCACACAAGCGGCCGTTTTACATTGGGGACACCAATCATCTCGCTCACAAGCTGAACGCTGCTGGGTTGAGCAGGCCGAGGGTGGCTTTGGCTTTGTGGGCGCTCGCTTGTTTGGCGGCGGGGGCGGCAAGTTTCCTGTTCTAATCGGGAGAG
>DASPKX010000149.1:0-47799 GCA_035627835.1 Candidatus Methylomirabilota bacterium
CGCTCCGCCGGCGTGTTGCCGGTGATGTTGCCGGCGATGGCGCCCGATTACCCGACCGACGATCTGCTCGAACGCGTCGATGGCCTGTTCCTGACCGGTTCGTTGAGCAACGTCGAGCCGCACCATTACGGCGGCCCGGTAATCGACCCGTCGCTGCCGCACGACCCGGCGCGCGATGCGACGACCTTGCGCCTGATACCGGCGGCGATCGAGCGCCGCATTCCCGCGCTCGCGATCTGCCGTGGATTCCAGGAAGTGAATGTGGCCTTGGGTGGCAGCTTGTTGCAGAAGGTTCACGAGACCGCCGGCTACCACGATCATCGCGAGGACACGACGGCGGATCTCGACATTCAATACGGCCCGGCGCATCTCGTACGCCTGAGTGCGGGCGGCGTGCTGCGTGATATCGCCGGCGCAGACGAAGTCAGGGTGAACTCGCTGCATGGCCAGGGCATCGCCCGGCTCGGCGATGGCTTGATCGCGGAAGCTGTCGCGCCGGACGGCCTCGTCGAAGCGGTGCGGCTGGAGCGGAGCGAAACCTTTCTGCTCGCGGTGCAATGGCACCCGGAATGGCGCTCGACGGAAAACCCGTTCTACGACGGTATCTTCAAGGCGTTCGCCGCGGCCTGCCGGGCACGCGCGAACGCGCGGTGACGCATGGCGAAAAAGAAAGCTCCACGCAAGCCGGCACTCGATCCGCAGGAAAGCGAGCTCAAGCGCTGGCTCAAAGAAAAGCGCATCACCGAAGTCGAGTGCCTGGTGCCGGACATGACCGGCAACGCGCGCGGCAAGATCGTGCCGGCGGCCAAGTTCTCGCACGACTACGGCACCCGGCTGCCGGAAGGCATCTTCGTCACCACGGTCACCGGCGACTACCCGGACAACTATTACGACCTCGCCTCGCCGTCCGATTCGGACATGTATCTGCGCCCGGACCCGGCCACGCGCCGGATGGTGCCCTGGGCCACCGATCCGACCGCGCAGATCATCCACGACTGCTACACGCGCGATGGCCGGCCGCATGATCTCGCGCCCCGCAACGTGCTGCGCCGCGTATTGGCGCTCTACGAGGCATTGGACCTGACGCCGATCGTCGCCCCGGAGGTCGAATTCTTCCTGGTGCAGAAGAACACCGACCCGGATTTCCCGTTGCAACCGCCCGCCGGCCGTTCCGGTCGTCCGGAAACCGCGCGGCAGTCGTATTCGATCGACGCGGTCAACGAATTCGACCCGATCCTCGACCTGATGTACGACTACGCCGAGGCGATGGAGCTCGATGTCGACACGCTGATTCACGAAAGCGGCGCGGCACAGCTCGAAGTCAATTTCGAGCACGCCGATGCGTTGTCGCGCGCCGACCAGGTGTTCCTGTTCAAGCGCACGATGCGCGAGGCGGCACTGCGTCACGGCATCTACGCGACGTTCCTGGCCAAGCCGATGAGCAACGAGCCGGGCAGCGCGATGCACATCCACCAGAGCCTGGTCGATGCGCGCGGGCACAACGTGTTCGCCGGCGCCAAGCCGGGCGAGCACAGCGAGCTGTTCCTGCATTATCTCGGCGGGTTGCAGAAGTACGTGCCGATGGCGATGCCGTTCTTCGCGCCGAACGTCAACTCCTATCGTCGTCTGCTGCTCGGCGAAGTCGCGCCGATCAATGTCGAATGGGGTTACGACAACCGCACCTGCGGTCTGCGCGTGCCGATGGATTCGCCGGAGAACACCCGCGTCGAATCGCGCTTCGCCGGCTCGGATGCCAATCCTTACCTCGCGATCGCGGCGACGCTGGCCTGCGGCTATCTCGGCATCCGCGAGAAGCTGCTGCCGACCGAACCCTTGACCGGCAGCGCCCAGGAGAAGGGCTTCGTGCTGCCACGCTCGCTCGGAGAGTCGCTGACCCTGCTGCGCGAATGCGAGGAATTGGAGACGCTGCTCGGGCCGCGTTTCGTCGAGGCCTACGTGTCGGTGAAGGAAAAGGAATACGAAACGTTCTTCCGTGTCATCAGCTCGTGGGAGCGCGAGTTCCTGCTGCTGAACGTGTAGCTGTGCGCGTCGTCGACGTATCGAGCTGAACACGCGTCGGTTACCGAAACGGCGAGATCTCAACGAAGCCGTTCGTGGTGAGGTGTCGAACCGCGAACCCTGGGCGCTCGAAGCCGTTCGTGCTTCGATACCTCAGCACGAACGGGACCGTGGCATGCCCACGCAACGAGCCGAGGCTCAATGATTGCGGAGTGACTGTGGACTCATTCGACTTGCCCGCCCTGCGCGCCCTCGACGCCGCCCACCATTTGCACCCGTTCTGCGACAACGCCGCGCTGGCGAAGCGCGGCACGCGCATCCTCACGCGCGGCGAGGGCGTCTACGTCTGGGATCAGGATGGCAACAAGCTGCTCGATGCCTTCGCTGGACTGTGGTGCGTGAACATCGGCTATGGCCGCAAGGAATTGGGGCGCGCGGCTGCCGAGCAGATGGAACGCCTGTGTTACTACAACAGCTTCTTCCAATGCACGACCGAACCGACGGTGAAGCTGTCGGCGAAGCTCGCCGAGCTCGCGCCGGGTGATCTGAACTACGCGTTCTTCACCAATTCCGGCTCGGAAGCCAATGACACGATCCTGCGTCTGGTCCGCCATTTCTGGGCGGTGCAGGGCAAACCCGAGAAAAACATCTTCATTGGCCGGCACAACGGCTACCACGGTTCCACCGTCGCCGGTGCCAGCCTCGGCGGCATGCAGGGCATGCACAAGCAGGGTGGCCTGCCGATCCCGAACATCCATCACATCAACTCGCCGTATTGGTTCGGCGAGGGCGGCGACATGGACCCGGATGAATTCGGCCGCGAGCGTGCCCGTGAGCTGGAGCGGAAGATTCTCGAGCTCGGGCCCGAACGCGTCGCCGCCTTTATCGGCGAACCAATCCAGGGCGCGGCCGGTGTGTTCATTCCACCGAAGACCTATTGGCCGGAGATCAACCGGATCTGCAAGCAATACGACGTGCTGCTGATTCCGGACGAGGTCATCTGCGGCTTCGGCCGCACCGGCGAATGGTTCGCAGTCGAGCACGAGAAGGTCACTCCGGACCTGATCTGCCTTGGCAAAGCCCTCACCGGCGGCTTTCCCTTGTCCGCTTGCGTCGGGAGCGCCGAGCTGATGGACCGCGCGTGGCCTGCTTCAACAGGTGAAGCCATTCATACGAGCACCTTCCTCGGCCATCCCGTGGGCTGTGCCATGGCTTTGGCTAATATCAGCGAACTCGATCGGCGCGCCCTCGTGAAACGCTCCCGCGAAGTCGGCGAGGAGTTGATGGCGCAACTCCGCAGCTTGCGCTCCCGCTCCTGCGTCATGCCAGTGCGCGGCCGCGGTTTAATGGTTGGTTTGGAGCTAAACCTCCCCGACGGCAAGCCTGCCACCGCGCAGTGCCTGGGGTTGATCAAGCGGCTGCTTCATCGCGGCTTCATATTCCTCCCCGAAGGCGAGCATGCGAACGTGCTGGCCTTCACCCCGCCGCTTATCGTCACCACCGCCCAGCTCGGCGCTGCCGTGCGCGCGGTCCAGGAAGAATTGGAGGCCACGCCATGAAGCTATCGGAAATGCGCCGGATTCTGCACGAATCCAACATTCAACTCACCAAATCGCTCGGGCAAAACTTCCTGCACGACGTCGGCATGCTCCAAAAGATCGCCAAAGCCGGCGAACTCACCGCTTCGGACAAAGTTCTCGAAATCGGTCCCGGCCTCGGCCCACTTACGGCCGAACTCCTGGAGCGCGCTGGCCACGTCTTTGCCATTGAGAAGGATCAACGCCTCATCGCATCTCTTCGAAGGCGCTTCGGGGATAATCCGAAGTTCGAGCTACTGAATGCGGACGCGCTGGAATACCTGCGCGAAAATCCAGAGCGCGATTGGTCCGAGTGGAAACTCGTCGCTAACCTCCCCTATTCCGTTGCCTCGCCAATTCTCGTGGATCTCGCGCAGGCGCCGCGCCGCCCCGAACGCCTCGTCGCCACCCTTCAGCTCGAAGTCGTCGAACGCCTCATGGCCGAAGCCGACGACGACCAATATGGCCTGCTCACTCTGCTGGTTGGCTTGCACTACAAAGCGCGCGGTTTTTTCAAAATCCCTGCGAGCTGTTTTCATCCCGAGCCGGACATCGAGTCAGCCTGCATCACCCTAATCCGACGCCCGGAGCCACTGCTCCCGCCAGACCTGAACCGGCTGTTCGTAAAGGTCGTGAAGCGGAGCTTCTCGCAACGACGCAAAATGATGTTCAAGCTGCTGAAAGGAGACTTCCCCATCGAGAAACTCGAACAAGCGTTCACCGCTGCCAGCATCCCTCGCGACATTCGCGCGGAGAAGCTCACCCTCGAACAATTTGTCGCCCTCACCAAAGCGCTCTCCCATGGCTGAAGAAATCTTTGACATAGTTAACGATGCTGACGAAGTGGTGGCGCAGTGTCCCCGGAGCCAGGTTCATCGCGAAGGGCTCAAACACCGCGCCGTGCATATCTTGGTTTTCAACGCGAGAGGCGAAGTCTTCCTGCAGAAGCGGTCCATGTCGAAGGACTGCTTTCCCGGAAGGTGGGATAGCTCCGCCTCTGGCCATCTGGACACCGGTGAGCCTTACGATGCCTGCGCCATCCGGGAATTGCGCGAGGAGATCGGCCTCCGTCTAAAAACCTGCCCGGAGCGGATACTGCGCCTGGAAGCCCAACCAGAGACTGGCCAGGAATTCGTATGGGTTTACCGCTGCCAGTCTGAGGGACCGTTTGAACTCCATCCCGAGGAGATCGAGATGGGCGGCTGGTTTACCCCTGACTACGTCACCCGCTGGCTCGCGGACAGTCCTGACGATTTCGCCCCTGCTTTCGCTCTTATCTGGAGACTGTTGGGTGAAAAGGTCCATTTTTCCTGAAAAAGGGCTTGCAAGACCGCCGTTCGTCACTATGTTCAGCAGTCTTTTTAAGAAAGTTACTTTATGGCACGGATTTGTGAATTAACCGGCAAAGGCCCGATCAAGGGCAGCCACATCTGGCGCAGCGGTAAAGCCAAGAAAAAGGGCGGTATCGGCACGCACGTCACGGCCACCACCAAACGCCGCTTCTTCCCGAACCTCCAGCGCGTCAAAGCGGTCATTAACGGCGAAGTCCGTTATATCCGCGTGACAGCCAGCGCGATCAAGAAGGGTCTCGTGGTCAAGCCGCTCAAGCGGACTTGGAAGAAGCCTGAAGGCAAAGCTGCCGCCAAGGCCTAAGCATTTTTTCATTTAGCGCGAAGCGAGGAGCTGGTCTCCTCGCTTTTTTGCTTTTCCATTCTGAAAACAGTTGCCTCCACCTTTAGCTCCCCTAAAAAGTTCCAATGATTGAGCAAATCGTCATCCTCGATTTCGGGTCCCAATACACCCAGGTGATTGCCCGCCGAATCCGGGAATGCAACGTCTATTCCTCGATCCTGCCGTACAACGCCACCGCCGCTGAAATCAAAGCGGTCAACCCCAAGGGGATCATCCTTTCGGGCGGACCGGCAAGCGTTTATTCCGCCAAGGCCCCCCTGCCCGACAAAGAGATTTTCAAGCTCGGCTTGCCCGTGCTTGGCATCTGCTACGGCTTGCAGGTCGAAGCTCAATACCTCGGCGGCAAAGTGGAGCGCAGCGATAAACGCGAATATGGCAAAGGAACGCTGAAGATTACCGATGCTTCCTGCCCTCTGTTCCAAGGTCTTCCCGCTGAGACCCAGGTCTGGAATTCGCATGGAGACAAAATGACGGCGTTGCCGAAGGGCTTCAAGGCCGTCGCCGTCACAGAAAATTCCCCTTACGCCGCAGTCGAGGACCGCGCCCGCCGGTTCTACGGCCTGCAGTTTCATCCAGAAGTCGTCCATAGCCTCAAAGGCCGCGAAGTCATTGCCAATTTCGTTCATCGCATCTGCGGCTGCCAGAAGACCTGGACCATGCGCAACTACATCGACCAGGCCGTGGACGAAATCCGCGCACAGGTCGGCAAGGAACGCGTCATCCTTGGTCTGAGCGGCGGCGTCGATTCCAGTGTTGCGGCCGCGCTTCTGCACAAAGCCCTTGGCGACCAACTCACCTGCATCTTCGTCAATAACGGCCTGCTCCGCGCCCGCGAAGCCGACATCGTGCAGGAAGTTTTCGGCCGCAATTTCAAGGTGAAGCTTCTCTATGTGAACGCTTCCAAGGTCTTCCTGGACGGCTTGCGCAAAGTCACTGACCCAGAGCGCAAACGGAAGATCATCGGCAAGACCTTCATCGACGTCTTCGATCAAGCGACGAAGCGCGCGGGCGCAGCCAAATTCCTCGCCCAAGGCACCCTTTATCCAGACGTCATCGAATCAGTCCCCATCGCAGGCAATCCAGCCGCGATGATCAAGAGCCACCACAATGTTGGCGGCCTGCCCAAGCGGATGAAGTTCAAGCTCGTCGAGCCACTTCGCCGCTTGTTCAAAGACGAAGTCCGCACCCTCGGCACCGAACTCGGTTTGCCCGACGAGATTATCCTTCGCCAACCCTTCCCCGGCCCGGGTCTCGCGGTCCGCATCCTCGGTGAAGTCACCGCCAAGCGTTTGGAAATCCTCCGCAACGCAGACGCCATTGTCGTCGAGCACATGAAGCAAACCGGGTGGTACACCAAGACCTGGCAAAGCTTTGCAGTGCTCCTCCCCGTCAGGAGCGTCGGCGTGATGGGCGATGAGCGCACCTATGACTACACGATCGCCTTGCGCATCGTGGACTCGCAGGACGGCATGACCGCCGATTGGGTGAAGCTGCCGTACGAGATGCTCGAGACCATGTCGAGCCGCATCATCAACGAGGTCAAAGGCGTGAACCGCGTCTGCTACGATATCTCCAGCAAACCCCCCGCGACTATCGAGTGGGAGTAGGCCTTCGACTCGGAAGAGAAACGCTCGCATGCCGACACCTTAATGAGTGTCTAGCGCTTCTTCTTGCTCGCAATCAAACGCTGCAGAAAGGCCGCGTCGAGCTGATCTTTTTCGCGGTGCGTTTGCTTCAACCGGAGCAGAAGTTCGGGTGTAGCCATCGGCACTGAGACGTCGCCGAAACGCGCGGTTTGCGTCTGCCCTTGGGCGTCTGCATAGGTAAGCCCACACGCGGTGAACATCACATCGACAACGATCTCATCGGCCACGCGCAGGACCGAATAACTAAAGTCCTCGTCAGTAGCCTCGAGGATTGCTTTGTCCGGGAGAACAGAAAGCGCCTGGCGAAGTCGGCTGATGTTCTCGAACGCTCAACGAGAAGATCGATTCTTCAGTGCCTCGAAGAAAGCCGTGAAAGATGATCGCAGTCCCTCCAACGACTATATACTTTGCGCCAGCAGAGTTCAGGGCGCGGCAGAGCAGGATTAAATCTGTTTCTTCCAGAGCTCTTGATCCCGGTAAGCTTCCTTCCATGCCTCAAACTCCTCGTGCGTTTTAAATGCGAAGACGCCTTTCGGTGAAACAGGACGACCGAGCAGCATCTGGGCTCGTCGTTGCAAGCGGCTCCAGCGTTCCCAGTACGAAGGCATGTTCCGGCCCCCGACGACCTTCATGGGCAGCTTATCTTCCGGCACGCCATCAGTATAACGCTTCCTCGGGCAGAGACATAGACCAAAACTCCGGGGCCAGGCGCCGCTCCTCGAGCGGCGGCAAGAGAGGCCGGATTTTAGTTCTGGGTATTCGGCTCCCTGGCAGAGTTTCCGACGGATCCCTCAAATACGTCGCTGACCCCATGATAGTGCGTGGTGAAGAGAGGGATTTGCACTCGGCCCAGCGGAAACACGTGCTTGAGGCTGAAGGTCAGCTCATATTTCCAGGGAACATCATCGGGCGCAATAATCGTTACCGACTGTGTCGGCATCGAGAGCGCAATTCGGCGGACCTCCGTCTCAACCCATTCGCCGTCCCGTTGTATCCAGAAGGTCTCCTTCCACGTTCCGGAGCTGACGGTGAAAAAGGTCGAGCCAGGAGCTTTAAACTTAAATTCAACCTCCGTCCCCTCACCTGTTGGGATCTGCCGCATGCGGATAGTCTCCAGCTTGCTCACCGGAACATCCCGGACGCGTAGAATGACAAAGGACGCAAGAGCGAGGACCACCGCCACCGCCAGCAAAACCGGCCAGCGCTTACGCCTGCGTTCGCTGCTCAGCTCCTTCGTCTCCGCTCGCATGATCTAAGTATTAACGGTAGCCGCCAAGGATTTGAAACCTGAACTATAGAGGCTTGGTTTTCGACACCTGATAAAGAAACCGAACGGAGGTGAAAACCCTCTCACTTTATTAATCTGCGAAAATCTGCGAAATCTGCGGATGTCCTCCTTCCCTCCCTTTATCAGAGGCTCGCGTGACTTGATCCCCCTTTGCCTTTAACGCCAAACGTCTTTATAAACCCCGAACGCTTTATGAAATCTCGCCGCAAGCCTGCGCCATCCAAGGAGAAGGAATCACCCAAGCCACCGATTCCTGCCGCTCCCGTCTGCCGCAAACTCATGGCCGCCAATCGCGGCGAGATCGCCATTCGCATCTTCCGCGCGGCCACTGAACTCGGCTTGCGCACCGTTGCTGTTTACGCACAGGAAGATCGCCTGGGCGTCCATCGCTTCAAAGCGGACGAAGCCTACCGTGTCGGCGAAGGCAAGGGCCCCGTCGGCGCTTACCTCGATATCGAGAGCATCATCGCGCTGGCGAAGGAGAAGGGCGTGGACATGATCCACCCCGGCTACGGGTTTCTTTCCGAGAATGCCGCTCTTGCGCAAGCCTGCCATGACAACGGAATCATCTTCGTGGGCCCAAGGCCGGAGCTGTTGAAGCTGATGGGCGACAAAGTGGCCGCTCGCGCCCTCGCTCAGAAGGTCGGCGTGCCGACTCTGCCGGGCACTGAGGAGCCAGTTTCCGACCGCGGTGAGGCGCTGAAGATCGCCAAGAGCATCGGCTTCCCACTGATCATCAAAGCCGCTTTCGGTGGTGGGGGACGCGGGATGCGCGTGGTCACGAAAGGTTCTGACCTCGCCAATCTTCTGGAAGAAGCACAGAACGAAGCCGAGCGGGCGTTCGGCAACCCAGCGGTTTTCCTCGAGAAGTACATTCCTCGCGCCAAGCACATCGAGGTGCAGGTGCTCGGGGATCGGCACGGGAATGTTCTCCATTTGCACGAGCGCGATTGCTCAGTCCAGCGCCGCCACCAAAAGGTGGTGGAGATCGCGCCATCGGTTGAACTCGACCCTGTGGTCGTGCGGGAGTTGTGCGAAGCCAGCGTGAAGATTGCCTCCGCGATTCATTACGACAACGCCGGGACCGTCGAGTTTCTCTTAGACCTGGACACTAACCAGTGGTTCTTCATCGAGATGAACCCACGCATCCAAGTCGAGCACACCGTCACGGAAGTCATCACCGGAATCGATTTGGTCCGCGCGCAGATCCTGGTGGCGCAAGGACGCTCATTGCATGGCCCTGAGTTGGATCTCCCGCCGCAGGACAAAATCCCGCGCAACGGTTACGCCGTTCAATGCCGCGTCACCACGGAAGATCCCGAAAACAAGTTCATCCCGAACTACGGCCGCATCCTCACCTACCGATCAGCGGCAGGGTTCGGCATCCGTCTGGACGGTGGGATGGCTGAGGCGGGCAGCGTTATCACGCCGTTTTATGATTCATTGCTCGTGAAGGTCACCGCCGCAGGGCGCGACTTTAAGATGGCTCTTCAGCGCATGGACCGGGCCTTGCGTGAGTTCCGCATTCGCGGGGTGAAGACCAATATCCCCTTCCTCGAGAACGTCATTGCTAATGACACCTTCCGGAGCGGCCAGGCCACAACAACTCTGATCGACACAACCCCGGAGCTGTTCAAGTTCAGCCAGCGTCGTGACCGCGCGACTAAGCTGCTGGCCTTCCTGAGCGATGTCATCGTGAACGGGAACCCGCAGGTCAAAGGTTTCAAGTTCAAGAACGCGCCTATCGAGCCGGAGCCGGTGCGCTACGATGCTAAAATCGCCCCACCACCCGGAAGCCGCCAATTGCTGCTGGAGCTGGGACCGAAGAAGTTTGCCGATTGGGCCCTGAAGCAAAAGCGGCTGCTCATCACCGACACAACCTTCCGTGACGCGCACCAATCGTTGATGGCCACGCGCGTGCGCACTTACGATATGCTCGCTATTGCAGGCGCCGTTGCTCGCCGCGCGCCGCAGCTCTTCAGCATGGAGATGTGGGGCGGCGCGACGTTCGACACTGCGATGCGATTCCTCCATGAGGATCCATGGACACGCTTGCGCCTGCTCCGGGAGAAAATTCCGAACATCTGTTTCCAGATGCTTTTCCGCGGCTCGAATGCCGTGGGCTACTCGAACTACCCCGACAATGTCGTCGCCGGCTTCATCAAGCATTCGGCAGAGCAAGGCATCGACATTTTCCGCATCTTCGATTCACTTAATTATCTGCCGAACTTGAAGGTGGCGATGGAAGCAGTGCAGGAAACCCACGCTATTTGCGAAGGAGCCATCTGCTACACCGGCGACATTCTGGATCCAAAGCGCACGAAGTACTCGCTCAAATATTACATCAAGCTTGCGCGGGAGCTGGAGAAAATGGGCGCCCATTTCCTCGCCATCAAGGATATGGCCGGCCTTTGCCGTCCCTATGCCGCGCACCAACTGGTGAAGGCGTTGAAGGAGGAGATCGGCTTGCCGGTGCACTTCCACACGCACGATACGAGCGGTGTGAATGCCGCCTCCGTGCTGCAGGCCAGCGACGCGAATGTGGATGTCGTGGACCTGGCGATAGCTTCAATGTCCGGCTCCACCAGCCAACCCAACCTGAACTCGATCGTTGCCGCGCTTCAGCACACCCCACGGGAAACACTGCTCGACCTGAACGCGCTCAACGAATTCTCCGACTACTGGGAGCAAGTGCGCGCGGTTTACGCGCCGTTCGACACGAGCCCGAAGTCCGGATCAGCGGAAGTTTATCTCCACGAAATGCCCGGTGGCCAATACACGAACCTGAAGGAGCAAGCCGCGAGCATGGGCCTAAGCCATCGTTGGCCTGAGATCGCGCGCACCTATGCCGAAGTGAACCAGCTCTTCGGGGACATCGTCAAAGTCACCCCCAGCAGCAAAGTGGTTGGTGACATGACCATGCTGCTGATCACCCGCGGAATTAAACCCGCCGACGTTCTCAACCTTGAGCCGGGCGCGACCACGTTCCCTGAGTCAGTCATTGATATGCTGCAGGGTGGATTAGGGCAGCCGATGGGCGGGTGGCCCAAAGGATTGCAGAAGGTGGTGCTCGGCAATCGCAAGCCTCTGGAAGGCCGCCCCGGCGAAGGGATGCCGCCACTCAATTTCGAGAAGGCGTCGGAGGAGTTGGGGACGAAGCTCAAGCGCGATGTGGAGACCGATGATCTCTACAGCTACTTGATGTATCCCCAGGTGTTTCTCGACTACGCCAAATTCGAGCGGGATTACAGCGATGTCTCGGTGCTGCCCACCTACACCTTCTTCTACGGATTGCGTCCAGGGGACGAGATTTCCGTGGACATCGAGGAAGGGAAAACGCTCTTCATCAAGCTGATCAACGTTGGCCCAGCGGACAAGAACGGATACCGCATCGTGCATTACGAGCTGAACGGCATGCCGCGCGAGGGCGCTGTGCACGACCGCTCTATTCAAGGCGCAGCCAAGACCCGCCTCAAGGCGGACCCCGCGGAACCCACGCAAATTGGCGCGCCAATTCCTGGCCTGATCACAACCATCAACGTCAGCAGCAAAACAAAAGTGTCCAAGGGCGACAAGCTCATCACGCTTGAGGCGATGAAGATGCAGACCACGATCTATGCGCCCATCGATGGATTGGTGGAGGAAATCCTCGTGCACGTTGGCGAAACCGTCGAAGCGCGCGACCTCCTCGTGCGGATGAAAGAATAAACGGAGGCTTAAGGTCCTGTGGTAGCCCCCGGTCCCCGACCGGGTGTTCCTGTTCCAAATGGTAGGCCCGGTCCCCCGACCGGACGTCCTGTCCCAAATGGTAGGCCCGGTCCCCGACCGGGCGTCCTCCTCCTGGCTCACTCTGCGACCTCTGCTTCCTCCTGTTCTGCGCTGTTCAAAGCGAGTCCAGCCATGCACCATCACGATTGTTGTATGCCGAACCGGTCCCGCGCCTTCACCTTGATAGAACTCCTCGTCGTAATCGCGATTATCGCGATTCTGGCTGGGATGCTCCTGCCCGCGCTCTCCCGCGCCAAGGCCCAGGGCCAGAGCGCCAAGTGCCTCAGCAACGTCAAACAGCTCTCCCTCGCCTGGATCATATACGCCGACGATAACGCCGACCGGCTCGTGAACAATCACGGCATCGAGCAAACGCGCCAGGAGCGAAACAATTGGGTGAACAACATTCTTGATTGGGGCCCCGCCGAGGAAAACACCAACACCACCTTCCTCACCAGTGGCAAGCTCTCCGCATACGTGGGGCGCTCCACCATGATTTACAAATGTCCCTCCGACACCTCGCAATCTGAGAACGGCCCGCGCAATCGGAGCATGTCGATGAACTCGTTAGTTGGAGACCCGGGCGTGCTGACGAACCAGTTCAACCCAACCTATCGCCAATTCTTCAAAAGCTCCGATTTCTTCGATGCGTCCCGCTTCTTTGTCTTCATTGATGAGCATCCGGACACCTTGAACGACGGTTTCTTCATGAACCGCCTAAACGAAAAGAAATGGGGCAACTTGCCCGGCTCCTATCACAAAGGCGGAGCCAGCCTCTCCTTCGCGGACGGCCACGCAGAGCCGCACCGTTGGACCATCGCCGACACCATCAAGCCACCCAGGAAAGGCGCCGTCGGCGGCTCCTTCGCCCCCACCTCATTGGTTGACTACGACTGGCTCCGCCACCGGACCAGCTACGAGCTGCCGCAGCAATAAGGCGCGATGGATTGGGAGGAGCTTTATCGCAAAGGGGAAACACCCTGGGATCGCGGGGCTTCGCCGCCGTTGCGGGCGCACCTCGAACGGAAGCCGTTGCGCGGGAAAGCTCTTATTCCTGGCTGTGGCCGCGGCCATGATGTTGCGCTGGCGGTTGAGCACGGAATCAATGCCATTGGCTTGGACATAGCGCCTACAGCGGTGAAAGAAGCCCGCGCTCTTCACCCGCACTTGGCAGAACGATTCGTCGTGGGTAGTTTGTTCGATCCTCCGGCTGAACTGCGTGGAGCTTTCGATATTGTCCTCGAGCATACCTGCATGAGCGGACTGCATCCCAGCCTGCGGCAGGATTATCGTCGCGGGATTGACCTAACGCTCAAGAGAGGCGGACTGCTCGTGGGCGTCTGGTTCATCGACCCGGATCTTGATCCCGGCGAAGAAGGCCCTCCATATCGGTTGAGCATCGCAGAGATGGATGCCCTTTTTGGGGTCGGGTACCAGATCGTTGAAAATTATATTCCTCAATCGGCCTTTCCTGGTCGTGAGCGACGGGAACTGCTGCGTGTGCTGCGCAAGCTTTAGGTTCTTCCCTGCCTTGGCCAGCTCCATCCAACCGTGGTAGCGTGTTCCCACGCACTTATATGATCCGCTGCTTTTTGCTCCTCTTGCTCATCGCCACGGCACCTCTGCTGAAAGCGCAAGCGCCACCGCCGATGGCTCCAAGCACATTGGAGCCCTTCAAAGGCATCACCACTCCCAAGGGTGTGGAATCGAACCTCTTCCAGATCAAGTCCACCGGCGTGACCACCGAACCAATCCGGGTGGCTGCGGAAGCGTTCCTGGCTGGGCTGACCGATGAGCAACGGCGCAAGACCACCTTTCCAGTCGATTCACACGAGTGGCGGCGTTGGGATAACCGCCACTCTCCTCCACGCGAAGGTGTTCGCTTCAAGGACATGACAGAGCAGCAGCGTGCCCTTGCCTTCGATCTGCTCCGCGCCAGCCTCAGCGCTAAAGGCCTGAAGCTCAGCCAGGACATCATGCGTCTCAATGAGACAATCGGCGAGATGACCGGCCGCCTGGGTGAATATGGCGAGTGGCTTTACTATATCACCATCATGGGCACCCCCTCTGCGACCAAGCCTTGGGGCTGGCAGCTCGACGGCCATCACCTGGTCATCAACTACTTCATCCTCGGTGATCAAGTGGTGATGACCCCAAACTTTGCCGGTTCCGAGCCAGTCCGCGCAGAATCCGGTAAATACAAAGGCACTGTCGTCCTGCAGGAGGAGCAGGATAAAGGCCTCGCCTTCATGCGCTCGCTGGACGAGGGCCAGCAAAAGAAAGCGCGCATCGGCACGAAGAAAGGCCCTACTAACAACCTCACAGAAGCGTATAAAGACAATGTGGTGCTCGACTACGCTGGCATTCCCGCTAGCGACTTAAATGCTTCCCAGAAAGAGCAATTGCTTGCGTTGATCGGCGAGTACGTCGGACGCATCCGCGATGGTCACGCCCGCGTGAAAATGTCCGAAGTTCGCGCCCACCTGGACCGCACCACCTTCGGCTGGATCGGTGAAACAGAAGCAGACAGCGTCTTTTACTATCGCATCCATAGCCCCGTTATCCTGATCGAGTTTGACCACCAACGGCCCATAGCTTTGGGACGATCTGATGTTCCGACGCGCAATCATATTCACACTGTGGTGCGCACGCCAAATGGCAATGATTACGGCGCTGACATCCTCCGCCAACATCACGAGAAGCACCGGCACGACCACGATCATTGAGCTGATGACCTAGCGAGCGAAGGTTCCGCAACCCATGGCCAACCATCCTTCCTTCTCCGAGGCATTTCATTTCTGGCTGAAGCTCGGCTTCATCAGTTTTGGCGGCCCAACGGGGCAGATCGCGATCATGCACAAGGAGCTGGTCGAGAACCGCCGTTGGATCAGCGAAGCCAGATTCCTGCACGCGCTGAACTTTTGCATGCTCCTCCCGGGGCCCGAGGCGCAGCAGCTCGCCACTTACATCGGTTGGCTCCTCCACCGCACCTGGGGCGGCGTGGTCGCTGGCGCGCTCTTCGTCCTCCCATCGATGCTTATTCTTTGGGCGTTGAGCTGGATTTACGTAAGCTACGGTAAGGTGCCTGTTGTCGCCGCTGTCTTCTACGGACTGAAGCCTGCGGTGCTCGCAATTGTCGCAGCCGCTGCGATGCGGATCGGGAGCAAGGCCCTGAAAACAAAGGCCCTCTGGCTGGTGGCCATTGCTGCCTTCGTCGCGATCTACTTCTTCAAGGCGCCTTTCCCTGCCATCGTGTTTTCAGCCGGGTTGCTCGGCTGGCTGGCAGGCAGGAACCGCCCTGATCTGTTCCCCGCGCCTGCGGCGCACGGCGGGTCTGGAAAATCAGCTGTCCTGGACGATTCATCCGAAATCCCGGCGCACGCGCGTCCAAGCCTGAAACGAGCGTTGCGGCTGGCATGCGTCTGCCTGCTCTTGTGGTGGGCTCCAGTTGCGCTAATCGCCTTATGGCTCGGCCCCCATCACACGCTGGTGAAGGAAGGCATTTTCTTTAGCAAAGCGGCGATGGTCACCTTCGGCGGGGCCTACGCTGTCTTGCCCTATGTTTCTCAGCAAGCGGTCGAGAACTACGGCTGGCTTAGCGCCACGCAGATGATGGATGGTCTTGGCCTCGCGGAAACAACCCCGGGCCCGCTCATCATGGTGTTGCAATTCGTAGGGTTCCTCGGCGGGTACCATCACCCGGGACAGTTAACGCCTATGATCGGCGCGACGCTGGGAGCATTCATCACCACCTGGACGACCTTCCTGCCCTGCTTCCTTTGGATCTTTCTAGGCGCGCCTTATATCGAGCGCCTTCGCGGAAATCGCGCCCTCGGCGCCGCGCTTACTGCTGTCACTGCCGCAGTGGTCGGCGTGATCCTGAATCTCGCCGTTTGGTTCGGCGCGCACGTGTTGTTCCCCGATGCGAAGACTCTGGATTGGTTCAGCCTCGCCATCGCGGTTATTGCATTTATCGGGCTGCATCGTTGGAAGTGGGGAGTGATCCAACTGGTCCTCGGAGCGGGCCTCGCTGGCGTGCTCTACAAAATGTTCGTTGTGTGAGAATTTAAAGCATGGACCGTGCGGCCACGCTGCCCATTCCCGCAGACCTGCGCGAAGTTCTGGAAACAGCGCCAGAACTCGAGCAGGCCTTTCTGGCCGGTGGCTGCGTGAGGGACTGGTTCCTTGGTCACACGCCCAAGGACTTCGATATCGAGGTGTTCGGCCTCACGTTCGACCGCCTGGCAAAAGCCCTGGAGCCGTTCGGCCGAGTGGACCTCGTCGGCCGTTCTTTCGGAGTGGTGAAGCTCTCCCGGCCTTCGGGAGCGATCTATGATTTTTCCGTTCCAAGGCGCGATTCCAAAACAGCCCCTGGGCATAAGGGATTCGACATAGTTGTCGATGCGAACCTCACACCAAAGGAAGCCGCCGGGCGCCGTGACTTCACCATCAACTCGTTGCTGCATAATCCACGCACTGGCGAGACGCTGGACTTCTACGGCGGCCTTGCCGACCTGCAAGCGCGCGTGCTCCGGCACACTAGCGCTGCATTCCCCGAGGATCCTTTGCGTGTTCTTCGCGGGATGCAATTCGCCGGTCGGTTCCAACTCAAAGCTGCGCCCGAAACTCTCGCATTGTGCCAAGCGATCGCCGCATCGCACCACGAACTCGCCGTGGAGCGCATCCGCGAGGAATGGTGCAAGTGGGCGGCCAAGGCCGAACTGCCCTCTGCTGGCCTGCACTTCCTTCGCGACAGCGGCTGGATCGAGCATTATCCCGAAATCCGTGAAATGATCGGCACTCCCCAGGATCCCGAGTGGCATCCCGAAGGCGACGTCTTCACCCACACGTGCCACTGCTGCGACGCCATGGCCCGGTTGCCCGAGTGGCGCAACGCCGATGAAAGCTCCCGCATCACCTACATGTTCGCCATACTCACGCACGATTTCGCGAAGCCGCAAACCACCCATCGCGCGTTGAAGCGCGGAGAGTGGCGCATCGTCTCGCCCGGCCATGAGCAGGCCGGCGGGCCATTGGCTGAACAGTTCCTTAACCGCATCGGAGTCCCTCTGGCCATCCGCGAGCGTGTCACACCGCTCGTGATGAACCACATGGCTCATTTCCAAAACCCGACCGATCACGCTGTCCGCAAACTCTCCAAGCGCCTCGAGCCCGAGAACATCCAGAGCCTCGCTCTCGTGATGCGCGCCGACCAAATGGGCCGCCCCCCCAAACCGCCGATCATCTCGCAAACCGTCCAAGCCCTTCTGCGCAAGGCTGAAGAACTGCGCGTCCTGGAAAGCGCGCCCAAGCCCATCCTTCAAGGCCGCGACCTCCTAAAGCTCGGGATGCCGCCCGGCCCGGCCATGGGCATCCTCCTCAGCAAAGCCTACGAGGCTCAACTCGAAGGCGCCTTCCATGATCTCTCAACCGCGCTTCTCTGGCTCGAGAAAAAACCGTCTTTAGACGAGGGCAGCGCCTCCTGAGTTGCGTTTTCCGAGCGCGAAAGCTTATCTTGCGACTATGAGCACGGTAGCCGAAATCAAAGAAGCATTACAGAAACTGCCTAAACAGGATCAGCTTGCTTTGCGCGATTGGCTTTCACACAACCTTGATGCCGAACCACCACTGCACCGCTTGAAAGCCTTCGCCGGTGCAATCACAGGTTTGCCGTCGGATATGGCAAAGAACCACGACCACTACATCCATGGAGTTCCAAAAAGGGAATGAGCACGGCTCCTTGGTTTGCTGATACCTTCTTTTTTCTGGCTCTACTCAATGCTGGCGATGGAAGCCATCGTCGTGCGTTGAGCTTGTGTGACGCCGATGTGCCAATTGTCACTTCAGAGTTCGTCCTCATTGAAGTTGCGGACGGAGTCTCCCGCACCCACGGTCGGTCTCGAGTTGCTGGTCTGTTCCGTGAGATGAACACAGCAGATGGAATAAAGGTCGTGCCGTGTTCATCATCGCTCTTCAAGCAAGGGTTGGACCTCTACGCCCGTCGACGGGACAAAGAGTGGAGTCTGACGGACTGCACCTCGTTCGTCATCATGGAGGAGTTCGGACTTGAGGAAGCGCTCACCGGGGACCGACACTTCGTCCAAGCAGGCTTCCAAGCTCTGCTCCTCAATTAGTCTGCTTGCTCGAACCTACAACGCACCTGTGCTCGGAAGGCACAGTTGAAGCGTCTGCTCGTTTCGTAGAAGCATCGGCGCATGGGCCAGCCGATTCGTTTGCTTCTCTCTGCCGCAGTAGCGTTAGTCGTTCCCGCTGTGCATTCCCTCGATCTGCGGCTGCTGCCGCTGACCGACGCGAACGCTCCGCGCAGGTTCGAGATCAACGGCGCCCTTGGGCAGCAAGTGCATCTGGAGGCCAGCCGCAACTTGACGAATTGGATGCTCGTCGCGGCCACCAATTCACCCTCAGCCAGCGTCGCGCTCGAGGACTCACAAGCCCCATACTTCGCCCAGCGTTTCTATCGTGCTCGGCTCAACCCGCCCGTGGACGCGCCCAAGACGGTCGCCCCGGTGCTGGAGCCGGGGCAAGGCGCTACGGCGGTCATTACCACCAACGGAGGCTCACTGTCGTTGACGGATTCAAATGGCTCCACATACCAACTTAATCTTCCTCCCGGCGCGCTGGCTGAGACCGAAACGATCACGATGCGCCCCGTGGCCGCGCTGCCGGGTGTCGCGCTGACCGGAGGTTTGCAGGCCATGGTTGATCTGGAGCCGGATGGTTTGCAGTTGCTTCGCCCCGCCACGCTCACCATCACACCCGCGCGTCAGCTCCAGCTTGCCCAGTTCATCCCCGTTACCTACTACGACGGCCATGAAGTCACTCTTGGCATCTCAACGCTTCAAAACGGCAAGGTTCAATTCCCAATCAGCCACTTCAGCGGCTACGGTTTCGGCCACGGCAGCATGCAGGACCTAGCGAACCTTCAGCGGCGCAATCCGCCAAAGAATTTCAAAGACGCTGCGCAAAAAGTGGCCGACTACCTCACGCAAATGACCCGTGAGGGTCGCGGCAGCCCCGGCCCTTACGATCAAGCCATGCTCGAGACTCTCGTCCGCGACATTTATGACGACGTTCTCCTGCCCAATGCCAAAGCTTCGCTCAAGAACGATTTCATTCTCATCTGCAACGTCGCTGAGTTCGTCCGCTGGGTCGGTTTGCTTCAAGGCGGGATCGCCGACATCGACCATTTTCAACGCGAGCTGAAAGAGGCTCCGGCCATTTACGTGCAAGCCGCGCGCAATGCTCTGGATCGTGCTCTCCAGCGCTGCCTCACCAGCAACGACGCCAAAGAAGGCCTTCGCTTCTACCGCTATTTCTACACCTTCGTCGGGTACCAACAGGGCGGCATCGAAGGTTTTCGCGATGAAAACTTCTACGATTCCTGGGGCCAATATCTCCCACGTTTCCAGAAATATTTCCGCTTCGAACTCGATTTTGAATCACGCATCGAATTCCACACCGACACGACTCAAATCTTCCATGTCCGGGCCGACAAGCTCGAGATCAAGCCGGACAACCAGCCTTGGTTCCGCTATGGCATGAAAGGCAGCGGGCCACTCAACTATCTCGAATTCACTTTCCCCTCGAATGACCCCATGTGCCAGATCATCACGGGCAAACAGGATTCAACTATGAACGTCCTGGCTTTGCGCTTTCCGACCAAACGCAAATCGTACCTATGCCCTGACGACCAGGATCCCGGGTTCGATGTTGATCTTTATATCACCTTGGGCGAACCCACTGAGACCATCACCGCCAACTGCTTCGGCCAATCCTTCACGACACAGCAGCACCTCTTCCAAGACATCTTCACCGCGGCGCATGCTGATGGAACACAAGCAGCAGGCTCGCTGCTCATGACGAACTGGAACTTTGCTCCTCAAAGCCGCATCGTCGCGCGCAAGAGCGTCAATCGCCCCATCGAAGTCGATGGTGGCAGCGCCACGGAGGTGACCGAGTTCACCCTCTGGCATGCGCCCAAGCCTTAGCTCTTTGGCCAATGAGTTTCGACGCCCTGGCTGCGGATCCAGTCCTGAAATTCGTTGAGCAACTGCGGATTCGCGCGCACGGCGCGAGGGTCTGTTTTCTTGCGCAAGGCGAATGCCGCGAGCAGACCTGCGGACTCACCGATATTCCACTCCACGGGGTGCAACCGATAGCAGCCGTTGGTCACGTGCGTTGTGCCGATGTTTTTGCACGCGGGAATGAGGTTCTCCATCCGCACGGGTAGCAGCGCGCCGAGGGGGATCTGAAACGGCTTCGTTGGGAAATCGATGTAGTTATCCCCGGTGGAGGTTGGATGCAGGTCTATTGGGTAACTCCCCACGCCCACGCTATCTGAGAACTCCTGCGCTCGGACCTCGGCGACCGGCTTGCCAGTTAACTGCGCCAGAGATTCCGTCCCGATATGTTGCTCAAGGACGGTGAATTCCGTTTTCGCCCGCCGCGACTCGCGCACATATGGATACTTTGCCACATCGCGTGTCCCCATCACGTCACCGCGCAGCCGCAAGCCGGGCCAGCCAGTTCCGCCGTCCGGACGCGGACACTCCGTTTGCAGCCAATAGACCAGAGCCAGGCTCAGCTCCCGCCCTTGGGCGATGTGCTTCTGCTGCTCGCGTTTGCTCACGCCAACGAGGTTCCCGAGCAGGTAATCGTTCTGCGGCCAATTCACCAGGGAGATGTCGCCAACGTAAGCGCCCGGGGTGAAGTTGTTCTTGTTCAGGATGCGCCGATACAACCAGAGGTTCACCGCGCCTGGAGTTGGCCCGAGCGGATTAAATCCCAGGGCTCGCGGCTTCAAAGTCGGCGGGTGTGTGTAGGTTAAGTCGAGCAACCTCCCGGGCCAGGGGGGTGTGAGCTTCGGTTCAAATTTTTGCCAGAACTCATAGTTCTTCGGCTTCTCGATCACGTGCTCTGCGTTGGGATCGTAATCCAGAGCGAAGCAGATCGTGAAGGCCTGCTGGTTCTTCGGATCACGCTTCCGCGCGGCGTGGAGTTCACCTGTGTCGCTGGCTGCCTCTGCTCCGACGACGAACTCCGTGTTCGTCAGTGGCAGCAAATCCCCCAGCTCCGTCGCATCCAGGAAAAATGGGGCCGTGAACGCCACCTCATTGCCGGTGCGCAGATCGCGAGCGATGACTCCACGAACCTTGTCACCGTCCACTTCTGCAGCCACCACCTCGTGCTCCAATAGCAACTGAAGCCGCCCCGCGCTTTGATATGGCGCGAGCAGACCTTCCAACACTGCCAAAGCGACACGCGGCTCATGGCAGAGGCGCGAGACCGTCCCATCGCCCGGGTTCAACTTGTCACGTTTGCGCGCCTCTTCAGTGAGCGGGTAATGCGCGCGGTAATAATCCCGAACACGATTGCGCATGTCGCGGTAAGCTCGTGTGCACCCATGCGCCTCAATCCACTGATGCTCATCTGGCGGCACACCCTGGCTGGTGAGTTGCCCGCCGATCCAATCCGTCTCCTCCGTGAGGATCACGCTTAATCCATTGCGCAGACAGGCCAACGCAGCCGCGCAACCGCCGAGGCTTCCCCCCGCGATCACCACATCCGCGCGCAGCCCGCTTTTCGCCTTCCGCCGCGTCCTGCCCTCCGCTGCCGCACGAGCAGAGGTGTGCAACAACAGCCCCGCTCCAACGACCGCCCCCTTTAAGAACCCTCGCCTAGATGTGAAACTCATAGTCCCTCTCCAATCTTGGGCTCGGTGGTCGCAGACAAGGAGGCGGACGGGATGTAGCCGCTGGCTCCTAGAGCCAGCCATGGGAACCTATAAAAAAGATTGTGTTTATTGTGTTTTGCTGGGGTTTCTGTGTGTTTTTTTACGGGTGGAAGTGTGTTTTTTGTGTTTGGGGTAGAACGCAGCGCAGAGTTGCAGAAGGCGGTAAGGAGGCGCAGGAACGTGACATGGCCAATGGGGAACAACCCCATTGACGTTTGGGGACTAAATCTCTTCGGTCTCATGGCTCAATACTGTTCAGCAGGGTTTAATGGCGGGACAAACGCGTTTTTTTAGCCGACCAGCGACACTGATTACGTGTAATCTGTAACCACGCCTTTCTGCAAGACATTTCCATGCAAAAAACGACGAAAAACCGTCCACACGCCGGGCTAGAAATGGTGTTGCCATTCGGGCTGCTTGGGATGAAGGCATGAACGTGGAGCGTAGCGAGAACGTTGAAATCAGCCGGCGAGTAGGTTAAAGACACTACCAGAGTGCGCGAGCGACTTGGCAAACCATGGAGTTCTCTCTTCCAGATTTCCAAAAGTGTTATGCTCTTAGATCGTAAAACTCATGTTCTCGGCATGATGGGACGCTCGGCAATGATTAAGGTCATTGTCTCAGCAATCATTGTGATTCTCCTGGCAGGCTGCCAAACCTCTGCGCCTTCGCAGCCTGCCGAAAAGTACGGAGTGCTTGACGACCAAATCCGAGCGATTCAACAGGCCGCCACACCGGAAGGACAACGCAGTGCATTATTCGCTTTCAAAAGTGCTCTCGTGTCAAAAATGAAGCCGGGAGAATCAGGGCCGGAGCTCTGGCTTTTCAGAGCAGATGGGGTGATTATGTATCCTGCGCCCCGGGATCGGACCGCCTTAGCACCCTGCCGTTTCATGGTTTTTATTGATCGCACTGGAAGACTCATTTCTTTGCCAGCCTTGATTCTCGTTCGCGACACGGATGCACTGAGTCTCTTCTTGCATGAATTGTGAGTGAGTCGGGAAGATTCGCAATGGATTGGGCAAGAGATCGCGTTTCAACATTCCTAAGCTGCACCCGGCCTTTGACCCAATTGGTTTTACTTAAAAGTTAACCCAGGACAAACTTCCTTAGTTGGGTGAGCGTAGGTTTTAAACTGCCTGTCGACGTACGCCAAATCTACAGTGACCACCACCGAGGCACAGGCTAACTTGCCACGGTTGCTGAGAGAGCTTCGTCGCCAAAAGGCCGTAACTATCACCAATCATGGGAAGAATTGCGGGGTTCCTGGTTTCCAAAGACCGGATGGATGCCATCATCGAGACCTTGGAAATTCTGGCCAACAAGGAAGCGGTTAAGGCCATCGAGGGTTTCGAAGCGGGTATGTCGAGAGGAATAGATATTTCCCGGCTCGAATGACCAGGATCATCGTTCACCACGAGCGGAAAAGTTCCTGCGGTCCCTCGCCCCAGAACCTAGGGCTCGCTTGATCAATGAGCTTGCTATGCAGTTCTTTATTCTTAGCAACGACTGCTTCGACGCCCACCAATGGGTTAGGGTTCTCGTCATAGAAGCCGTCCCACGACTCAGTAGAGCTAACTTTATGAATTGAAAACAACTCATTCAGACGGTGACGAGCTGCGGCATCAAGCACGATGCCCTTCGACTCTGCATCTGCCATTACTGCATCGACTTCTCGGCGATAGGGTTGTGACTCTTCGTATTCTCTGTAGCGCAGATAATCTTCGCTGCTGAGGATCTCCTTGAGCTTCCGATCGTAGTTATACTTCTGCTGGACTAAAGGCAGCAATTCGTCCCCGGCACGCCGTGCTTGGCTGAATACTCCGCGCATCATCTCAGATAGCTCGGCAACTTGCTCCGGTTGCACACCGAAACGCAACCAAACCTGGGTGTATTCGGCCTCTCGCTTAGCCAGTTCCCTGCCTAGTTGCAAATCCCTTAGTTCTTGGCCGGTGAGGGGAGTCGAACGAATTTGGTTTGATGAACGCTCCATTGCCAAGGGGCGATCCTGCACTTGGCTGACCGGGCGGTGTTCCGGTCGCGCATTTGTTTGTAAGCTAACTGTGGACGTTCGGGGAGGGGCCGAGTCAACGCCACCGCGCTCGCCTGACCCCGCGTTGAGCAGATAACCGAGAACAAAGCTCAGAATCGAGCAGGACACACAAATTGTTGCTGACGATTTAGGGTCCACGTGAGTGTTTACTGCGAATATTCAGGTTCGGGTCAATACCAATGGGCCCAGGCTTCAGTTCCCCTGGACAACAGCGAGTATTCTGTTCCATGCATCAGGATGCGCAGATTGAGACCCAGTAAATCCAGAATTCACTTTGCCCTCCCTGCCACAGGATTCTTCACACTAATGAATGTTATTGCAAGACATTTCGCAGATGAGGTGTGTGCGGTAATTGGGGCGGGTCGTTACGTGATCCAGGTTCAGGCACGAGGGGGTGTATTAGTGGCTCGGCGCCCTCGACACCACGGGGACGGGTCGAATCTACTGCTCGTAAGTGCACCTCCCTCGGAACTCGGATGCCTGGTCGGAAAGGTTATTAAAAATATGCCGCCCCGCTGGGGCTCGGAACTCGAGGAATAGGTCAATACTACTGCGGAAGAGTGCTGCTTGTTTTCTCTGCTATCTCCGCGACCTCCTCTTCTTTCTCCGTGTTTGCGTCATCGGAGGTCAACGCTTAATCATTTAACAACCTTGGAATTTGTGGAGGCTGCTGGTCTTCGGAGTGGCGTCGCGTTGACGATGTGTGTTAAACGATATGAGGAGTTGTTAATGAAGTCACCAGAGGAGCGAGCGCGGCTCGGCCACTTCAAAAAGTGTTAAGTGTTTTAAGAGTTGATTCGCACAAACAAAATATGGCGACTAAGCGCACTCGTAAGCACCTAACCACTCAATCAGTCACCTCAGCGCAATCCACGAGATTTATCCAAAAGAATGCAAAACGAGTGGCGCAACGTATGCGTGCTTTGAAAAGCGCCTTTCAACCGCTCTCTCTGAATGCGAAGGACGCGGAGGAACTAGTGTTTCATTTTGCTGACATTCTTGACGAATTCACCCAGGTCGCAACTCTGCTTCGCCGGGTGGCAAGGAAGAAGGTATGCACTTTGCAGGAGTATGGCTATCTCGTCAGCTGCATTAGCGTTCATTGGGCATACCATCTCCCAAAGATTCGGCGTCTTTTATCCTCTGGAAATATGGGTTACCAACCACCGAGGCACCGGCGTAGTAAAGAATCAAAGGAGGTCAGCTGTTAAGGGCCTGTTGCCCCGATCCACTCTCAGCGGGCCCTTGACACCACGCTTTTATGCTGGCGATTTGGTAAGCAGCAGTCCCATGAATGAGAGTTCAACGAAGGGGTCAACTTTTAAAGGAATTGGCCCCAATGCTCCAAAAGTCCATTCCCCAGTGATCTTCAGTAAACTCGTATTTCGCTGCTTGCTGTTGGGATTATTGCTCTTGCCGATATCCTGTGGGCAGACGCCGCTGGACGTCCTCAGCGGGCTACGTGAGGTCGAGGACATAGGAACCCGCATTGAGAGAGGCGACCCTCAAGCAATCACAAATCTCATCTTAGCAGCACGGCAAGAGAGACTTGCCGTAAACGCGATCGCCGTCTTGGGCCAGAGGCGCACTGTGCGCCAAGTCACGCCAAATCAAATAACGAATCTGGTGATTCCATTATTGCGCTCCTCACTTGAAAGTTCATCTCCAAGCCTAAGGCGGCAAGCGGCGATTGCTGGTAAGAACTATGTACCATGGTGCTCGGTTTTGGTCCCTTCTTTGACAAACCTTGTTACGGCCGATTTCGAACGCTACAACGCCGCACCATTTGCGTTGGACACGTTCGAGTTGCTGGGAACGAATGCGGTAAGTGCGCTGCCGGTGCTACAAGCAGAACTCGTGAAAGCTTCTGCAGACGCGGGGCCCAACGAGGGCTTCGTTGGGTGGAAAGCCCGCCTTGCCCGCGCTTTGGCCGCTGTGGGGCAAAACTCGCCTCACGTTACTAACACTTTTCACGCGCTTTTAGAGGGTCGGGATCTCTATACCGAACTCGTGGCGGTAGAATTTCTTTCGCAGCAGATGCCAACAAGTAGCGACGTTTCTGGGGCCATCATCAGATTGCTGCAGTCGGACGATGATTATCTCGTGATGCAGACGTTGAAAATATTGACCGCAAAGACGAATGCCATTTCCCCCGAAATTGTGGCAGAATTGACGAAGCTAAGTCACACCTCAAATCCACGAATTCGAAAGAGCGCTGAAGCACTGAGGCTAAAGCTGGCTCAGTGAGTATCCAGAAGAAAGGAGAAGGGCGATCGGACTCCTTCCACTTGCGTGTGCTTTGGGCAAACGAGGCGCAGGCAAGCCTTGCCAAAATGCCGCTCCATCCGGAGCTCGGAAATTTCTTCTGAACTGGTACTACAAAGATTTCGCCCCGCTGGGGCTTAGGGCCGGGGCGCGCGAGGCGGCGGATTCATGTGGCTGCACGGTAGTAGGGGTGGTTTGCTTGGTGACAGTGCCCAAAACCGGAAATGACCATCGAGGCACTCTACGTCTCCGGGGTCGCCGCCACTCCTTCTCACATTCTGCTTCTCTGGTTCTGCTTCTCTGCTATCTCTGCGACCTCCTGTTTATCCTCGGTGTTTACGTTCTCAATTTGTAGCGAGCAGGGAGGCCCGGAAAGAGTTGCAATCCGGGTCTGTCATGGCAAATTTACGGCCTTGTTCGGGGCGTAGCGTAGCCTGGCTAGCGCGCGTGGTTCGGGTCCACGAGGTCGTGAGTTCAAATCTCACCGCCCCGACCATTTAACCCCCTCGCGGGGTGATCGTGACCGGCACCATCATCAACGTCGCAGCCATCGTCACCGGCGGAATCGTCGGGCGGCTCCTCACCAAAGATCTCTCCCACAAAAAACAGACTTATCTCAAAACGTTCCTCGGGTTTTTCGTGCTCTACGTGGGCATTACGACCACCTGGAAGGCTATTAACGGCTCTTTCTCTCAGGCCGCATTGCAGGTGGCGATCATGTTCCTCGCGTTGATTATCGGGAACTTGATTGGGCGGGGACTGAAGTTGCAGCAAGGGATGAACAAGCTGGGGAAGATGGCCCAGGATGCTTTTCAGCGGGCAGACACCGCGGACGCGCGGAAGTTCAGTGAGGGCCTCGTGACTTGCACCCTGCTCTTCTGTGTCGGCCCGATGGCTTTCATTGGCGCGCTCCAGGACGGGCTGTCTGGGAATTATCGGCTGCTGGCGGTGAAGGCGGTGATGGATGGTTTGGCGACGCTGGCGTTTGTGAAGACGCTGGGTTGGGGGCCGGTGTTCGCGGCGATTCCGGTGCTGGCGTATCAAGGCACCGTGACACTCGCGGCCAGCGGGCTTCAGCCATACTTCACCAACACGGCGTTGCTCGATTCGATAAATGCGGTGGGGGGGCTGTTGATAATCTGCATCTCGACTATGATCTGGGACGTGGCGAAGCCGCGCCTGGCTGACTACTTGCCGAGTTTGGCCGTGGCGCCGCTGCTCACCTGGCTTTTGCGCTGAAATGGCGCTTCATCCGCAAATAATACCATAGGCAACAATTCATCAGATTTGTAACATGAAGAACATGAAGCACTGGTCCCGTTTCACTGGCGCAACGGCGTTGGCCGCTGCCCTCCTGGCGCAACCGCTCTGCGCGGATGAAGGCATGTGGTTGTTCAACGATCCGCCCCGCAAACAGCTGCGGGAAAAGTATGGATTCCAGCCTTCGGAAGCGTGGCTTGAGCATGTGCAAAAATCGTCCGTGCGTTTCAACAGCGGCGGGTCGGGATCGTTCGTCAGCGAGGATGGCTTGGTGATGTCGAATCATCACGTGGGCGCGGATTGCCTGCAGAAATTGGGCACCGAGCAGCACAATTATTATCGCGACGGCTTTTACGCAAAGACGCTGGAAGAAGAGAAAGCGTGCCCGGACCTGGAGTTGAACGTCCTCATGAGCATCGAGGATGTGACCGACCGGGTGAACGCGGCCGTGAAGCCGGGGACGAGCGGCGATGAGGCCTTCGCAGCACGCCGCGCGGTGATGGCGCAGATCGAGAAGGAATCGCTGGATAAGACCGGTTTTCGCAGCGATGTCGTGACGCTTTACCAGGGCGGCAAGTACCACCTTTACCGCTATAAGAAGTACACTGATGTCCGGCTCGTGTGGGCGCCGGAAATGCAAATTGGTTTCTTTGGCGGCGATCCGGATAATTTCGAGTACCCGCGATTCTGCCTCGATGCCGCTTTCTTCCGTGCGTACGAGAACGGCAAACCGGCGAAGGTTCAGCATTACCTGAAGTGGAGCAAAGCAGGCGCGGCGGAAAATGAACTCGTCTTTGTTTCCGGCCATCCTGGGGCGACCAGCCGCTTGCAAACCATGGCGGACCTCACTTACAAGCGGGACTTTTCTTTCCCCCGTTTGCTCTCATGGCTGAACCGAATGGAAGTCACGCTGAACGCCTGGAGCGGGCGCAGCGAGGAAAACGCGCGCCGGGCGAAGGAGCTGCTCTTCAGCGCACAGAACAGCCGCAAGGCTCGTGATGGCGGCTTGGCTGGTTTGCTCGATCCAAAGCTGATGGGCAAAAAGCAGGAGGCTGAGGAGAAGCTCAAGAGCGCAGTGGCCAATGATCCGAAGCTGGCTGAAGCTCGTGACGCGTGGAAGCGCATTGAGGAGGCGCAGAACAAGATCAAGGAAGTGGCCGTTGAATACAACGCGCTGGAGGTTGGCCGTGGCTTCGGCAGCCGATATTTCGAGATTGCCCGCACCATTTTACGGGCTGTGGAGGAGCGTCCGAAAGCAGAGGGTGATCGTCTGCGCGAGTTCCGCGAATCCGCGCGTGAATCGCTGGAGTTCGATCTCTTCTCCGCAGAGCCGCTTTACGATGATTACGAGCAGGTGAAGCTGGCCACCGGGCTAACTTACCTTTGCCAGGAGCTGGGTTACACCAATGCGTTGGTCCAAAAAGTCCTGAACGGCAAATCACCACGCGATCGTGCGGCGGGGCTGGTGGCGCAAACCAAGGTGAAGGATGTGAATGCGCGCAAGGCGTTGTATCAATCCAAGCCGGAAGAATTGGCCAGCATCAACGATCCGATGATTCAACTGGCGCGGCTTGTCGATAGCGAAGCGCGGCGCGTTCGCAAGATTGTTGAGGGGCAGGATGAATTAAAGCGGCAGGCCTATGCCGCGATCGCCCGGGCGAAATTCGCCATGGAAGGCCCCAGCTCATATCCCGACGCAACGTTCACATTGCGGCTCTCCTATGGGGCGGTGAAAGGTTACCAGGAGAACGGAAAGAATGTGCCGCACCAAACAACCTTTGAAGGTTTGTATGAGCGGGCCAAGGAGCATAACTATCGCCCACCGTTCGACCTGCCAAAGCGTTGGCTGGATCGCAAGGACAAGCTCGACCTGAACACACCGTATAACTTTGTCGCGACGACGGACATCATCGGCGGCAACTCGGGCAGCCCTGTCATCAACAAGAACGCGGAAGTGGTTGGCTTGATTTTTGACGGCAACATCCATTCGCTCGTGCTGGATTTCGCCTACACCGATGAGCTTGCGCGGGCCGTTTCTGTGCACTCCTCCTCCATCCTGGAGGCGTTGCGGAAGGTGTATGACGCGCCGAATATTGCGGAAGAATTGACCACTGGCCGCCGCCCAGCTTCAACCCTGTAATGAGTTCCCCAGCGCAAACAGGCAAGGTCCGTGTCGGCATCATCGGCATGGGCAACATGGGGAAGCATCACGCGGACTACCTGCTGGCGGGCAAAGTGGCGCGCTGCGAGCTGACGGCCATTGCGAGTTCAAGCGCTGGAAAGTCGCGGAAGTATTCCGCCCTTCCGATCTTTAAGACCGGCGAGGAGTTGATCGAATCCGGGCTGGTGGATGCGGTCCTGATTGCGACGCCCCATTACCAGCACACCACGCTGGGTGTGGCCGCGCTGCAACGTGGATTGCACATTATGGTGGAGAAGCCGATCTCCGTGCACAAAGCAGATTGCGAGCGGCTGATCGAGGCGCATCGCAAGTCCAATGGCAAAGTGTTCGCGGCCATGTTCCAGCTTCGGAGCGAGCCTCGTTACCAGAAGCTCAAGCACTTGATTGCCAGTGGTGAGCTTGGCGAGATCGTGCGCACGAGCTGGATCATCACGGATTGGTTCCGCACGGAGGCCTATTACGCGAGCGGCGGTTGGCGAGCGACCTGGAAGGGTGAAGGCGGCGGGGTGCTGCTCAACCAATGCCCGCACCAGATCGACTTGATGCACTGGCTGCTCGGCACACCATCCCGCGTGCGCGGCTTCTGCCAGTTTGGGCGGTATCACGACATTGAGGTTGAGGATAACGTCACCGTTTATTTCGAGTTCCCGAATGGCGCCACTGGTCTTTTTGTGAGTTCCACTGGCGAAGCTCCTGGATCGAATCGATTCGAAATCGCCGGGACGCGCGGCAAGATTGTTTTGGAAAACAACCGGATGACCTTCACCCGGAACGAAGTTTCCATGACGGAGTTCAGCAAAGCGGCCAAGACCGGTTTTGCGCGGCCGGATGTGTGGAATGTCGAGATTCCTATTGAAAACGCGGCGGCGCAGCATGCGTATGTAATGCAGAACTTTGTGGACGCCATTCTGGATGGTGTGCCGCTAATCGCGCCGGGTGGTGAAGGAATACACTCAGTGGAGTTTGCCAACGCGGCGCTGCTCTCGACCTGGACGGGGAAAACGGTCGAGTTGCCGATGGATTCGGCGGCCTATGAAGCGAAGCTGAATGCGATGATTCAAAACTCGCGTTACGAGAAGAAAACCATCGCCATCGCCGCTGAGGACTTTACAAAATCATTCACGCGCTAGAGCCCGCCCCTCGCGATCCCTAGCCATTAATAAGTATGCAATTTTCAGGAATTGGTGACGAGGCTGGCAACAGCATTGAAGCGCAGATCAAAGCGACGAAAGCGCTCGGCTGGCGGCACATCGAAGCGCGCAATGTCGAAGTGGCAGGGTTTCCCAAGGCGAATCTGCATGACATTCCGGATGCGGCGTTTGAGATCGTCGTGGCGAAGTTGCAGGAAGCGGGCGTGTCCATCAATTGCTTTGGGTCTGCGATCGCGAATTGGGGGAAGAAGATCGATGAGCCGTTCGACACGTCGCTGAATGAAGCGCGCCGTGCCATTCCACGCATGCAGCGGCTTGGGACGAAGATGGTGCGCGTGATGAGCTTCGCGGTGCGCGAGCAAGACGACCAAATGGTTGATGAGAGAATGCGCCGCATGCGGGAGCTGACCAAGATGTTTCTCGATGCAGGCATCCAACCGGTGCATGAGAATTGCATGAACTACGGCGGGATGGGCTGGCCCTTCACGCTGGAGCTGCTTGAGAAGGTTCCCGGCATGAAGTTGGTGTTCGACACGGCGAATCCTGTTTTCAATGCGGATCGCAGCAAACCGAAGCCGCACCCTCGTCAGGATGCGTGGGAGTTTTATGAGCACGTGCGCGATCATGTGGCGCATGTGCATATCAAAGATGCGCGGTGGAACCCGTCCAAAAACGATGCGGATTACACGTTCCCTGGCGAAGGCGACGGAGCGGTTCGGCGGGTTCTTCAGGATCTGGTTGCTCGCGGTTACAATGGGTTCCTCTCCATCGAGCCGCATATGGCGGTGGTGTTCCATGACGCGTCAGTGAAGGCTTCCGATGAAGCGATGTTCACTAGCTATGTTGAGTATGGACGCAGGCTGATGGCGCTGGTGAACGAGGTCGAAGCGGAAGCGCGCGGCCGCAAAGCGCAACCCGCCGGAGTGCGCGCGTAGGCTCACATTCACTTGCGTTTTATTGCGGCTGGTTGAGATTTCCACAGATGGTCTTCGTTAGGCAGTCCGACATCCATGGCACAGGCGTCTTTGCGGATCAGGTGATCCAACCTGGAACGCGCGTGCTCGAATACATTGGCGAGCGCGTTCCCAAGGAGGAAGCCGATCGCCGGTGCAAGGAAGGGAACACGTTCATCTTCACGATCAATGATGAGTTCGACCTGGACGGAGACATTGAGGCGAACGTCGCTAAATACATCAATCACTCTTGCGAGCCGAACTGCTACTCAGAGTTGGACGAGGAGCAGATCTTCATCATCGCGTTGCGTCGGATCGAGGTGGGCGAGGAGCTGACGTTCAACTACGGCTACGATCTGAAGGACTACAAAGATCATCCGTGCAAATGCGGCTCGAAGCGGTGCGTTGGCTTTATGCTCGCGGAGGAATTCTTCGGCAAGATTGCTTAGAAAAGGCGATCCGCAGATTTCGCAGATTCACGCAGATTTAAGATGGCGCTTCAGAGGCGCTCTGCGTCAGGGACAACTGCTTAGCGCCGGTGGGCAGTTGAGTTCATGCTGCAGGACATACTTCGTTTAAATGAGGGAAATGCCCTTGGGCATGATTACCACGGTGGTTCCGGCGATTTTGTCGTGCCAGCCTTGTTTCTCTGAATCCCAGGCGACCCAGATGTAGCCGAGGAAGAAGATCAGCTCGGAGAACAACGAAGCCAGTCCTCGCACCACCGCAGTGGGGAAGTTCATCGGCTCGCCGTCCATGCGGACAACTTTCAGGTTCAGCAGAACTCCACCAACCGTTGTGCCGCGCCATCCCCAAAGGATGATTTGGTAAGCAACGATGAAGAGCGGAAGGATTGGGGCGGTGAACGGGAGAATGCCGACGGCAATCGCGCAGAGCACGAGGTCAATGATGCCCGCGACGAAGCGGCGCCAGAACCCGGCGCGTGGGTAGAGATCTGCTTCCGGTTGGGCAAGGCCAGCAGCGCTTGCGCTTGGTTCCGCAGCTCCAAAACCGGGAATGAACGGAGGCGCGCCGAGAACGGCGGCGCCGCCACCGGCTGCCGAAAAGGGAATGTCCGGGGTGGGAGAAGGAGCTGCGGCTGCGCTTGCTGTGGTGGCGTTCATTGGGGCGGCAGTTGTGCCTGCCATCGTTCCTCCGCCGAAGCTGCCCGTGGATGGCGCAGTGGTTGGGGCGGGGCGCGTTGGGCGTGGGGGACGTTCCTTCACGAGGCGGCTCGAGATGGTGAGGACCACGTTGCCCAGGCCCATAACTCCAACAAGCGCCCAAACCATCAAGCCGATGATTGGGATGAAGTAGATAATAGCGAGGATGAGCGTTCCAAGAAGGAAGGCCAGGATGACGTTCCCAATCAAGCCATCCTCGCGCCGACGCAGGATGCGCCCGCCGATGGCTGCGGCCACAACGATTTTGCCGAAGATGCCAGCGGCCACAAAGGCTGCGAGCAGGAACGGGATGAGCACAATGCCGATCACGGACATCAGCAGGACGAAGATAAGCGGGGCGATGCCGACGAGCGTGAGCAGGCCCACGACGAAGCTCATGGCAGGGCGCTCATACATAACCTTCACGCACTGGCGAACGGCGCTTCCGAGAATCAGGGCGAGCAACAGGTAGAAGACGGTGACCAAGCCGAAGACCATGAGGACTGCTGGGCCGCCTGCGAGAGGACGGAGTTTGAGAACAGCTCCGCGGAAGTATTGCTCGAAGAACTCTCCAGCGAGGCCGAAGCCAAACATGAAAGGCACGTTGTGAAGCTTGTTCCCAATCTTCGCCAAATCAGCGCCGGTGGCTTTGCCGCCAACGACAACAGCTTCACGACGAACCTGCGCGCCCTCCTTGAACTCAACGCCCCCGGCTACAACCGTTAAGTCACGGACCGTGCCCGATAGGGTGACTCGGCCGCCCACCACAACCACCTCGCGGACTTCCCCGCGGATGGTGGCGCTTCCGCCAATGACCACGAGCGAATTGTCGATGTCCCCGTCAATGACCGCATCGCCCCCGATAAGCACCACGTCGCGGGCGGATTCGTTGGCGGGCAGCTTGAAGCTTTGGCCGATGAGAACGACTTCGTGGTGGGTGCGAGTGTCCGGTTGGCTCTCCTCGTTATGCGACGAGTCTTCAGCGTTGTTGGTTGAGTCGCTGGACGCAGCTTGCTCCTGAGGTTCAGGCGCGACCGGCGGCTCTGGTTGTTGCGCGAAAGCGCCTGTGACCAGGCTCAGCGCGAAAAGGAGGGAGAGATAAAAGCTTTTCATGACTGCAGGTTGTTGAAGCGAATTTGTGGGAGAGCCAGGCGAACGATCGCGGCGCCGGCGCCGACGACGGAGGCGCTCATGAACATCACGAGGGCGGCGATGGCGGCTATCCAGGGAAGGGTCAGTTGATTAGCGAGCAGCTTGCCGGCGCGGAATAAAGCTTCGAAGAAGCTCAAGGCGGCGCCCGCGTTTTCAGCGACAGCGGTGGATTTGGCCGCTTCTGTCAGGTTTACGGCGCTATCGGCAACCGAGATTCCATAGATGACGCCGACATACGCCACGGCAGCGGTGATGAGGAACAAAATTTGCGCGGACTTCGGCCAACGCTGGAAGGAGCGTTTGTACCAGGGGAGAGCCTTCTGGGCGGCAATGGCCGCGAGCACGCGGGGCATGAGCGTCCCAGGCGCGGGGCGTTCGCCGAGCATCTTGAGCTTCCGATCGATAAGCTTTTCCAGGCGCTGTTCGTATTCTGGATTCATAGGGGTGACTTTCATGCGATGGGAAGAGCGTGCGCGGCCAGGCGCGCGTTCTTGCTCAAAGCGCTGGAGGACTTTTCAAAGCGTTCAGTGGTGGAGACGGGCGCGGCGCCAGGGCCGTCATCACCGTCGAACCGCAGCTTCTTCTTGAGAGCTTCGCGGCCGCGGAAGATGTCGATCTTCACCTTGCTTAGGGAGACTTTCATCTTAGCGGAGATTTCCTCGTAGGAGAGGTTCTCGAAATGAAAGAGCACCAGCGGAATGCGTTGCGAAGGAGGGAGCTTTTCCAATGCTTCTTCCAACAGTGCGCGGGTGTCCGCTGAGTCGAGGTCATCGAGGAAGTCGCCCTCGGCCGCGAAATTCATCTCCTGCTCTTCTTCGCCGTCGTCCTTGTTGAACATTTCGGAGAAGAAACGCCACCGGTTCCGATAACGGGAAAGGTGGTTGAGGCACATGTTGGTCGTGACCGTTTTGAGCCAGCCGCCTGCGGTGGGGCTGGCTGCAAGTTCATGCCAGCGGGCAAACGCTTTCAGGAAGACTTCCTGGGCGATGTCCTGCGCCTCGGCTTCGTTCGCGGTCAAGCGAACAGCCGTCGTAAATACCATGTTCTGGTAGTTCCGCATGAACTGCTCAAATTGTTCGGTTTCTGACATTTAGGCCCGGTTCCAGCAGGGCGTTGACGATAGGAGAACACAACCTCCCTTAAGGAAGTTACAAAAAAGTGAGAGTGAGTGGCATGATAAAGATCAGAGCCGTGGGCAAGTCATCATTTTTCCAGAGGCGTTCACGATGCGTTCCATGGGAACCGTGTAAAAGCGTGTATAATCGTGTAAAAGTGTGTATTAGCGAGAGTTGAAGCGAGTTGGCATTTTGGGTGCCTCGGCGAAAGGCGGTGATAGGCACCGCTAGCAGAGGTTCGGGTGGGCGTCATGTGACGCGGAACGCCGCCGACGCGCGGTCGAGGACCGGGCCCATCATCCCCCTTCCAGAACGAACGCGCTGGAGGTAACCGGGCACTTCCAGCGGATGCAGGCTTGGTTCGGGTGGGCGTCATGTGATGCCGAAGGCAGCCCAGGACGCCCGGTCGGGGACCGGGCCTACCATTACGGGCCTGCGTGGTATTCAGATGAGGCAGCTTCATCACGCATGACGTGTATTCTTAGTTTTCATGCATGTCAATCGCCTATTCGTGGCGCGACGGGTCAGGCGAGAAGCATTTTCAGGGCGGCGGCGGCGAGGATGAAGGCGAGGGCTTTTTGGAGAGCGGCACGGGGGAGACGCGCGCCATAGGTGGAGCCAGCCCAGCCGCCGAGGCCTGCGGCTAGCACGTAAACGCCCATATCAGCCGGGAGTTTGTTGCCGGTGCCTAAGAGGCCAAGGATCGCTGCCGCAGAGTTAATCACGATGAAGGCGGCGCAGAGGCCCATGGTTTCGTGCAGGGTTCCCCAACCGGCGAAGATGAGGAGCGGAGCCAGAAATATGCCTCCCCCAAGGCCGGTCAACCCCGCAAGCAAACCGATTCCGGCAGCAGAGAGATATACCTTCCATCGTGCGGCAGGAGGTCGGCTGGGGCCGGTGTTTTCCGGTTTGCGGAGGAATATCTTTATGGCGGACCAGAGCAAAAGGAGGCTTACGACTTTTGTGTGGATCCAACGGGGAAGATCAATGGCTCCTCCGATTACCGCGAAAGGCGCTGAACAGGCCACAAGAGGGCCAAGCATGCCCCACGGGATTTGACCCGAGCGTGCGAACCGCAGGCATGACATCCCCGCGACTATTAAGTTAAGGAGCAACGCCGCCGGGCGAACAGCAAGGGCTGAGACACCAGCGAGCGTCAATGCGGCAAGGTGGGCTGAAGCGCCCCCCTGCCCCACGCTCGCGTAGAGAGCGCCAATAGTGAAGAGGAGAGGCAGCAGCCAGAGCCACGTCTCAGGCATAGCTCGGGCTGCGGGGAATTATTGCTGCGCAGGCGGCTCGGGAAGCGTGTCGAAGGGGCTCGAGCCGAACTTCGTTGGGTTCTCCGCAGCATCGGTGGCAATGCGGGGGGCCTTGGCGGCTTTGGCGGCCTTCGGCTGCTCGGCCGGAGCGGCGGCCTCTGGAGGAGCCTCGTCCTCGCCCTTCGGATTCTTGGCCCGCTTGTTGCGGGGATGAGGGGCGATCATGACGTTGATCCCTTTGCCGATCAGCTTGGGCTGAGTGTCGGGGTGCCCCCAGGGAGTGAGTTCCTTGATGAAGTTATTCACCTGTTGGAACCCGATTTCCTGGTGCGCCATCTCGCGGCCGCGGAAACGAAGGCTCACTTTGACCTTCATGTCTTCGCAGAGGAAGTCGATGGCGTGGGTGAGCTTGACCTTAAAATCGTGCGGGTCAATGGAAGGGCTTAACTGCACTTCCTTGACCTTGCCAGCATGGTGCTTCTTGACGTCCTTATCCTTCTTGGACTGCTCGTAGCGGAACTTGCCGAAGTCAACCAACCGGCAAACGGGGGGGTTGGCGTTTGGAACGATTTCGACGAGATCGACGCCGTGTACCTGCGCGAGGCGCAAAGCCTCGGAGGTTTGAAGAACGCCGAGCTGCTTGTTATCAGGGGAAATGACCCGAACCTCGCGGGCGCGGATTTTCCCGTTAACCCTGAAGAACGAACTCGGATGAGGAGGATGACGCGGAGGAAAAGGGCGGCTCAAGACACCCTCACCAGTTGAGTTTTAACCATGTATTAAAAAAGTCACCGTTTGCATTCCACTTCGCAAAGTGGAAGTCGCCTCGTTATTTATCACGCGCTTTTTGAGCCGCAAGTGAAATCCTGCTGGCCGCGCGCCAAGCGTGATCACACGATGCGGCAAAGGAACGTCCTGAGCTATTCGTTTTGGCTCTCAAGCCCCTATGAGGGAAACCCTCATCCGAACGAGCGCTACTTCTTTGCAGCGAGCGCAGCCTCGATAGCCTTGGTCACTTCGGGATCATCCGGAGTGGTTTTGGGCTCGAAGCGGGCGAGAACCTTGCCGTCGCGACCGATCAGGAATTTGCCAAAGTTCCACTTGATGTCGCCGGGGAAAGCAGCGCTTTCACCAGCGAGTTCCTTGTAAAGCGCGTGGCGGTTGGGGCCGTTCACGTCGAGCTTATCCATCACTGGGAAAGTCACGTTATACTTAGTGGAGCAGAACTCTTTGATCTCCTCGTTGGTCCCTGGCTCCTGGCCGCCAAATTGGTTGCAAGGGAAAGCAAGAACGGTGAAGCCCTTGTCCTTGTACTTATCGTGAACAGCCTGGAGAGCTTTGTATTGCGGGGTGAGGCCGCACTTGGAAGCGACGTTCACCACGAGCAGGACCTGGCCCTTGTATTTATCGAGGGTGACATCCTTGCCGTCGATGTCCTTAGTTTTCACTTTGTAGATGTCACCCGCAGTGACGGCGACCATTTGGGCAAGGCAAAGGCCAACCAGGAGCGCGACTAATTTCATGGCGTGAGGATGATTCGAGGTTTTGGTTGTGTCAACGAGAGCCGGAGGGCATCACATGCCCGTGATTTCCACGGCGGCCTCTTTCTTGAGCTGGTCCACGAATGTTGGCAGCTCCTTTTGAACAGCTTCCTGGAGAAGGGCGTCGCGGATGCGATCCTCGACTTGCGCGAGGTCGATTGTTTTTGAAGGAATGCGCTCGAGAAGCTTGATGATGTGAAAGCCGTATCGGGTGGAGACAACGTCACTCACCTGCCCTGGCTGCAAGGAAATTGCGGCCGCTTCGAACTCGAGGGGCATCTGGCCGCGGGCGAACGTGTATTCCCCACCCTTTTCCTTAGTGGGCCCGTCTTCGCTGTTGTCTTTCACGAGAGTTTCCCAATTTTTCCCGTCGCGAGCCTGGGCGAGGATTTGCTCTAATTTTTGGCGCTTCTCGGCTTTGATGTCGTTCGGGAGTTCGCGACCGGCCTGGTCTTTGGTGGCAAGGAGGATGTGGCTCACCTTGAACATTTCCGGCTCTTTGAACTTGTCGGGATTGTCGGTGTAGAACTTCTTGACCTGCTCGGAGGTGATGTTCTGTTTGCCTTTGATTTCACGATCAATGACAGCTTTGACGATGGCCTGCTCGCGGACCTGCTTCTCAAACTGCTCGGGGGTGACCCCTTCAGCGCGAAGCTGGCGGTGGAAAGCGGCTTCGCTCGGCGCGCGCTTTTTGAGTTCGCCAATAAACTTCTCAGAGGTGGCAGCGCCTTCCTTTTTGTCCGCCTCCGTGGCCCGGTTCAGAAAGAGCTGCGTGGCGAGCAAGCGATCGATGATCTGATCTTCGATCTGCTTGCGCTGGGCATCTGGAATGGCGCGCCCGCTAGCGGCGCGATTGGCTTTGAAAGCAAGGTAAGCTTCCTCAACCTGGCTGGCTTTGACTTCCACCCCTTTCCCCTTGGCGACCACTTTGTCAGGGAACAGGTCGCCATAAGTGGATTTGGCGGCCTGGGCGAACGTGGCAGGCAATGCCATGATCGCCACTGCGAGGAGTAGAGAGGTAAACTTCACGTTAGAGCTTTACGACTTTGACGTTGCTGATGTCGGAATCCTTCTGGATTTCAGCCAGAAGTTCAGGGTTAGGAACACTATCAAGAGCGAGCACAGTCAGCGCGGTGCCGCCGACAGCCTGGCGGCTGAGGCTCATGCTGGCGATGTTGACCTTGTGCTTGCCCATCAGAGTGCCAATGTATCCGACAATGCCGGGCCTGTCTTTGTTCGTCATAAAGAACAGAACGCCGGTGGGAATGATTTCCACGGGGTTGCTGTTCACGCGAACGATGCGGGGATGGGTGTGGGAGCCGTAGAAGGTGCCGCCTGCGGAAATCTTTTGGTCACCGGAATGAACGGCGACATGGAGCCATTCGGAATAGTCGATGGCCTCGTTGGACTTCACCTCCTCGACGAGAATGCCTAGTTGCGTGGCGAGGGTGCGGACGTTCACTTGGTTGACGTCGCGGCCCCCGGCCATTTCCAGAAAACCCTTCAAAACCGAGCGGGTGACGGGGTCACTCGGGAGTTCGGTGGCTTTGCCACCGTAGGTGATAACGATGCGATCATTGCGCTTGGGCCCAAGCTGGGCGACGAGGCGGCCAAGCTGAGTGCCAAGATGCAGGTAAGGCTTCACCACCGCGAAGGTCTTCGCGTCGAGGTTCGGCAAGTTGACCGCGTTGCGAACTGCGCCGTCGATGAGGTAATCAGTGATCGCTTCGGCGACTTCGATCCCGACGTTTTCCTGAGCTTCGTCCGTGCTCGCGCCCAGGTGCGGTGTCATAATGACCTGTGGCAGAGGGCGTAGGGGAGAATCCGCAGGGAGCGGCTCGGTTTCATAGACGTCGAGCGCAGCGCCAGCGACCTGGCCGGACTTGATCGCTTCGAGGAGGTCGGCCTCGTTGATGATGCCGCCGCGAGCGCAATTCAGGACGCGCACGCCTTTTTTCATCTTCGCAAAGGCAGCGGTGTTGACCATGCCGCGGGTCTCTTCCGTCATGGGCATGTGGACGGTGATGAAGTCAGAGCGCGAATAGAGTTCGTCCAGCTCAACAAGTTCAACTTGCAGCGCCTTGGCGCGGGAAAGAGCGAGGTATGGATCGTAGGCGAGCACCCGCATGCCGAACGCAATGGCGCGGCGGGCGACTTCGGTGCCGATGCGGCCCATGCCGAGGACGCCGAGCGTTTTGTTGTAAAGCTCGATGCCGGAGAAAGCTTTGCGATTCCATTCGCCTGCTTTCATGGAAGCGTTGGCCTGCGGGATCTTGCGGGCCAGCGACATCAGCATCGAGAAGGTGAGTTCCGCGGTGGAAATGGTGTTTCCGCCAGGGGTGTTCATGACGACGATGCCACGTTGCGTGGCGGCATCGACATCGACGTTGTCCACACCGACGCCAGCGCGGCCGACAACTTTGAGCTTGGGGGCGGCCTCGATGACTTTCTTTGTGATCTTGGTCTCGGAGCGAACGACCATCGCTTCAACATCGCTGACGAGCGGGAGCAATTCCGCTTCGGGAAGGCGTTTGTCGAGGACAACGACTTCGAATTCGGGGCGTTGTTTGAAGAGAGCTATCCCCTTTGGAGAAATGGGATCGCAGATCATCACTTTCATAATAGGGCGCGAAGTCTATGGGCGGGTATGGGGGGTGTCGAGAGTCTGTTTTAAGCGGATGAGGAGGTCCGCAGATTGCGCAGATTGCGCAGATTGCGCAGATTGCGCCGATCAAAATAGGATCAATGGTGGGCGCGACAGGGGTCGAACCTGCACGGATTACTCCACGGGATCCTAAGTCCCGCGCGTCTGCCAATTCCGCCACGCGCCCACACCAAAGCGCTGCACCAATCAACAGGGCAGCGAAGGGACGGAGACTGTGCCACTGCCATTGACGGAGGTCAAACAACTGTGAGCAGACGAGGAAGATTCAGGACGAACACAGAGGAAACAGAGAGAAAAACAGAGGGCACGGAGGGGGAAGCATTGAAGGAACAGGAGCCCCGATCGGGAGACGGAGCCTACCATCGCTGGGTAACTTACCACCAGCTTAATTGTGAATAACTCGGCCGATGGGACGCCGGTTTGATTTTGACAATCGTGCTCACAAGGGGCATGAAATGCGACTATTCGTGTGAAATCGCTTTACTGATCGCGATCACCCGTCTCACTTATTATGCAATTCCGAACCCTGCTGCCTCTGGCGGCCATGCTTGTCCCGTTCTGCTCACAGGCCGCTGATATTCCGGACATCCCGCTCGGCACGACCTTAACCATCCAGGGGAGCAGTGTGCTTGGGAACCAGGATGTGCAAACGGCGGGCTTCGAGAATGATGGCACGCTGACTTTCACGTCGATTAACGGTGGCTACTCGGCAGGGCTGACGCTCACCAGCGGGCTGCTCACGAACAGCGCCACAGGTGTGATCAACATTTTGCCCGGCGCAGGCGGTGAGCGATTCATTGCGGGTGACGTGCTCAACCTGGGGACCATCACTTTGGATAGAGCGCTCGATTTTAAAGGGGCGACGTTCTTCCAGCATGGTGGAAAGCTCGTGTTGAATCATCCAATCAACTTTGACCAGCAAACCTTTGATTATGCTGGAGGCGATTTCATCAATGGCATCCCGTACCTGCTGCGCACGAAATTGAAGCTCAATCCAGCGGCGACGAACACGGTGACGTTCCTGATGACGGGCGATGCGAGCCTGGAAGGGGGCATCGGGGCGAAGCAAACAGTGGTGTTCCAACCGAACAACCAAGGCGGCCAGTCAACCTTGACCATTCCCGATTCTTTGGAAATTGCCGGTCGGCTGGTGATCGAATCAGCCAACGGCGGGTATAACGGGACAATTCTTGGCCATGCCGGGGAGATTCGGAACAGTGGCACAATCGAATTGCTGAACGGGGCGGGTGGGGAGCGGCTGTGGAATGCGGATCTGGTCAACCTTGGAACGATTCGCAGCACAGCGCCGCTGCGGTTCCAGAAGGCTTTTGGAAATTATCGCAATGCGGGGAACTTCACGATCGAGAGCGGCCGGGCAACCCTGGAGGCAAACACGCAAACATTCGAGCAAGCCAACGGCAAGCTGACGATCCAAGGGGAGTTCTTCATTGAGCAGGGATCCAGCTTTATGTTCACGGGCGGGGAAATTAGCGGCTCACCTTACCTGATTGGCAGTGAGCTTCGACTTGGCACAGAGCCGACAGGGCCCGGCACGATCATCATGACGCGAGACGGGGCCATGATCCGTGGCAACACCATCCATCCCAACCAGACAATCTGGGTGCGCGGAGATGCGACTGGCGGCCATACGACTGTGAGCGGGACGGAGCTGGTGAACAAAGGAACAATCCGCCTTGAATCCGTGAATGGCGGGTACCGCAGCCATTTGAGCGTTTCTGGCGGTCTGACCAATGCGGCTTCTGGCACGATCAACATCGAGCATGGAGCCGGGGGGAGCCGGCAGATCGAGGCGACCCTTCACAATCAAGGCACAATCAATGTTCGGCATGGGGAGACTGTGATCACGCTGGGAGGATTCACTGAGCATGTGAATCGCGGCATTATTAATATTCCGGCCGGGGGCGGATTGAGGATCGGGACATCGCAAACATTCGACCAGGCTGGGGGCTCGCTGAACATTGCGGGCGTTTTCGATTCTGAAGCGATCATATTCCGCTACACGGGCGGAACAATCGTGGGTGAGCCAACTTTGCTGAATAGTGACTTGGAGCTGGGGCCGAACTCCGGGGCGGCCAAGTTTCTGGTTACCGGCGGATCGACCAAACTCAGGGGGAACGTCAATGCTGGCCAGATCATCACCTCGCTTGGAAGCGCTCGGGGCGGCCACTCAGCTTTGACTCCACAAGCTGGTTTTCAAAATAACGGCACGATCATTCTGTCCTCAGTGAATGGCGGGTACAGCTCCGCTTTTAACATGGGTGAAGGCACGTTCACGAACGGGCCTTCAGGCGCGTGGCAAGTGGAGGCCGGCAACGGCGGGGAGCGCAATGTTTACGCGGATATGCTGAACCTCGGCACGGTGGCCATCAACCACGACACCACGCTGGCAAAAGGAAGCGCCGTTTACGAGAATCGTGGGACGTTCACGATCAAAAGCGGCGCGGCCCTGCACATGCATGGAGCAAGCCAACGATTCGTGCAGTCCGCCGGTGTGCTGCGGATTGATGGCGGCCTGAACTTCAACAACGTGGATGTGGACTTGCTGGGAGGAAGGGTTCATGGGTTGCTTTACTTGAATGGCTCAACTTTGACCCTTGGGCCTGGAGCGACGGAGCCCGGCGAATTTCAACTGACGGGCAGCAGCCAGCTATTCGGCTCGTTAAGGCCTGGGCAAACATTGGCGCTCAGTGGCAACGCGCGCGGGAGCCACTCCCGAATTCTTGCGCCGAACGGATTTAGCAACAGCGGCACAATCACGCTGGATTCCCAGAATTCTGGCTATTACAGCATTCTCGCTGCGCCCCCTTCGACATGGCTGACGAATGAGGCGAATGGAACCATTCGCGTGGAGCCGGGCGCGGGCGGTTACCGCGAGCTGGAGGCCAATGTGCTGAACAAGGGGCTGCTAGTCATCAATACGGAAATGCACAGCTCCATGGCTTCCAATGTTTTCGTCAATGTCGGGAACATTGCGCTGAATGAGGGGGATGTCTGGAATATTTACGGCGAGGACAAACTCTTCGTGCAACGCGCGGGAACGATCACCAATAACGGTTTCGCGAATTTCCAATTGCTGACGTTTGATTATGAGGGCGGCGTGATCGTAGGCCCCATGCAGCTTTCGAGCGCAACTCTGAATCTGCATCCCACCGCAACAGCGCCGGTGAGGTTCGTGCTTCACGGCGGCAGCAGCAAGATCAATGGCGAGATTAAGGCTGGGCAAGTGGTGGAATCGTGGGGCAGCGGACGCGGGAGCCACGCGCGGCTGACAGCGACTAATGGCCTTGTAAATTCAGGTGAGCTGACTTTCACCAGCGAGAACTCGGGATATTACAGTGATTTCAGCGTGACAGGAGGAGTCTTCACAAATGCCGCGCGGGGCGTCGTTAATCTCGCGCCAGGCTCCGGGGGCCCTCGCTTGTGGGCGGGGAATTTCGTTAACCAGGGGACGATGAACGTAAATCAAACCTGGTATTTGCAGCCGCTTGAACTCGGCAAGGTCACGAGCTTCCTGAACGAAGGTGAGCTGAACATTTCCCAGACCAGCTACCTGGATGGGAACCTGACGCAGGTGAAAGGCAACACCCGTTTGGGTGACGTTGAAGTGACGTTGTCGCGCGGTGGGACGTGGCTGGGGGGAACGCTCAGCGGCGGGGCGGCGTTGATCGGGAATGTGACGAATGGCGCCACGGTGATGCCTGGCAATGGCATTGGCCGTTTCTGGGTGCGACAGGGCAATTATGAGCAACTGACCAACGGCACGGTGGAACTGGAGATTGCCAGCGCTACGTCTGCGGACAAGGTGCAGGTGGATTTCCAAGCCACATTGCGAGGGAAACTTCGTGTGCAGCTCACGGGCGGCTTTGTTCCCGCAGTTGGCGCTTCTTACGAAATCGTGCAGGCAGGCACGCTCACCGGGAGTTTTTCAGAATACGATTTGCCAGCCTTGCCCACGGGCCGGGTCTGGCTGTTGGAGACGAACAATAACAGGCTCAATTTGAAGGTGGCGGGGGCGAGCGCGACGCAAGGCACGATCTCCGGCATTGTGCGCACAACGGGTGGAACGGCTGTGGCAGGCGCGCAGGTGTATGCGGCGCCTACGGGCGGCGCCGGGAGTGTGTTGACGACCACAACGGGCGCGGATGGGCGATACACGTTGAGCGTTCCGAATGGCGCATACATCGTGGGCCTGAATGGGCTGGCGAATCTTGGCTTCAACGACACGCTTCCGAAATCTGCGAGCATTAATAACAACAGCGCCACCGTGGATTTCGCGGTCCAAGGGTCAACGCAGACTCTCTACAACATCGCAATTCGCGTTGAGCCTTCGACAGTCGGCGCAGCCACTGGAGCACGGGCTTACGCGAACGGCGCGACCGCTACTCTGACGGCCGCGGCCACTTCGACGACTTTGCCATGGCGCTTCGCTGGGTGGTTCGAAGGTGGAATTCTGCAGAGCCCGAACGCGACCTACACGTTCACCGTAAACCGTGATCGATCATTGGTCGCGATGTTCGAGCTGCCGCAATACACAATTAACACCACGGTCGAGCCGCAGGCTGCCGGGTCGGTCAGCGGTGAAGGGGTTTATCTGCATGGCAATTCGGTGATCCTGGTGGCGACGCCTGCCTTTGGTTACGCGTTTAAGAATTGGACGGATGGAGGAACTGTGGTGGGAACAACGCCTCAGATCAGCTTCGCAGCGTCAGCGGATCGCACACTCCGCGCGAACTTCTCGGAAGCCAATCTGACACATGTGGTCACGACCGCCACCCTGCCCTCCGGCCTGGCAGCAGTGACCGGAGCGGGCGCTTACAACAACGGGCAAAGCGCGACGATCAGCGCGCCGAACGCGCTCACCAACGGGAATGTTGTTTACACGTTCACGCATTACACGCTGAACGGAAATTGGTACCCGGTGGGAGGCGCCAGCTTTGTGGAGAGTTTCACAACGACGGATCCCACGAACATGCACTTCGTGGCGGAGTACAGCTCCCGCAGCTTAACCCCTCTTGTCTATTCGGTTGAGGTGAACCACCAGAATCCGGTCCCAGCCACGACGAACCTGCAACTGACGATTCGTTTCGATCGGACGATGGACGCGAGTGTGCAACCGGTGATCACTTTCAATAACCGCTCCGGCGGCGCCGCCGCTGTCGCAACACCCGGTAAATGGCAGACGTGGTGGCACCAGAATGACAGTTACGTCACAGGCCCGATTGTGCTGAGCGCTGGGATGGACGGAACGAACGACGTGATCGTTGCCTCCGCAACGGCGGCTGACGGCCAGAAACTTGCCAGCACGAACGTGCTGCAACTGGAGATCGACGCCACGCCGCCGCAGATGGCTGGGTTCTACGTCGAGGTCAGCGACCGAACCATGTTTATTCGGTGGAGCGCGACGGAAAAGGCATTAGCGACCATTGATCTGGGGGTGACCACCAACTACGGCCTGCGGATCGAGTCACCGAGTTGGTATAGCACCAACCATACGTTTGATCTGTTTAACACAGACCTCGACCCTGGTGTCGAATATCACTACCGAGTCGAACTGCAGGACATCGCGGGCAACAAGTCGGTTTCAACCGATCGAACGATCCGCCCCCTTCCTGATAATACGCAGCCAGAAACAATCCTCGTGAGCGGCCCCGCTGAGGGCGTGGTTGTTTGCAGCTTGCCGATCAATGTTCGTTGGGTTGGCGCTGATGACCGCACACGGCAGGAGCGTCTCCAATATGCGCACCGGCTTACATTGGCGGGGCAAGCAGCAGGCGCGTTTGGATCATTTAGCAGCGCGACGGAGCTGAACTTCACGAATCTGGCGCCGGGCAATTATGTGCTCGAGATCGCGGCGCGCGATGTGAGCGGGAATGTTGATGCGACACCGGTGCGTCTGACTTTTGGCTTTGATAACGCTGCGCCGCGCGTCAACAACCTGCTCGCAACGGCCACGGCAAGCAGCTTCACCGTGGGATGGAAGACAGACAAAGCGACCACGGCGAAGGTTGAGTATGGAACCACCAGCGCGCTTGGGCAGAGCAGCCCTCTGGATGAGCAGTTCAGCGCGGACCACTCCTTCGCCATTAGCGGTCTTTTGCCCAACACGAAGTACTTCTACCGTGTGACATCGTCGGATGCCTGCGGCAAAACGACCACTTCAGCAATCGCGGAGGTCACGACCAAGCCAGCGCCGGACCTTGCTATTTCGCAGGTCTCCGCCGCCGCGAACGGCGTTCTCCAAGCTGGCGCTGAGATTGAGCTTCGCTGGACAGTGAGCAACACGGGCGCCGCCGCGACAGACGGACCCTGGTATGACCTGGTCACCGTCAGCAACAAGACGCGTGGCAAAGTTCTGCTCCAAACAGCGGTTCCATACACTGGCGCAGCTTTGGGCGCGCAGAGCAGCGCTCAGCGCTCCATGCCATTCACACTTCCAACCGGCAACGATGGCGCGGGTGAGCTGGTGGTGACCGTTGATGCTGACACTTTCAATAATCTTGCGGAGTTGAATGCGACCGGAAACGCGGAAGCTAACAACAGCCGGAGCGCGACGGTCAATTCAACGGCAGTGGCAACACCGGACCTTGTCGTTAGCGGCCTGGCTGTCCAGAGCGCCACGAATCTGGTCACCGGCAGCACGTACGTCGTTGGATGGGAATTGCAGAACGGCGGCAATGCTGCCGTCACCAACAGTTTCACGGAGCGCTTGGTCGTTAAGATGAAATCCAACGGCAACATCCTGGTCTCCGATGTGATCGCGTATGACGTGGCGGTGCGCGGCAACATTGCCGCGGGGGCATCTAAAGCGCGTTCAACGACCTTCACGCTGCCGAACGGGCCCGAAGCTGTCGGCGAGTTGGAAGTCAGCCTAACAACTGATGTTTACGCGCAGGTCATCGAAAACAACGCCGAGGACACAGGTGAATCGAACAACAGCCAGGTCATCGAACGCACGAGCGAGCTGGGCAAATACGCAGACCTGGTGGTGAGTGACATCACCGCTCCGGCGACCGCGTCAGGGGGCCGCCGGGTGATGGTGATCTGGACACTTCATAACGCGGGAGACGGCGCGGTGAACGGGGAATGGACCGACCAAATCTTTCTCTCCGAAGACGCCAACTTCGGCAACGACGCGGTGATCGGCTGGTTGACCACGAAAGCAGTTATCGCTGCGAACGCACGGTTGGTCGTGAGCAATCTTGTCACGCTGCCCGAGTTCGGCTCGGGTGACCGCTGGATCGTGGTCAAGAGCGATGTGGCAAATGAGATTTACGA
>DASPKX010000150.1:0-16117 GCA_035627835.1 Candidatus Methylomirabilota bacterium
CCTTATCTCACGAGCGAAGTGAGTTTCAATGCAGTTGCTGGAGAACTTTATCACATCGCAGTGGATGGGTTTAATGGCGCCGAGGGCTATGTGCTCCTGGGCTGGAGTGTGCTTTCCAGCGAGATTGCTCGGCCTCGCATCGTGGAGGCGCCGCTGCCATTCGTGGGAATGGTCGGCATGCCACATGAGTTCTCGGTCATTGCCCAAAGCCCTGACGGTCGCCAGCTCGGCTACCAATGGTTCTTTAACGGCGTCATCGCTCCAGGCGCCACTAACCCGGCCTTCCGCCTGGCGCAATTGACGACCAACGATGTCGGAACCTATCGAGTTGTGGTTCAAAACGGGATCGAGACAGGCCGCAGCGATCTGCCTTCAGCCACTTTGCGCGCCCAACTGCAGCTCACGACAGATCCTGCTTTGGTGGGCAATGTGCCCAGCGCGGACGATAAACTTGCCCGCACAAATGCAACTCCGGGCGTTCTTAAGATCGGCCTCAAGCCCATTCAACACCTAGCCACCGTCACTCGTGGCTATTCCGGCGCGCAGGTGTTTAGCACGACAGACGCTGTTAAAGACCCGAGTGAGCCGCAGCATTGCGGCGTGGCTGGCGGCGCCTCCTCCTGGTGGCTTTACACGCCTCCGGCCAGCGGAGCGGTGCGCGTCACCACGGTTGGCAGTTCCTTCGACACCGTGCTCGCGGTTTATACGGTAGACGCCCTCAATTTCGAAAGCCTCGTTTCCGTCACTTGCGACAACGACTCGGGCCCGAATAAAACATCCGTGGCCACATTCCAGGCGCAGGCAAACACCACATATTTCGTCGTCGTTGATGGCGTCAACGGCGCCTCAGGCCGCGTGAACTTGACGTATGATCTTGCCGACGCCCCGCGCATTGTTGAGCAGCCCGGGGCAGGAGCATTGGATCGCGTGGGTGAGATCCAAGCGCTTGCTCGGTCCGTGCCGGTGATCCGCAACGTGGCAGAAGGATCAACGGTCGCCTTGCGTGTCGTGGCCACCAACCTGGTTGGCCAGGCGCCGCTTGCCTATCAATGGCATGTAAACGGGGTCGTCATCCCTGGGGCGACGCAGCCAACTTACACAATTTCGAACATCACTGCGGCGAGAGCCGGTGATTATCAGGTGCAGGTCTCGAACTTCGCTGGCGCTGTGAACAGCCAGGTGGTGCGTCTCGCCATCAATGTGCCGCCCACCATCCAGACGGCCCCAACCGACGTGACAGTCGCGGCGGGCGCGAGCGCTACCTTCACTGTCGTGGCCAACGGCAGCGGCCCGCTGCAGTATCAATGGAGGCTTAACGATACGATTCTGCCAAGCGCGACGAATACCACACTCGTCATCAACAATGCCCAGGCACAATCCGCTGGCCGTTACACTGTGGAGGTTAGCAATAGCGCCGGAACACGCACCGCAGCTGCAAACCTCAATGTTCTCGGACCTCCAGTTATCACTAAGCAGCCTTCCGGCGGTGCAATCATCGAAGGCGGTTCCGTGAACCTCACAGTGGAAGCGAGCGGATCACAGCCGCTCGCATATCAATGGCGATTCAAAGGTGTTAACATTCCAGGCGCGAACTCCGCCACGCTGACGCTGAATAATGTGCAGCCGACGAGCGCGGGTGATTACAGTGTTGTGGTGGGGAACGTCGTTCGATCTGTGGTCAGCGACACCGTCCAACTGACCGTCAGCATTCCTGTTTCTATTGCGGAGCAGCCCCAAAGCTTGACTGTCCTGCAGAATCAGAACGCCGGTTTTACGGTCAACGCTCGTGGCTCCGCGCCAGTCAGCTATCAGTGGCTCCACAACGGCGCTCCTTTGCCCGGCCAGACCAGCGCGGCGCTTTCGCTCACGCGCGTGCAAGCTGCTCAGGGCGGGCAATATCAGGTTGTCGTCTCGAACGCCGTGAACGTCGTGACGAGCGCTGCGGCAACTCTCACCGTGTCCGTCCCTCCAGCAATCACACAGCAGCCCACCAACCTCACGCACAGGGTGGGCGAAACTGCCGTGTTCTCCGTTGTTGCCACCGGCTCAGCTCCATTGCGGTATCAATGGCGCTTCAATGGTGCGGATATTCAAGGGGCCACCGAGGCAGCCTTGTCGTTGTCGAACATCTCTGCGGCCGCGGCGGGAGCTTACTCCGTGGCTGTGACAGGCTCCGGGGTGACTGTCGTCTCCCAGAACGCTTTACTCACCGTGATTGAAGCTCCGACAATCACATTGCAGCCCGAGAGCAAGTCCGCTCTTGCCGGGTCCACAGTGACTCTGAGCGTTGGCGCGAGCGGGCCGGGAACGTTGACCTACCAATGGCTCAAGGATGGGGCTGTAATTTCCGGGCAAGTTTCCTCGAATCTGCTGCTGATCAACCTCCAGCCGAGCGCTGCCGGGAACTACCAGGCGCTCGTCTCCAACGCGAGCGGCGTCAGCACGAGTGTGGTTGCGGTGGTCCGCGCGCTTGTGGCGCCGGTGATCACTCAGCAGCCCCAAAATACCCGCATTTCTGCAGGCGCGAATGGCAGCCTCACCGTCGCCGCCACGGGCTCAGATCCCTTGCGCTACCAATGGCGCATGAATGGGGCCGCTATTCTTAATGCCACTAATGCAACACTGGCATTCACGCCCGCCACATCCATCAATAGCGGCGTTTATTCGGTTCTGGTCAGCAACGACGCTGGCGCGCTCAGCAGCTCCTCAGCAACGCTGACCGTGGTTGAGACGCCATCGATTGTTCAGCAACCGCAAACGCGAGCAGTCACAGCGGGAAGCAGCGCTTCTTTTGCGGTGTCGGCCATTGGCGCCCCGCCTCTCAGTTATCAATGGTTCCACAACAATGTCGCGATCAATGGCGCCACGAGCGCGAACCTTGCATTAAATAATGTTCAACAGGCCCAGCTCGGCGCCTACACCGTGCGAGTTTCCAACAGCGCCGGATCAATCCTGAGCGAGGTGGCAACACTCAGCTTGCAGCAATCCGGCCCAACAATTCGCACGACAGACGCAGCATTCCTGGCCAACGGTTCGTTTCGTTTGAAATTGCTCGGTCCGACGACCGGCAGTTATCAGTTGCTCGGGAGCGCTGATCTGAAAGCGTGGGATTTGATTACCACCTTCACCTTTGTGGATGGACGGTTCCAATTCGACGACACGAGCGCGGCGGCCCGCTCCTCGCGCTACTACCGAGTTGTGCCGGCGCCGTAAGGCGCCTGGTTTAGCCGCGCGCGGCGTGAATGACGAAATTCTCCAGGAGCTTCAACCCAACGCCCTGGCTCTTCTCCGGATGGAATTGCGTGGCGAAGACATTGTCGCGCCAAACCGAGGAGGCGAAGGGTCCGCCGTAAGTTGTCGTTGATGCCACGATCCCCGGATCCTCAGGCTTGGGATAATAGCTATGGACAAAGTAAACGTAGCTCCCATCTGGTATGCCCGAATAGATAGGGCAGTCTGGCTGGGTAATCTGCAGCTGGTTCCAGCCGATCTGGGGAACCTTTAGCCCCTCGCTCCCGTTGAAGCGGACCACTGGCCCCTTGAAAACGGAGAGTCCCCCTGCGCAGCTGTTAAATTCCTCGCTCTTGTCAAATAAAGCCTGGTACCCGACGCAAATTCCCAAGAACGGTCTCCCGCTCCGGATGAACTCGCGCGTGGCTTCAAGCAACTCCTGCTTTCCAAGAGCGTTCAGGCAATCATCAAAGGCCCCAACGCCCGGCAGCACTGCGGCGTGCGCATCCCTCATCTGTTCAGGGCGCGCCGCGAGCTGCACGTCTGCGCCCACAAATTTCAACGCTTTATAAACACTCCGCAGGTTTCCGGCTCCATAATCGAGCAACGCAATCACCCTTTCATTGAAGCGCTGAACTGGTTTCAGGCAAGCCCCGCATTTAACGGTTCAGCTCCGCGTCTTTGACCTGGAGCAAACTTCCGCCAACAAACATTGCCTTTTCGAAGGCACGAAAGGGTGAGTCCCTGCCAACGGATGCGCAGCCCTTCCGGAACGGCAGTTTAGCTTGTCCTCACTATGTTAACCGCCTATCGCAAAGTGGCAGGAATTCTCACCGCAAGCGCATGCTTGTTTGGGACAGCTGCATTTGCAGCCGAAGGAATCAACGCTCCCGTTAAGGGGCCGGACGCGAAGGGGAAAGACCCCTACGTAATGGGCGAGGAGATCGCCATCCTCACGCAGGCGCCGAATGTGCCGCCCCCGATCAAGCGCGCCTATCCAGCGAAGGTGATCGTAAACCTTGAAGTTATTGAGGCGACTAAACGCCTGGCCGACGGTGTCAGCTATGTTTTCTGGACCTTCGGCGGTGAAGTCCCGGGGAGCTTTATTCGTGTTCGCGAAGGAGATCTGGTCGAATTTCACTTAAAAAACCATCCCTCCAGCAAGCTCCCGCATAACATCGACCTTCACGCCGTCACCGGACCTGGCGGCGGCGCTGCGTCGTCCTTTACAGCGCCAGGGCACGAATCGCAGTTCTCCTTTAAGGCCCTGAATCCCGGGTTGTATGTCTATCACTGCGCAACTGCTCCTGTGCCGCTGCACGTCGCCAACGGCATGTATGGCCTCATCCTCGTGGAGCCTAAGGAAGGTCTCCCGCCAGTCGATCGCGAGTTCTACATCATGCAGAGCGAGTTCTACACCACCGGGAAATATGGCGAGGAAGGATTGCAAACTTTTGACACAGCCAAGGCCATTGATGAGCGGCCATCTTATGTGGTCTTCAATGGCTCTGTGGGCTCTCTGGTCGGCGACAAAGCGATTAAGGCAAAGGTCGGCGAGCGCGTCCGCTTGTATCTCGGCAACGGGGGCCCTAACATTATCTCCTCGTTCCACGTCATCGGCGAAATTTTCGACGCAGTCTATGGCGAAGGGGGCACGGTGGTGAACCAACGCAATGTTCAAACCACAATACTTCCTGCAGGTGGCTCGGCCATTGTGGACTTCGGCCTGGAAGCTCCTGGCACCTACATCCTCGTGGATCACTCCCTGTTCCGCGCGTTCAACAAGGGCGCCCTTGGAATGCTGAAAGTCGAAGGGCCTGAGAACCTCCTCGTTTATTCCGGAAAGGAAGTGGACGCCGTTTACCTTGGCCGCGCGGCCGATGCCAGCTCCGCTGCGGAAGCAAAAGTCGCCGACCTGCAAAAACAAGTGGCTGCGGAAATCAAAGGGAACACGAAAATCGCCGGTTTAACCAAGGAGATTCAGGCGGAGAAGGGCAAATCGGTTTATATGCAAACCTGCTTCGCCTGCCACCAGGCTGCCGGAGAAGGCTTGCCTGAGGTGTTCCCCCCACTCGCAAAGTCCGACTACCTTATGGCTGACAAAGAACGCTCCATTCGCGTGGTTCTTAAAGGCCTTTCCGGAGAAATCCTGGTTAATAACAAGAAGTACAATAGCTCCATGCCCGATATGTCGATGCTGACGGATGACGAGATCGCGAACGTGCTGACCTACGTCCGCAACGAGTGGGGCAACAAAGGTGATGCAGTGACCGTGGACGAGGTTCGTCGGGTTCGCGGTGAACAAGCTACTCAATAAGTCAAAGCTCAGGACGGGAACGCTCAAAATGAAAGCTCACAAAGTGATCCTGATGCTTGTTCTGAGCGTTCTGTTCCCTGCAGACGCTTCAACAATCCCAGAGGGAATGGCCCTCATTCCCTCTGGCAAGTTCGCCCCTATGTATGCCGAGCCAAATAGCCCAAAGGAAATCGAAGTCGCATCATTTCTCCTCGATATCTTTCCAGTCACGAACGGCGATTACCTGGCCTTCGTAACAGCCAATCCGCAATGGTCACGCTCAAAGGTAAAGCGACTCTTTGCTGACAAGCTTTATCTGCAACACTGGAAGAGTGATGCGGAACTCGGCGTTGACGCGCCGACCAATGCTCCTGTGACCCACGTTTCCTGGCATGCGGCCAAGGCTTACGCAGAGTGGAGAGGGAAGCGGCTTCCATCCACAGCAGAATGGGAGTTAGCTGCAGCCGCAAGCCCAACCCGTCCGGACGGGCGCAATGACAAAAGCTTCAGCAACGAAGTGCTTGAATGGTATGGCAGCCCGAGCGCTGTCACTCGAAGGATCATTGGCCAATCCAAGCCCAACTTCTACGGCGTTCATGATCTTCACGGGATGGGCTGGGAGTGGGTGGGTGACTTTAATAACGCGCTCGTAAGCGGCGACGGCCGCGAGAACGGCGCACGTGATCGCGACATGTTCTGCGGAGGCGCCGCACAAGGCGCGCGGGATATGTCCGATTATCCAGCTTTCATCCGCATCGCTTTTCGTAGCAGCTTAAAAGCAAATTATTGCGTGGCGAACCTCTCATTCCGCTGCGCCCAGGACCTTCCTTGATGACCCAGGACAAGCTATGAAAAAAATCATCTCAATTGCCCTCGTTATTATCGCGTTGGTCCAATCGTCCTTTGGCAGCGACGCAGCCCCAAAGCCTTGTTGCTCCACGAACAAACTAGAAGCCACGGCGAACAAGGCTCCGTTCAGCGACGCCTCTCTGTATAATTTGGATGCCGCATGGACAAATGACCGTGGAGAGAGCGCGCGCTTGGCGCAGTTCCACGGAAAGCCCGTTTTTCTCACCATGTTCTTTGCGCGCTGTGCTTACGCATGTCCCCTGCTGGTCAATGACGCAAAGCGCATCCAGGCGGCTTTGTCCCCGGAGGGCAGATCGAAAGTGCAGTTCGTCTTTGTTTCATTCGACAGCGAGAACGACACTGTTGAAGCTTTGGCAGAGTTCAGGAAGCGGCATAGGCTCGGCGACGAGTTCCACTTGCTGCGAGGTTCACCAGACGACGTGCTCGAGCTAGCCCTGTTGCTGGACGTGAAGTTTGTGAAGGAGCAGAACGGCCAGTTTGCTCATTCCAACGTGAGCACGCTTCTTAGCCCAACTGGCGAGATTGCGTTTCAACACAAAGGCCTGAGCCGCCCAGTGGAGCCCGCTGTACAAGCCGTCGTTGCCCAATTGGCGAAGCCTTAAGCAGCTCAGTACCGCGCCGCCTGCTTGCCTTCACCAAGCTGGAGAGCCTTTGTGATCTCACGCGCTTTCCCAAGCATCATGCCCGCCTCGCTGCTGACTGCGATAAACTGAAACCCTTCTTTGAGCCGACGCTCAGCCATAGCCGTATCCGCAACATGGATGCCAGACGGCACGCCATGCTTCCGGGCGGTCTCGCGAATATGATTTACCGCGGAAACGAACTTCTCATCCGCGCTGTCAAACTCCGGCTTCAATCCTAACGAATTGCTCAAATCATTCGGTCCGATAAAAACGCCGTCGATGCCCGGCACACTGAGAATTTCCTCCGCCCGCTCCACGCCATCGGCGTGCTCAATCATGACAATCAAGAGAAGCTCCTCGTTGCCGCGCGCGTAATAGGTCGCTGCGTCTGTGCCGAAATTAATCGCATGCAGCTGCCCGCCGATGGAGCGGTCACCCTGCGGATGATAGCGAGTCGCCCGCACTGCCAATTCAGCTTCGGCTCGACTATTGACCATAGGGACAACGACACCCCACGCGCCGCTGTCCAGCGCGCGCTTGATGTTTTCCCCAGTGTTCCAAGGGATGCGCGCGAGAGGAGCAGATCCGCCTGCGGCAATCGCGCTAAAGCAGAGCGCGGCAGTTTCGTAGCTGGCTGGCGTGTGCTCCAGGTCCACCGTCAGCCAATCAAACCCAGCGTTGGCCATCATCCGCGCGGCGAATGGGCTGGCGAGACTGAGCCATGTCCCCATGCTTGCTTCCCCCCGCTTCAATTTCGCTCGGACATGGTTCGATTTCATATTTGTATCACTTGATTAGCGCGCGAAGTTTCGGCGAGTTGAACACCTCCGGATTCACTACCCACCGAGGTTTCCTGCCGTGCAGCAATTCGACAATAGCCTCCGCTGCGGCTGTGCTGACCTTCTCCGCGGTCTCACGTGCGAACGGGCAGTTGTGCGGGGACATGAGTAGATTTGGCGCGGTGCGAAGCGGGCTCTCTTTTGGCAACGGCTCTGAATCGAACACATCAAGGGCCGCTCCTGCGATCCAGCCTTCCTTTAGCGCGGCCAGTAACGCGCTCTCCTGGATCAGCGGGCCGCGCGCAGTGTTGATGATGTAAGCATCAGGGCGCACCTGGCGAAGTTCCTTCTCGCCGATGAGCCCGCGATTCTCTTCGGTAAGCGCCGCATGCAGGGAAATAAAATGACTCTGCCGAAGCAGCTCCTCAAGCGAGACGAAATTAATGGTAGGACACTGAATGCCTGGAGTTGGATCGTACCCTATAACACGCATATCAAACCCAGCGGCACGTTTGGCCACCGCCTGGCCAATTCGCCCGCAGCCGATAATCCCCAAGGTCTTTCCATGCACATCGTGTCCCCATTGAGAACCCCAGCCCCCTTGGTGCATCGCTAAATGCGCGCTGTGAATCTTCCGGCTGATGGCGAGCAGCAGGCCGAATGTGTAATCAGCGACTGTCTCGTTCAGCATCCCGGGCGTGAACGCCACAACGACCCCTTGTTCAGTGGCAGTGGGGATGTGAATGGAGTCATAGCCTACTCCCCAGCGCGAGATGATCTTGAGATTCTGCAGGGCAGGGGAGCGAAGCACGTCGGCAGTGAAAGCATCGGGGCTCGCCAGCACGGCGTCGTATCCTTCGAATCGACGCAGAACCTCGTCCGCTTTGTAGCCCCCAAACGCCTCCGGGAGCGTTACCTCGCAGCCAGCGTTGCGAAGGAGGGCAACAGCTTCCTTGCCGACATGCGTGAATGTGCGCGCCGAAATGAAAACCTTCCAGGCCATGGCGGGCGCAGTCTAAGCCGCGCACGTTGGAAGGAAACGAAATTATCGCACTGGGCGCCAGCCTTTGCCCGGAATGAATTCCTGGGCTCCTTTGTTGCTTTTGCAACCAACGCTCCCCGCCAACACAGCGCCCACCAGCAGCGCCACCAATGCGACTCTCTTCATGGCGCCAATTTAATCTGGATTGTCACTCCGGCAAGCGTGTAGCAGATTGGGGAAGGGGTATGGCAGGTTTCAAATCTTTAAAAGGGCAGTTGCTGCTCGACGGCGGCCAACTCCGGGGCTCTTTTTTTCATCGCTCTGTTGTCTTGATTTGCCAGCACGACGAGAACGGCGCTTTCGGCCTTGTTCTCACGCAACCCACCGACAACAAACTCGCGGACGCGCTTAGCCCGGATCTGCCTGAGTCGCTGAAAGAGCATTGCCTCTTTCTCGGCGGCCCCGTGCAACCCACCGCCCTAAGCTTTCTGCACACCGATGCGTTTCTGCCGAATGCCAGTGTGATGCCCCGCGTCAACCTTGGCCATGACCTCGAAGCGTTGGTTGAGCTTGGATCTTCATTTTCCCCGAGCCAGCAGATCAAAGTGTTTGCTGGTTATGCCGGGTGGACGGCAGGGCAGTTGGAAGGCGAGTTGGAGCGCAAGTCCTGGGTCGTGCATCCTGCGGATATCGACCTCGTATTCAACTCAAGTCCAACAACGTTGTGGCAGGAGATCCTCCGCAACAAAACCTGGGAGCATCGATTGCTCGCCGACGCGCCCGAAGACCTGGCCTGGAATTAGCCCCGCATTAGAGCGAGCTAACTGGTCTTCGCTTGCCTCAGTCGCGCATGGGAGCAACGATGCCGCATGACCCGCATCTTAGCGCTGTTGACTCTGGTTTTTCTGCTATGCCCCAGCGTTGTTTACGCGCAACAGCCAAGCGCCTCCTCGCCAACAGCTGCTGAAGATCATCGTCAAATGATGGAGCAATTGGGCATCAAGAAGCTCCGTCCTGGTCCGAGTGGGCGCCCCGGCGCCACTAATGAAGCTAACTACGATCCCGCTAAAGCAAACCCGTTTCCCAATCTCCCCGAGCTGCTTCTATTGAAAAACGGGAAGCGGGTTGAATCATCGGACGTGTGGTGGAAACAACGCCGCCCCGAAATTGTGGAAGATTTCGAGCGCGAAGTTTTCGGACGTGTCCCCACCAACACACCCAAGGTGACTTGGACTGTGCTGTCGAATATCAGCAACGGATTGGTTGGTGAAATTCCCGCGAACGGCAAACTATTGACTGGCCGCGCTGATAACTCGGCCCATCCAGACTTTACTGTGGAAATCAAGATGACGTTGGTAACCCCTGCTTCAGCGAAGGGCCCGGTGCCGACCCTGATCATGTTTGGCGGATTTGGAGGGAACGGGATGCCGCGGCCCAATGGCACCCCTGAACCCACCAATCGTTTCTCAAACTTTGGAGGCCCCTTCCGCGACCCTCCATCGACGGAGCAGTTGCTCAAGGCGGGTTGGGGCTACGCTGTCTTAAATCCCGGTAGCATTCAGCCGGACAACGGGGCCGGCCTCACTCAAGGAATCATTGGCCTCGTCAACAAAGGGCAGTTCCGCAAACGGGACGATTGGGGCGCCCTTCGGGCGTGGGCGTGGGGCGCTTCTCGTGCCCTCGATTATCTCGAAACAGACCCATCGGTGAATCCAAAGAAGGTTGGCATTGAAGGCGTGTCGCGCTTCGGCAAGGCAGCCTTGGTCACGATGGCCTTCGACACGCGATTTGCTGTCGCTCTGGTTGGCTCGTCAGGAATGGGCGGCGCGAAATTGCACCGCCGCAACTTTGGCGAAGCCGTTGAAAACCTGACCTCGTCTGCGGAATACCATTGGATGGCAGGCAACTACTTAAAGTACGGCGCAGCGGAATCTGCTTTCGGGAGCAAGAACGCCGGCGACCTTCCTGTGGATTCGCATCAACTCATCGCCTTGTGTGCTCCGCGTGCGACATTCATCAGCTACGGTATTCCGGAAAAAGGAGATGCCAATTGGCTCGACCAACACGGCAGTTACATGGCCGCTGTGGCAGCTGGTCCGGCCTTTCGTTTGCTGGGCGTCAAAGATCTGGGCGACACAAACGATTACCGCGTCGCGAAAATGCCTGCTGTGAACACCGGTCTTTTAGACGGCCACCTTGCCTGGCGCCAACATGACAGCGGCCACGAAGATCGCTCCAACATGAAGCACTTCCTCGAATGGGCTAACCGTCTGCTCAAGCACAAGCCCTCACCTTGAAAAGGCGTCCGGATAAACGCTTGGATGGCTCGTTTACTGAGTCACCTTCCTTAAACGAAAGAATCGCGCGCTACCATCAGGGGTCATCATTTCTGGGCTGCTAAAGCTTCCTGCCGGGCTATGTTCAGACCAAATTCCTGTGCGAAGGTCCTGCGTCGTTTCAACAACATACCCGTCGGTTCCTGCCCACCAGTTCAGGAACAAGCCTGAGCTTTGTTGACCAATGCGCATTGTAGGCTCCTCAATTCGGGAAGGGAGGTCGAACGCCATCAATCCATTATACGTGTTGAGCGCGAACAGACTTGCCTTACCGAACGCGACGCCTCCTGAGTGCCGGACATTCGGCATGTTGAGGGGGAATGGGGCAGAAGCTAGGAGGCGCGCGTTGGCCTCAAGCTCATTGAGCGCATATATCTCGAGTTCGTCCGAGCCGGTCCGCATGTGAATTCCTGCAATCAGCGGGCCATTCGGATGAACTGCAAAGTTAACGAGCTTTTCAGAAACAGAGCGATAGGTTCGCACGACGCGAGCTGACTTGCTCGTTAGATTGAACTCGTACTTTACCAAGGGTCCATCGGTTCCTTTTGCGTAAAAGCTGGACCCTCGTCCAAAGGCGACACCACCCATAAAACCCCCAGGAGAAGCATCGGTCTGAATCACAGTGGGAATAAAACCGCCAACGGCATGCCGGGTGAAAAGTATAAGAGACGGATCGGAACCCGCGATCAGTATTTGCAGCTCCAGGCCGGTCCCGCGAGCGACCATGTGTTCGCCATGTTGCCGAACATTTCCTGGAGGCCGATCGCTCGAGTAAAGCCGCTCGCCGGAGGCTGTAGCGTCTTGCCAGCGGTACAGGTGAAATGGGCCAGTCCCCGTCGGGAGCCCGTAATTTACAGCATAGATGGTTCCGTCTTCTGTTGCCGCTACTTTCCCGATTGGGAGCGCATATGATCCCACAACAGCATTCGTTTTTAACTGAGTGGTGCGCGCGCCTGTGGCACCGTCGGCCACTGTCATCCGGCTGTGCAAAACATCGTTCGCTTCACCAAATACGAGTTGATTACCACTCTTAACGTGAGCAACTCCACGCTGCTGATCGAGGCTCCTCAATTCATCGTGCGTATGAAGGTAGGTTTGCTGACCCGGCAGCAAGGACCACTTCGGCCGCAAGAAGGCGGGCTCCTCGCGTGCCATTACTTTGGCAGCTCGGGTGGTCACAATGCCGAATTCGTTCGAGGCGGTTAAAGCATAGAACCCGTTGTGGTGCGGCAGCATAGAAGCCACATGGAGATCCGTTCCGGTGGCTCCCGGAACCGGCTCCCAAGCTGTCACTCCGTCCCTTAATCTGCTCCATTGAAAAGAGGTTGGATGATTAGTCTGGACCTCCACGTGAAGTAACAAGGGTTCACCGATGTCCGTGCTTGTGTCCTCAGGTTCACGGTAAACCCGTGGCACTCTAGGGTCCGCGTGAAAATCTAACCCGTTGGTGGTGAGGGCATAAGAGCTGTAACGGAGGCGATCTATTGAACCCAACAACCCGTGACCTCCAGTGAAATAGGCCCCGATCGCAAAATTTGTGCGGGAAGGGTTTACTCCCCACGACCGCAGAGCGTCAGATGTCTCGATCAGACTTCCGTCTATGTAGAATCGTGCGCGCGCCTGCGCCTCATTCACAATGGCAACGTGGTGCCATTGATCGTCATTGGGAACTCGGGCTCCCCGGCTGCCGTAAATAACAAGGTTCTCATCAAAGCTGAACTGCAGGTAAGAAAGGCCTAAATGGTGGAAGATATAAGTCGAATCAGCGGGAGCCGTGTGTGGCAGCTTTATCCACGTTTGGATTGTGAAGTTTCCGTCGTGTCCTGAGACCGGAATTAGTTTCGAACTGTCTGGCACGTAGGCATGTGAGCTCCCATCATACCTCAGCGAAAAGTCTCCCGAGAGCCCCGAGGGCGAGTCCGCGCTCCAAGTGGGTCCCGTTAATACGGGCAGCGCGTTGACTGAGCTTTGCAACAGTGGGGCGTCCGAAGGGTGACTAGCGGCAGGCAGGGCTGCCCCATCAAACTGGTAATTTGCGACCGTGTCGATCAGCCCCGGTTTTGGGTCGGCGGCGACGAAATCGAGTTCCTCCGCCGCAAGCACTCTCCTGTGTATGCGAACGCGGTCAACAGCGAGTTGGCCGTAACCAACGCGAAGAATCCTGTCTCGAAAGTAAGGGATTGTGTTCGTGTACAGTGCATGATTAGGGAGTCCATTGAGGTAAAACGTGACCCCAACTCCTGGGGTCCAAGCTGCTGCAACATGGCTCCACTGCCCAGCTGGAATTCGACGATTAAAGTTTGTTGCCTTTTGATAGGCCCCTGTGCCCCAGGCAAGCTGCCCGTCAACGATCTGCAGGGTGTAACCCCCGACGCCATAACTAAGCACCGTGCCGTTGGGCCGTTGTGAGATGCTTGGTGGCTTAACCCATGCTTCAACAGTCATCGACCCAGCTTCCACCCGGAGTGCGTCAGATGTGTCCTCAGCCATTAGATATCCGGCACTGCGCGTCCTGATTGCAAAATCGTCCGAACTCCCGCTCGGTCCTGCTTCGTTCACGACAGGCTGATCTGACTCCGGGTCGTGCGGCAGCCCGAGCCGGCCCTCTGCTGTTTTCGTTGCATCGAAAAAGCGTGGCCCGCTCCCTTCGTCAAATAGGAAAGCTGCATGGTCCGCACTAAAAGCGAGGGGAAGGACATTGCTGATTAAGGCTGCAAGTGCCAGCAACCCAAATGCTTTCGTGCCAAACCTGAGTTGCTTCAGAGACATAGATTTCATTGGGATTCAGATGAGGCGTTGGTAGAGCATAACATGGGCCATTAGCTGCTGCCTCTTTCCGCGCTGGGGTTCAGATATGTCTTTCCAAATTTAGAGAATGGCCTACGCTTAACCCGCTCTTTGAAAGAATAGAATCGCAGTTGAGTGTCAGGGAACCTCGTGAGAATCGAGGGCGGTTGCGCCACTGTAATGGGGTACGAACTTCCAAGGCCACTGGTCATCAGACCGGGAAGGCGGAAGTGAGGCTTGAACCCCGCTAGCCAGGATACCGATTCAATTGTGCTCGTCATCAACTCGCATCAACACGCGACGCGGCTCTTGCTGCATCGCATGATGATAGCGGGTTAGCTTCTCCGACAAAGAGAAGGATGAGACCTGCCCTGCTGATTGTCTTCAGTGGGACCGCGTTGAACCTTCATTCGCCGCTTTGCTGGAGTCTGGAGGTTTTTTTATCCCCGGATTCCAGCCTGGTCTCCCGCCGAAAACAATCCGCTGCCGAAAGGCGGCTTTGCAGATCAGCAGTATGAAATTCAAGTTCCTCCTGGCCACCGCCCTCGCGGGTGTTCTGGCTCCGTTTGCACAGGCTCAAAATACAGCCAACGCAGTTCTCAACTACAACCCCGGTGTCGGGTTTGCCACTGAGTTTGGCACTGGCGCTGGATATACAAACAGCTCAGCCGCGCTTGGTTTGCCCACGCAGACAACTCCACCCCCATTCGCTTCACCTGTGACGCCGTACAACCCGGCTTACGGCGCGCAAAACCTGGTGTCCATCGGGCAAGGAGGGACCATTACGCTTGCCCTGAGCCAGCCCGTGGAGAATCGGACCGATCACTTCGGCCTCGATTTCATCATCTTTGGAAACACCGGTTTTGTGATCAGCAACGGCGACTTCACGGATGCAGGCATCACAGACGGAACGCTGTTCGGCCAGAACACCGGCAACACACGGATCTCGGTGAGCGCTGACAACTTGAACTACTTCGAACTGACGCCGTCATTGCGCCCTGTTCTCGACGCGTATTTTCCAACCGACTCCGCCGGGAATCCGACTTTGCCCGTGAATCCCTCTCTCACGGCCGCTGATTTCAATGGCAAGAACCTGGCGGGCATACGGGCCTTGTATGGCGGTTCGGCGGGAGGGACTGGCTATGACATTTCCTCGGCGCGCACCGCAAGTGGGGCCGAAGCGGGGCTGACCAGCATTCAGTACGTAAAAATCGACGTGCTGAGTGGCGTTGCCGAAATCGATGCAATTGTTGCTGTCCCTGAACCTCAAACTTACGCGCTCGGTGTGAGCGGCTTACTGGTCATCGGTTTAGCAGCCTTGCGTCGGCGTTCCTAAGTCGAGCACCGGGGCAGCTCTCAGAAAAGGGGCTGCCCATTCTGACGTATGGCGAAAGTATCTCTCTATTCGAGACTCTGTTTCTGCGTTCTCGCGCTGCTCGCCTTTGACGTGCGCGCTGGCGAAGTTGTGGAGGAGTTCACGGCAGGCCCCGCCGATTCTGCCTGGCGGAGTTTTGGCGCTGGGCATCTTTACTCCTGGGATTCTGGGCATGTGAACCTGAGCTGGGACACAGATCAGCCAAACAGCGCGTTCTATCGCCCGCTTGGTGTCACCCTGAATAAGTCCAATGATTTCTCGGCAAAGTTCACGCTGGAGGTTTTATCGATAGAAGCCCAGGCGCAACCCGGTTATGCCTTCGAGATCGCAGTGGGATTTTTTAATTATGCGAGCTTCACGAATGCGACGTTTCGGCGAGGCACTGGGCGGCATTCGCCAAACCTGCTCGAGTGGGATTACTTTCCCGACACCGGGCTGGGAGCAACGGTGTCGCTCGCGGTTGCTTCAACAAACAGCAGCTTCGTTGCGACATTTGATTTTCCTTTGGAGGTCAGCCCAGGAACTTACAAGGTCGGCCTGAGTTACTCAGCGGAGCAGGGGACGTTCACCGCGACCATGTTGAGAAATGGCGTTACGTTTGGCCCCTTAAAAACGCTCCAGCTTCCTTCATCATTCACCGACTTCGCGGTGGATTGTTTTGGGATCCTGAATCACTTCGATGCAAGTCCAGCAGGGAGAATCACAGCGCGTGCTAAGCTTGAGAGGGTCGTGCTCAACATTCCGGCAGCGCCGGCACTTCAACTCGCGGGCCGGTTTCGCGATGGCACATGGGAAGTTGCTTTCAGTAGCCAACGTGCGCTCGCCTACCAGTTGGAGC
>DASPKX010000151.1:0-30468 GCA_035627835.1 Candidatus Methylomirabilota bacterium
CAAACCCGCGCATCGAAGGCCTCCGCAAAAAGTCTCCCTCTGTTCCCTCTGCGACCTCTGCTCCCTCCGTGTTAAAATCCTAGTTCCCATGCAGCAGCTCGAACTTTACCAGGTCCGCAAGCCCGCTGACGAACTCCGCCAGCGCCGCACGGCCGCGTTAGTCGAGCTGCTCCGTTTCGCCGAGGACTGGCTCACGGCCAAGGAGATCGCCAAACGCATGCTCCTGGATGACCGCCAGATCCGCGACCTCGCCGAGCACGCGAGCCCGAAAATCATCAGCGGGGACAAAGGCTACCGCCACACCGACCGCGCCACGGCTGAGGAAATAACCCACTTTGTGAACCGGATGGAGAGCCAGTGCAAACGCATGGCAGACCGCGCCCTGGCCGTCCGCCGGTATGCCCACGCCCGCATCGGCTAATCACCAGGAATGACTACACTGACCACAACGCCATTTGCCTCCACTTGTACCACCGAACCTGATAACGTCTTCATCGGTGCGTCTAGCACTCGAACCGCCGCAAGAGGGGCAGAGCGAAGCCCCACTTCGGCTCAGCCGATGGTTGCACGCAGTGCAGTGAAGACGCCCTCTCAACGGTGCGCGGCAGTTAGGGCAAGCTGTAATAGTCAATTTGTCACCATCATTGCATCACCCTACACCCATGGTTCGAGAAAAGACCTACAAAAGATTATGCTCCTGAACTTTCGGCCTAGATTTGCCGAGCTGATCCAGAACGGCCGCAAGCGCCAAACCATCCGCGCGATCCGCAAGGACGGCAAAGTGCCCAAGGTGGGCGAGACCCTTTACCTCTGGACCGGCTGCCGTACAAAGCAGGCCCGCAAACTCGCCGAGCACAAATGCCTCGCCGTCGACAAAGTGGAAATCCACGCCGACAAGTTCGTCTTCAGCGGCCACGCCACCAGCAACGCGACTCTGCTGGACGACGCCGCCAAGCTGGACGGTTTCAAAGACTGGGCCGAACTGCGCGATTGGTTCGAAGAGGTCCACGGCCTCCCCATTCCAAGGCAACCTCATCCGCTGGTAAGCCTTTGCCTTTGCACCAGGCCGCTGGTGATAAAGGTGGGCACGGCTATAAAATTTTGGCACGAATCATCACCAGAACTCTATGGATGATCCCAAAGACAAGAAATACACGCGGCCTGGTGCACAGTTTACCTTCAATCTGGTGTCGATTGGTCGGTTTGACCGGTTCTTGAAGCAGGTAGTTCACCACGTGGACTACGTCAGTAATAGTGCAAGGACTGTTCTGCGGGACGTTTTGCCCGAGGATGAAGCAAAAGAATTAGAGGACAAGCCAGGCATCTCAGCTTGCGAAAAGTTTCAGGCCAACCGGCAACTGTATTTGGAAATGATGTTGGTTCGGCATGTGGAAAACTTCCTTAATTACTTTTCCTCCCTCCTCTATGAGATCTTCACCCACCGGCCTGAAACGCTGCGCTCCTCCGACAAGGTCGAACTTTCGGCAGTTTTAAAGCACCCCACAATCGAGAGTTTCATTAGAGAAGCGGCGGAACGCAAAACGGAGATTGCGTCGTATGGCTCATTTCAGGACCTGCTTGAGTTGTTTGCTGATCGCTTCGGCCTGACCCTAGGTGAAGAAGAGCTCATCCAAACGACGTTGGAAGCGATCGAGATTCGCAACATTTCCGTCCACAACAGGTGCATCATAAATAGAAGGTTCTTAAGCCGGACCGGTCGCGACCCCGCTGATCTCGGGAAGACCCTCGTTCTTGAGCCTGCTTACGTAGAGGCACTATATTTTGTTCTCTTCGCAATCGTTGACCGGTTTGAGGACCAGGCGATCGCCAAATTCGGATTGCAAACCATCTCTCTGGAATCGCTTCCGAAGAGCATAGGGACTGTTGGGCCTAGATACTCACCACAGAACAACCCATGCCCCTGCTGTGGCGGCGCACCCACCGCGCACGATGCCCAGAAAGAGTAAATTCCTCGTGCCGCGGCCACAGCAGCAAACCCCTGCCGAGATCGTGAATGATCTGCTGGCCGCCATCCGCAATCAGTTCTACGCTGACGTTCCGACAAAGAAGTGGGCGCAGGACTCAGCCTTTATTCGGCGGAATGTCGTGCTCTGGCCCGCCTCCTGGCTGAACAACCGAGGCGTTACGCTTCCACCAGCGCGCTACAAAGAGATTATCCTTGGCGTTCTGAACGAGGTGAAGATCCACGGCAGAACAGCGGTGGTGAAGTATTGGCCCGGCTACCTCAAGCACTGCCTCCAGGAACACTTCAAACACCAAGGCGAGCGCTATTACGACGAAGCCAAAGCCCTCCGCGCGAGCATTGAAACAGCATTGCAGATGGCAGGCAGCGCTACTGCAAAGGTGGATCCAATCACCGCCATGGCCGAAGCCCGCCGCGACCTCCTCAAGCAGCCCCGCCGCGCCCCATCCAAGCCCAAAAAACAAACCTCCCAACCCGAGCTTTTCTAGCTCCCATTCCTGCTACTTATCGGCGTGACAGAAGCCTTCGTGCGCCTTAGAAGAGCCACGCAATGAAACTCAATCACCAGGCCATGCTTACGATCAGGGAAGTCCTGGATGACTCCCCTTTCGGCGCCGAAGCCTTTGACATCATCAATTTTCCGGAGCACGACAGCTTTCTGGTGATAAACTTTCTAGACGACCCTGAGTTCCACTTTCTGCTCACAGCCACGAGGGGCGACGGTGTCTTCGGGACGTATAATCCGGGAGAAATCACCCAGGATCGCAATTTCAAAGTGGGGGAGGTTGGGGATACGTTTCTGTTCACGGTCGGAAGTTACCTTCAGGAATGGCTTAGTAGTCTTTCTGCTGAACTTAAAGCGAAGCAAATCCTACACAGGCGGGACGAAATTGCACGCGACACATTTGGCGATTTCGAGGCCAAGGTGGATCGCAGCAAAGGTGCATTCACTTCGGCGCAGATCCGCGAGATGCGAGCGCGACTTGATGCGTTTCAAGCCTCAATGGAAGCGCACCAAAAGGACATTGCAGCAAGCGCTGAGGAAATCGCCAAATTAAAGAAAGTAGTTGAAGATCTAAAAAAGAATCTGGAAGTACTGCCTCGTAAAACCTGGGAACGCAGTTTGTTTTCTAAACTTGCTGACTACGGCATTCGGTGGGGTCTTTCGCCCCAAGGGCAGGAGTTCCTAGCCGACTCGGCTCGCAAGCTTCTCTCCTGAACACCCGTGTAGCATGCGACGCGAAGATTTGAGCTCGGCACGCCATGAATGACCTCAATAAGGCTGCGGCTCCGCTTTCCTCGCCTCCACCTCGTCAGATCACAAGCCTCGACGAAGCAATCAGCACCCTCCTTCTTTTTTCACCTGATAACGGGTGGGTTTTCCGGGGGCAATCACAAGCGGAGTGGCCCCTCCTGCCCGCTGTTGGTCGCGCACCTTATAGTTACATTCTTGCTAACGACATTGCTTGGTTCGAGGAGTGGCGCAGGTCGAGTGCCCCCTTTTGCGACCTCCCAAGCGATGACTACGAGGCTTTGGCCTATGCTCAACATTACGGTCTTCCCACTCGCCTCCTTGACTGGACCAGGAGTGCCCTGGTCGCCCTATTCTTCGCGTGTGAAAAAGATTATGAAACGGAGGGCGCTGTCTTCGCCTATGTGCCGCTCTCTTTCCGGCCGAGCAGCGAGACGCGCATCAAAGGCACCGATAAAAAGATCTACAGGGTAGACGTTCGGCCTTTCGACACGCGGATTTCTGCCCAACAGGCGACGTTCGTTTTCTTTCCTCAACCTCTTCAGCCATTAGAAGCAGAGCCGTTACCATCGGTGCTTCGGCGCGGGGACCTTATAGGGGATCTGAATCTGGTTAAGTTCCTAATCTCGCCAAAGGACAAACTGCTTATTGCAAACAGCCTCCGGCTGCTCGGGTTTACCCGCAGCTTCCTCTTTCCTGACGTTGAAGGGCTCTCGGCCAGCTTTCGACATGAAATTGAAATCTTGCGCGCGGCCGATGATCACGGCTTCCCGCGCGCTATTTACCCGTTACGCAGTTCCCTCGAGCGGAACTGGCAGGAGAGGCGGAAGATTATAGCTGAACGCCAGCAACGCAACGAACCCGACCTGGAAGTCTGAAGCCCATATCGTCCTATATGGCTCACCCGAAAGGACAGTTCCAATTAAAGCCCGAAGAGTGCCGGATCCGTGACTGGTGCGTCGCTTCAATGCTGCAAGAAAAGCTGTATCCCGAGATCACCCAAACGCTGGACGCGCATTTCATTAAGACAATTCACTTCCGCCTGGCGCAGCTAAACGTCCCGCCTGAGACCCGCGCCATGTATCGCCTTCCCGACGGACCCGTCCCTTGCTACCTCCGCGTCCGCTGAGCCATGACTGAGCCCAAGATCAGGTTGCAGCCCGGCAGCTCGCGGCCAGATTGCCTCGCGCGGGGAGCTTTCGCACAAATTGCCTCCCGCGCCTTTGGGGTATCATAGTGGTGAAGTGCCGCGCGCAGCTCCGGGCCGCGCGCGGTTTTTTGATTGTGCAGCTCGTTCAACGCTGCTCCCCGTATCGTGTCAGTACTGGTGAAGCCCCTCCGGGCCTCACCATATGAAGCCCTACTTTTCAGACGCACAAACGACCATTTATCTCGCGGACGCTCGCGAGCTTCTACCTCAGCTCAAGACATTTGACCTGGTGATCGCTGACCCGCCTTACGGCATGAACTATCGCTCGCGCTCGGCGCGGTGGAACGGCTCCAAAATCGTCGGGGACCATGCTCTACCTGTGGATCTGATCCGCCTTGCCATTGAGAAGGCCGATCGCGCCGCTTACATCTTCTGCCGGTGGGACAACCTGGTTGAGATGCCGAAGCCCAAGAGCCTCATCGCCTGGGTGAAGAACAACTGGACGATGGGAGACACTAAGCACTCCCACGGTCGGCAGTGGGAGGCTTGCGCTTTCTACCCCAAGCAGGGGCACACCTTCATCTCACGGATTCCCGATGTCATAGTGGCCGCCAAAAGCGGCAACAAGCACCACCCGACCGAGAAGCCGCTGAAGGTCCTGGAGCGGATTATCGGCGCGAACGTCGGGGCCGATGTGCTTGACCCTTGCATGGGCAGCGGCTCGACCTTGATCGCGGCGCGCCGCCTCGGACGCCGCTCCGTGGGGATCGAGATCGAGGAGCGCAACTGCGAGGTCGCCGTCCAGCGCCTCCAGCAGGAAGCCAGGCTACTTGGCGAAGTTTCCCTCAAGGTCTCTACCCGGTAGGGGCTTGCTTTTGGACGAATCCGAACGAAGGTCCCCGTTCGGGATGGGGGCACCGTTCAGCTCTTCACACTGAGCGGTGCCTTTAGGGTAGGAACTAGACCGGGCAACCGCGTTGCAAGACGGCTGCAACGCAGGTTCAGAAAGGCGGGTATCTACCCTGAACCTCTGCGAAAGGCGCAGCTGGGGGCACGACCAGCGCCAAACCAGCAGAATAGCGGTGTTGCGTGCGCAAGTGCCTGCTATTCGGGCTCGTTCGGGCTAGTCAGGCTTAATTCGGGATCTCTCAAACCTCGCGCGAAGACTCACAAAAGCAGCCACGGGTGAGAATCGATTTTTCAACTTTCATGGTGGGCATCTTAGGGAGGGGGGTCCGACACAGGATGTCGGACCCCCTGAAGAAAAATGAAAATTTTTCACGCGGAGGGGCAGAGAGGCAGAAGGCAGCGTGACGCTGCACCCTTTTTTCCAACCGGCGAAGCGCTAGAGCCCACGAAGGCGCATGCCGCGGAGGCAACTCCGCATCCTCCTTCGCTGAAGCCACGGCGCGGCGATGATGGCGCGGATTTTCTGTGATGCAGGAATAGACCTTAACGCGGAGGGCAGATCAAGAGCCGGAGGACGCAGAGAAAAAACCTCTTTGCCACAAAAGAGCACAAAGAGCACAGAAGGGACCCAGGCAAACTCCTCAGAAGATTTCCCGCAGAGATGCGGGCGGATGGAAGGGTATCCGCAGATGGCGTTCCGATGGATCGGGTTTTCGCGAAGCGCTCAACAGCCGAAGGCGCAGGAACGTGACGGTGCAGAGGACGAAGAATGCCCTGCGCGGGCGGCGGCAGCGTGACGCTGCACCCATTTGCGGAAGGATTTCCCGCTGAGACGCCGAGACACAGAGCAACAGACGGGCACACGCGCAAGGGCTGCATTCGATTGCCACAAAAGAGCACAAAGAGCACAGAAGGGCCCAAGGCAAACTCCTCAGAAGTATTTCCCGCAGAGATGCTGAGGGACGGAGGGGTAGCCGCAGATTGCGTCCCGATGGATCGGGATTTCGCGAACCGCTCAACAGCCGAAGGCCCGGGAACGTGACCGTGCAGCGGACGAAGAACGCCCTGCGCGGGCAGCGGCAGCGTGACGCTGCACCCATTTGCGGAAGGATTTCCCGCTGAGACGCTGAGACACAGAGCAACAGACGGGCACACGCGCAAGGGCTGCATTCGATCGCCACAAAAGAGCACAAAGAGCACAGAAGGGGCCCACGCAAACTCCTCAGAAGTATTTCCCGCAGAGATGCGGAGGGGCGGAGTGGTAGCCGCAGATGGCGTCCCGAGCTGTGTGGGATTTCGCGAACCGCGCAACAGTGAAGGCTCAGGAACGTGACGGTGCATCCCTTTTGCCACAATAGATCACAAACTTCTCAAAGTGCTTCCCCACAGACGTTCGGGAGCCGCTGAGGAGTGGTGGACTTACAGTCGGATAGGTAGTTGACGGCGCACGAGTGCAGCTGCTGGATTTTGGATTCCGGGCTTTGGATTGGGGGGGTAGCAGGGTTTGTGGTTTTAGGATTGGTTTGTTTTTGGTTTGGCTGGGGCGTGTGGGGTATTATCGCTCCCTGCTTCGCAACGGATCGGGCTCCGGGAGTGTGGGCCTTGTTTATGGCACTCACGGGGGCAGAGCCTACCGTGGAGAAGGAATAGTTTACATTGTATAGGTAGTTGACGTCGCACCTACGCAACCCAGGGAATATGAGTGGCCGTTATTTTTGGGTTGTTGGGGCTGGTTTGGGGGCGGCATAGCTGGTAGCCGGTTGTGAGTGGAGGTTAGCGTAGCCCTGCGCGGGCGGCGGCAGCGTGACGCTGCACCCGTTTTCGATACTGCCTGGGCCCGGCCGCGGGAACGTGACGTTCCATCCCACTGTGTCCTGTCGGCGAAGCGTAGAAATAAACGCAGGACTTACGAATGGATAGGTAGTTGACGGCGCATGTGTGCGCGCTGATGAGCTTATGCCCAGGGTTTTTAAGGGTGGGAGGTTTTTGAGCGGGCCGTTTGGGTTTTGGTGCTCGGTCTTTGGATGGGTTAGTAGGGAGCGGGCTTTTAGGAAGTTGGACGGTGAACGGGGTGCGGGAGTTTGGTGGTTGGTTTGTGGGGAGGCTTGGGTGGCCTGGGGTCGTGAAAGGTTACATTGTGTAGCTAGTTGACGTCGCACCTATGCACGATGAAGGGTTTGGGGTGCGAGGGTTTTGAGTTTCGGTGTTGGGGCTTTGGGTGGGTTTTTGAGGAGCGGGGTTTGGTTGTAGGTGGTTGTTGGGGGTGGAGGCTTCCGGGGTGGCGGTTAGTGCGGTGTCGCGGTGGGCGGTTGGTGGGGTGGGCAAGTGCAAGGTTAGGATGCCCTGCGCGGGCGGCGGCAGCGTGACGCTGCACCCGTTTTCGATGCTGCCTGGGCCGGGCGGCGGGAACGTGACGTTCCATCCCATTGTTTCCTGTCGGCAAAGCGTAGAAGTTATTCAGGGCTTACAAACGGATAGGTAGTTGACGGCGCACGTGTGCGCGCTGAAGGGTTGGGTGAGGGCTTTTAAGGGCTCGAGGTTTTTGAGCGGGCCCTTTGGGTTTTGGCGCTCGGCCTTTGGATGGGTTAGTAGGGAGCGGGCTTTTAGGAAGTTGGACGGTGAACGGGGTGCGGGAGTTTGGTGGTTGGTTTGTGGGGAGGCTTTGGTGGCCTGGGGTCGTGAAAGGTTACATTGTGTAGGTAACTGACGGCGGACCTATGCACGATGAAGGGTTTTGACGGGCGTGGTTTTTGGGTGTGGTTTTTGGGTTTTGGTTGCGGGGTCTCTGGATGGGGGTTGTTGGGGTCCTCGGTTTGGTTGGTGGTTGTGGGGGGGCTTTGGCGGCCTGGGTCGTGAAAGGTTACATTGTGTAGGTAGTCGACGGCGCACCTATGCACGATGAAGGGTTTTGACGGGCGTGGTTTTTGGGTGTGGTTTTTGGGTTTTGGTGGCGGGGTGTCTGGGTGGGTTATTGGGGAGCGGGGTTTGTTTCCGCCTTCGCTACGGCTCCCTCCTCTGGGTAAAGCTTCGGAGGATAGGTCGGCGCGATGGAAGTGATGGTGTTCCCCCTACGCTGGAGCTTTGCGCAACGAGTCCGCCGAGGCTGAAGCGTTGGCGCGAGGAGGGGTGGTGGATAAGCCGGCCGGTGAGGGACCGCGTTATGGCACGGGCCATCAGGGATTTTGGTGGGGATCGGTCCTGTGGTGGTGGGTGGTGTTTTTGGGGTTGGAAGGCGTCTCACGAATACCCAGGCATCGGCTCGGGGGCGCTTTTAGCCGGAGGGTTCCCGGCTCTCCAGTCGCAGATCATTGCGGATATGGCTCCTTCGTCGCGCCTCGCCTCCAGCCAGAATCCCGCGCAATCCACTTGCTGGTGATTATGAGATGCGTTCAAGTTTTGGGTGCGGTGGGTGATTTTCGGGACATCACCGCGGAGCGCGCAGAGGAGGAATCGCAAGAGCGCAGAGGGGATGGCCTTCTTTCCTGGATAGAACAAGCTTCCCAGTGTGGTTTGCCACAGGCGATTGCCCGAGGGTGGGCGGAGGACTTACGTTCGGATAGGTAGTTGACGGCGCACGTGTGCACTCAAGAGGCGTTTGGGTGAATGGGGTCTTTAGACCACCGTTTTGTGAATACGACTCGGCTAAGCTTCAGGGTTCACGGGTTCAGGCGAATTCTTTCGCCGGAAAGGTCGCGCTGGCCGCAATCATATGACGGATTGCAATGTTCTCACCATATCGGCTCTATGTTGGACTTTCACAGGTACCAAAGACTTAAAAGACGCGGGTGCCCGACCAGGATTGCCCTTTAATCAATCTTGGCTGGCCTCAGCTTTCACTCTATGAATCTGGAATGAAGCCAAAGCTAACGACATACGTAAAAGCCTCCTCTGAGTTTCGAGGGCTTCTGCAAGAATGGGTTCTAGTGGTAAAAGACTACCAGCAGTTCTGGCCTACAGATTGTTGCTGGTGGTACAGCGAACGCCCTGCGTTGAGTCTGTTTTCTGCGGCTATATGGCGGCACGGCGGGGTCGCTCTCGAGGAATTTTCTTGGAGTAAACGCAAATCGAAGAGGTGCAAGGGCTATCCAGGTCGGTGTGATCTAGGCTTTGGATTAACCAGGGGGAAAAGCAAAATAGCTTACGAGATGGAAGCGAAGCATGTCTGGTGCGACTACGATAAAGGGGTTGAAAGAATGATCCGGAGGACGCAGCGCAGAATGGACGAAGCACAGGCCGCGGCTCGGAGGCTGCACGGGGCGGAGAATCCCCTTGCCGTCGTCTTCGCATCCTTCTCTGTGAAAAACAAAGACATGCCTCCCGACCACATGCAAATAATCTTTGAACAGAACACCGTTTTTAGAGAATTTGCTGACTACTTTCAGGACGCTCGGGCGTTTGGGATAATCTTGTCCGACAATCCCGCCCATCGCATTGCTCCAGGCTGCGCCGTTATTATTGCGGATCCCTAATCCCGTCTGCGGATACAACATTAGTTTCCAGCGTCCGATTTTGTCGTCATGAGACCGCGCTTCACCATCACCAACCGCATAGCGATGCTCACCCTTGTTCTCGCATGCGCTGCGGTTACATTTGCGCGGCTGGGGGAGACTCATACCGAACTCGAAAAGCGGTTTGGAAAGCCGAGCGTCCGGTATCCGGCAGAGATCACGACACAAGGCAAGCGGGTGAAGATCGGTGAAACGGAGATTTTTCGACAGGACGATTGGTTAATTACTGCGATCCTCATCAGCAACAAGTGCGTTTCTCTCGCGTATGGGAAGCAGGGAGATTTTACCGCTGAGCAGATTCAAAAGCTCATCACGAGCAACGCTCAGGGAAATGGGTGGGTGGAGGACGTGAAGCAATCCAATTCCACGAGGCGTGTGTGGCTCCGTTTCGATGGAACCAAGGCCACGTTCGAGAGACTGAGCAGAACGTTACAATTCGTTACGCCAGCTTACATTGCTCACGTGAAGTCGGTCGAAGAAGCGGAGAAACGGAGAGCTGCCAAACTGCCAGAGTTTTGATGGACCGCAGCTTTTCTCGCCGAGGAAACCAGAGGTGTGCAAGGTCACGAACACCCGTAGGCGCTCGATCACCTTTTTTTGGAACGGCGATTCAGCATCCCCGCCATTTCATGATCTAAGTGCGCACTGATGGTTTAACTTCCGGGCCGTCCAGGGACGATTTTACTTTCTCGCTTCCGCCGAGCGTTTGTTGTAACTCGCATCGATGGCCATTCCGGAATTTAATGAAATCAAGGCGCCTGCGATGCAGTTCTTCACAGACGGAAAACTGCACAAGATTTCAGATGTGTTTGAAGCTCTCGGAAAGCAATTCGAGCTCACGCCAGACGAGTTGAACGAGATGTTGCCGAGCGGCACTCAACGCCGTTGGCACAACCGCGTAAATTGGGCATGTTACGATTTGTTTCGTGCCGGCCTCCTGGATCGGCCGAAAAAGGGCTGGTACATCATCACTGATCTCGGCAGAAAGCTTGCCGCGGAAAAACCGAAGTACATCGACCGCGAGTACCTGATGCGCTTTCCGCAGTTCGTCGAATTTGCAAAAGCCTCTGCCAAAGCGCCAAAAGGGGACGAAGAGCCGAAGCTTGACGCAGCGAACATCGGACTAATCAAAGGAAACACACCGGACGAGATCTTCGAGGCGGCATACGTGATGTTGCACGCACGGCTGAAGAAAGAGGTTCTGGAGCTAGTGAAGAAAATGGACCCGTACCGCTTCGAACAGCTTGTCATCGATCTGCTTGTCGCGATGGGGTATGGAGGTTCACGAGAAGAAGCTGGGCGGGTAACCAAAATGTCTAACGATCACGGCATTGATGGTGTCATCAACGACGATCCACTGGGCTTGGATGTCATCTACCTGCAAGCGAAACGGTGGAAGCAAACCGTCGGCCGCGAAGAAATCCAGAAATTCGTTGGGGCTTTAGCCGGACAGCAGGCGCACAAAGGGGTCTTCATAACCACGAGCGACTTCGGCTCAACCGCAACGGACTACGCGCGCAAGGTCTCTCAAAAGGTAATTCTCATCGACGGCGACCGCCTGGCCGAGTTGATGATCCAGCACAACATCGGTGTGACACGTTCCCGCAGTCGGGAGATCAAGGAAGTAGATAACGATTATTTTGACGACGAGTGAACGCTGGCGAGAGGCAGCTCCGTTACTCTGGATATCCCACGTTCTCCCGCTCCAGCGGAAATCGTGGCTTTTACGAACCCGATGAACGTCCGGCTTCGTCCAGGTGGGGAATGGGATAGTCATAGTATCCACATATCAAGATACGAGAATACGTTAACCTCATGTGTCTCATAAAGGATAATCCTTGTCAGCAAAGCTCAAGCTGTGGTGCAATGGTCTTCCCTTACCACTAGGTATGGGGCCGTCGCTGTCGGGTACAGCAAAGAGGCGATGAGCCGAGCCCACCGCCTCAATACATGGATCAGCTTTGACGCTTCTCCTGTGGATGCAACGCAAGGTTACGTTTCAAAGCCGGTCCTGAAAAGCAGAAAAACTCGGTCGCGGCTCGGCACCGAGATGTTTAGTTATGGCCTACAAATTCAGGATAATACGAGCCCAACCCAATCCCGTTGGGAAAGATCGCTTCAAGAACTTTCCCCTACCGAGTCAGTTGCTCGGCGAATGGGTGGACTTGAAAAACGAAGGAGACGGTGCCGGATCGTTGGCCAGCATTTGCTTAGCACATCGAGAGTTCAACTCGGCTTGTTCTCCGGTCGGCCCTGCTCAGAGTTATTGGTACGGAGTGGGCGAAGCAGCGACAACTGTTCTGCCGGGTCAGATCGTTCGTGTTCACACGGGGCGCCGAACTGATCAAGTTCTCATGGCTGCTCACGATCAGCAGGGAGTCGATTACCACGCGTTCGCTGATTCAGGGAACTTCGTGTTGAACAATGAATGCGGCGATTCCATTTCCGTTTGGTGGAACAATGCAGGAACCTGGGAGCCTGAAGACGCGGCAACCTATGCACGTCATCCGGGGGAAGGTGCCATTCTCATTCGCTTCGGCGATAAACTCGTTCCTACACCGTTCCGATAATTGCTTCGCAGAAGCCAATCGCTCAATACGGGCGATTGGCTCAATTATAAAATGAAGCAGCAGCATTCAGTGAAGCCGCCTCGGATTTATTTTAGCGATTTCTTTGAGGTTACGCCGGAGGCTTTGGGAAATTACGGCGCGTTTAACGTCGCATGTATAGTGGACTTGCCACTCTTCGTCGATCCCTTCCTCCTGTTCACAAGTTCCAAACCGGAATATCAAGAACTTCATAAGGAGATAATTCGCTACCTCAGTTTTTTACGTGCCAAGTCCGTTGCTGGAAATGTTAGCGAAGGGCTATTAAGAGCCTGGTATTGTTTCACTGAGGTTAAGCAAAATAAATTCGGTTTCTGTTTGAATGGTAGCGATGGCAGGGGCCTTGGCATGAGCTTCGCCCGCGCGTTAAATGAGAACCTACATCACGTATTTAAAGACTTTGGCAAAGAACACGTAACAAAGGGCTCGCATTTAGAAAAACTCGTGCTCATTCGTGAAGGTGTCGGACGGGATAATATCAGCGATTTCACCACCAACCTCATTAAAGGTTTTTTGGTGGAATACACACAACGGTTCGCAAAGCAGCACATCAATCCGAAAAAGCTGAAATGCGTCCACGTGTCGAAGGTTAAATTCAACTACGAGATCGGGGTCTGGGAGAGCGCCACTTTTGAACTCCCATGGCTTGAAAAGGATTATGTCCTGCTCACTCCGGAGGATATTCTCACAAAAGACGACACGTGGATTAACAAAGAAGATTTGCGACGAGACTTTGCCAGAATTAAAGATGCGATTCCCAACGTCGCGCTTCGGGCTCAAATCGATGAATATTTCAGAAAAGTGCTGCCACAGCGGCCCACCGAAAAGGAACGACGTGCAGCAATCGAAAAGACCCTGCTCCGGTATCAAGAAATTATCGACTACTATATCCTGCACAAGGAGGAGAATGGGGATGAGGCAATTGCTCGAAGCGCTGATAAGGTTCGGGAAGTTGACACGCGATTTGTCGAGAACATCTGCCAACTGGTGGGGCTTGTTCGGCAATCAAGTCCGTTCTACTTGACCGCTGGCACGACACTCGAGGAGACGCGCCGCAAAATTGAATTCCTAAAGCAGGTCATCGAAAACCAGGACGGCTACCGTATTTTTTACGTTAAGGGTAAGCCTGTAGAACGCGAGATGGACTTGCAAATCCTCTTTAAGTTGGTTTGGGAAGGCTCGATCAGCTCTGTTGACGCTGAAGTAAACAATGGGCGCGGCCCAGTCGATTTTGCCGTTTCTCGAGGGGCAAAAGACAAGACACTCGTCGAATTCAAGCTCGCGAGTAATTCTCAGCTTTCCAAGAACATTGCGAATCAAGTCGCGATTTACGAAAAAGCAAACAGGACGACTCAGTCGTACAAGGTGGTGTTGTTTTTCACATCTGCCGAAGAAGCGAAGGTCAAAAGAATGCTTCAGGATCTTAAGGTGCCGCAGGATGCGGGGGTTATCCTGATCGACGCCCGTAGGGACAACAAACCCTCCGGATCCAAGGCATCGATGCCGCTTTTATTGTAGCTGATGCAGATGGCTCTTCTCCATTACGATACAATAACCTCCCTCCGTAGCGGTGGGTCTGGTGATGAAACCAGCATTTGGGAGATGTTGGATGAGCAAAGATGGATACAAATCTCATCACCCAAATCTTGAGAGCGAAACATCAAGGCCTTACAAGGCGTCGCGAGTGAGCTGTGTATCCTGCCAATCGATTTCCGCGTTTGTTGAGAGTTCGGCCTGCTTAAGCACGAGTTGGGTTGCATCCTCAGAGAGGTCTGGTGGATAGCCGTACATCGCCAACAACCGACGGACCTTCCGTCGCAGGTCTGCCCGCACGCTCTCGCGTTGGGTCCAGTCGAGCTTAGGCATCTTCTTAACCATCTCAGCGAGGCCGCGGGCCATCAATCGAAGTTGGTCGGACTTCATGACTTCCTTAGCTGATCCGTTTTCGGCGAGGGCGTCGTAAAATGCCGTTTCTTCAACGGTGAGGCCGAGTTCGTGCCCGTGACGTTTCGCATCGCGAACCCACTTCGCCAGTTCGAGGAGTTGCGCGATCACCTGAGCAGTGGTGATTTGCTTGTTGGTGTAGCCGAGCATCGCTTTCTCCAGCGCCTCGCGGAATTTTTGCGCCTGCACCAGGTTGGAGCGCTCACTGATCTTAATCTGATCGTTGAGCAGTTTGCGCAGCGTTTCCAGCGCAAGGTTTTTTTGCTCTAGTGCGCTGACTCGCTGCAGGAAGTCGTCGCTGAAGATATCCAGCCGCGCGGCGTCCAGGCCGGCAGCCGTGAAAAGATCGATGACCTCGCCCGCTTCGACCGCGGTGCCGATGACTTGACGCACAGCCGCATCAATGTCGCTTCTTCCGTTCGCGCCGGTTTGCGGTCCGGAGTCTTCGGCCAGCCGTTTTCGGATCATCGCGGCCACGCGCTGGAAGAACGCCAGGTGCGGTGCTATCTCACGTGTTTCCTCGCGCGGCACAGCCAGCGCGAAGGCGGTAGCGAGGCGCTTGACCATGCCGCGGAAACGTTGCCAGCCGGTTTCGTCGCCCACTTTGTGCCGCACGTCCAGAACGTGGTCGATCGCGCCGAGATAGATTCGCAGCACATCCGATGGCTCCGCTTCCAACGCCGCGGTGTAATTAAAACCGTGGAAGAACCCGCGCAGTTGCTCGAACGCGGAGCGCATTGCGGGGATGGCTTCCTCCTGCAGTTCTTTGACTGGCTTGTCGGTCTCGCCCGTGGCGTTGGCGTAGGTCGCTAGCGCGTCGGCGAGAGGATCGGCCAGCCCAATCAGATCAACAATCAACCCGCCGGGTTTTTCGCCGTAAACACGGTTCACCCGCGCGATCGCCTGCATCAGGTTGTGCCCAGCAAGCGGCTTATCCAAATACATCGTGTGAGCCGCCGGCACGTCGAAACCCGTCAGCCACATGTCCACCACGATTGCCAGGCGGAAGTCGTCCGCTGGATCCTTGAACCGATCGGCCAGGGCTTTCCGGCCCGCCTTGCTCCGCGTATGCCGAGCGATGTGTTCGGGGTCGTCGGCCCCGCCGGTCATGATCACCTTCACCGCTCCCTCGGCATCATCGTCGCAGTGCCAATCGGGACGGAGCTTCCGGACTTCTTCATAAAGCCGCGCGGCAATGTCGCGGCTCATCGTCACGAGCATAGCCTTGCCTTCCATCGCCGCACGGCGGTGCTCCCAATGCTCGATGACAAATTTTGCAACGCGTTCCAGTCGCTCCGGCGCGCCGTAAAGCTCCTCCACCGGAATGCGGATGTTTTCAGGCGTTTCCAGGCCCTCCTCGTCACGCATGGCGTACTCGGCGATCTTCTTTTCCGCCTCCTCAACTCCCGCTTCGTTGATCGTTAGCTTCACGATTCGCGGCTCGTAAAAGATCGGCACCGTCGCGCCATCGGCCACCGATTGGCGGATGTCGTAGATGTCTGCGTATTCGCCAAAGACATGCCGCGTGATCTTGTCACCCGCCGTCAGGGGTGTGCCGGTGAAACCCACGAATGTGGCGTTCGGGAGCGCCTCGCGCATCCAACGCGCACCGCCGTCCACGAACCCGTATTGGCTGCGATGCGCCTCGTCCGCCATCACAACGACGTTCGCCCGCTCGCTGATCGTCCCATGCGCCTCGGTGAACTTGTGGATCGTCGTGAACACCACCCCGCCACTCGCCCGGTCGAGTAACTCCCGCAAATGCTCGCGGCTGTCGGCCTGCACCGGGTCCTGCCGCAAGAGGGCGCGGCCCATCTCGAACGTGGCGAAAAGCTGATCATCCAAGTCGTTGCGGTCGGTGACGATCACCACCGTCGGGTTCGCCATCTCCGCCGCCCGCACCAGCGTGCCGGCGAGCATCAGCATCGTCAGGCTCTTGCCACTCCCCTGCGTGTGCCAGACGACGCCCCCCTTGCCTGTGGTCTCGTCGTTGGCCCGCTGCGGCGTCTTGATCGCCGCGATGACCTGCGCCCGCGCCTTGCGCACCGCGCGGAATTGGTGATATCCCGCTACTTTCTTAACGATATTCCCGCGCTCATCCTCCTCGAAAGCCACGCATGACCGCAGGTAATCGAGCAGGGCAGCCGGGTTGAGCAGCTCGCGAATGAGAGCCTCCAACGTCGGTTCGCCCCCGGCGACGGGACGCCAGGGGGTGAACCGCTGTCGGCCACTGGTTAGGCTCCCGACGCGCGTGAGTAGCCCGTCACTTGCCACCAGCAGCAGGTTCGGCACAAACAAATCCGGGGCGACTGTTTTGTATCGCCCGAGCTGATCGATTGCGACATCTAGCGTAGCCGCCGTGTTGGCGGGGTCCTTCAGTTCGATCACCACCAGCGGCAGCCCGTTAACGTAGAGAATCAGGTCCGGCCGGATCGTCTTCTCGTTCGCCCCCGTTATAGTGATCTGCCGCACGACGAGAAAATCGTTGTTAGCAGGGCTCTCGAAATCAACCAACCGCGCCCGTCCTCCGCGCGTCTCGCCTGTGGCAGCGTCCTTGTAATCGATCTGCACACCGTTGATGAGCAGTTCGTGGAACCAGCGGTTGTTCTCGATGACCGTGGGGTGCGGCGGTTGTCGAGTTATTCGAATGATCTGTTCGACCAGTTCGCGATCCGCGGTGGTGGTCTTGTTAAGCTTCAACACTGCATCGCGAAGAATTGACGCAATAATGGCAGGATTGGTTGCAAGTCCGGCGTCAGCTAGAGTCGTGCCGTCCCGATGCGTGACGCCCTCAACTTCGAAAAACGCTACAGCGGCTTCTTCCACCTCATATTCGCTGAAATTTGCCGCACTCATGTTGTTTCCTCCTGAGTCGAGGCGGTGCGGAGACTCAATGCAACACTCCGGTATCTCACGGGGTCGTAAGCATAGAGGACGTCACTGCTGTACTCCTTTCGGCCACACAGATCGACGAGCCCGTGCGAATCGTCGATTGCCCTATCATCGTCATCTGTGCGCGGCGGCAAAGCCGAGGTTCCAGATTGGTGACTCGTCAGAAGGCCTTCAATATCCGGCTCGTTGAACAACACAGAGAAAACTTGCAGGGCAAACGCGCGGGCCGCATCCAAGTCCTTCTTGCCTGGGTAAGACGGGCCACCCCCATGGTATTGCTCATTCCGCAGGTTGTGTACCCATATAACTTCCTCCTTTTGGGCGACGACGACGACACTGCGGTTCTGGCATTCCTCAAAAAAGAAATCGATTCGCGTTTCGTACCTTGCGAGCCAGGTCGTGACTTTGTTTCCTTCGTAGCTTTTGCCCCCGCGATGGATGGGCTTGAGGGTGAGATAGGTGGCGATAGCGAACTCAATGGCATTGTCGAAACCAATCATGGCGATCCGGCGATCAAAGTCTTCATCCTGCCGGTAGTGCATCTCGGCGTGTAGCAGGACCTCGAATGGTGCACGAACCCAAGGTTTTATAGCTCGCGTCATGTGTGATCCGTATTTTTTTCCGCCTCCCGCACCCGCACTCGCCCGCTTAGCAATTTCGGGAGGAGGTAGTCTCGCAGCGTTGCGAGTTTGGTGGATTCAGATTCAAGCGCCCACTTGAGCTCAGTTAAACTACGAACAATGTCGCCATAGAAATGCGTCAATGTTTCGGGCGGGACAACAAGCTCCTGCAGGATGAAGTCCGGCCAGTGCCCTTTGTATTCGATGACCTTTTGTCGGCTCAATAAGCCGAAGTAAGCCCATAGTGTATTGACCGACTCGCCGACAAAGGGCAGCACGTTTTGGATCGTCGAGAAAGATTTGTGAAGCAACCGCATGTTGCAGGTGTGGTTCGCGAACACAGCCACCGGAGCAGCGACACTGGCTTCAACCCCTGGAGCTTCATCGTGATAACCGATGATTCCATCGACACTCTGATCTAACACGGGAATCGCGCCGGCCGCCTTCACCGTCTTCTGGTCAAATTTTTTGCCAACCGAAAGCCGCTTGACTACGTCCCCCGCAGTCTTCAGTTGCCACCCCTCTGGCACTGGGCCGAGGGGGGAGTTGGTGAACCGGTCGGGCAAAGCTGCGAAGGCGGCGGGGGGCATACCACGGAAGCTGGTTTGGCCAGCGGCCTTCGCCTTAACGGGCTCGAAGTCCACGAACCAAGCCTTAAACGTCGCCCGCGCCAGATTTTCCAACGCCCGCCCGCTCCGCCGGTTCTGTTCAATCTTGGCTTCAAGCTGTTTGATCGCCTGAGTGATGCTGCTTCTGTCCGGTTCAGGAGCGATAAGGATCGGCAAACGGCGGACATCGCGAAGGTTCAGCGTGGCTTGCACAGTCGTTGTCGCCCACGCGCGAATCAAGCTTTGAATATCCCCCGACCGGAGGCACATCGCTAACCAGTGCGGATCAATATCGGCCCTCGGCGGGATCACCGCTACTGCGCGAGCGACATTCCAACCTGCAAGCTCCTTCGGTACCACCGCACACTCCCCTACGGTTCCAACTAGGGATAAAAGGACCTCTCCGCCGCGTAAACGTGTGCGCGAGTAATTAGCTTCGACCCCGGCGCTGACGCGAAGGACGTCGTCTATCAGGATACGACCGGTGCGTAAATTGTTGACGCGTACGATGGGGACGCCGTTGTCGTCGTGCTGTCCGGGTTGAACGATGCCGTACGAGATGCCACGCTCTTCCTCAACCAAGTCGCCTAAAGGCGCGCACTCCCACCCTTCAGGTACTTCGAGTGCGGGCGAGTCTAAGGCATCAGTCAGCATTGACGATGCCTCCCAACGTTTGGCGAAGAGCGGCAGCCAAACGTTCTCCCTCCGCCAACTGCTCCTCCAACTCCGCGACCATCCGCGGGTACTTTTCAGCGAATGGCTCGGCATCGTCCGATTGCTCTTCGGCGCCGACGTAGCGGCCGGGGGTGAGGACGTGGCCGTGTTGGGCGATTTCGTCGATGGTGGCGGGTTTGGCGAAACCCGGCTTGGGCACGAACTTCCATTCACCGTGTTGTTTCTCATTCCACCAATCGGGGGCGGGTTCGCCGCGCCAGCGGCGGTAGGAGTAAACGATACGGCCTATGTCGGATGCAGGGAGCGGATCGTTCGTGCCGGGGACGCATTCGGCTTCCTCAATGCCGCTGAGAACGCGGAGGACGCGGGTCTGCATCGTGCCGAGCTTGCGCGCATCGATGAAAAGCGTTTCGCCTTCACGTCCTTCCTTCCGATGGGGCGTGCCTTTGCGGATGTTCTTACCGGTCTTGTCGCGGGTGAGGAACCAGAGGGAGACCGGGATGCCGGTAGTGAAGAAGAGTTGCGCGGGGAGAGCGACGATGCAATCGACCAAATCGGCCTCGACGATCTTGCGGCGGATTTCACCTTCGCCGCCGGTGTTGCTGGAGAGGCTGCCGTTGGCCATAACGAACCCGGCCACGCCGCCGCCCCGGCCATTCGGATACGCGAGGTGGTGGATGAAATGCTGTATCCAGGCATAGTTGGCGTTTCCAATGGGCGGGTCGCCATAAGTCCAGCGTTTGTCACCACGCAGGAGTTGCCCAGACCAGTCGCTGACGTTGAAGGGGGGGGTGGCGAGGACGAAGTCGGCTTTGAGGTCGGGATGCTGGTCGCGGAGGAAGGTGTCAGCGGGTTGTTCGCCGAGTTTGGCCTCGATCCCGTGGATCGCGAGGTTCATGTGCGCGAGGCGCCATGTAGTGGGGTTGGATTCCTGGCCAAAAATGGAGACGTCGGTGCGCTGGCCGCCGTGGGCCTCAACAAACTTCTCGGACTGGACGAACATGCCGCCGGACCCGCAAGCGGGATCGTAAATCCGCCCCTGGTATGGTTCGAGCATTTCGACCAGAACACGCACGACGGAGCGCGGCGTATAGAATTCACCGCCGAGTTTGCCTTCGGCAGCCGCGAATTTGCCGAGAAAATATTCGTAAACCCGGCCAAGCATGTCTCGCGCTTGCCCGCGAGTTCCTTTAAAGCCGATGCCGGCAATGAGGTTGATCAACGCCGCCATCTTCACTGGCTCGATGCCGCGGCGGGCGTAGTCGCGCGGGAGCTTGCCCTTGAGATTGGGATTGTCGCGCTCTATGGCGAGAATCGCATCGTCGATGAGGGTGGCGATGTTGGGGTTGGTGGCCTGGTTCTGAAGGTTTTGCCAGCGAGATTCCGGCGGAACCCAAAAGACGCGTTCGGCGGTGTATTCGTCGCGGCTCTCTAGGAGATTCTCGAGTTGCTTGTCTTTGAAGCCGTCTTTTTCCAGTTCGGTCTTCAGCGCTTCTCGGCGTGTCTCGAAGGAGTCGGAGATGTATTTGAGAAAAAGCAGGCCGAGGACGACGTGTTTGTATTCGGCGGCATCCACCTGGCCGCGCAGTGCGTCGGCAGATTTCCAGAGGGTATCGGCGTAATCCAATTCAGATGTCTTGTCCGGTGCGTTTGCCATGTTGTTTGCCGGCCACCCCAATTAGCGATTGGCTTGTGTGGCTGGACGACGTTACCGATCACCCTGAGATCGTGCGAGTAATTTTGAAGATCTGTTGGCAGAATGGCGTGCAATACGCATTCAGTCGCCGCTTTGAGCGACGTGAGTGTGTGATACGTCTCCGTCTTTAGTGCTTGGCTTTCACGGACACTGGCATGACGAACCCGAAAGTGGACGTGGCGCAAAGCAACCCATTTGTGAGCCTCGTCGCCTCCTCTGCTGCATAACTTCCACGTCCTTGCGTCTCGATTCACAACAACGGTGCAGAGCAGCCAGAGACGCTTCGTGCAACTCACGAGACCAGCGTTCAACCACTGGGCCAATCAGCAGCACAGAAACTTGACATGCATTAGCAGGTTAGATCATCCATAGCGCATGCACCTCTCCCATGCCGTTCGGTTAATTGCGAGAATTCTGGGTCTGCTCTGTTTGTTCTTAACGCTTCAGAGTGCAGCGGCTCGTCCAACGTGGTTGAATGATGGGCTTCTGCTTCATTACCCGTTTAACGGTGGTGCACGGAACGTGGCGCGCGACGCCAATCATTTGACGGTGAATGGCCCGCCCTTAACTGCTGACAGGTTCGGTGCGGCGAACTCGGCTTATCTTTTCGGGGGTTCCGGTTATCTTTTTGGCAGCGATGAGGGGCTTCCGACTGGAAATCAACCTCGCACGCTGAGCTATTGGTATCGCCCGGACCGGCTCAACACAACGGAGGTGCATTTCAGCTATGGCGCGCATTCAAGGGAGGGGATTTTTTATCCTGTGCTTTTTGCCGATAGACCCGGCGATCGAATCGGTGTGGGGTATGCAGGCGGGGGAGAGTCCATCTTCTGGCAAGGTTTCGTGCTCAGCAATTGGCATCACGTTGTGATCACATACGATGGCACTCAGGCGTCGTTGTATGTCGATGGGGCTATTGCGGGCTCGGGCCCTCGGAATTACGAAACAGCTTTGACCGGCCGTTCCCTTTATATTGGAGCCTTTGGGGGTGATGGGCATTTGGTGTGGGGGAGCCTGGACGATTATCGGTTTTACAATCGCGCGCTTACGCAAGCGGAAGTGAAGGCGCTCTACGATTTTGAAAAGTTGCCGCCTGGACCTCGGCGCGCGCGGGCGGTGGCGCAGGTGACAAATGGGTTCGTCATCGGAGCTGAAATTACGGATCCGGGCGCAGGGTATGAGCAACCGCCCTTGGTTCAGGTTGTTGGCTTGAATGGTGGGACAGGAGCTGAGGCTGTCGCAGAAATATCGGGTGGCAGTGTTTCTCGCGTGAGGCTCATCAATGCGGGCCGCGATTATACCGGTGAAGTTCAAATCAAGATCGCTTCGCCACCCTTTTTACCCGAGTTAGGAATCTCATTTAGCAAAGTGCGCGTCAGCATGAAGGTGGTGCTGGGAAGGAAGTACAACCTGGAATCGTCGTCCGACCTTCAAGCCTGGAAGTTTGTTAAAGAGGTCATCGCGCAAGACGAACAGATCACGGAAGAATTCGATGTGAGCGAAACCGGGCGGTACTTCAGGCTTTCGGAACGGGATTAACATGGCGGGCACCTTCAAAGCCAAGTAATCAGGGCGAGGAGCAGAAAAGGTAAAATCGGATTTTTGCGATGGGTGACTACACGAGGTGCGAGTTTTGTTCACATCCTTTCACGATTTCACCGAAGGATGTGGGGCATCGGATCCCGATGGATCGGGATTTCGCCTTCAGCTCAACCCACGAGGGATCGGGATTTCGCCTGCGGCTCAACCCACGAGGGATCGGGATTTCGCCTTCGGCTCAACAGCCTTGCCGGATGCAGAACGCAGCCTGAAGGCGTGCGGCTACATTCTTGGAGCGCGCCCGGTTAGTGACCGGGCCTGCTCCCGATGCATCGGGATTTCGCCTGACCCACGCTCTCGCAAGCGAGGGCGGGGCGGGCTCGTGGATCTCGCCCGGCTCTGGTCGGCGTGCAGCAAACCCTCCTCTCCCTTCCCTCTCCTCCTCAAGGAAGAGAGGGCAGCCTAAAGGCGTGCGGCTACACCGATGGATCGGGATTTCGCGTTCGGCGGTTCAACACGAAGCCCAAAGCGGGGACGCAGCCTAAAGGCGTGCGGCTACACCGATGGATCGGGATTTCGCCTGACCCACGCTCTCGCAAGCGAGGGCGGGGCGGGCTCGTGGATCTCGCCCGGCTCTGGTCGGCGTGCAGCAAACCCCCCTCTCCCTTCCCTCTCCTCCTCAAGGAAGAGAGGGTTCTATTTTGGTTCCGCACAACTACAACTATGTCGCCCCTCCGGGGCTGAGGGCCATGCGCAGATATCCCGGATTTTCGTAGATCGGAGGAGGACGCCGGGCGGGGGCACTCCCGATACATCGGGATTTCGCCTTCGGCTCAACCCACGAGGGATTCAAAAACGCAGCCTGAAGGCGTGCGGCTACATTCTTGGAGCGCGCCCGGTCAGGGACCGGGCCTGCTCCCGACGTGTCGGGATTTCGCCTTCGGCTCAACATCGATTCGTGAGCCTCGTCACCTCGTCTGCTACCCTTGTCTTGAGAGGACGGCTTCGCCGGGTTCGGCGGGCGACCGGTTGTAGCGTTGTAATGTTCGGGATTGGCTGAGGGCGACGCCGTGCGCTACCAGGAATTGGTCGATGGCGAGGTCTTGGGCGGTGTATTCTCTCGGTGAGATCAGGACGTTCACGTAGGCCAAAGGCTCGACGGTGTTGCCGAAGAGCATTTTGATCACTTGGCGGTCTAAGGTGTTGTTCAGTGTTTCCGTGATCAGTTTGGCGTCGTCGGCCTCCAGGATTCGGCCTTCTCCTTCCTGCAATGAAGCGCCATAGCCGTTGTTGCGGCTGAGTGTGCTGAGGTCAGCGCCGCGCCAGAGCGCGATCATGACGCGGTCCATCCGGTCGACGAGCGGTATATATGGCGGGTCGCCAGCGCCTTTGAGGTCGAGCAGTTGGATGTTCTCGGAGTTGTTGGTCACGACAGCGAGTTCGTTGATGAATTCCTGGAGGGAGGTTGTCATGGCGTCCCATTCCGGTGTGCCTCTCTGCGCGGTCGTGACAGCGCGCAGGCCTGGGCTGCCGTATTTCTGGCAGTAATCGAGCCAGCTTTGGAGCGGGAGGTGTTTGAATAGGTACGCCCGAGCGCAAGCGAGCATGACGCCTTCGCCAACTGTCACGAGCCATTCGTGCGGGTCCAATGGTTCGGTGTCGGGCTTGAAGGGGTCAAGTTTGAGCCGGAGTTTGTTGGTGGTGTGTTCAAAGAACCAGAGGGGAACGAAGCGCAACTCGGCTGTGACGTTACAGGATTTATGATTGAACACAGAGGTAACGGAGGGAGTGGAGGCAACGGAGGCGACGTGACGTTGCACCCGTACATTTTCTTGCCCAACTTGCAGACTTCCTTCGCTTCGTGTGCTTCGTGGTTGCCCCTCTATGTCTGAGCCTGCGCAGTTCATTATTTTCGCCGCTTCCAATTTCCCGAATTGCACGTCGTTAATGTTAAAATTGCCTTCTCTGTTTCCTCTTGCACCTCTCTCTGTTGCCTCTGTGTTAAAATATTCGGCCCGTGCGGCACGCAGCACTGGGCGCCAGGCGATTTCGTGGACGGCGAAGCCTTTGGCCACGGCATCCATCATTTGGGTCACAAGTAGTGCAAACCCGCCGTTTTCGTCCTGCTTCAGAACGCTGGTGCATTTGAGGTGGTTGTAGAAGTACTCAAGGGCTTGCTGGTGCGCGCGGGCTTCGTCTGAATCGTTCATGGCCAGGACTTCCCAGCCGTGCCTGGCCACAGCTTTCTTTCGTTTGGCGATGACGTTTTTGAGGACGTCGTCGCGTTCTTGCATGGCGTCTGCGGTCAGCGCGAAGTCAGCGAGGTGGCCGTTGTTGTAGGATTCGATTTGGCGGTTGAGTTTTTCCAGGGTGAGGCCATGGATGGAATCGGTGTAGGTGCGGGACCATTTGGTTTTCATAGGTTAGGAGGGAGAGAGGGTTTCCGCAGATTTTCGCAGATGAGAACAAGATGCGTTTAACACAGAGCACACAGAGGTTCCGAGAGACAGCAGAGGCAGAATCTTTTGGTTCATAGCAGGGCGTGGCGGGGGAGGCGGAGGCGGCCTTTCACCGTTAAGACTTCGAAGCCGTTGGTTGGCACTGACTGCGCGGCGTGGGCGGCCAGGGCGAGGCTCCAGAAGTGGTCGGCGTGGCCGCCAGCATTGCGATCGGCGGCAATGGAGACTTGGCCACTCGGGGAGGTCAGGCGCTCGGGTCGGCGGAGGTGGTCGCGCAGCAAGGGGTCGAGCGGATGTTGGATGGCGTGGTCGGTGTAAAGCCGAAGGAGCTGAAGCGCGAGGAGTTCAGGCACGCGCACGGAGCCGGTGGCGTTGCGGGCGTCCCCAGCCAGCGCGCTCGGGAGGGGCATGGTGCGGGAGAAGTTCACGCCGGTGATGCGGGCGCCAAATTGGCGCTGGGAGTATTCGACCAAACCGAGGCCGAGTCCGGTCATGTCAATGCAGGCATGGGCGAAGGTCGGAAGGGCGCAGATATGCGCGAGTTGTTCCTGTTGCTGCGGCAGGGGTGTGTTGCGGAGACGTAGGATGGCGCGGGCGAGGAGGCGGGCGTTTTGTTTCTCGAGCACGGTGATGACGGTCCAATCATGGGAACGGGCGACATCGACGCCGACATAAAGCGGGCCGATGATTTGGCTGCTTTGAAGCAGAGCGAGAGCAGCGGGTGACCAGTGATCTTCGCAAACGTGGCCGATGTCCGGCGTTTCCGCCTGTGCGATGAGGTCGTAAGTGAGGAGCGCCATGTTCTCGCTGGTGAAGGCACATTCGTAGTTTTGGTCATACGCGAGTTTGTCGAGGGCGAGTTCGCGGGCTTGCGCTGGGGTGATCGGTTCACGGGTGGTGGGGTGGAAGATCTGGAGGCCTTGCTGGCAAGCGAGTGAGCGCGGGACGGTCCTGGTGACGATCCCAGGTGTGGTCGCGAGGCGGTAGAACATGTTGTGCCGGCCGTTCGGTGTGCTGGCGATGCGGCAGAGGTAATCGGGATTGGCCGAGAGGATCGGCTCAGCGGCTTCCCAGATTTTTTGGCTGTCTTCGTGAAAGGCGAATTCGTCGAGGATGAGGTCACCAGAGAAGCCGCGGGCGGTGCGTGGGTTGGCTGGGAGAACTTTGATGCGGCTGATTTTGTCCCCGACATGGATGCGGGTTTCGTAGTTCATGGCTTCGAAGTGGAAGCTGGAGCTAAGGTCCGCTTGCTCGAAGTGTTGGCGGTGGCGCTCGCAAAATTCGCCGCATTTGCGGTTGAGTTCAGCGCCATTCGCTCGCGAGTTTGACAGGATGGTCACGAGTCGGCCTGGGCGGGTGATGAGGCGATCAACCGCCCAGGCAGCGAGTGTAAAGGATTTGCCGGTTTGGCGTCCCCAAAGCCAGACTTCGATGCCGTTGCTGCGGTTGCTGAAGGCGTCACGCTGGTACGGTCGCCATTTTAGCTTGGAGCTCGACCCGAGCGTGGCGCTCGATCCGACTTGAGGGACGGCGGCGGCGGGTGAGGGTTTGGGTTTGAATTTGGAGTTCACGAGGGAAGTAAGGGTATCCGCAGATTGCGCAGATTTTCGCAGATGAGACCAAAAGGCGCTGAACGCAGAGCACGTCCCGATGGATCGGGATTTCGCGAAGCGCTCAACAGCTGTCGGCCCAGGAACGGACGTTGCATCCGTTTGTGACGTTGCATCTGTTCTTTGCCACGAAAGATCACAGAGAACACGAAGGTGCGTGCCGCACTGGCCATAGATCAGCGACATGCGCTGCGCGGGCGGCGGCAACGTGACGTTGCATCCGTTTCTGATGATTTCCCGCTGAGGCGCAGAGGCCGCTGAGGCAGCGTGACGCTGCACCCGTTTGTGACGTTGCGTCCATTTTTTGCCACAAAGGAGAACAAACAGGACGCCCGGTCGGTGACCTGGCCTACCATCGACACCTCGGGATTTCGCCTTCGATTCAACATAACGGGCGCCAGGAGCGGGATGTTGCATCTGTTCTTTGCCACAAAAGATCACAAAGAACACAAAGGTGCGTGGCGCACTGGCCATATATCAGCGACGTGCCCTGCGCGGGCGGCGGCAACGTGACGTTGCATCCGTTTCTGATGATTTCCCGCTGAGACGCGGAGGCAGCTGAGCAAGAGACGCTGCACCCGTTTGTGACGGTGCGTCGATTTTTTGCCACGAAAGATCACAAAGAACTCAAAGGTGCGTGGCGCACTGGCCGTATGTCAGCGACATGCCCTGCGCGGGCGGCGGCAACGTGACGTTGCATCCGTTTCTGATGATTTCCCGCTGAGGCGCAGAGGCCGCTGAGGCAGCGTGACGCTGCACCCGTTTGTAACGTTTGATCGATTTTTTGCACAAAACAGAACGAACAGAACGCCCGGTCGGTGACCTGGCCTACCATGGACACATCGGCGAAGCGCTCAACAGCGAAAGGCCCAGGAACGGGATGTTGCATCTGTTCTTTGCCACGAAAGATCACAAAGAACTCAAAGGTGCGTGGCGCACTGGCCGTATGTCAGCGAAATGGCCTGCGCGGGCGGCGGCAGCGTGACGCTGCGCCCGTTTGTGATGTTGGATCGATTTTTTTGCACAAAACAGAACGAACAGGACGCCCGGTCGGTGACCTGGCCTACCATGGACACATCGGGATTTCGCCTTCGACTCAACATAACGGGCACCAGGAACGGTTGAGCGACTTAGTTATGGGGTGGTGGTGGGTTGTTGCATGGTGTTGAAGAGTTCGGGGTGGGCTTCTTTCACATCTGCCCAGGCTGTGTTGTAATCGACGCCTTCTTTGCGCATGCGGTCTTCCACCAGACGTGAAACTTGTTTGCGTCGGTCGCGTTCGTCCGCGGTCGAGGAGCCCTGCGCGTTTCGAAAGGCGCGGCTGAATTGGGTTTTGATCATCGGCTTGGCGTTGGCAAGTTCGAGGGATTTGTTGTCGAAGTCGCGGTCAAGTTGCTGAAGCCAATGCTCGCGTTCTGTCGGGAGGATTTTGCCGGAGAGGATGGCGTTATCGAGGAGGGTGTTGAGGAAGCGGTGGTTCAGCGTGTTGAGCTGGTTCTGGAGGTGGTGAATGGAACGGTTGGTTTGCGCGAGTTGATTGGCGAATGCGGGGGTGTCATCGAAGCGTTCGTGCGCCGGGCCGTGGTTGAGCGGGGTGGTTTGGCGCGAGCGGGGAGGTGTCATGGGATCGTGGTTCGGGGCGTTGTTGGTTTGCGGATTGGTGTTCATGGGAGCTGGGTCTGATGTGGGGTTTGGGTTGTTGTTGTTGTTGGTGTTCATGGTGTTTGGGTCGGTTTGGTTATTGGTGTTTGGGGTGATGTTGTTGTTGTTATTGGGTGAGGCTTCGTTGGCTAAAGGGAGGACAGGGAGATTGGGTTGATTGGTGAGGCCGACGGAGATCAGGGTGCGCGGGCGGAAGATGCGGCAGCCATTTTCGATGCCGATCTCGGCAGCTTCCCAGTATGGGGAGAGGAATTTGTAATGGGCGTTGGCGAGGAGTTCGGCGCCGGCAGCGCTCCATTTGACCTGTCCATAGAGTCCGTCCGCGCGTGGCTCCAGGGCCATGACCCAGCCGTAAGCTTTTTGGTCGCGGAAGGTGTTGTCCATGCCGGGGACGTCCGGGTGGCCGATGTAGAAGGGGACGCCAGCGAAGCGGCGGCCGAGCTTGCCGGAAAATGAGTGGAAGTTGTTGGTGAGGGTCTGGGCGGCGATGGCGTCGATGCGTTGCAAGGCCTGGCCATGGGGGAAATCGCCGTAAGGCGTGAGCTGCACCCAGGAGTCCTGGAGGACGATGAATGGGGTGGATTGAGCAGCGGTTTGGTTGGTGAGGGCGATGGTGTTTAGTTTCATATTTCGGGTGAAGTATGAAGGGAGGGGTCCGACACAGGATGTCGGACCCCTCCAAGAAAAGTAAGTGTTCGGCAGATTGCGCAGATTTCCCCAGATGCGGGAAAGAGCTGCTTTTAACGCAGAGGGTGCCGAGGGCGATCGGGGCGGCTATGTCGAGGAAGGCGGACAGGAATGTCCGCGCTCCTTTCGGGAAGAGGCTTCGGAGGCGGACAGGAATGTCCGCGCTCCATTAGGAGGAAAGGTTTCCTCGCACGGGCCAACTGGCGCCAGTGACCACCACGTGGCACGCACTTTGTGGCCTCGGCTGGCAAACAGTGACCCTCCTTCTCTGCGCCGTCCTGGTCCTTGCTCAGTGTCCGCTGCGTTAAGGGTCTTATCTGGCCGGCACCTACGGCTGCATTGGGCCGATGTAACGGGTTGCCACGACAATGTCGTCGAACCAGACGGTTTGACGCTCTTTCCAGGCGCCTTTCGTTGGGTCGCCCGGGTCGAAGCCGTAATGTTGCAGCCAGAGAGCATTCACTTTCAGATCCGCTTTGTTGCGCCAACGGATCCCGGTGAATTCGCCCACCAAAACGCCATCCAGCCACATCGCTTGTTTGCCATCAGCTTTGTTCGTTGTGTTCGCCTGGATCATGAACTCCCAGCATTGCCATTGGTCCAGCTTGGGCAGGACGCGGCTTTCCTCAGCGGGCTTGCCTTTGCCAGGCCCCGGCGGGAAAAAGCTGTTCCCCCAGTATTTGTTCATTTTGGGATCGATCTCCATGTCGAGGTAATAGGAGTAGAGATGAAGCTCACCGGGCGGCGGGTTCTTGCCCCAGGCGAACCATGTTTCCATGCCGCTGGAGAAGTAACTCCCGTTCGGCTTCATTCCAGCCTTGCCGAACGCGGACCAGCGATTGGTGCGCTCGTTGGCGAGCAGCGTCACAAAATGGTGTGGATATTGATAGTCCGGCGCGAACTTCACATAGAAGCGGGTGTAAACCGAGTCCGCTCCGGGCATGAACCACTTGATGGCATGCGCCACATCGTTCTGGCCGCGGACCAACACCATTTCCGCGCTGCGTTGACCAGAGTTCGGCGCTTTGTCGCTGATCGATGCGCGACCTTTGGTTTCATCCCACTTCTTGAAATCGCCACTTTCAAAATTCTCCGTGAACAGAACGGACGGATCGCGCTCCATATTGCGGTCACCGGGATAGAGCGAGGACAGGGCAGGGGACTCCGCTGCGAGCATGGTCGTGGCCGTCAGGAGCAAACTGAGAATGGCTTTCACAGGAACCTGTCTCATAAATCGCCAGACGGTATATTGCGAGGGATTTTGGCCGCCGGCGAGCCCCGACAAAGAAGCGATATGCGCCCGCAATCTGCGCTTCAGGAGCAAGGAAGGAAACGAGCAATGCCCAGCCAGATGCGGCTTGGGAGGGCAAGGTTACCGCCGCAAGGTTACCAGCAGGACGCCTCCAAAGACCATTGTCACGCCCAGCAACCGGGTGGGACTGATCGATTGTTGAGGGAGGTGCATCGCGCCGAAGTGATCGAGGATGACCGCGCAGAGGAGTTGTCCGCCAACGACTGACGCGATGAAGGCAGCGGCGCCGAGTCGCGGCGCCAGGGCGGCCCCTGAAAGAACAATCAAAGCGCCGAGCGGCCCGCCAAGCCAATTCCACCAAGGAGTGCCGCGCAAGGCAGTGCTTGCAGGCATGGGCGGGCGGATGATGAGCATG
>DASPKX010000152.1:0-177922 GCA_035627835.1 Candidatus Methylomirabilota bacterium
GACCCACGACCGCTACTTCCTCGATCGCGTGACAAGCTCCATCGCTGAATTGGCCAATGGCAAAATCTACCCATATTCCGGGAACTACACCGACTACCTAATCTCAAAGGCGGAACGCGAAGCAACCGCTGAGGTCAACGAGCACAAGCGCCAGATGTTCCTCCGCCGCGAGTTGGAATGGGTTCGCCGGGGCCCTAAAGCGCGCACCACGAAATCCAAAAGCCGCCTCGACCGTTACTTCGAAATCGCCGGCGAAAAGCCCCCCGAGATAGACAAGGACGTCGATCTGGTCATTCCACCTCCGCCGCCATTGGCGAACCGCATCGTGGAAATGGTCAACGTCGGCATGACACTCGGCGGCAAACAACTGTTCTCCGGCATTAACTTCAACTTCGCCGCAGGCCAGAAGATCGGCATCTTCGGCCGAAACGGCCTCGGCAAGAGCACCCTGCTCAAACTCATCATCGGCCAGATGGACCCGACCGAAGGCACGATCAAGCCCGGGCAACTCACGAAGTTCAATTACGTGGACCAGGGTCGCCTCCAGTTAAACGAGGATCGAACCGTCCTTGAGGAAATCAGTGACGGCTCCGAGTTCGTAATCTTCGGGGACGACCGCCTCTCCTTGCGCGCTTACCTGAAACGCTTTCTCTTCACCGACGATCGCATTACGACGCAGGTGAAGCATCTCAGCGGTGGTGAGCGCAGCCGTTTGCTCCTGGCGCGAATTCTCAAGCAAGGCGGCAACTTCCTCATTCTCGACGAGCCAACCAATGACCTCGACCTGCCAACCCTGCGCGTGCTGGAAGAAGCCTTAATCGCCTTCGAGGGGGTGGTGGTCGTCGTCAGTCACGACCGTTATTTCCTCAACCGGGTTTGCACCGGGATCATTGTTTTCGAAGGTGAAGGCAAAGTGATCTACAGCGAAGGGAACTACGAATATTACCTCGAGAAGAAAGCGCGAGGGAGCAAATACACTGTTTCATATACAACCCCGTCAAAAAACCCACTCCCAGTCCCTGCAGATAAATCACCGAAGGCGCGAAAACTCTCCTTCAAAGAGCAACGCGAGCTGGAGGGGATGGAAGCGGCCATTCAAGCCGCAGAGGCGAAAGTGGCGGAGTTGGAAGCATTGTTTCTGGATGCCGACTTTCACCGGAAGCACGGCAATCGCGTGGCTGAAATCAATGCGGACATCGCCGCCGCCAAGGAAACTTTGGCCACGCTCTATGCGCGTTGGGAAGAGTTGGAATCCTTGAAATCAGCGGCGAAAGCCTAGAAGCCGTCTCATAAATAACCAGCAAGTGGATTGCGAGGGATTTTGACCGGAGGCGAGGCGCGACGAAGGAGCATATCCGCATGGATCTGCGACTGAGGAGCAACGAAGCATCCGGCCAAAAGACCCGGAAGACGCTGCTTGGGTATTTGTGAGACGGCTTCTAGCCGAGACCTAAACCGTGCTCCCGCTTGCCTTCGCGGGAACCCCGCCCGAATTCGCTTCAGCGCTCCGGATGCCAAACCATCCAATCATCACCATCAACGCGCTCAGCAGAAGAAAGCCGTAGTCGAACATCGAAACTCCAAGCCGCTCCACGACGTGATGAGCATGGAGAATGTGGTGATCCACAATCCCCTCCAACAAATTGAATCCGCCCCAGCCAACCAACTGCGCGCTCACCAGCATCTTGCCACTCCAGAGCGCCGCTGGGTCACGAGCTGCTCGCCACAGTAACGCAATGCCGATCGTCGTCATCAGCCATGTGAACGCATGAAAGAGGCCATCCCAAAACATGCTCACTTTCACCGCGCTTAATGTGTCGAGCCCCAGCTTCCCGGAGAGCATGCTGTGCGTTTGGAGAATCTGGTGAAGGATGATGCCATCAAGAAATCCGCCCAGCCCAATCCCCAGGAAGATCCCCGCGCGAATCACAGGCCCGCTATTTTGAGGCTTCATGTTTTCGAAGAAGCTTTGGCGCACACAAGGCGCCCAAGATAGAAAGCGCAAACGGAACCGCCACCGCAGCCGAGGCGAGCGCGAGGTTCTGTCCCAGAATGCCCGCGCGAACCTCATCAGCCGCGCTGCCCTTGCACACCGTGCATGCTCCTGCGTCAGCCGCGCACAAGAACGCAGTCAGTATGCGCCACATCAAAATCACCGCTTGGGTGGAACGAACTTCGTGCCGGTTGCGTCCGCAATTGCCGGGGCATTCACATAACGGCCCTTCTCAGGCACTGCGATTTCCTCAAATCGCTCTGCCAATTGCACTAACGCCTGCGTCATCGCGCTCCCCTGCAGAGCGCGGCCATGCCCCGTCACTACAAGGTCCGGTTGCAGCCGTGCCAGTGTGCGAACAGATGCCGCGGCAGCGCCCCAATCCTGTGTGAAATACATCGGCGGACCGTGAACCTCCGGCTTCTGGGTTAAGGCCCCGTACGCAGATTCCTGGTTCGTCGTCACGAAGGCATCACCCACGATCAACGCCCGGTCAGATTCCCGCCAAAGGGAAACATGCCCCGGCGTGTGTCCCGGTGTGGGAACCCAGCGCCAGCCAGGCATCGCCGGAATCGAGCCATCGCTCGGCAAGGGCGCCAACCACCGGCTCACATTCACCGGCTGCTTTGGATACATCGGCGAAAGCCGCGCCATCATCCCGCCGCCCACGCTTGGGTCGGGTGGTGGATAAGCCGACCGCCCGTCCAGGTAAGGCAGCTCAAGCGTGTGCGCGTAGATGGGCGATCCCCACTTCTCAGCCAAAGCTTCTAACGCGCCGACGTGGTCAAAGTGCCCATGCGTCATGATTATGGCTCTCGGCGGAACCCCGTTCCCAAACCGCTCCTCTGCTGCCGACACGATACGCCCCGTTCCCATCCCAAGGCCCGCATCTATCAACACCCAGTCGCGGGCGCCCGACGCGCCGTAGAAGACCACGTTCACTATCGCGATCCGAAGATAGGAGATATCCCGCGCGGCTTGCAGCAGACCTTCCTCTGCATCTTCCGCAACCACCGCCCCTGGCTCAATGTCCACCTGGTGTCTCATAGGCCAGAACCTCGTCCGCCTTGTTACGCCTCTCAATCGGCAGGAGCGAAAATGAAGCGCAGCATCCCGCTGAAAACTCCCTCAGGGCGGCACTTACCTCTTCCACAAGCAGGCAGTTGACATACAAGGAATTTAGGATTACAGGTAACTTAAAACGAGACTAGACATGAAGAAAGCACCACCTGTTCAAGAACGTCCCATGGCAGGCCCGGTGCCCGACCGGGCGTCCTCCTCTGATGTATGCTGTGCCCCATGCAGGCTTACCGGCTATTTCCACATATTACCGGCTAATCCCTGCTAATCCCGCGTAAAACCGCGTAATCACAAACTTTTTTATGATCTCCCGCCGCGTCCCTGTCCGGCCCAAATCGGGCATTTAGTTGCGCTTCACCCGCTATGGCTGTAGATACCTCACGGCTGTCGCGGAACACCAGCCATCGATAAAAACCGCAATGACTCTCGACCTCACTGCTTATCGCAAGGAGCTGTTTGCATTTATGCACAGTCCTCCCGTCGCGCCTGCCGAGCAGGAAGCCGAGTTCAACCGCTTGGCCCTCCGCCTCTACGCGATCCAGACATCAAACAACGCGATTTATCACAGAGTCGCGGCCGCCCGTGGGGCGACGAACCCTCTGAACTGGCGCCAGCTTCCTGCCATCCCTACAGCCACGTTTAAGGACGTTGATGTGACGCTTCTCCCCGCAAGCGCGCGCACCAATGTTTTTCATTCCAGCGGCACCACAGAGCAAAGGCCCAGCCGCCATTTTCATTCACCCGAAACTCTCGCCTTTTATGAGGAGTCTCTCGCGCGCGCCTTCACGAATGCTTGTCCCGAAATCCAAAGCCTCGATTGGGTGTTCCTAACCCCGCCCTCTGGCAAAGCGCCTTATTCCTCCCTCGCGCACATGTTTTCAGCTCTCGCGAACCGCCACCCGAAAGCTGAGTTTTTCGGCCACGTGACCGCCGATGGGTGGGTTCTGAACCTGCCCCCGCTCATCGAACGGCTCCGAAGCGCCACCTTGCCCGTTTTCATCGCGGGCACGGCCTTCAACTTTGTGCATCTGTTGGATGCACTCGCCTCAATCCCGCTGTCGCTCCACCTGCCGCATGGCTCCGTCGCCCTTCAAACCGGCGGCTACAAAGGCCGCTCCCGCACTCTCGCCCAGGAAGACCTCTATGCGGCACTTCGCACCCAGCTCGGGATCACAGTCATTCGCTCCGAGTACGGCATGAGCGAGTTAAGTTCCCAGGCTTACGACCAGCCGGAGATTGGCAATGATCGCGAAACCATCTTCAAGTTTCCGCATTGGGTTCGCACCCGTCTCGCCGGCGCAGGCTCCTTTACCCCCAGCCGGACGCCCGAAAAGCCGGGCCTCCTCGAAATCATTGATCTGGCTAATGTCAGTTCCGCTGTCGCCATTCAAACGGGAGACCTTGCGGTCGAAGGCGGCAGTGGGTTCACTTTGCTCGGCCGCGCGGAAGCTGCGGAGCCGCGCGGTTGCTCCCTTCAAAGCAGCGCATTGTAAAATGGATTCAATCAGAGCGCACAGTCGAACATTGTTCAGCGTGGGTCTTCTCCACGCCTGCACGCATCTTTATCACGTGGCGCTGCTTCCGCTCTACCTGTTGATCCAGCGCGACCTCGCCTTGGAGAGCGTCGAAAAAGCGACTTTCCTCGTCACAATTCTGATGATCGCCTATTACCTCCCGAGCTACTTGCTCGGAGCCCTCGCGGATCATTGGAATCGAAAGAAGCTTCTCTTCTGGGGGCTGGTCATCAACGCCCTGGGTTTCATCGCGCTCTCGTTCGCCAAGACCTACCCCGCCGCTTTGGCTGCGGTGATCATCTCTGGGCTTGGCGGAAGTTGTTACCATCCAGCAGCCACCGCCCTCATTGCTCGACTCTTTCCTGTAGGCACAGGAAAAGCCCTGGGCTTCATCGGCATTGGCGCCAGCGTCGGCTTTTTTGCTGGGCCAATTTACACCGGGTGGCGCGCCGCGGTGGCGGGTTGGCGCGCGCCCGTTCTCGAATGCGGTTTGTTCGGGCTCGCTGTCGCGATCCTCTTCTGGTTCTTCTCTGAGGACGACCCCGCGCACGACACCTCCGACCATCACCGGGAAGCCCAAAAACTCGGCATTCCAAAAGCCATTTACATGATCCTCGGCTTCGCCGCCCTCGCCTTCATGCTGCGCGATTTTGCGGGAAGCAGCATGGCCAGCCTCGTCTCCCTATTCCTCCAGAAAGCACATGGCTTCACCACCGTCGCCACGGGTGGAGCCTTGGCCTCCATCTTTCTCGCATCCGCAATCAGCAATCCACTCTTCGGCCACTTGAGCGACAAGAACCGACTCCCATGGACCGCCGGGGTCCTGGTGCTCTCGGCCATTCTCGTCTTCGTATTCCCGTTCGTCCCAGCGACCTGGAGCACACTCGTGCTTGCTGCCTACGGCTTCTTCTTCCTCGCCAGTTTCCCCATGGTCGAAGCCGCCTTAATGGAATCAATCCACGATGCGATTCGCGGCCGAGTCTTTGGTTTGTTCATCACTATTGGGGGTGTCCTTGGGAACATCGCGCACTGGTTTGTCGGCGACCGCGTCAAGGCAATGGGGGCGGCGGCCAACTCGCCCGCTGCCTTTTATCCGCTATATTCTTTGATAGCCATTTTGATGCTTCTTTCCTTGAGCGGCTTGCCCTTGCTCCGCGCATTGCGAAAGCATCACCTGGCCACCCGAACGGCATGATTACCACTGCGGATTTACCCAACTACTTCCTCGCGGATCTCCCCCGCGAAACGGAGCTGACGGAGCAAATGGTTCGCGAAGCTTGCGATTCTTTGCGCCGCAATCGCACCCAGTTCCTTGCCACACGCCCGACAAAATCGATGATCCGCGTCATCGCCAACCTGGCCGAAAGCTGGCTCGACGACGCGTTCCCATTTCGCCGCGCGCTCCTCGTTGAAGGCCCCGCCCGCACCGGCTTCTCCACCCAAACTTTAAAAGCTGGCCTTGACCCTTTCTTCGCCCAACTGACGGAGAAGAACCTTTCAGATTTCCTCGCCCAGGAACTCGGCGATGCTGAGCGCTTGGAAGGCCTTATGGCCACGCCCGCCGAATTGCGCCGGGATCGCGCCTCCTTCGCGCGCGGTCCCGAACTGCTCGTCCACGTCACCGGTGGGCAACTGCCGAATCCGCCTCTCACCAGCATGGTCTTCGGCCTGCTCATCCGCTCCGCGCAATTCGTTAAAGCGGCAAGCCAAACCTCCTTCATCCCGCGCCTTTTCGCGCACTCCCTTTACCGTCTTGAGCCAAAGCTCGGCGCTTGCCTCGAGATCGCCGAGTGGAAAGGCGGCAACGCCGCTCTGGAAAAGGAGTTGTTCTCCCAAGCCGATTGCGTCACCGCCACCGGCTCCAATGAAACCTTAACCGCCATCCGCGCCCAAACTCCCGGCCGTGTGCGCTTCGTCGGTTATGGTCACCGCGTGAGCTTCGCCTACATTGCCAGCGAAATGCTCTCCGGCTTCTCCTCGCACAAGGTTACCTTCAGCGCCGCTCGCGACATCACCGCCTGGGATCAGAACGGCTGCCTTTCTCCGCATGTCGTTTACGTGGAGAACGCCGGCAAAATCGGCCCCATGCAATTCGCGGAGTCACTCGCGCGCGAATTGGAAACTCTCGAAGAGCAACAGCCCCGCGGGGCTCTCAGTCCGGAGGAGGAAGCCGCCATTGTTAGCCGCCGTTCCTTTTACGAAGTTCGCGCAGCTTATTCAGGCACCACCAAAATCTGGAGCAGCGAGAACTCCACTGCCTGGACCGTCGTTTACGAGGAGGATCCCCGTTTCCAGGTTTCCTGCGGCAACCGCTTCGTTTACGTGAAGCCTGTCGCCGCCCTCCGCCAGGTGCTCGAGGGCGCTGATGAATTCCGCCGCAGCATTTCCACTGTCGGCCTCGCCGCTCCCGAAGATCGCGCCGAAAAGATTGCCAACGAACTCGCCCGCTGGGGCGTCACCCGCATTTGCCCGCTCGGCCAAATGCAAAACCCACCCCTCTTCTGGCGCCACGATGGCCGCCCCGCCCTGGGCGATCTCGTCACCTGGGCCGATTGGGAAGTCTCTTAACCATGATGGAACTTCGAAAAACATTTCAGTTTGAAGCGGCGCATCTGCTTCCCCATTTGCCTGCCGGCCACAAGTGCCGCCGCCTGCACGGCCACAGTTTCAAAGTCGAGGTCGTCGTCAGTGGGGAAGTCGATCCAAAGCTCGGCTGGGTTATGGATTACGCGGTCATCTCCGACCTTTTCCGGCCTTTGTGGCAACAGCTCGATCATTACTACTTGAACGAGATCATCGGCCTTGAAAATCCGACCAGCGAAAATATCGCGGTCTGGATTTGGGATCGCCTCAAGCCCAATCTCCCGCAACTAACCGAGATCGTGGTTGCCGAAACCTGCACCGCCCGCTGCGTCTATCGCGGCTAGGGAACGAGTGCGTTTTCCAACCTTGAATCACCGCCTCACTTTGAGAGCATATGCGCATGCCCCGACTCCGCCATTGCCTGGCTCTGCTGCTGCTCCTTTCGGCGCAGTGGATGGCGCGTTCCGCCCCTGTGGAATTGAAGCCCAACGACGTGATCACCTTCCTCGGCGGCAGCGATCTGGTCACGGCGCAGGAACTAGGGCATTTTGAATCCATCCTTCGGGCCCACCACCCCGGGGTGCGGGTGCGTAGTCTCGCTTGGGAGGCTGACACCGTCTTTGCTCAACCACGCGACTTCAAATATCCGCCTTTAACCAATCAACTCGAGAAGATCGGAGCCACCATCGTGATTTGCCAGTTTGGCCAGGCCGAATCGTTCGGCGGCGGCGCGAAGCTCGGGGATTTCAAACAAGCCTATGCAAGCTTTCTGAAGACGATCGGCCCAGCGCGGCGCACGCTCCTGATCACGCCCCACCCTTTTGAATTTGGACCGGGAGCCTTGCAGAATCCTGATCCTGCGAACGACCGGCTGGACGCCTACGCCAGCGCCACCCGGGCTGTCGCCCGGGAGCACCGCGCAATCCTGCTCGATTTGCACTCAGCTTTGCGGGCACGCCCAGCTCGTTTCCGCCTAACCAGTGACGGTTGGCATCTGAGTGCCCGCGGCCACGCATATGTGGCGCAACAACTCGCTCACGCTTTTGGCGTGGAGAATGCAACCCACGGCGCAGCCGACGAGAAAGGGCGCTGGGCTAACCCACACTTTGAGAAGCTCCGCCTGGAAATCATCGAGAAGAACCGCCTTTGGTTTGATTATTCCCGCCCGATGAATTGGGCGTTCCTCGGCGGCGATCGCGTCGAGCAACCCAGCAGCCGCGACCATCGCGATCCCTCGATCCGTTGGTTCCCCACAGAACTGGAAAAGTTTGTGCCGCTAATAGAGCAACGCGAAAGCCGCATCGAAGAACTCGCCCGCGAGGTGCGCCCATGAAGGCTTTCCTCGCTCTCATCGCGTGCGGGATCTGCCTCACCGCCACAGCGCAGCCGAGCAATCCCGCTGCGGATCTGGCAGCGATGCAGGTGGCTGAAGGTTACGAAGTCAACCTCTTCGCCTCTGAACGCGAAGGCGTCGTGAAGCCGATCCAGATTCGCTTCGATCCCGCAGGACGCCTCTGGGTCATCGGCAGCGTGGTCTATCCCCAGATCGAGCCGGGACAGATTCCCAACGACAAAGTTGTCGTGCTTGAAGACACTGACGGCGACGGTCGCGCGGATAAATCGCAAGTGTTCGCCGAAGGCCTCATGATTCCCACGGGCATCGAACTCGGCGATGGCGGCGTTTACATCGGCCAGGGAACCACCCTGCTCCACTTGCGTGACACCGACGCTGACGGCAAAGCCGACGAGCGCCGCGTCGTCTTGCGCGGCTTTGGCACCGGCGACTCGCACCAAACCATCAACTCCTTCACCTGGGGTCCGGGCGGTGAGTTGATGATGTGCCAGGGACTGCATGCGCTCTCCCGCGTTGAGACTCCCTGGGGCATTGAGCAACTACACTCCGCTGGCGTGTGGCGGCTCTGGCCACGGACCTTGCGCCTCGACCCGTTCCTTAACGAGGAGATGGGCCCGCAAAACCCTTTCGGCATCGCCTTTGACAGATGGGGCGCCGTGATCATGGCCGCTGGCAATGGCCAGGGCATGTACTATCTCACTCCCGCGATGATTCGCGCCCCGAAGAAGCGCACGCTCCCGTCTCTCTGGAATACAGGCCGGAAATTCGCCGGCGGCGATTTCGTCGAGAACAGCCATTTTCCCGCAGATGCGCAGGGACAGTTCATCACCGGCAGCTACCTCAACAATTCAGTCTATCGCTTCAGAGTCACCGAGGATGGCTCCGGGTTTCGCGTGAACGATCTGCCGCCGCTGGTCGCCTCCACCAACACTGCCTTCCGCATTGTCGATGCCCGCTTTGGTCCGGATGGGGCCTTCTACCTCTGCGATTGGCACAACCCTATCATTGGCCATTACCAGGCGTCCTTCCGGCACCCCGACCGCGATAAAAAGCATGGCCGCATCTGGCGTGTCACCGCCAAGGGTCGTCCCCTGGCCACACGGCGGAATCTCGAAGCCGCTCCCATCCCCGCGCTCCTGGAGGCTCTCAAATCAGCTGAGCGGTGGGACCGCCAGATGGCCAATCGCGCGCTCGCGAATCGCCCGAAGCAGGAAGTTACTGGAGCTGTGGCCGCATGGGCGCGCCAACTCGATCCGCAGGGCCCAAACTACGAGCAGAGCATCTTCGAAGCAGTCGCCGTGCTGCAAACGCATGCGGTCGTTGACCCGCAACTTCTCGACGCGCTGATGCAGGCCAAGGATTACCACGCGCGCGCTTACGCTCCACGCGTGATTGGCCATCTTCATCAACAGATTCCCGACACCCTGCAACGGCTGGGCAAGCTCGTTACTGACGCGCACCCACGCGTCCGCCTTGAAGCGATTATCGCCTGCAGTTACGTGCAAGATCCCAAGGCTGTGGAGATTGCCTTGCGCGCCCTCGGTGCGCCGGTGGACACCTTCATAGACTATTCACTTTCGCAAACCATCCACACGCTCAAGCCCGCGTGGTTGCAGCCATTCAAGCAACGGCAGCTCGATCTCTCCGCCAAAGCTCTGGAGTCCTTGGTTAAAACCGATGCTTCAGCTGACACCCTGGGCGTCGTGCGCCAACTCTTCACAAGCAAGGACGTTCAGTCGAACGATAAACGTGCTTACGCCCGCATCATCGCCGAAGTGGGGTCTGCAGAAGACCTGCAACTGCTTCTCCAACGCCCCAACTTTGCTTCCCCTGCAGAGCAGGCTGCTGCCCTCGCAGCTCTTCGTGAAAGCGTGAAGATTCGGAAGGTTCGCCCAGCGGGAGCCGTGAGCGCAGCGCTTCAGGAACTCATCGGAAGCAACGATGCAACTCTTCGGGCGCAGGCGCTCCTGCTCGCCGCGCAACTCAAGGAGCAGAGCTTTTTGGAAACGACGCGAGCCACTGCGCAGCAGAAATCCAACGCCCGCCCGTTGCGGCTCGCCGCAGTGGAAGCTCTCGGATTCTTCGGCGATAAAGCCACTCTTGAGGCGCTTCTCAGCGGAACTGAACCCGGCGCCTTGAGAGCAGCGTCAATCGTAGCCTTCGCGGAACTGGATCTTCCATCCGCTGCCCGTCACGCCGCGCAGGAATTCGCAGGAGACAACGCTGACGTTGAGCAACTCCTGCCAGCGTTCCTGCGCAAACAAGGCGGCCCCGCTGCTTTAGCTGAGGAACTCCAGCGGAATGCTCCCTCGAAGAATGCCGCCCAGGCGGGCCTCACTCTGATGGCTGCTTCCGGCAAGCGTGCCGAGCAACTCACGGAACTGTTTAACAAAGCTCTCAGCCGCACAAAAACCCTCGGCGATTTGTCACCCGACGAACTCAAGTCGTTCGCAACTGAAGTTCGCTCCAACGGCAACGCTGAACGCGGACGCGCCATCTACGAGCGCCAGGAACTCGGCTGTGTGGCCTGCCACGCCATCGGCGGCGTCGGCGGGACGCTCGGCCCCGACCTTCTTTCGCTCGGCACCGCCCAGAGCGTTGAATTCATCATCGGCGCGATCCTCGAGCCCAACAAAGAAGTGAAGGAAGGCTTCGTCTCCACCACGGTGGTGACCAAGGATGGCTCCGAGCAACAAGGTTATGTGCTTCGCCAGAATGCACAGGAGGTCGCCTTGCGCATGCCCGGAACAAACGAAGACACCCGAATTGCGCGAAGCGACATCAAGGAAATGAAACAACTCGGCTCCATCATGCCTGAACGCCTCTGCGACTCGCTCTCCCGCGACGAGTTTCGTGACCTTGTGCGCTTCTTATCCGAGTTGGGCGTCAAAAAGTGAGCTGGCTTGGAGGCCCGGAGTGCCTGAACAGAGTAGCCCACAGGCAAGCGCCAGCGCAGCCTGTGGGACGCCCGCCTATCCTCCACCAGCTCCGTAGGAGCCGAACCTCACACCTACTCTCTTGCGTTTGACCGGCGCAAAGTGCGCTTGCCCGCATAATCACGCAAAACAGCCTTTGACGCTCCCATGACGCTTTTCTAGGCTCGCGGGCCGTGACTCCAACAGCACATCGCTTCGCGCGAACGAACCTATGAGCCAGGTCGCCCTTATCACAGGCGGCTCGCGCGGTATCGGCCGCGGCATTGCTCTCGAACTCGCCGCGATCGGTTGGAATCTCGTCATTAACTACGCCCGTAATGCGCAAGCCGCTGAAGAGGCAGCCGCCCTGTGCCTCGCTGCTGCTCAGAAGGTCGGCCACACCATTCGCGTTGAACTCTGCCAGGGCGATGTCGCAATCGCTCCGGACCGATCACGTCTGCTAGAGTTCACCCGCGAACGCTTTGGCCGTTTGGACATGCTCGTGAATAACGCGGGCGTCGCGCCAGATGTTCGCGCGGACATTCTCGAAGCAAGCGAAGCCAGCTTCGATCGGCTCCTAAATATCAACGTCAAAGGCCCTTACTTCCTCACTCAAACCGCAGCCCGCTGGATGATCGAGCAGGCCCGCAACGGCGCGAAGCCGAGGATCGTCACCATTAGTTCCATCAGCGCCTACACAGCTTCTGTGAATCGCGGTGATTATTGCGTCTCGAAAGCAGCTCTCTCCATGCTCACTCCGCTTTTTGCGAGCAGGCTTGCAGAGCATGGCATCGGCGTTTTCGAGATTCGTCCGGGAATCATCGAGACCGATATGACCGCTGGCGTGAAGCAGAAATACGACGCCCTCATCGCTCAAGGCCTCACGCCTGTGCCGCGTTGGGGCACGCCGCAGGATGTCGGCAAAGCCGTCGCGGCCATTGCGCAGGATCTGTTCCCTTTCAGCACAGGCGAAGTTTTCAACGTGGATGGTGGATTTCACTTTCGGCGGCTTTAACCATGGCGATTAAAATTGACCAGAAACTGCGCGCGCAAGATTTGCAGCGCGCGAGCGAGCGGCTCTTCGAGCTTTCAGCCGCAAAGATTCGGAGCATCGAAAAGAGCTGGAACCCCCGCGACGGCACACCGGTGTTCACCGTCAAAGGCAAATACACCAGCTGCGGTTGGACGGAGTGGACGCAAGGTTTTCAATTCGGCTCCGCTCTCCTGCAATTCGACGCCACCGGTGAGCGCGAGTTCCTCGAGCTTGGCCGCAAGAAGACCGTTGAGTTGATGGCATCCCATGTTTCGCACATCGGCGTGCATGACCATGGGTTCAACAATGTCTCCACCTATGGGAACCTCGCGCGCCTCATGGCCGAAGGGAAGGTGGATGAGAATCCCCGCGAGCGTGAGTTCTACGAACTCGCCTTGAAGGTCTCGGGGGCTGTGCAAGCGGCGCGCTGGACGGAGATCTTCAACGGCAGCGGCTACATCTATTCCTTCAACGGCCCGCACTCCTTGTTCATCGACACGATTCGCTCACTACGATCCTTGGCAGTCGCTCATCAACTCGGCCACACGCTCATGGGTGAGCGTGATAAACGCATCTCGCTCCTGGAACGCCTCGTTCAACACGCAACCACCACCGCAGAATTCGGTGTGTATTATGGTGAAGGCCGTGACAGCTATGACGTGCGCGGCCGCACTGCGCACGAGAGCGTCTTCAACCTGAACGACGGCAACTATCGCTGCCCAAACTCACAGCAAGGCTACTCACCCTTCTCAACCTGGACGCGTGGTCTCGCCTGGGCGCTTTGCGGATATGCTGAGGAGCTGGAATTCCTCAGCACAATCAGCGACGGCGAGCTGAAGCCGCACGGAGGCCGTGAGAAGATTGAGCAGGTGTTCCTGAAAGCAGCCACCGCCACAGCGGATTTCTATATCGAGAACAGCTGCGCTGATGGCGTTCCGATGTGGGACACTGGCGCGCCGAATCTCTGGCAACTGGGTGATTACCTCAACAAACCATCCGACCCGCACAATGACTTCGAGCCGGTGGACAGCTCCGCCGCAGCCATCGCCGCTCAAGGCCTCATTCGCCTCGGCAACTTCCTCGGCGCGCGCAAAGATCGTCGCGCCGCAACATACCGCGCGGCTGGCCTGACGGTCTCGAAGACGCTCTTCTCGGACAAATACCTCTCCACGGATGCGAAGCACCAGGGCCTCCTGTTGCATTCGGTGTATCACCGGCCCAATGGCTGGGATTACATAGCGCGCGGCCAAAAGATTCCGAATAGCGAAAGCTCCATGTGGGGTGATTACCACGCGCGTGAACTCGCCCTCTTGATCCTCCGTGAAGCTCGTCAGGAGCCGTATCTCACCTTCTTTTCCTGGTTGAAAGACCGTCCCCGCGCATGAGCCAGCACCCTTTCAAACTCACCCGCATTCCATCGCTGAAATCCGTCAGCGATTTCCGCGGGCATGTTCAGAGCCTCGGCCTGAACTTGCCTTGTGATGAAGCCATCGTGGCTGGGTCGGAATCGCCCCTTGCGCAGCCGATCACCAAAGCGCAGGTGAACGGCAAAACCATTGGCAATCGCTTTGCCATTCATCCCATGGAGGGTTGGGACGGAACAACGGATGGCGGTGTGACGGAGGAGATGCTCCGACGTTGGTCTCGGTTCGGCGAGAGCGGCGCGAAAGTGATCTTCGGCGGTGAAGCAATGGCCGTGCGCCCCGATGGTCGCGCGAATCCAAACCAAATCATCATCAACGACCAGAACAAAGCAGGCATCGCGCGCTTGCGTGAAACGCTCTTTGCCAGGCACAAGGAACTTTATGGGAAGACCGAGGATCTGGTCGTCGGCTTTCAACTGACCCACTCTGGAAGGTTCTGCCGCCCTCGGGACAAAAAGCAAATGGAGCCGCGGGTGGCGTATCGGCATCCGATTCTCGACCGCAAGTTCAAGGTCGAAAGTGATGCCGCTGTTCTGACAGACACTGAGATCGAGGAGTTAATCCAGGCCTATATTAAAGCCGCGCAAATCGCGGCGGATGTGGGGGCTGACTTCGTGGATATCAAGCATTGCCATGGTTATTTGCTGCACGAATTCCTCGGTGCGCATACACGCCCAGGCAAGTACGGCGGCTCATTTGAGAACCGCACACGCATTCTGCGCGAGATCATCAGCGGCATTCGCGCGAGCGGGAACAAGATCGATATCGCTGTTCGCCTAAGCGCGTTTGATTTCGTGCCCTTCAAACCCGACCCAGCGCTATCCCAACCGGGTAAGCTTGGGCCAGGGATTCCTGAGGATTACTCGCACTGCCTTCCCTACAAGTATGGCTTCGGCGTGAACCCAGAGAACCCAGTCACCTACGATCTGCGCGAGCCCATTCAGTTCGTGAAGCTCTGCGCGGAGCTGGGTGTGAAGATGCTGAACCTCTCGGCAGGCTCACCTTATTACAACCCGCACATCCAGCGCCCGGCGGCATATCCGCCTTCAGACGGCTACCAACCAGCGCACGACCCACTCATCGACGTGGCCCGGCAGCTTAACGTGGTTCGTGAGATCAAAGCCCAGGCGCCGCCGCAATTGATCTTCATCGGCACCGCTTACACTTACCTGCAGGAGTATTTGCCGCACGTTGCGCAATATGTCGTGCGCGAGGGATGGACCGACATGGTGGGGTTGGGGCGTATGGCCCTCAGTTACCCAGCGATTCTGTCAGAAGCGATTGCGAATGGCGCAGTGGCGCCACGCGCCATCTGCCGGACCTTCAGCGATTGCACCACTGCTCCGCGCAATGGATTGATCAGCGGGTGCTATCCGCTCGACCGTTATTACGCGGAGAAGCCCGAAGCGCAAAAGCTCAAAGACCTAAAGAAGGGCATCTAAGGCGGCTACGAATCAAGCCACAGCAGTGGCTTCGACGGGCTGGACGAGCTCTGGCTCAACCCACTTGCCATGCTCTCGGATGAGATCAACGAGGCGATCAACAGCTTCGGCTTCGGGGATGTTGAACTTCACCGCTTTCTTCCCGACATATAGGTTGATCTTGCCGGGCGCGCCGCCCACATAACCGAAATCGGCATCCGCCATTTCACCCGGCCCGTTCACGATGCAACCCATGATGGCAATCTTCACGCCTTTCAAGTGCACTGTGCGCGCTTTAATTCGCGCCGTCACCGATTGGAGATTGAAGAGTGTGCGCCCGCAGGAAGGGCATGCGACATATTCCGTCTTGAAGGTGCGGCAGCCCGCAGCCTGGAGAATGTTATACGCGAGCCGCAGAGATTGGCCTGCGCCAGGCTCATTGCGAATCAGAATCGCGTCACCAATGCCGTCACTGAGCAGCGCGCCGATCACGACAGAGGAGCGAACCAGCGCCACTTGCGGCGTGAACGGCTCCGCCGGTGTCGTAAGGCAATCCTTCAGGAGAATCGGATTATTCCGACCCAGCCGCTTCAACCTCGCCGCGAGCAAACGAAACGCAGTGATGGCCGGCAGCTGAACTCCATCGCGAACCGTGATCAACTGAGTGTCACAGTTGATGTCGAAGTCTGACAGCGGATCGACCTCGAGAACATTCAGTTCTTCGTAAATTGCTTCCGGGCGAACGTCGTCCTTCGGATGAATGCGTGGCGAAACCTTCTCCCAAACGTGGCGCGGAACAACCACGCGGACGGTTTGATCGCGGCCAGCGCGAGCGAACTCAGAGAGCTGAATCTCCGGTGTTTCACGCCGGTGGTAAACGAACGGATCGTAAGAAACAGGAAGCTCCGGCACCGCCGCAGTCGTGTTGGTTAACGTCGGAATCTGCGCCAGCAGATCGCGGCAAACCGCGATTTCGTTCGGTGAATCCTCCGTGAGCGAGACGCGAATGGTGTCTCCAAGACCGTCGGTGAGCAGCGAGCCGATGCCGATGGAACTCTTGATGCGTCCATCCTCGCCTTCGCCAGCCTCGGTGACGCCGAGGTGAATCGGGTAATTCCAATCGGAACCCAACTCGTTCAGGCGCGCGACCAGCAAACGGTAACACTCGATCATCACCTTAGGGTTGCTCGACTTCATCGAGAACACGAAGTTGTGGTAATCGTTCTTGCGCGCAATGCGTGCGAATTCCAGCGCGCTCTCCACCATGCCCAGCGGCGTGTCGCCGTAACGGTTCATGATGCGATCACTCAGCGAACCGTGGTTCGTGCCGATGCGCATCGCGCGGCCAAGCTGTTTGCAGAGGAGCACGAGCGGCGTGAATTTCTCTTGAATTCGTTCCAGCTCAAAATCGTATTGATCGCCCGTGTACTCCCGGACCGCGAACTTCTTCGAGTCAGCGTAATTGCCGGGATTAATGCGCACCTTCTCCACCCACTTCGCTGCTTCCATCGCGGCTTCGGGCTTGAAGTGAATGTCCGCAACAATCGGAACATTGCAGCCGCGCTTGCGCAGCTCAGCGACGATGTTCTCCAGGTTGGCGGCGTCCTTCACTGTGGGCGCTGTGATGCGCACGATTTGGCAGCCGACAGCCACCAATTCCAGCGTTTGCTGCACGCAAGCCGCAGTGTCCATCGTGTCGCAGGTCAGCATCGACTGCATCACGACAGGATGCTTGCCGCCAATGATGACGCCGCCGCGGGCGGGGTCGCCAACGACCACTTCGCGCGTCAAACGACGTTGATAACGGAACGGGGACTGAGTGTAGAGCATGGGAGAGGGATTACTGCGCAGGAGCTTGCTCCAGCTTGGGAGCTGGCGCGGGTTCGTTCGGGTCCTTGGCCGCGCCTTTTTCTTCAATGTGCGACTTCTGATTGAACATCGCCCGGAACAAAGGCAAGCGCTTCACGTCATGGAACGACACGTAGAGCATGAATGAAATCAACGCCAGTGCGAATGCAGTGGTCGCATACTCAACAATGCGCGGGTGCAGCGGGCGGCGGCGGATCTTTTCAATGATCGACATCACAATGTGCCCGCCGTCGAGGACAGGGATCGGCAGCATGTTCAGAACCGCAAGGTTGATGTTCAGGAGAACCAGGAAGTTCAAGGCCAGGCGGAAATCCGTTGTCACCTGGTGCGCGAGCAAAGCCAGAATGCCGACAGGGCCGCTCAAATCTTTCGCGCCGACGCCCGTTTCCTTGGAGTGGATCAAGGCGCTGAGTGTGTCCACCGTCTTCTTCCAAACGTCGTAAATGTTAGCCCATGGAGTCGGGCCTGGGCGTTGAATCTCATAATGATTCACGCTGCTCCCGAGCATCACGCCGAGAAAGCCTTTGCCGGTGGTTGGGTCTTTGCGCGGCGTCACCGTGTAGGTCAGCTTCTCCTGCCCACGGTTCACTTTGATTTCAGTCGCTTCCCCTGCCCGCTTTTGGACGAGCTTGATGAATTGCTCACGGCTCATGATCGGGACGCCATCAAAGCTCATGATCACGTCGCCCTTCTTCAGGCCAGCGGATTCAGCAGCGCTGCCCGCTGTTAAGCCTTGGACTTCGGGGTGATCGCGTGGATCCAGGTTCAGAAACTTGCCGCCGACGAGTTCATTCTGTTGAGCCTTGAGCTGGTGCGTCTGGCGTTGGCCGTTCCGCTCAATGACGACCGGAATGACATTCGTGCGCGCGAGCACGGTAGCCATCTGCACCTCGTGCCACGACTTCACCTTCTCACCGTTAACCTCGACAATGCGATCACCTTCCCGGATGCCCATTGCATACTCCGGCGATTCCGGAGCCACATACCCAACGAAGGAGGGGTTCACCAACACCGGGAGACCGGCAAAGTAAATGACCGTCCCAATCGCGAACGCGAAGACCACGTTCATAAACGGCCCGGCAGCGGCCACGAGGATTTTCGATAAAGGAGAGGCAGGCGGGAGTGGCTCATCCTTGTTGCCCCCTTCGAGCATTTCGGATGTAACCATCTGCGGCAGTTTGACATAACCACCCGCAGGGATGAGGCGCCAGGCGTAGTCGATGCCGTCCTTTTTCCAGCCAAAGATCTTGGGCCCGAAGCCGATGGCGAACGCCTCGACCTTCATGCCGCGGCGGCGCGCGACATAGTAATGGCCCCATTCGTGGACAAAAATGGCCGCTCCAAACATAAGGAGAACCACAGCCGCCACGTAAAGAATGGTAAGTATGCTCATTGAACCAACGTTAAGAGGTGGAATCTACCGTTGCCCCTGCCGAGTGGCAACTTGTTCCGAAAGCCCCAAGCCCTCGGCTGTTCCCACCGAACCAGGTCACCGTCACCCCGCTTTGACCACTGCCGAGAGATTTAGTTCGATGATTAGACTTTCCCGCTATGGTCGAGATCCTGAGCGCAGGCGGAAGAATTGAGCCGGGGCGGCAGTCGGAAGTTCCAGAGTCACTTGGTTTGTGGTGAAGGTGCCCTGCTCCACTGTAACCCACTGGATGAGGTTCGTGCTCCCCTCGACCAGATAAGGTGATCCGTTGTTCCCTACGATCGTAAGCTCCAGGCTCTCACCAGCGGTGCGGTAGCGCTGGACCATGGTGAGCAGGTCGCCTTTCACCTTCACCAATCCTCCGGCGGGTTCGTTGTTGAACTTCCGAAAAGCGCCGGCGATGACGACGTCGCCGTTCGGCAACGTGACCATGTCGGTCGCAAACGGGAATTCGCCAAGCCAATCGCTGGGGCCGATCTCAACATCGAGCGTCGGATCTGGCGTTCCGTCCGGCATCAGCCGCTGCAGCCGCCAAGGGCCTCCAGCGAGACCGCGCATCAAAAGACATATGATGCGGCCGTCTGGCGCCACCGTGAAACGCAAAGGTTGTTGCCCGCCTCCGGGGGCGCCTTGCTTAAATCCACGATCGGCCGATCCGTCTGGGTTGAGCCGCCGCAGGCCATCATCGCGCGACGTGGTGAACACAATATTGCCGTTCGGCATAATCTCGGACTCCCGCACCCGGCCAGCCTCCAAAGCATCCGCCAGGAAGGTGGTGTCGAGTCGACCATCGAAATGAAAGCGGTGGATGTTATACACCTCGTTGTTCGTCACACCCAGGAAACCGGCTGCGAGGAACTTTCCACCCTCAAGCAAGTGCAGGTTGGCGTAATGAGCGCTAAGAGAGAAGTCGACTTTGGTAGGCGGCAGAAAACATGCATCCACTGAGCCATCAGGAAGAAAGCGCGCGAGGTAGGGAGATGACACTCCTCCCAGCGAGCTGAAGTCGCCAGTGACGAGCATCTTGCCGTCGGGCAATGCTGCGAAACGCCCAATGAGTGAGCCCCTTCCGTGAAACGAGTCATCCCGGCTCCCGTCGTGACGAAACCTCGCGAGCAACGCCACGGGCTTGTTTGGGGTTTCGAACCAGCCCGACAGATAAATCATCCCATCTGACTGGAACGTCACCCCATCCACCTGAGTGACCCCATTCGTCGCCACCTCAAACGTGGCATCCACCTGCCCATTGGTGTTCAACCGCACGACGCCCGGACTTGCTCGGCCGTCAATGGAGTCAAAGGATCCGGCCACCAGAATTTTCCCATCCGGCTGAAGCGCGAGGGAGATGGAAGGCGGAACATTGCTCCGCCACCCTATTGCCTTAGAGAAGGCTGGATCAATGCTGATGCCGAAACCGCTACAGATCGAGAGAGCAAGAAGCAGGGCATAACAGGGCAGCTTCATTAACCCATCGTGAACAGTCCCGAGAAAAGTGGAAGATCAGGGAGCGCTGACGTTTAACACGGGGTTCGGCTCAGGGCTGAGTTCTCAGGCGCAACTTCCACTAGGGCGCAGTCGGCACCGCGGGTTCGGAGAGGCGCCGTAGCCTGTAGAACATGAGCGGGGCCTCAATGGGCGGTTCGAATGTTTGTGCACTGGAGGCAGCCCCAACAGGCTCCCAGTGTTGGGATACCAGGGAACTAGCCTGTTCTAACTGAAAGCGCCCGCGTTGGGTTGTGGTGATTAGCAATCTGCCGTTGAGAAGAGCGGGTTTAACCATGATCCGTTCGGCTACGAGGACTGGCGCTCCGAGCTGTTTCGATGAACCAGCATGCAGCACCGTGAGTCCCTGAACCATCTTGCTTTCCCTGACGTTGAAGGGGCCGGTGTACACAAAGGAGTTGGTGGTCGGAATAGAGCCGTCCAGCGTATAGAAAGTTGTGCCGGCACTGGGGTCTGACTCCAGCGTTACAGTGGCTTGCCAGTGATCCTGCTCGTTCAAAGAGTCGGTCCAGTCTACCAGTGGGCCATGGTCAAATCCTTCGCTAAAATGCGAACCGACGACTGCCAGTATGTGCCAAGAGGGATTGGTCAGCTCACTCGGGATAAGAATTGCCTGCTCCTCGGGAGACGCAAATTGCGAGGGATAGCTTTCTCGCGCAACGGTCACATGCGCGTACTGCGTAATCTTTCCCGGCGGACGCACCTCCATTAATTCCACACCAAAAGCAGAATTTGTTACGAACGCGTTGAGCGTTTGCAGTTGCAAGGTATGAACGAGGGTCCCATCCGCTTTGATAAGCAAATGTGCCGCCCCATTGCGTGGGTAAACGGGGAACCTCTCAGTGGCCACGGTCGGAAAAGTGAAGTCCCACTCGTGCTGGAGTTGCTCGTCAATCTTCACCACCCAGGAGCCTTCATCGAAGCGAGCTTTAGGACTGAGCTTTGACGGCGAGGGGCCGGATGCTGAAGTTCCCAAAACGAGGATCCCATCTGCTGAAGTGTTTTTGAATCTGGTGAAGGTATCCTTCGCTGCTCCTCCGAAGGCAGCGTCACGAAGAGGGTTGCCGAGGCGATCGAGCTTTAGGATGCGGATGTCGTCACCTCCTAGGCCCTCGTCCGCTAGTGGCGGTTTCAGGGCAGCTGCAGCCGAGCTGCTATACCCTAACAAGATGCCATCACTTACCTGAAGCGCGTCCTGAACAGCTAAGGGAAAAGACTTTTGCCATCTTTGAATGCCGCGCGCGCTCAACAGCGAAACAGAAGAGCCCTCTGGGTGGCCAATTACAAACAACATCGAGCCGTCTAGTCCCGGAGCCATCACGAAGTTGGTTCCCTGAACGTCCCAATCTCGGCTCCACGAGACAACTCCGGAGGCGGAGAGTCGCTGCAGATGGGCCTGGCCTTTTGTTAAGCCTGCAAGCCATACCGCGCCATCAGGCCCTTGAATTGCTCGTCGCGGGTCGCGTGCCTGGAGTGAAATGTGCTCATCAAAGGCAACGATTTGGCCACTGACCCATTGCAGCTGCCCGACGGGGTTAATGAGCGAGACAGTATCGTGAGCAACCACGATAATTGAACCGTTCACCCCCTCATCGAAAAACAGTGCGCCGACATGCTTCTCGAATTCGCGCTCCCATTGGAGCATCCCGGCCCTGTTGAAACGCCGAAGAGTTACAGATGGACCGACCGGCACGAGGCCTCCGCCGCCGACGTTGTAACGCGCGTAAAGCATCCCTCCATCGGAAAGCCGCTGATACCGAACGTGGGTCCTGAAATCGTCGAAGTAGGTTCGCTCCAGTGCGGGAATAGCAACGGAGCTCCCCGACATGTGCGCTCGAGCTGGATAGCATAGACCGTCGAATAAGCTAAGGAGCGTCAGCACCCAGAGCAGGTTTCGCCTTGTTGCAGCGAGGACAGTGCGTGGGTCGCTTAAAACTCCCATAACGAAGGTAGGAATATCATTATTCGACTCGTTTGACTCTGAAAAAGGCTGGATAAGCGCTTACAGGAACGGTGATGGTCCTTTCGGCGCCTGCCAACCCGACCGGCTCCCAGTCAGGCGCAGACAACGAACTCGTTCGCTCGAGCTGATAGGTTCCAGGCTTGGAAGGGGTGATCAGCAAAGCCCCGTGCTTCATTTCGACACTCACGGTCAGCGGTGCGCCAGCTTTAATCACGGTCGGCCAGCCAATTTCAGCTTTCCCGGAATCATTTTGGAGCGCGAGAGCGTGCACACTTGTGGTTTCCGAGACGGTGAATGGCTCGACGTAAATGGGAGAGTTCGTTTTGGGAATTGAGCCATCCAGCGTGTAGTGGATCACGGCATCGGAGAAGCTGGATCTAATTGAGACCCGCGCTGACCAGTTCGTGCTTCCTGCTTCACTTTCGTCGATCCAACTCACGATCGGCGTTCCACCAGGTGTCACGCTTCTCTCGGGAGTGATAGTTCGGTAGGAAACACCAGTTCCGAAACCTGAGTGGAGCGTGGCCAATAGGGTCTCACCCTCACGTTCAACAGGGACTGGAGGTTCGAGCTCCATACCCGAATAAACGTTCTCATAACCATAGCCCAACAAGGTTCCTTGCGCGCCAATTCGCAGCACCTCAATCACGGCACTGTTTACGGAGTACGCTCCAGATGAATTGAGCGCCAAGGGATACCCTGCTAGAGTAAAGCCACCGTCAGCATTCCAGAAGAGTGGGCCGTAAGGTGGCCACGAAACGTCCCATTGCGGACGGAGCGCGTTGTCTGGCTTCACGATCCAAGTATTGGCTATTGCGCGCAAGAACGGGCTCGTTTTGTTGCCGCCGACTCCAGAAATTGAAGAACCTATCACGAACAACTCACCGAGTTTATTCGTTTCGAATCTATGAAACCAATCATGGCTGGTTCCTCCAAACACGGCCTCTTCCGAGGGCAAGCCAGCCGCATCCACGCGAAGGACGCGCATGTCATATTGGCCGTACCCAGCCGGCGATTCGGGGAGTGACGGATATGCGTTCGAGGAGGTGTGGCCGAATAACCACCCATCATTGACCGTGAAAACATCCTGAACCCAGATCGGAAAGCGCTTCTCCCATCGCTTCAAACCTCGTGAGCTTAAATGAACAGCCCAGGTTTCTCGGGGCAGGGGTGGCTCAGACTTAGGATCTGAAGGCCGGCCGAGCACCAGGACGGATCCATCCGCGCCCCCTATCGCGGCGAAGGCTGCACCTGGCAGGTCGAAGGATTTCGTCCAGAGTTCAGCTCCGTCTGGTGTAAACTTTAGCACACCAGGTTTGCCAGAGGTCGAGTTAGTTGTGTCTATTCCGAGCAGCCCGGTCCGCCAAATCGTCCCGTCCGGGCCTTGGGAAATCGTGAGCCTCGGTTCGCCAACGTAACGATTGAGGCCCCCCTTGGTCGGGCGTTTCCAAACAACCTCTCCTGCCGTGTTTAAAAGCACCAAGTTCGTGCCGCTGGCGTAAAGCAGACCACCTTCCTTGGTGATCGTGTATGGGGTGTTGTCGTAGTAAGCCCCGCGGACCTCGTGCCTCCATTGAGAAATGCCTCTACGATTGCGTTTATGGAACCCCACCATCGGTCCCCATATCCCACTGTTTACGCCCAAAGTGAAAAGAACGCCGCCATCGGGGAATCGCGTAATTGCATGCACGTGCGGCCAACTCGATCCCTCGTAGCCCTGGTAAGTGACTAAGTAGTCTTCTTTGACGGTCAAACCGAACGTGGGCGCGCCGATTGATCCCAAGCAGAAAAAGAGCCATAAAGCAGCAACGGAGCACGGACGTCGGGTCGAAATTTCCATAGCGGGGCCTAAACGTAGCGCCGCTTGGCTGCTTATCAACAGGATGACTACTCCTGACGTGTGTTATTCCACTTGGTGCAGGCGGAAGAAGGCTGACTTTTCTGATGGGAAGATCTCAAATTGCACATCTTCTCTGCTTCGACCGATCGGCTCCCAGTCTGAAGCAAGTCGGTTCCAGTGCTCTATCTGGTACCGAGCCCGTTTTGGAGATGTGATGAGCAACGACGTTCCTTGCTGCTCGATTTTGATGGCCACGCGCTCAAAGACGGGTTTCGGAGTTCCGAGGACATGAGTCGCATCAGCAATAGCAATTGCGTGAACGTTCGCAGCCGCTGACAGCGGAAATGGCTCTGTGTAGCGATGAGAATTGGCGCTCGGGATGGACCCGTCCGTGCTGTAGTAAATACGCGCTGTAGGAATGCTGCTCTCGATTTTGACGATCGCCTTCCACTGGGTTTGATCAGGCCCAAACTCATCAGCCCACGTCACCACGGGTGATCCGGGTTTCACGGTCGTCCCTTGCGATGTGAGGGCAGCCACAACATCCCCATGACTCCCGCGCAAAGGGACTGTGATGGTCCGCTCGGCTGATCCCGTCGAGGAGGAAGGAAACAAACTCTGCGGAACGGTCACCTGAGAGTAGGCGGACAGCTCACCTCGATCACTCAGGCGTGTCACCTCAACGTGGTAAGGAAACGTAAAAGCCGATTGTTCTGTGTAGATGAAGCCACCGTCTGCATCGTTGATCAAATGGGCCCGGAGATCATGGCGATAGTCCGTCTTGTCCATCGCCACTGCCGAAAAGGTATAATCCCAGACCCGTTTCAAAGATGCATCGAGCTTTAGCAGCCAGGAGCCCTCGCCGCTTCGCGGCCTAGGACTTTCTTTTGCCGGGCCCGAGTCAGATGTTGAGGTTCCAAGCACAAACCACTGTCCTAAGCGGTTTGTCTTGAACCTACGAAAGGTGTCGATGCCCGAACCTCCCAATGAGATCTCTCTCAGAGGCTCGCCTGCGCTGTTGATTTTAAGAATACGGATATCCTCAGCCCCGCGCGATGGTTCAGCAACCGGGACACCAGGAGTTGGGCTGGCATGGGTATGCCCCAATAGCCATCCGTCATCTGTTTTCAAGGCGTCATAAACTACGATTGGAAAGTCCTTCTGCCACTGCTTCTCCCCGTTAGCGCTAAAAGCTACGACATCCGTGTTGCTCGCTGAAGTTCCGTAGAATAAAGCGGAGCCGTCCGCATGGCCTCGCATGTTTAGCGTTGTTGGCGCGACCTCGATCGCTTGAGACCAAGACAGAGTTCCGTTTGCTAAAATCTTTTGAACTCTGACCTTCCCACTGCTCATACCTGCCAGCCACACCGAACCATCCAGCCCTTGGTTAACGGAGGGCGGAGGATTGATTCGTCGGGGAGGAATAGATGGAGCTGGAGCGCTTGGAAAGGCGGGATCTACTGGGGTCGTCCACCGCACGACGCCGTTGCTGTCGAACCATGTTACAGAGGAAAGCTTCACCCACAACACGCCGAAATCTATGCTTTCCTCGATGCGAACTGTTTCGAAGCTTTCCGCAGCCTGATGTGCCCACTCCACTTCGGCCTGCACATTCAGCACTCGGATCGACAAGTTAGGAGGTCGCGGGATCAACCCACCGCCGCCGCTGTAGTTTTCGAAGTAGAGCATCCTTCCGTCTGCAAATCGCATGCTTCCACGCGCCGTGCGTCCATCCGGGTCAGGAGCAAGCAATTCACTGCGTGGAACTGCCACTGAAAACGTTTCCGTCGAAGAGATCGCCACTCTGCCGGACATAAGGCAGGCAGAAGCTATTAAAACAAGGCGGGGCAGCGCCGATCCAAAGGGATGCCTCATGACTGCATTATTGTATGTTCGTAAGGATAAGCAATCTTCATTGCTTTGGGGAAAGGAGCCGGATGATGCACTGGCCATCTGCAATGTGATGTGTTACTGAGGGCGGATGCACCCGATCGAGAAATATGCGCAGCTTTCGCGGCGTGAGTTTTTCACCACGTCTGCCGGTGGGGTGGGCGGATTGGCGTTGGCGGCGTTGCTCGCGCAGGAGTCGAAAGCTGGCGCCTCGGTTAAAAATCCGCTGGCGCCGCGTCAGCCGCATTTCGCTCCAAAGGCGAAGAATTGCATCTTCATTTTCCTTTCAGGGGGCACAAGCCAGGTGGATTTGTTTGATCCGAAGCCCAAGCTGAATGAGTTGGCGGGGCAGCCGCTGCCGGATTCAATCCTCAAGAATCTTCGCTTCGCGTTTATTCAGAAGGATTCAGCGCGCGTAATGGGTAGCCCGCGGACGTTCAAGAAGCATGGGCAGTGCGGGATGGAGTTCTCGGACCTCCTGCCGAATATCGCCACGTGCGCGGATGATCTGCTGATGGTGCGCTCGATGCATACCGAGCCGTTCAATCATCATCCAGCGACGATCATGCTGAACAGCGGCTTCCCGCGCATGGGTCGGCCAACGCTCGGTTCGTGGCTGACGTACGGGCTGGGCAGCGAGTGTGCGGATCTTCCGGGATATGTGGTGCTGGAGCCGGGGCCTGGCATCCGCGGCGGCGCAACGAATTGGGCGTGCGGCTTCATGCCGTCCACCTATGCTGGCGTGTTGTTCAATAACAAAGGTGAGCCGGTAAAGAATCTCAACAATCCCGCTGGATTGCCTCAGGAATTGCAGCGGGCCACGCTGGACACGATTGCCAGCCTGAACGAGCAACGATTTAAGCACATCAAGGATCCCGAAATCGAGAGCCGGGTGGCTTCTTACGAACTGGCTTATCGCATGCAGAGCGCCGCGCCGAACCTCATCGATGTGGCTGATGAAAAGCCGGAGACACTGGAAGCTTATGGTGTGAACCGGAAGGATGGCGTGGGGCAACGCTTTGCCCATAGCTGTCTGCTCGCGCGCCGCATGGTGGAGCGCGGCGTCCGCTTCGTGAACATCTATATGGATGGGTGGGATCATCACGGCGGCATCAACGACGGCTTGAAGCACAATTGCGAGGTGGTGGATCAGCCGATTGCGCAGCTCGTGAAGGACTTAAAGCAGCGCGGGCTGCTGGATTCCACACTGGTAGTCTGGGGCACCGAGTTTGGACGCACTCCGCTGGGCGATAACCGCATTGGAGCTTCCGCCGTCACTGGACGTGATCATCAACCGAGCGCATTCAGCATCTGGATGGCTGGGGGCGGGATCAAAGGGGGCCAAACTTATGGCGAGACGGATGATCTCGGCATGAATGTGGTGCGCGATCCCGTGCATGTGAACGATTTCCACGCCACTCTGCTGCACCTGTTCGGCTTGAACCACGAGGCGCTCACTTACCGGTTTGAAGGCCGCGATTACCGCCTGACGGATGTCGCGGGCAAGGTGATCAAGCCCTGGCTGGCTTAAGCGACGCCTTCGGCAGCCGACATTTAGGATGACGAGTGTTCCACGTGGAACATTTCGCCTCGACTGTCGCCGCAGTGGAGGATACCAAGTGCCTCAATTCCAACGATTATGGCACGAATCGCCCTCTTTCTGGTCACGATGATGCTGCTCGCAGGCTGCGCGTCCAACCGCCCTGGCAAGCATTCCACCACAGATTCTCCTGAGCTTGAAAAGGTGGTCGAAGCGTTCTTCGACGAATACCTGGCCCATAATCCCACTTACGCGACGGCGATCTCAGACCACCGCTTCGATGACCGGCTCGACGACAGCATCAGCCCGAAGTCAGTGGCGGCCATGAAAGAGCTGCACACCCGCTACCTGCAAAAGGTGCGAGCCATCGACAAATCCCGTCTGTCGGAAGCGGACCAACTGACTTACGAGCTGTTCGAGGGCCGCATGGAGCGGGAGCTTGCCGCACTGAACATTCCCACTCACCTCCTGCCGGTAAACCAACTCTTTTCGCTGCCGATGCGGCTGCCGCTACTGGGATCCGGCTCCGGCACGCAGCCATTTAAAACGGTTGAGAACTACGAGAACTTTTTGAAACGCGCGGGGCAGTTCCCAGGTTGGGTCGATCAGGCAATCGCCAACATGCGGGAAGGAATTAAGACCGGGATCGTCCAACCTAAGCCGGTCACAGAGCGGACGATCACCTCGCTGCAACGGCTGATTGTCACTCGGCCCGAGGAAAGCATCTTTTATGGGCCGGTCACCAACTTCCCCGCGTCCTTTAGCCCGCAAGACCAGCAACGGCTGAAGGAGCAGTACACCCAACTGATCACACGGGAGCTGATGCCTGCCTACACCAAGCTCACCCAGTTCCTCAAAGACGAATATTTGCCCAAGTGCCGTGACACGGTTGGGTTTTCCGCCCTGCCGAATGGCCGCGAATGGTACGCGCAATTGGCTGAGCACCAAACGACTACCACCCTCACACCGGACGAGATCTTCACCATCGGCCAGTCCGAATACAACCGCTTGCGGGCACGCATGGAAGCTCTGAAGCAGAAGGAAGGCTTCACGGGAGATTTGAGGGCGTTCGTTAAGCATCTGGAAAGCCGACCGGGGGTGGGCGCGAAGACAAAGCCTGAGTTGCTGAAAGCTTACAACGATCTCCGCGCGAAAGTTGAACCCCAACTCCCGCGCTTGTTCAAGTCGCTCCCGAAAGCTCCTTACGAAATCCGCACGGTCGAGGAGTATCGCGAGAATTCGGCTCCTTCCCAATACTGGTCCCCCGCGCCAGATGGGTCGCGGCCTGGGATCTTTTACGTGAACGCAGCGGCCATTGCGAATGGTCCGATGTCGGTGTCGGAAAGTTTGTATCTGCACGAGGCGATGCCGGGGCATCACTTCCAGATCGCAATCGCCATGGAGCAGCCGAAGCGGCCGCGGTTCCGCCGCTTTGCGGGTTACACGGGGTATGCTGAAGGTTGGGGGTTATATTCGGAGCTGCTTGGCTACGAGTTGGGCTGCTTTACCGATCCGCTTCAGGAGATGACTTACCTGGGCGCAGACATGTTCCGCGCGCAGCGGCTCGTGGTGGATGTCGGGATTCACCACAAGGGTTGGACTCGCCAGCAAGCCATCGAATTTCTGCAACAAAACCCGGGCCGATTCGAGTCCGCCGAACGCGAAGTGGATCGTTACATAGCTAATCCTGGCCAGGCGCTCGCCTACAAGATCGGGCAGCTCAAGATGACCGAGCTTAGGGCGCGGGCTGAAAAAGCGCTGGGAAGCCGCTTTGACATCCGCGAGTACCATGACCTCGTCTTAAATGCGGGCTCGCTGCCTTTGGATGTGCTGGAACGCCGGGTTCACCGGTGGATCAAGGCCCAACAATCGCTTTAAGGCTTGCGAGGCGAGTCGCTTTACATTACGAATGTTCCACGTGGAACATTTTGGGTTGCGAGGGCGAAACAGCCCATGACATGGTCTGTTACTTTTCGCCCGGTTTGGACATTTATCTTTAGTGGGCCAAACCAGCGAAATTGATTTGCTTCGAGAATACGCGGCAAACCGCTCGGAAAGCGCTTTTGCCGAGCTGGTCTCGCGTCGCGTTCATCTCGTTTATTCAGTCGCGCTTCGTCTGGTCCGCCAGCGCGATGTTGCTGAAGACATTTCGCAGAAGGTGTTCCTGCTTCTCGCTAACCAAGCATCGGAATTGAGTCGGCGGGAGAATTTGGGGAGTTGGCTCCACGCCACCACCCGCTACACCGCTTTGAACGTCCTCAAAGCGGAGCACCGCCGCCTTGCTCGGGAACACGCCATGGAAAAAGACCCGACCTACACGCCTGACAACGGCGAGGAAACAACCTCAATCCCTGAACAACTGGACGATTGCCTGGCGACCTTGAACGAGCCGGACCGGGAATGCATCATTCTTCGCTACTTTGACGGCAAAGCGTTCGCGGAGGTCGCGCGGGCATTGGGCATTAGTGAAGCTGCAGCCAAGATGCGGGTCGGGCGCGCGTTGGAAAGGCTTCGTGAGGCCTTGGAACAAACCGGGATCAAAACGTCCACCGCGGCGCTCGGTGCGGTTCTAACCGCAGGCGCGGCTCACTCTGCACCCACGGCGCTCGCCGCCACAATTTCCGCGCACGTCCTTGCAACCACCTCCGCTGTGGCCACGGTCAGCGCCACCACTCTGGTTATGACTACCATGCAAAAGGCCGCGATAGTGGCGGTCCTCGCAACCGCGCTGGGGACCATCGTTTTTCAGCAATTGCAAATTCGATCGCTCACAGACGCGCTGATCGCCCGCGAGCGGGAAGGCGATGGGAACGCCAAGCAATCGGACGCCGCACGAAGGGATCTGGAGGCGGCGCCAGCGCCTGTGGATGAACGCCGCTCCGCGCCAGCCGTGCTAAATGTGGCGCCGGCTCTCGCCGCTGCTTCCGCGCCCACGCAAGCCCTCGGGGCCGCCACTGGATTGAGCGAAGCGGAGCTGGCGGAGACAGAGGCACAGGTGTTGCAAGCGAAGCTGGAGTTGCTTCGAAAGAAAGTGCAGGAGCGGCCACAGCAGGTCATCCCGGAAATGGCCCTGCTCACAGAGAGTGACTGGCTCCAGACCGCACAGCAAGCTGACCTGCAAACGGAGCGCGGCGTTCGCAAAGCGCTCGGCGGCTTGCGTGACACTGCGCGAAACCGCTTCGGAGAACAGCTTCGGGCCGCGTTTAAAGCGTACGCGAAGGCAAACCAGGATGAGACGCCCGTTGCCCTTGAGCAGCTCAAGCCATTCTTCAAAACGCCAATCACTGATGATGTTCTCCAACGCTACACCTACACGCAGCCGGGCAAATGGAGCGAATTGCCTCCGGACAGGTTGTTGGTGAACGACGCCGTTGCCGCAGTGGACTCGTTCGACGCGAAGCACACCTTCAATAAGGAGACCACCTTCTCAACGAAGCCATCGTTCCCGGACGACGATCACGTGCTCGCGATCTTTGACGCCTACTTCGCGGAGCATCCGAACCAGGAGCCGAGAGGCCCCGCGGAGCTTGAGCCGTACGCCCGCACGCCTGAACAGAAAGCGGCGCTAAAGAGGTTGTTGGGGAATGAAGCGGCTGAGTAGCGCCGTGTTATCCCCTTAGGCGCAAAGGCTCGCTTGCGTGGCACACTTCCTGATTGACCTGCGGGCGTGTGCGGGAGTCCATTGCCGTTAAATCCATGGGAATTCGAACGGACATGCTGCGCTTGAGCCACTTTCTGCCGGGGGCGCCCGCTCGCCTGGGTCAACTTGGAACGAAGCTCTTCTCTCTGACGCGACTTCATTCCACGGCGGTCGCGCTCCTTTGCGCGATAGCCAGTTCAGTTAACGGGCAGCAGGTGAACGAACCGTTCGCACAGCCTGTTTCACGCAAGCACCCGCTGCCGATCGAGCTTCGCGGGAAAGTTAAAGAAATATGCATTGATCGCGACGGCATTGTTTACATTCGTTCCGAGGCGGGTGTTGCGCGCTTAATAGACGGGCAAATCCGCCTGGATCAAAGTTACCGCCCATTGGCAGGGAAGATTGCGAAGGATCTGGCGCTCCAAGGCGGAAGGCTGTTTTACCTGTTTTCAGACGAGATCGTTGGCAATCGAGACGCAGGGAGATTCGTTTACAAGCTCCCCCAGGAATATCAACAAGCGGCCGTGAACGCTCGAAACGAGGTTCTGCTGAGCCATGAAAGCACATTGAGGCTGCTGCGACCGGGCGGACCACAAGCTCTGGGCGAGCTGCAGGCAGGTCTGATCGAGTTGCTTTCGCACGAGAGCCGCTTCATCGCCATCACCTCTGATGGAGCCTACGATCCGATAGCATCCAAACCGTTAGCAAAGGTGCATGGCACAACAGCCGGAGCCTTCCATCGCGGGGCTCTCGCGCTTGGCACAACAAATGGCTTCGTGCTCATCGACCCGAAAACTGGGCAGAACATTGTGCCGCTGCAGACACGGCTGCCGACGGTGGGCATCAGGGCTCTCGCGTCGGATGGCACGAATCTCTGGGCGGGCACGACCCAAGGCGTCTGGCGCCGGGGAGAAGATGGCGGGTTCCGTTACTTTGCCTCGCGTCGCTGGCTCGACGACGATTCAGTCATCGACATTGCGCTGGATCCAGCGGGGAATCTTTACGCGCTCACCGAAACAGGGGTGAATGTTATCGAGTTCAAGCTGATGACCCTCGCGGACAAGGCGCGATGGTATGACGAAAAAATTCGCCAGCGGCACATCCGCTACGGGTTCTGCGCTGAGTTGCGCTTGAAAGTTCCCGGCGACATCGGCAGCGCCGAGATGATCGACACGGACAATGATGGCACCTGGAGCAATTACTATATGGCGAGCCAGGCGTTTCGCTTCGGCGCCACCGGCGATGAAAGAGCCCGGCGCAATGCATGGGAAACCTTTGAAGCGCTAGAGCGGCTCGAGGAAATCAATCCCCTTGAGGGATTTCCCAGCCGCACGTTTGAGCGGGTCGGCTTCAAGGTCAGTGACGTTGACCGGTGGCATCCGGTTGGCGACGGCATCTGGGATTGGAAAGCACACACTTCCAGTGACGAAATCGCGGCGCACGTTTTCGGCTGCGCCACACTTTACGAAACGACGGCTAAAACCCCTGAGGAAAAGCAACGAATCGCCACCTTCATTGGCAGGATTGCCGACCATATCATTCGCAACAACTGGCAGCTCATTGATATGGATGGGAAGACGACGCTTTGGGGCCGATGGAATCCGGAATACCTGAACGGGTATCCCAAATCAGTTTTCGACCGCCGATTGAACAGCGCGCAGATCATTGCCCTCCTGCAATTCGCGCACAAGGTGACGGGCAAGCCAATCTACAAAGAGAAAGCGTACGAGTTGTTCGAGCGACACGGCTACCTCGACAATATTCTGACCCCCATGGCCACGATAGGCGCAACTCCCGGGCAATCGCATCTCGGCATCACCATAGCCATGGAATGGAACCATTCGGACGACCTTCTCGCCTTCATCACGTACTGGGTTCTCCACCGAACCGCCTTCACCGAAGAGTTGCGGGCCAAATACGCGGCGGCCATTCGCGACCACTGGGAAGCCGAAGAATCGGAGCGCAACCCGATCTGGAATTTTGTTTATGCTTCAACCGGCGCAAAAGATTACGGCCTCGACGACGCCCTCTGGACCTTGCGCCACTTTCCGCTCGATATGATTGATTGGAGCGTGCGCAACTCCCATCGGCAGGATCTCACGCGCTTGCCCGAGAACTTTCGTCGGCAGGAGATTGCGGAGCTTCTCCCGCCGGACGAACGCCGGATGACCCGATGGAACGGCCAACCATTCATTCAGGACGGCGGGTCCGGCGGCCACATCGAACTTGCCGGAGATGAATTCCTGCTGCCCTATTGGATGGGGCGGTATCACAAGGTGCTGAACTAAGTAGCGGCGGCGGGTGAAGAAGGACTTGGTAATGGTGCGTCCGGCAGGACTTGAACCTGCAACCTTCTGATCCGAAGTCAGAAGCTCTATCCAATTGAGCTACGGACGCCCAAGCACGCTATCTTTATTGGCGCTAACGTCGCAAAGCAAACCACAAGAATCCGCAACCATTATGCTTCGGGATGCCTTCGCACGCGCCCTTGACTTGGACCGCTCAACTCATACGTTTTTGGTATGGATTACCGCGACCGCCTCGTAATTGATCCGCTGGTTCGAAGCGGCAAGCCATGCGTTCGTGGCACGCGCATCACTGTGTCTGACGTTCTTGATTACCTTGGCGGGGGCATGAGCATCAGCGAAGTCCTCGACGATTTTCCAGATCTAACAATCCAAGATATCCAGGCCTGCCTCTCTTTTGCGGCTGATCGTGAACGTCGCTTGATGGCGCCAGCGATGCCATGAAGTTGCTCTTTGACGAGAATCTCTCGCCAAAACTGCCGCACCTTCTTGAGAAGCACTTTCCCGGAAGCATGCACGTCCGCGACTGCGGGCTTAAGGGGGCTGCCGACGAGAAGGTGTGGGACTATGCCCGCATGCACGGGTTGACTCTTGTCTCCAAAGACGCCGATTTTTATCAACGCAGCTTTCTGCTGACTGATCCCCCAAAATTCATTTGGATCTGCGTCGGCAACTGCACACGCAACGAAATCTTCGCGCTGTTGATCAAACACGAACAAGAAATCCGTTCGCTCGCTTCAGCAACGGAAGCAGTGCTTGTTCTGTCCTAGATCGCACGCGCGTAAGGTCCTGATCCTAGAGGTCTCACCCATACGGGGCATCTGAGTTCCAGGGATCACGCGACCCATCGTCTAAAATTCATGTGAGAGCGCACTGGAACCAAATCCAGAGCTTATGTTTTCGCTCGCGCGGGTTTGCGTGAGCGGCAAATCTTGGGGCATGCTCATTCGCCTCTTTGCTGTTTGTGGGCTGCTGTTTTCATTGGTCCATGCGCAGGGCGCAGACGCGGCCGCCGGCGCACCGCAGTCCGAGTGGAAGACACTCTTCAATGGCCGCGATTTTGCCGGGTGGGATAAATATCTCTCCACGCCCAATGGGGCGGCACCCATCGTGCCGAACGATGACCCGCGCAATGTTTTCACGATCACGAATCTAAATGGTGAGGCGGTGATTCGTGTCTCCGGGGAAGTCTATGGCGCGATTACCACCAAGGAGACATTTGAGAATTTTCATTTTCGCGTCGATTTCCGCTGGGGCGAAAAACGTTGGGAGCCTCGCGCCACGGTCGCTCGGGACACGGGCATTCTGTATTGCGCCACGGGGCAGCCGAATCCGGGGACCGGCTGGATGACGTCGGTCGAGAATAACATCATGGAAAAAGGGGTGGGCCAATGGTGGAGCGTCAATGGCGCCATCATTGATGTGGAGGGTGAGTTCATCACTGCGGCGAACGAGCTGTTCATCCCTTACAAGAAGGAAGGCCCAGGGGAGCAGAACATCGTGTGGAAGAAAGGCGCGCCGAGGCTGACGGCATCGCCCGCGAACGGCATCACGCCGCCCTTTGATGTGGAGCAGGTTTTCGGGAATTGGAACCGCGTTGAAGTGGTGTATTGGGGCGGGCATTGCATCCACATTTTGAATGGCCATGTGAACACTGTGGTCGTGAATCCGCGGCACAAAGTTGGCGACTCCTGGCGTCCGCTGCACGAGGGCAAAATCCAACTGCAATCGGAAGCAGCTGAAGTCTTCTTCAGGAACATCGAGGTAAAACCGATTTATGAACTGCCCCGTGAGTTCATGCGGGAAGCGTTGTCTCCCGTTGTGGGCAAGGATGGGTTCACTCCGCTGTTAACTGCGGCCCAACTCAACCATTGGAAGCAAGCGGGCTCGGGCAAGTTCACGGTCGAAAACGGAGTGGCGACAGGCGCGGGTGGGATGGGCCTTTGGTGGCATTCCGCGCGACCCTATACGAACTTCGTGCTTCGCGGTGAGTTCATGCAGGAGCAGGCAAATGCCGATTCCGGCGTGTTTGTGCGATTCCCGCAGCCAGGAAACGACCCGTGGGTTGCGGTCAAACAAGGGCACGAAGTGGAGATTGGCGACGATCCTGCAGGGCGCGAGCGAGCGTGGAAAACGGGCGCGCTCTATCCCTTCCAACCGCGAGTGGAAAATGCTTCTCGCCCGCCGGGCGAATGGAATGAATACGAAATCGTTTGCCGCGAGCATGATTACTCCGTCCGTTTAAACGGGAAGCTCGTCACAACCTGGACCGATCACACGCGCCGCAGCAAGGCGGGTTACATTGGCCTGCAGAACTACAAGGAGGGGCAAACTGTTCGCCACCGCAACTTGCGCGTGAAGGAGCTTCCATGATGCGCATCCTTCTGCTGCTTGCGGCCGCCACCTTGAGTCTCGGAGCGGCAAGCCCATTGCCGCAGCCGATAGCGCCCTGGAAAATCGAAGTTGTTGCCGAGGCGCCGGCGGTGCGGCATCCGTCGGTGGTCGCCTGCGCGCCAGATGGTCGGGTGTTCGTGTCGGAAGATCCCATGGACATAAGCCTGCCGAACGCCAATGCCGCAGAAGGGCGCATCCTTTGCATACATCCCGACGGGCGCATAAATGTCTTCGCTGATAAACTATTCGCTGTTTTCGGCCTGCAATATTTGGAAGGCAAACTGTACGTGCTGCACAACCCACATTTCAGCGTTTTTGACGATGACGCCAGTGTGGGCCGGAACCGGCGCGAACTCATCCAGCAAACTTTGCCCGATCCTTCCGCGTTGAATTGGAACGACCATATTCCCGCGAACTTCAAGCTCGGAATGGATGGCTATTTCTACGTCGCGGCGGGAGACAAAGGGCTTCACGGGGCGGTGGGAACGGACGGGCGCCGGGCGGATCTTTTCACGGGCGGAGTGTTCCGGATCAAGCCGGACGGCTCGGGGCTGGAGGTTTTCTCACATGGAGTGCGCAACATACTCGATGTCGCTCTTAACAGTGGTGACGAGATCTTCAGCTACGACAACACCGACGAGCACGAATGGATGGGCCGGGTCACGCACATGGTTGAAGCGGGTTTCTACGGCTACCCGCATGATTTCATTCCCCAGCGCCCATACACGCTCTGGATGCTTGCGGATCTTGGTCCAGGAGCTGCGTGCGGCGCCTTCGCCTACAACGAGGACGCGCTGCCGGCCAATTATCATGGCAACATCTTTTTGTCCGACTTTGGCAAACGACAGGTGATGCGCCTCGCCTTGGAACGAAGCGGCTCAACCTACAAGATGGTTTCGCGTGAAGACTTGTTCCCCAATCCTCCCGGAGATTTTCGGCCGGTTGGAATCACGCTCGGCCCTGATGGAAAAAGCATTTACATCTGCGATTGGCAGCATCGCGACGAGAAGGCGAAAGTCACTGTCGGCCGCCTCCTCAAACTCACCTGGACGGGAGAAGACCAGAGCAAACCAAAGCCGGGCTGGCATGCAGCGGTTGCGAGCGGCCAACCGCGCAATGTTCCAGCGGAGCAATTCATTGACGCTCTTTCGCATCCGTCCCATGACGTGCGGCTGACCGCCCAGCGTGCGTTGGAAAAGATTCCAACAGCCCGGGAGAGCATCACCTCACTGGCCGGCAACCCCGAAGCGCCTGCTCATGCGCGGATTCATGCGATCTGGGCGTTGGCCAACAGCGGGAGCGTGTCCGCCGCGGCCCGGGAGGCCAAAAACTCGAACCCTCGGGTTCAGCAGCAAGCCATTCGCGCCCTTGCGCTGAGTGGCGGGACCAACGCTGCTTCGCTGCTCACACCATTGCTCGGCAGCACGAATTTCACCACTCGCTTCGCGGCTGCCACCGCGCTGGGCCGCCTTGGGGATCCGCGCGCCGTGGAGCCGTTGCTCGGTCAAATCGGCAAAGGCGATCTCTTCGCCAACTACGCTGTGTTCACCGCGCTCAACCGCATCGGCACGAACACACCTTCCGCGTGGAGGCAGATCGTGTCGGCCCTGCACAGCAGTGATCCAGCAGTGCGGGAAGGTGTTTCCTTCGCAATTCGTGACACTTACGACGTGCAATTGGCCCGAGAGCTGAGCCATTTCCTGTCTGCGACGAACCATACAGTTGCAGGCCGCTTGCTTGCCGCGCGGGCCCTTGCTTCGACGCTGCATCAGCCCGCCCCGTGGAGCGGCGAGTGGTGGGGATATCATCCCGCCCTTCAACCGCCACCAAAGCGGGAGACGCGCTGGGCGGGGACTGAAACCATTTTGCAGGCCTTGATCGAGGGCTCGCGAAGCAAGGAAAATGAAATACGCGCGATATGCATTCAAGCGATCGCGGCTGCGCGAGACGAACGTGCTGTAGCGGCTCTCCGGTCGGCTTTTGAGTCGGAGCAGTCCGCGGAGAGTCGCGCGCTTATTTTGCGCGCGCTGGCAGCGGCTTCGGATGCAAGCGCTGGCCAGTGGGCGCTTGCAGAACTTTCCACCCCTTCGTCACAACCGATGGCCTTCGCCGCCATAGCGGCGGCGGAAATCATCAAAACCGAGGAACTCAAGTCAGCTCTGCTCCGCTACGCGCAAGAACGCGCAACGAACACTTCCTTGCGCGCCGCCGCCATCTCGACGCTGGGCAGCCTCAAGCATGCGCCCGCCGCTCCGTTAGCAAAGGAGTTGGTTCGATCACACGAACCCGAACTCCGCCGCCGCGCTTTGATTGCTCATGCTGCGCTTAGTGGGGAGACGTCCATCCCCGAACTGGAATCCGCTCTCATATCTGCCGACACGGACACTTCCCTAGAAGCAGTGAGGGCGCTGGGGCGGCTCAAATCGCCACGCGCCATTCCAGGCTTGATGCAGGCTTATGGAGTTGAGGCGTTGCGCAGCGAAGCCTTTCGCGGGCTGGCAAGTTCACCAGATAAACGCGCGCTTGGGATTTATCTCCGCGAGCTGACCTCGATAAACCCGGCGCAACGGGACATGGCCCACCTTGCCGTTCGGAACCTTGCGCCGCAGGTCCGTGCTGAAATCGAGCAACAAGCGCCAAGCCTTCCAAAGTCCGCCCTGACTGAGCTGCGGCAGATTTATGCGGGCGACCCGGTGGCGGAGAAAGGGCCCATCTTCGCCGCAACGATCGAGCAGCCCAAGGCAGACGACTACCTCGCTGCCGCGCTTAGCGGGAAGGGCGATCCCGCAAAGGGCGAAAAACTCTTCATAGATGCGAATGGCTTGAACTGCATCGGCTGCCATCGGGTTGGAGGCGCTGGATCCACCATTGGCCCGGATCTCTCGAATGCCGGCCAGCAATTCGACGCAAAGGCCTTGGCGGAGAGCATCATCCACCCAAGCAAAGCCGTTCGTGAAGGTTACCAGCAGATCGTTCTCGAGCTTGGCGACGAAGAGGAGATGAGCGGCCTCATAAAGTCAGAGACGGCGAAGGAACTCACGTTAGTGGATGGCTCGGGCAGGTCGCACACCATTCCTCGAGAGAAAGTTCGCGTCCGCCGCAACAGCGAGTTGTCGCTTATGCCCGAAGGTCTCCATGCCGGCCTGACGACTGAACAATTCGCGGACCTCATCTCCTACCTGGCCACCCTGCGGGCTAGGTAATTGCGCCGGCCCTGCGCGCGAATCGGAGTTCCCCCGCTGCCCTTTTCCACGGTTGCGTTCACTCCGAGACGTGGGACGTTTTCGTAGGGCAGCCCGGAACATTGGAAGCCCTTGAGGAGTGTCATGAAAAACACAAAGACGCCACAGGAACGGGGAGATTGGGGGAAGCTAGTTCCAGAGAATGAGTGGGCCGTTTACAAGGACGCCATCGGCGCGGTTCGTCCGCTGAAAATTCCGTTTGTGCTGGGCGGCGCCTTTGGCCTGGCGACCTACACGGGCAAATGGCGCAACACGAAGGATATGGATTTCTTTGTTAAACCTTCGGACAAGGACCGCGTGGTCGAGGCTCTCCTCAAAATCGGCTTTGAGGATTATTATCCGCGCCTTGCTTATGACCGCGGATGGATTTACCGCGCCGTTAGAGACGACGTGTTGGTGGACGTCATCTGGGGCACCCCAAACCGTGTCACTGAAGTGGATGACGAATGGTTCCAACACCAGACGCCCGTTCAACTAAAGGATGAACTTTTAGCCGCCCTTCCGGCGGAGGAGCTTCTGTACATAAAGTTGTTCGTGATGCAACGTGACCGCTGCGATTGGCCGGATTTATTGAACCTGCTTTACGCGGAGGCTGAGAATCTGGATTGGGATCGTGTGATTCGCCGCCTCGGGCCGGATCTCCAGCTTCTGCAAGGATTGATGCAGGTTTTCGCGTGGCTCGCGCCCACAAAAGTCATGGCGCTTTCGAAAGAGGCGCGGGACACGTTCAGCATTCCCAAACCGTCGAAGAGCGAGCTGGACTTGGCGCAGGAGACCAGGGTGCGCCTGCTGGACAGCCGCGGCTGGTTCTGTGATTTTCAACCAGACGACAGGCCGATGAAGCTCTAGTCGCGCGGGGAGGTCAAAGGGGTATGCAGATAGGCGGAATGAACAACCCGGACGCGGACGTGTTCCGCGAACTGGACTGGATGGCAAAGCTCCGGCTCGACTTCATTGACCTGACCTTGGAGCCACCAAAGGCGGCCGTTTGGAATCTGGATGCGAACGCGCTCGCGCGGGCGATCAAGGATGTGGGCCTGGGTGTTGTCGGCCACACTGCGTTTTACCTGCCAATGGCCTGCCCGTTCGAGAGCATCCGCCGCGCGTGCGTTGATGAGCTCAAGCGGTGCATCGAGGTGTTTGCCACCGTCGGAGCCAAATGGATGAATCTGCATCCAGACCGCCACGCGCCCTTTCACCCGCGGTCGTTCATTATCGAGCGAAACATCAGGACAATTGAGGAGATTCTGCCGATGGCTCGCAGCCACGGCGTGGGTTTAATGATCGAAAATCTACCCGGGGCTTTCAATACAGTGCAGGAGTTGGGTGAGATTCTGGAGGCGATGCCGGGAGTCGGGCTGCACCTGGACATCGGCCACTCCAATCTGCTCGTTTCCGAGAACACGTGCGAAAGCATCCTGCAAACCTATGCGCATCGGCTGAAGCACGTGCATCTGCATGACAATAAAGGAGGTCACGCGGACCTTCACCTGCCGTTGGGCGCGGGGACAATGGACGTTGCCCGGCAGGTCCGAGCCTTGAAGCGCTCGGGTTACAATGAGACGATCACTCTGGAAGTGTTCTCTGAGGACCGGCATTACTTCGCCTACAGCCGTGACGTCTTGCGTCGGCTTTGGGAAGAAGCCTGAGAGTTCTTCTGGACCTTGCGCAAAGGCACGGAGGTTTGCGGCATTCCGGCCGTTTTGCCCCAGATATTTCGTTTTCCCGCAACTTTAGTGTTTTCCATTGTTCCGCTGTTTCGCTAATTTCCAACCATGACCCAGGTTTGGAGGAGCGCGCTGCTCGCATTGTTGGCGTGGGCTGTTTCAGCTTCATTCGCTGCTGAGAAAAAGAGTGGCGTTCAAATCACTGAAGCCGAGGGAAAACTCCGCATCGCAATCAACGGGGAACTCTTCAGCGAATACCACTACAAAGATGTTTCCCGCCCTTATCTTTATCCGCTCATTGGGCCTAAAGAGCTGCCAATGACGCGCAATTGGCCGATGGCCGAAGCTCCAAACGAGGAACATGACCACCCGCATCATCGCTCATGGTGGCATGCTCACGGCGAAGTGAACGGGCACGATTTTTGGAGCGAATCCGCAAAGGCAGGAAAGACGGTGCACGACGGATTCATCGAAGTGAAGTCGGGCGAAAAGGAAGGGGTCATTCGCAGCCGCAACAAGCTTGTCTCCAAAGAGGGCCAGACGATTTGCACGGACGAGCGCACACTGCGCATCTATAGCACCGGGCCACACCGAGTCTTCGATTTTGAGATCACGACCACTGCCAGCGAGGGAGATCTGGTTTTCGGTGACACGAAAGAAGGCACAACGGCCTTGCGCGTCGCGGAAACCATGCGCCTCAAAGGCAAGGTTGGCAAAGGTCACATCGTAAACAGCGAGGGTGTGCGCGACGGCGCGACCTGGGGCAAACGCGCGAAATGGGTCGATTATCACGGCCCAGTGAAGGAGCAACTCGTCGGGGCCGCCATTTTCGACCACCCAAGCAATCCACGCCATCCCACTTACTGGCACGTGCGCGATTACGGTTTGTTCGCCGCGAACCCTTTCGGCATTCACGATTTCGAGAAGAAGGAAAAGGGTGTTGGCGACCTGAAGCTAAAGAAGGGCGAAAAGGTCACTTTCAAATACCGCTTCTACCTTCATGAAGGCGATGAAAAAGCCGGCCGTGTTGAAGAGCAGTACCAGGCCTACGTCAAAGAAGTTAAGTAATAGAGATTTTATGAAGAAAGTAACGCGTCGTTCATTTATGAAGACGGCGGCCTGGGCCGCGGGCGTCACCGCTCTGCCAGCGCGTGTGTGGGCGCAGGCTCCCGGATCGAACAGCGATATTCGCGTCGCTGTCGTTGGATTCAACGGGCGTGGGAAGGATCACATCAGCGGCCTTTCCGCTGTTAAAGGCGTTCGTCTCGTTGGATTGTGCGACGCTGACCAAAAGGTTCTTGCCGCCGAAGTTCAGAAGCAGGAGCAGAAACAGAATGTCGTCCAGGGCTACACCGACATCCGCCGCATGCTCGACAACAAGGACATCGATGTGGTCACCATTGGCACACCGAACCATTGGCATGCGCTCGGCACGATTTGGGCCTGCCAGGCTGGGAAAGATGTCTATGTTGAGAAGCCGGTTTCCCACAATGTCTTCGAAGGCCGCAAAGCGGTGGAAGCGGCGCGCAAATACAATCGCATCGTCCAGACCGGCACACAAAGCCGCAGCAACCCTGGCATGCGTGAGGCGGTGGAGTTTATTCAGCAGGGCAACCTCGGGAAAATCCTTTGGGTTCGCGGCCTCTGCTACAAACGCCGCGCATCCATCGGCAAAGTCGATGGCCCGCAGCAAATCCCTCAGAACATCGATTACGATCTATGGTGCGGCCCTTCCCCGATGGTGCCGTTGATGCGCAAAAACCTGCATTATGATTGGCACTGGGTTTGGGAAACCGGCAACGGTGACCTCGGCAACCAGGGCATTCACCAGATGGACATTGGACGTTGGATTCTAGGGGAAGACGCGCTCTCACCGGAAGTCTTCAGCGTCGGCGGCCGCTTGGGCTACGTCGATGACGGCACCACACCGAACACGCAAATCGTGTTTCATAACTACAAAAAGGCTCCCCTGATTTTCGAGGTCCGCGGTTTGCCCGCGCGCACAGATGCCAAGGAGATGGACAAATACCGCGGCGCCAGTGTCGGCGTGGTCGTCCAATGCGAAGGCGGATATGTGAGCATTCCGACCTACAACAGCGCCACCGTTTACGACAACGATGGCAAAGAGACTCGCAAGTTCAACGGGACGGCGAGCCACTACGAAAACTTCATTACGGCGGTGCGCGAAAGAAAACGGGAGTTGCTCACCGCCGACATTCTGGAAGGGCATCTCTCCAGCGCGCTTTGCCACACCGGGAACATCTCTTATCGCCTCGGCAAAAAAGCCTCTCCTGAGGCTATCCGCGAGCAGATCAAGGGCGACAAACTCGCTGAAGAATCCTTTGGCCGCATGGCTGAGCACCTTGCCGCCAACGACGTGGACATTTCAAAGGAGATGGTCACCCTCGGGCCGGTGCTGCGAATGGATGCAGCTTCAGAGAAGTTCACGAACAACCGGGAGGCGAACACCCAACTCACGCGCGAATACCGCAAGCCATACGTTGTTCCTGACAAGGTCTAACATGAAATTGACTGAAACCATTGCGCTGGCTGCAGCCTTGGGCTGCGCGGGGTCGGCTCTGGGTGCGGACGCTAAAGTGAGCGTGCCTGAGGGTTACAAGCTTGTGTACAAGCAGGACTTCGGCACGAACTCATTGGGCGAGTTCCAGATGACCGATCCAAACGCCTGGACTATTGGCGAAGGAAAGGAAGGTTCCGCGCTCGAGCTGAAGCAGCAGAGCAAATACGTCCCCACGGTTCGCTCGCCAGTGAACATCGCGTTGATCAAAGACCTCGCATTTAAAGACTTCGTGCTGGAAGCGGAGTTCATTCAAACCGGCCGCGAGTACGGCCACCGCGACATGTGCATCTTCTACGGCTTCCAAGAGCCCACGAAGTTCTACTACACCCACATCGCTACCAAGGCCGATCCCAACGCCCACAATGTTTTCATTGTGAACGACAAGCCGCGCACGAACATCGCCAAGAAAACGACGGAAGGCGCCAACTGGGGCTTGAATGTCTGGCATAAAGTTCGCCTGGAAAGGAACACTTCTGAAGGCTCCATCAAGGTTTACTTTGACGATATGTCCGAACCGATTATGGTCGCTGAGGATAAAACATTCCTGAGCGGGCATATAGGTTTCGGCTCTTTTGATGACACCGGGAAAGTCGATAACGTCCGCATTTGGGCGCCGAGCGCTGAGAAGGTGAGCGCGCCCGCATTCCCGAAGCAAGCGCCTGCCTCGAAGTAAGCGCAATCGATCTGCACAGGCCGCACGCCCAAAAGGCATGCGGCCTTTTTCCTTTGGCCCCGCCCCGCAATTTTCTTTTCCTCACTGCCGCGCTGGGGCAGAATTGGCCTACCCCTATGAAAACTGTGCCTCTTGGTCGGAGCGCGCTCAGGTCGAGCCAGCTCGCTTACGGTTGCTGGCGGATCGCTGGTCCGGTCGAGAACGCCCCCGTAACCGCGGAGCGCGAAACGCATGCAGTCAAGGCAATCTCCACCGCGCTCGACTGCGGCTTCACCATGTTCGACCTCGCGGACGTTTACAGCGATGGCCATGCCGAGGAGTTGTTTGGCCACGCCTTGCGGCAGATCCCTGGCATGCGCGATCGCGTCGTGATCTCCACCAAGTGCGGCATCCGCAAGCAAGGCGACCCGGACCAACACGCGCCGTATCGTTACGATTTCACCTCGAAGCACATCATCGAGTCCGCGGAGAAGTCGCTCCGCCGCATGGGAACGGACGTCATTGATCTCTACCAACTGCATCGGCCCGATTACCTCGCCAATCCAATTGAAGTTGCGGACGCATTCACACGCTTGAAGCAATCGGGCAAGGTGAAGGAGTTCGGCATCAGCAACGCGCGCCCAACACTCGTCGCGGTTTTCCAACGGTTCTGCCCAATGCAGCTCGTGGTCAACCAGGTTGAAATCAGCCTGATGAAGCTCGATTGCTTCCACGACGGCACGCTCGATCAATGCATGCTCGAGGGCATCACGCCACTGGCCTGGAGCCCGCTCGGAGGCGGCAGGTTATCTTATGCGCACCCCGTCGATTTGCACGATCCAATCCACGCGAAGCGTCTGAAGCTGAAGGAAGAGCTGGACCACATCGCCCGCCACCACAATGTGAACCGGGCTGCGGTGGCCCTGGCCTGGCTGCTGATGCACCCCAGCGGCATCGTGCCCATCGTCGGGACAACAAATCCCGAACACATCTGCGAGACCACCAAAGCCGTGTCACTTCAACTCAGCCGTGAAGAATGGTATCGGCTCATGGAAGCGGCAGTTGGCCACCGCTTGCCCTGAAGCTGCGTCTTACTTGCCGACAACGGGCGGAGGCTCCACAACCATCTGTGTAAAGGGCGGCACGTAAGCCTGAAGCGTCACCACAATTCCAACCATCGCGGCCAAAGCGATGCTGTGGAAGAAGACGTACCGCAGGATCTGCCCTTCATGCCCGTACCAGTTGGTCGCGGTGCTGGCCACGACGATGCTTTGCGCATCCACCATCTTGCCCATCACCCCTCCGGTGCTGTTCGCGGCGGCCATGAGCGTCGGGCTCACCCCAACCTTCTCGGCGGTGATCGTTTGCAAGCTGCCGAAAAGCACGTTGGACGCGGTGTCTGAGCCTGTTAAAGCCACACCGAGCCAGCCGAGCAACGTCCCAAAGAATGGATACATTGGCCCGGTCTTTGCCAACGCCAGGCCCAGCGTGGCGTCCGCGCCTGAATACTTCGTCACGTAGCCGAGCGAGAGCATGCCCGCAATAGTCACCAGCGAGTAACGGACTTTCCAAACCGTCCGCCCGTATAAGCGCGCCATCTCCGCGGGCCGGTAGCCCATGATCAACCCCGCGATGATGGCCGCCACGAAAATGCCTGTTCCTGTGCCTGCGAGGATTTCGAATTTGTAAACCGCATCCTCAGGCTTGCGATCAGCGCTGACTTCGGGCCCGCGTGTCACCACCTGATGCAGCCCGGGAACGGGAACGTGCTTTTTGTAAATCGCATTGGCCTGCTCCTTGAGCGGCTTCAATCCCCAAATAAACACGAGCACGCTCAACAGCAGCCATGGCGTCCAGGCGCGGACCAACTGCTCGCGCGTTAGCGTTGGCGAGCTTTCCTTCACTGGCTGCTCGGTGGGAATGATCTCGCGCGGCTTCCAGAACTTCAGCAACAGAATGAGCGCGCCAATCGAAACGAGCGACGCCACGATATCGACCAGCCACGGGCCGTGGAAATTCGACACGAGATACTGCGGCAGCGCGAACCCAACGCCTGCAGTCAAAGCCGCGGGCCAAACTTCAATCGTCCTTTTCCAGCCGGCATAGGCCCACACCACCCAGAATGGCACGAGCAACGAGAAGAACGGCAGTTGGCGGCCAGCCATGGCGCCCAGCGTGGTCTCGGGGATTCCAGTGACACCACTCAACGCAATGATCGGCGTTCCCAAGGCGCCGAACGCTACCGGCGCTGTGTTAGCAATTAAAGAGAGTCCGCACGCGGAGAGTGGCTTGAAGCCGAGTTGAATCAAAATCGCAGCCGTGACCGCGACTGGAGTTCCAAACCCCGCCGCCCCTTCAAAGAATGCGCCGAATGAAAACGCGATTAGAATCAGTTGAACGCGCGGGTCTGGAGCAATTCGCGCCAAGCTCGCACGCAGCACATCAAAGTGCCCCTTCTCCACCGTAAGCGTGTAGAGGAAGATGAGATTCAGAATAATCCAGCCGATTGGAAACAGCCCAAATGCAGCTCCATAACCAGCCGCTGCGGAAGCCGCCGTCAGCGGCATCTTGAAACCAAAGACCGCCACAACAAACGCAAGGATAAGCGCCCCGACGGCGGCGACATGAATGCGCACATGAAACCAGCCGATCATCCCGAGCAAGACGACCACCGGCAGCGCCGCAACGGCCGTGGAGAGCCAGGGATTGTTAAACGGATCGTAATTTTGCTGCCACATCAGGTGAGCGGGGTTGAAGCTACGTTTTCCGCAATCCAGCCAAGATATTCCTTGCTGCCGCTATCGATCTCGAAGGTGATGAACTCCGGCGTTTGGTATGGGTGATTGGATTTCACACAGCGCTCGAGTTCTCCCAGGCGAGTCGCGGAGGTTTTAATTAACAGCAACAACTCTTGGGCGGAATCGATTTTGCCCTCCCACCAGTAATGGGATTCCAGCCCAGGGATAATGTTCACGCAGGCCGCTAAACGGTTCTGCAGTATGACAGCGGCGAGCCTGCGGCCGGTCTCGAGGTCCGGAACGGTGACACACGCCATCGTGGGCTGAAAGGCGGGGAGCATGCGCTTGAGAATAAGCGCGCGCCGCCCAGTGACAATTCTTTAACGCGCAAGCGCTTAGAAGCCGTCCCATAAATAACCAGCAAGTGGATTGCGAGGGATTTTGGCCGGAGGCGAGGCGCGACGAAGGAGCATATCCGCATGGATCTGCGACTGAGGAGCAACGAAGCATCCGGCCAAAAGACCCGCAAGACGCTGCTTGGGTATTTGTGAGACGGCTTCTAGTATGCTGTCTTTGGCGGGCGAATCATGTGCCAAAAGGTGCGGAAGATAATGATTATATCCACACCGAACGACCAGTTCTCGATGTAGTAAATGTCCGATTCAATTCGTTTGCGGAGCATTGCCTCATCCTTGGCTTCGCCGCGGAAACCGCGCACCTGCGCCAGGCCTGTGATGCCGGGCTTCACGAGCGCGCGCACATGATAATTGTGCATCACACGAGCGAACCATTCATTGTGCTCCGCCAGGTGCGGGCGCGGGCCGACCACGCTCATCTCCCCCTGCAGCACATTCCAGAACTGCGGCAGCTCATCGATGCTGAATTTGCGAAGCCAACGCCCGGCGGGAAAAATGCGGCTATCCCCCCTCGTTGCCTGCCGGGCGGCGTCACCGCTGGCCGGGTGCATCGTGCGGAATTTATAAATGCGGAAGGGCTTCTGTTGCATGCCCGCGCGGTTCTGCGCGTAAAGCAGAGGGCCGGGTGATTGCAATCGCTGCACGATCCAGACCACCGCCGTTGCGATAGGCAGCGCCAGCAACACCATGGGCGTTGCTATCACGATATCCAAAACCCGCTTGGCAGCGCGGTTGACTGGATTTTCCAGCGGCTCCTGCCGCACCGCGATGAACTCGAAGCCATCCAGCTCGGAAAAGATCACTTTGCCGTGAAATCTTTGGTGCAGATCGCTCACCACGAGAAAACGAACACCCAGCCGCTCGCAAGCGCTGACAATCTTTGTGACTGCGGCGTCGTCGCAAGGCTCCAGCAAAATTGCCTGATTGATTTGGTTGCGAACGACAATGCCTTCAAACTCCTTCATTCCCCCCAGCATCGGCGTTTGCAAACCGGGCGCGACCGTTTCGTCACTGACCGCGCCGACCACCTCAAACCCCAGCAACGGCTTGGAAGCAATCCATTCGTTCAAAGCGTCCGCCCGGGCCATCGCCCCAACCAGGAGTGTGCGCGCCCTTCGGCTCCGCGCAAAAACATAGTCCGTCACCCACTTCGGAAGATTGCGCGCAGTGACCAGCAGCAGCGCGTAAAGCATCAGCAAATAACTGAAGAGGAACACGCGGGAAATGACCTGGTCCTTTGTGGCGGCCAGGAAGAACACGATCGCCCCCGAGGCATACAAAGTTTGGCGCAGCGCGACGTGATGCTTTTCGACCACGCTCTTCGCCCGCCAATCCACCCCCACGTCCGCGCGCCCGAGAGCTTCCACCACCAAGCCCACGCCAGCCAGGATCGAGTAGATGAAATAGCTGCTGACTCGCGGCACTTCTGAGTACGTGGAACTCATGAAGAGGAAGTGCGCCCAAAACAAGGCCTGGCTCATGATCACCTGCGAGGTGATGAACAAGCTGTACAGTCCCTTTAAGCGATGCGAAATCATTCCGGACGATGATGGCGCGGGGCTTCATCATCAGCTCAAAGCAATTCCCGCGCGCTTGAAAACCAGTAAACCACCAGCGCTGGATTACAAGCTTTGAACAGCCTTATCGCAGCAGATGCGTGTGGGCCTTGAGCCACTTCTCAGCCGCTTTGTAATCGGGGCAGACCTGCTCCACCGCCTCCCAGAACCTCGCGGAATGGTTCATGTGCCGCAAGTGCATCAATTCATGAAGGATCACGTAATCCTGCGCGAAGGAAGGCGTCTGGATCAGCCGCCAATTCAGGGAGATGGCGCCTTTGCTCGAGCAGGAACCCCAGCGCGTTTTTTGGCTCCGGAGAGTGATGCGTCGGACCTGCAACGCATGCACCCCTGCGAAGTGCAATGTTCGCTCCGGCAACACCTGCAATGCGCGCCGCTGCATCCACGCTTGCACCACCCCTTGAACCGTCTGGTTCGCCGACGGGCTTGGCAGTTCTGACTCGCCGAGACGAATCGTCCCGGACTCACTTCTTTCAATCCGCACCTTCTCCCCCAGGAACAACACTTCTGATCCAAAGTCCCAAGCTGTCCGCTCCTTTTGTTTCGCCGCAGCCCTCTCCAATGCCCCAACCAGCCATGCGGTGTTCCTTTCAACGAACTTCTGCGCTTCCGCCAGGTTCCCACCACGCGGAATGGTTACGCGGACCGCTCCATCGGCGCGCACCCGCAGGAAGTAACGCCGCGCGCGGCCATTGGGCACCCAGACCACAGGAGTCGGGATGCCATTGATGACCAGAGCGCTTGCAGGCGGGACGCGCGGTTGGCGGAAGAATAAATCCACTGCCCGCACTAAAGGGAATCCAATCCTTCCTGTCAAAAGCGAACCTGTTCGCTATAACCCTCTCATGAAATCGCTCCCCGCTTGGCTCAGCGCGATAGCTCTCCTGCTTTCAATCCGGACAGCGCTCGCCGAAATGCACGACCTTGTGATTTACGGAGGAACATCCGCAGCCGTGAGCGCCGCAGTTCAGGCGAAGCGCATGGGCAAATCGGTTATCATCGTCTGCCCGGACAAGCATCTCGGCGGTCTTTCAAGCGGTGGCCTCGGCTTCACCGACACCGGCAACAAAGCTGTTATCGGCGGCATCGCGCGCGAATTCTACCATCGCGTTTGGCAGCGCTACCAAAAGCCTGAAGCCTGGAAATGGCAGCGCCGGGAAGATTACGGGAACAAAGGCCAGGGCACTCCCGCGATTGATGGCGCGCAACGCACCATGTGGATCTTTGAGCCGCACGTTGCGGAATCCGTTTTCGAAGACTTCGTGAAGGAGAACAACATTACGGTCCATCGCGACGAATGGCTCGACCGGCGCAAAGGGTTGCGTAAAACCGGCTCACGCATTGCGTCCATCACCATGTTGAGCGGCAAGACCTATGAAGGCCGCATGTTCATAGACGCCACCTATGAAGGCGACCTCATGCAAGCGGCTGGGGTCAATTACCACGTTGGGCGGGAATCGAAGTCCACGTACGGCGAAGAGTGGAACGGGGTGCAGACCGGGGTGTTGCATCATCGACATCATTTCGGAGTATTGAAGACGAACATCAGCCCTTATCGCATTCCGGGAGATCCCTCCAGCGGCGTCCTGCCGAAAATCAGCGCTGAGCCTCCCGGTGAATACGGCGCTGCGGACCGGAAGATCCAGGCCTACTGCTTTCGCATGTGCCTCACGGATCATCCAAACAACCGTGTCCCCTTCCCTAAGCCCGACAACTACGACCCGGCGCACTACGAACTTCTGCTGAGAATCTTCGATGCGGGCTGGCGCGAAACCTTCGACAAATTCGATCCCATTCCGAACAAAAAGACCGACACCAACAATCACGGCCCGATGAGCACCGACAACATTGGAGCCAATTACGATTATCCGGAAGCCTCGTACGAGCGTCGCCGTGAAATCATTCGCGAGCACGAGAATTACCAGAAGGGCTGGCTCTACTTCATCGCCAATGACCCACGCGTGCCAATGGAGGTGCAGGAAAAGATGCGCCGCTACGGCCTCGCGCGTGATGAATTCAAAGACAACGGCCACTGGCCGCACCAGATCTACGTGCGGGAAGCCCGCAGAATGATCGGCAAGTATGTGATGACCGAGAACGAACTGCTTAAACGCCGGCCCACTCCCGAGTCAGTCGGCATGGGTTCGTACACGATCGATTCACACAACGTGCAGCGCTACGTCACGCCCGAAGGTTACGTGCAGAACGAAGGCGACATCGGCGTCTCAACCAAAGGCCCGTACGAAATCGCCTTCGGCTCCCTAGTGCCGAAGCCCGGCCAGGCGGATAACCTGCTCGTGCCCGTCTGTGTCTCCAGCTCGCACATCGCGTTTGGCTCGATCCGCATGGAGCCGGTCTTCATGATTCTCGGCCAATCGGCCGCGACCGCAGCCGCAACGGCCATCGACGACAGCGTCCCTGTCCAAAGCGTTTCATACGAAAAACTTCGCACCCGCCTCCGCGCCGACGGTCAAATTTTGAGGATGGAAGACGTCACATCTTCAGGTCAGTAAGTGCACGAAAAGCAAAACGGGCGTTGGTTAGACGCCCGTTCTCGCGCGGCTGGTGCGCCGCGTCACCGTTCGACTCCTTGAGCTTTATTGAAGCAGCTTGAGGATGTTTTGGGGGATTTGGTTGGCCTGCGCTAACATGGCAGTGCCGGATTGAACTAAAATGTTCGTGCGGGCGAACTCCGTGGATTCCTCAGCCACATCCACATCCTTGATCCGAGAGCTGGCTGCCAAAAGATTCTCTTTGCTCACAGCGAGTTGATCGCCGCTGTGCGTGAGCCGCGTTTGGTAAGAGCCGATTTGCGCGCGGTCTTCCGAAAGCTGCGTCATTGCATCCTGGATCAGCGTTGTTGCCTCTTGCGCATCTTCCACAGTGCCGACACCGCTGCCGAGTGCGTCCGTGTAAACAGCGGCGCCAAGATCAATCCCGTTCATCGTGAAGCTCGCCCCGTCTCCGTCAGTGGTGATGTCCAAGCCGGTGTTCGCAAAAAGAGGGACACCATTGAACGTCTTGGTGGCAGCGTCTGCGACGTACTCGGCAAGTTCGGCGTATTCCGCGTTATACAACTCGCGATCAGCATCCGTCTTTGTGACGTCCTGCGCGAGGATCGCCAATTCGCCCATGCGGCTGAGCGCTTTGCCGATCTTCATCAAGTAGCCGTCCTGCGCTTGTGTGAAAGAGATGGCGTTGTTCACGTTGCTGCGCGCCGCGTTAATGCGGCCGATCTGCGCGTCGAGGCGTGTCGAGACGGCAAGCCCCGCCGCATCATCGGAAGGGTTCACAATCTTCGAGCCCGAACTCAGCCGGGCAAGGGATTTGTTCAACATCGCCTGGCTGGATTGCAGGTTCGATGCAGCGTTTTGCGCTGTGGTGTTTGTGTTGATGACCATGGTGTTTTCGCGGGTTTAAAAATGAGCTTAAGAATGGGTGGCGAGCGCGAGCGGAACTTTTGGCAGCAACGGCCGTTTCCCGGTGAGCGCTTCCTGGTTGTTCTTGCGAATCTCCTGGTAAACTTCATGCCGATGCACCGGCACATCCGCGGGAGCTTCAATGCCGACCTTTACCACGTCGCCATCCACTCGGACGATCTTCACCACGATGCGCCCATCAATGACGATGCTCTCGGCGGTTTTGCGGGATAAAATCAACATAGCTCAGCCGAGGGTTGGAAGTGGGTGTTGCACCGAATACTCACTGGCATTGGCCAGGATCACTTGCTTGCCGCGCATGGTGTGGCGGTTCACGACAATGGGCCCCTTTAAATTCACCGTCGCCGCATTGCGCCCGCGCAAGGTGACGATGTTGTAAATCAAGGCGTCGCTCGGAGACTCAAGATCAAGAAACTCCACATCGTCGTCCGTCAGCTTCGGAGCGTAATCCGGCGCAACGTAACAGGGAGGCGCCACGATGAAGGCGAGGTCCGTCTCACCATCCACTTCCAGCCAGGAAAAAGGCTCTTCCTCCGGATTGCTGACGAGGCGAAAGCGTTTGATGTGCTCCAGGCCAAGCAATCCGCACGGCAAGAAGAGCGCGGTCGCATTCAGCTCCATCGGCTCGGCAATATCTTCCATGACATTCATTGGGCTACCCTTTAGCAGCCAGAATGCCAGCGGTGTTCAACCCCGAAACAGGCGGATTAAACCAGAAACTCCGGCAGGAGTTGCCGTTCCGAAGGCTTTGCAGTAGGGATCCACGGAATTTGTTGCCGACCCCATTCCTTCAGGTGCAATCCACGCGTGACTGGCCGTTGCTCTCCCCTAGGCCGTTGTGTATGTTCCCCCTGCTTATAGGAGCAGCCCCCTTCAACACCGGGCCGCTCCATTGGTCAAAGAAGCATGAGCGACAACGATTTAAATCCTTCACAGGGCGCGTCACAGGCCTCCGCGCCAACGCCCGACGCTGCTCAGGAAGGCGGCGCCGCGCCCACTGAACAAAGCCAAGTCACTCTCACGCAAGCCGAACTGGACGAACTCCGCGCCAAGGCTGCCAAGGGCGAAGAGAACTATGAGCGCCTGCTGCGCGTATCAGCGGATTTCGACAATTTCAAAAAGCGCGCCGCGCGCGAGCGCTTGGACGCAATCAAATATGCCAACGAAAGCCTGCTCGAGCGGCTCGTGCCGGTGCTCGACACTTTCGACATGGCCATCCAGGCGGTGAACGCTCCCCAAGGCGCTTCCATGGAAGCCCTGAAGACGGGTGTTACCATGATTTATACCCAGCTTAAAAGCACCCTCACCGATGCTGGCCTCGAGGAGCTGAATGTCGCTGGGCAGAAGTTCGATCCAAATCTGCACGAGGCTGTTTCTCAGCAGGAAAGCGCCGAGGCTGAAGAAGGCTCCGTCCTTCAGCAATTGCGGAAAGGCTATCGCCTGCAAGGCCGGTTGATCCGCCCAGCCACGGTCATCGTCGCGAAAAAGCCTAACGCTTAACGCACAATGGCTAAACGCGATTACTACGAAGTGCTCGGCATCGAAAAAGGCGCGAGCGCTGATGACATCAAGAAGGCTTACCGCAAGCTTGCTGTTAAATATCACCCGGACAAAAATCCAGGCGATAAAGCGGCTGAAGAAAAGTTCAAGGAACTCGGTGAAGCTTACGAGGCCCTGAGCGATCCGCAAAAACGCGCGGCCTACGACCAATATGGCCACGCCGCTTTTGACCCGCGCACCCGGGCGGGCGCAGGACGTCCGGGCGGTGGCGGCTTCCATGATCCTTTCGACATCTTCCGCGAAGTCTTCGGCGGCGGCGCAGGCGGCGGTGGCGGCGGCGGCAGCATTTTCGATGATCTTTTCGGCGGTGGCGGCGGCGCGCGCCGTGACCCCACCGGCCGGCAGCGGGGCGCGGATCTCCGTTACGACATGGAGATCACTTTTGAAGAAGCCGTTCTCGGCTGCGAAAAGGAAGTCTCACTGACAAAAGCGGAAGCTTGCGATGTTTGCAAAGGCGCTGGCGCTGAGCCTGGCAGCAAGCGGAGCGTTTGCCCGACGTGCGGCGGTCGTGGCCAGGTGGTGACTTCACGCGGCATTTTCAGCATCGCGCAAACTTGCGGGCGCTGCGAAGGCGCCGGCCAGGTCATCGAAAAGCCCTGCAAACGCTGCCATGGCAATGGCCGGGTCGAGCGGACCAGCAAGGTTAAAATTAAAATTCCAGCCGGCGTGGACACCGGCACCCGTTTGCGTTCCGCGGGCAGCGGCGAAGGCGGATTGCGCGGCGGCGCGCCGGGCGACCTCTATGTTGTGCTGCATGTTCGCGCTCACGAGATCTTCCAACGCGACGGCGACGATCTGCTGTGCGAGGTTCCGGTGCAATTCGTGCAAGCGGCGCTCGGGTCCGAGATCGATGTCCCCACCATGAGCGGCAAAGCTCAAATTAAAATCCCTCCAGGCACCCAACCCGGCACAATCTTCCGCCTCAAAGGTCGGGGTGTGAAGAGCCTGCAAGGGTATGGCTCAGGGGATCTTCATGTTCGGGTGCAGGTGGAAATTCCCACCCACCTCAATCATGCCCAAAAAGCGAAGCTGCAGGAGTTCGCCGAGCTTTGCGACGCGAGCACGAACCCGATCAGCAAAAGCTTCTTCGAAAAGGCCAAGAACCTTTTCCGCTAACAACACTTGGGACGAGGGGACAAGATGCATCGCTGCTACGTTGAACCAGGTCAGGCTTCAAACGCCACGTTGACGCTTAGCGACCGCGAAGCGCATCACGCCACAAACGTGCTGCGCCTGAAAGTCCGCGATCGCATCGTGGCGCTGGACGGCCAAGGCTCCGAATTCCTCTGTGAGATTGCTGACATCTCACGCAAAGGTGGCCAGTTAAAAGTCCTCTCCCGCACAAGCATTCGTCCCCTCCCCTACCAACTCACGCTGATCCAAGCCGTGCCCAAGGGTAAGGCCATGGAGAACATCGTGCAGAAAGCCACCGAGCTTGGCGCCATCGGCATTGTGCCGCTGCTGAGTGAGCGCACCGTGGTGCAGTTGGATGACGAGGACGCCGGCGCCAAGGTTGAGAAATGGACCGAAACGTGCATCGAAGCCATCAAGCAATGCGGCTCCGCCTGGCTCCCGAAGATTGATCCACCAACCTCCCCCACAGCCTTTTTGAATCGCGGCGAGCGTTTCGATTTACAGCTCCTGGCCAGCCTTCAATCGGACACGCAGCATCCCCGCGCAATTTTGGATGCTTACTTCGAAGAACGCAAAAAGCACGCGACGAGCATTGCGATTTGGGTGGGTCCAGAAGGCGATTTCACCCCGGCGGAAATCAACATGGCGCGTAACGCGGGAGCCCTCCCAGTGACCTTGGGGCCATTAGTGTTGCGCAGCGACACCGCTGCGATTTACTCGCTGTCCGTGTTGAACTACGAAATGCAAGCCCGCCTGGGGTTGCGGGTAAATTGAGCCGCGTGAGCGCCTAAAACAGGTTTTCCGCTTGCTCACCGCACCGCCCATTTGGCACTCGCTTCGCGCCGCCTCACGCCAAGCCAAAGCGAAATGGTCACTCCGTAAAAGAAGCGCCACGCCGCACGCCCCTCTGCTCAAAATGGCCCTGCCAATATGGTTACGGTTTGGACAGAGATGTTCACGTTGATACCTCCCGAAAGGCCTCGGAGAGGCCGCACATACTAGCCCACAGGCGAAGCAACGCGGAGCCTGTGGGTCCCACGTCCGACCAAATCCGGCTCCGTAGGAGCCGAACAGCTCCTCCCTCCGCGCACACCAAAAACGCACTGGTCACCATGCACCCTTCACCATGCACCCGGTCGTAACGCGGCCGCTTCGCCATGCCCGTGTGCTTGCGCCTTCCCTTTGCCCCCAAAGGGGTCAAACATACTAGCCCACAGGCAAGCGCCAGCGCAGCCTGTGGGTTAAGAGTCCCCCAACACCACAGGCTCCGTAGGAGCCGCACAGGCTAACGCCAAAGAAACGCCGGATCGTAGCGAACATTGTGCTTCTTGAGGAACGCGAGGAATTCCTCCTCGAATGATTTATGCCGATGATGTTCCTCCTGCTGTTCGATGTAACTGCGCACGCGCAGATAATTGGACCGGCTGACAGCAAACGCCCCATAGCCTGTTTGCCAACTAAACGCCAGCGATTCCCGGTATTGTTCGTGCACCCAAAGGGTGGAACTCGATTTCAACTGCCGAACGAGGTCGGAAAGCGCAACCGTAGCAGGCGCTGCCATCAGGATGTGTGCGTGGTCGCGTGTGCCATTTATGGTGATTTCCTTCGCGCCATGTTGCTGAAGGATGCCGCACATATACGCGAAAAGCGGGGCCCGGAAGGAATCATCGATCGTTGGGCGACGATCTTTCGTCCCGAAGACGACATGCACCAGCAAGTCGGAAAACGTGTGAGCCACGCCGAAAGGCAACCATCCGTTGCGGGGCGGTCAAGCCTGGAGTTGTTCGGCTCCTACGGAGCCTGGCGGGCGCGGGATCCATATCCCACAGGCTCCGCTTCGCTTCGCCTGTGGGCTAGAATGTGCGGCCTCTCCGAGGCCTACTGAGGCCGGTCATTGCGTACGCTTTAGGCGACGCGCCCCACCTCCCCGCCTTAAATCGAAACTTCCATCTCCTCCGCTTGCACGTGGATGTATTCCAAAATCCGTGTCACCGCTTCCTGCACGGGCATGGACTCGGTGTTTAACACCAGCTCCGGCTTGGTCGGCGGCTCGTATGGCGCTGAAATGCCCGTGAACTCGCGCAACTCGTTAGCGCGCGCCTTTGCATACAACCCCTTCGGATCCCGCTCCTCACACACCTTCAACGGCGCGTCCACATGCACTTCGATGAACTGCCCTTCCTGCATCATATGCCGCACCATGTCGCGGTCGCTGCGATACGGCGAGATAAACGCAGTGACGCAAATGAATCCCGCGTCAGCAAATAACTTCGCCACTTCACCCACGCGGCGAATGTTCTCCTTCCGGTCCTGCGGCGAGAATGCAAGGTCGGAGCACAATCCGTGGCGCACGTTGTCGCCGTCCAAGACGTAAGCCTGCTTGCCGATGTTGAACAACTCGCGCTCAAGCTCCGTTGCAATGGTCGATTTGCCCGCGCCCGATAAGCCCGTCAGCCACACCACCATGCCGCGATGGCCATTGCGGCGCGCGCGTTGGTCCGCGGTGACTTTGCCGTGGCTCCAATAAAGATTGTCGCTGCGCAGACGGCCGTCCGTGGTCTTCTTCGGGTAATTGTCTTCAGCGATGATCCCGCCGCCAGACACTTCGAATCCGTCCACGATCACGAAACGGCCCGTCGCCACGATCTCGGAATGCGTGTCGAACGCAACTGGACGCCGCGTGCGCAACGTCATCTCCGCGACTTCATTGCGGCCAACGAACAATTCATTCTCCTTGCGGGAAACGGTTTCCAGCGTGGAGGAATCAATCACCCGCTCGATCTTCTCGATTTCGCAATCAACTTCCTGCGTGGCGAGCTTGAGCTTGTATAAACGGCCCCGCTTGAACGGCGCGCGGCCAAGCCAAAACACCCGCGCTTTGAAGCGCGTCAAATCATAGGGCGCATCACTCTCCAGCGACGCCACAGCCCCGCGTTCCACGAAGATCTGCTCCGTCAAGGTGACGCCGATCGACTCACCCGCCGACGCAACGTCGTGAGACAACGCATTCCAGCGCTCAATTGTTTTAACCGTGCTGGTCTTATTGCCTGGGCTGAAGATGAGTCGATCGCCGACCTTCAATGTCCCCGACTCAATGCGGCCCGCCAGAATGCGGCGCTCGTCGAAGCGGTAAACATCCTGGATCGGAAAGCGCAACGGCTTATCGCTCCGTGGTTGCGCGACCTGAAACACATCCAGCGTCTCCACAACCGTGCCGCCTTTCCACCACGGCATCTTGTCGCTGCGAGTGGCGATGTTATCGCCGTGCTTCGCCGCAATGGGAATGAAGCAGGTCGGCGTAACGCCAACACCTTCCAAAAACTTCCGGTAATCCCGCTCGATGGAGTTGAAACGCTCCTCGGAGTAATTCTCCAGGTCCATCTTGTTCACGAGCACGGCGATTTGCTTGATCCCCAGCAAATTCAACAAGTAGCCGTGGCGGCGGGACTGCTCCTGCACACCTTCATGGGCGTCGATCAACAACAGCGCAGCCTCCGCATTGGCAGCGCCCGTGATCATATTCTTCAGGAACTCCTTGTGGCCCGGCGCATCGATGATCACGTATTGGCGCTTCTTGGTGTGGAACCAAATCTGCGCGGTGTCGATCGTGATGTTTTGATCGCGCTCCGATTGCAGAGCGTCCATCAAGTTGGCCCACTCGAAAGGAACCCCGCGCCGCTCGGCAATCTTTTGCAACTGCTCCAGCTTCCCATCCGGAAGTGAGCCGGTGTCATTGAAGAGGCGGCCCACAAAAGTGGATTTGCCATGGTCCACATGGCCCACGATCACGATCTTTAACTGCTCGGTGGGCGCGCCGTTCGCGCTGCCGTTGCCGTTATTGGTCCACATAGCTTTCGTCAGTTCGGGAGCAATGGCCATAGGGAAAGAAATAGTTCAGGGTCAAAAAGTGCAGGGCTGGGAGCAGGCGCGCGCTTACATGTAGCCATCGCGACGGAGCTTCTCGAAAGCGTCTTCGCTCTCTTTATCCTGGGCACGGCCAGAGCGTTCCGTGGTGCGCGTGTGGCGCAATTCCTCAATGATTTCGCGAACGCTGCGCGCATTCGACTTGATCGACGCGGTGCAAGGCGCGCAACCAAGGCTGCGATAGCGATCACCATTCTGGTTCGCGAAATAGAGCGGAATAATCGGCATGTTCTCACGCTCGATGTACTCCCAGATGTTCAGCTCGGTCCAATGCAGGAGCGGGTGAATGCGAATGTGCGTTCCCTTGTCGAAGTCCGTCTTGAATTGATCCCACAACTCCGGTGGCTGGTCCTCAACATTCCACTCCATGTTTTTGTCGCGCGGGCTGAAATACCGCTCCTTCGCGCGAGTGGGCTCCTCGTCGCGCCGCACGCCAACGATCACTCCGGTGAAATGATGCTTCTCAAGCACTTGCTTCAGGCCATCCTTCTTCAACGTCCCGCAGCACTCCACGCGCGTGCATTTGCCGTTCGGATAAGTGATCCCCGAGCGGAGAACCTCCTCATTCTTCCCCACCACCAGCTCCAGCTTCCATTCCTTCACTAAACGATCGCGGTACTCGATCATCGAAGGAATCTTGTAAGTGGTGTCCACGTGCACGAGCGGGAACGGCACATGGCCAAAGAACGCTTTGCGCGCCAGCCACAATAGCACCGTGGAATCTTTCCCGATGCTCCACAGCATCGCGAGGTTCTCGAACTTATTAAATGCCTCGCGAAGAATATAGATGCTTTGGTTCTCCAGCTTTGAGAGGTAATCCATACTGAAAATTCTGTTAGGCTTTGCGGGCCATGAACGTGTGGATGCCGCACTCCACTTTGTTGAACCCGGTCCAGCGCCCAGCGCGCTCGTTTTCCCCTCCGGCAGATTTCACGGTGCAAGGCTTGCATCCAATCGATCTGTAGCCCTGGTCATGCAACGTGTTGTAAGGAATCCCGTTCTTGCGCAGATGCTCCCAGACAGCTTCCTTCGTCCAATTCGCCATCGGGTTGAGCTTCACGATCTCGCGTGTCCCATCGAAGTTGTACAATTCGATAATGCCAATGTTGGAGCGAGTGTCGGATTGCTGCCGACGCAAACCGGTGATCCAGCAGTCCAGGTCGGACAACTTGCCTTGCAGCGGCAGCACTTTTCTGATTCCGCAGCAGAGGTCCGGATCGCGTGCCCAGAGATCTGGCCCATGCGCCGCCTCCTGCTGGGCCGGCGTGAGATCGGGGAGAACGGACTCAATCGTGAAACCAAAGTGCCGCTCCAGGTTGGTCTTCAGCGCCAACGTCTCATCGAACAAATAGCCCGTGTCTAAAGTGAACACCGGGAATCCAAATCCATGCTTCACCGCCAGGTCCATCATCACGAGGCCAGCGCCCTGAAAACTCGTGCCGATCGCAGAGCGTTTGCCAAAGCGCTCCCACGCCCAACGAAGGATCTCCTCCGTGGGCTGAGAGTTGAACCTCTCATTAAGTTGCGCGACTTCGTCAGGATTAAGCATGGTGGAAAGGGGCGTTTTCACGCCCCTTGCGAGAACCGTGATTATGGAGTGGGCGATTGCGGAGACTGCTCAGCCCAAAGCACACGAGCCACCCAGTCACCGAAGCGCTCTGCGCCAAGCCGTTCCTGCTTATAACGAGTCAGGAGCGGTTTGATTTCTGGAAGCAAATCCTCGCCTTTCACGTTCTCTTTCCAGAGACGGTTCAGGCGTGTCGCGGACTCATTGCCGCCGAGGTAAACCTGGTACTTGTTCGGCGCGCGGCCAACAAAGCCGATCTCCGCCATGAACGGGCGAGCGCAACCATTTGGGCAGCCGGTCATGCGGATTATGATTTCCTGGTCTTCAAGTCCGACTTCCTTCAGTCCGCCTTCGAAGTGGCTGAGGATGCCCGGCAACGCGCGTTCCGATTCAGCAAGCGAGAGGCCGCAAGTCGGCAGAGCGACGCACGCCATGGAAGCGCGGCGGACGATGCTCGCCTGATTTTCAACCGGCACACCATGCTCAGCCAAGACCTTGGTGATCGCCTCGCGATCTAGCTCCTTAACATTCGCCAGAATCAAGTTCTGCGAAGGCGTCAGGCGAACTTCCGGGCGGAACTGCTGCACGATTTTGCGCAGAGCCGTCTTCAGTTCATAACCAGGCAAATCCTTGATGCGTCCTGCTTCCACATACAGGCCGAGGAAACTGCGACCATCAAATTGGCGATGCCAGCCGAACAGGTCACCCTGCTTGGTGAAATTCACCGGGCGAGGATCTTCAAGCTTTTGGCCCATGCGCGCCTCAACTTCCTGGCGGAACCAAGCGGCGCCCTTATCCTCCAACACGTACTTCAAGCGAGCATGCTTGCGGTTGGTGCGATCACCGTAGTCGCGGTGAATAGTCAGAACCGCCTTCGCGACCTCTTCGATCAACTCGGGCCGGAAGAAACCGATCACGTCAGCGATGCGCGGGAAGGTTTCCTTATTGCCATGGCTCATGCCCATGCCGCCGCCAGCGAGCAGATTGTACCCCTCAAGGCGATCACCTTCACCGATTGCCACGAACCCGAGGCAGTTGGTGTAGATATCGATGTCGTTCAGCGGGGGAATCGCAAACGCCGTTTTGAACTTACGCGGCAGGTAGGTCTTGCCGTAAAGCGGATCGACGAAATTCTTCTCCTCCTCCAGGTTCAGCGCGACGCCGTCCACCCAGATGGAATGATAAGCTTTAGTCTTCGGGATGAGCGCGTCGGAAACGCGGCGAGCATCTTGGAGCACCCGCTCCACGAGTAGGCTCGTGGCCGGAGTGGAAGGCGCCATCACGTTGCGGTTCACATCGCCGCAAGCGGCAATGGTCGTCATCATCGCGTCATTGATCCCCTTCATGAGAGGGCCCAGGCCCTTCTTCACCACCCCATGGAACTGAAAGCTTTGGCGTGAAGTGATGCGAAGCGTGTTGTTCGCATACTTCGTGGCGAGATCGTCATAGACGAGGTAATTCTCCGCGCTCAGGACACCGCCAGGGATGCGGCCGCGCACCATGAACATGTAAAACTTGCCCGTCTTGCGCTTGTCACGGTCATCCTGCTGATACATGCCGTGGAATTTGAGGAACTGGTTATCGTCCTCGCTGAAGCGGTCTGCGTTTGGGTCTGCCAGCGTCTGAGCAATCGTTCCAGAAAGAGTTGGGCAATTCTCCTTGAGAATCTCGTTATGGGAGAGCTTTGGAGTCTGCGCAGTGTCAGCAGGCGCGGCGTCGGTAATCATAACTGAATTACTAATGTTACTAAGTTATACCCAGTGCAGGTTCCGTCAATCTTTTTTGTCCACGGTTCCTGAGCCCTTAAAGGGGGCGTAAACTCCGCCCACTGCCCCCGCATGTCAAGCATGGAGCAGCTAACCGGTCGCTGCTTAAATGGCTGAGGCAGAACCGAAGGAAGCAGGATTAGGGGTAAGTTCTTCGAGGTTAAAGCCCTTGCGGCGTGCAAAAATCTAACCAGAACCGGCTTCCCTGGCCTGGCGTGGATTCGACACCACAGCGTCCGCCCATCCGCTCCATCGCCTTTGAAATGATCGCCAAGCCGATGCCAGTCCCTTCGTATTCGGTCGCCGTTACCCCGCGTTCAAAAATGCCAAAGACCTTCTCCTGCGCTTCAAGGGGAATCCCAATCCCCTTATCCTCCACCCAGAGCCTGACGCATTCGTCGCCGGACGGCTCGCTCCAGATGGTGATCTGAGGGTTCTTCCCGGGCGCCACGAATTTAATCGCGTTATCTAGAAGGTTGCTCACGCACTGCTCGATGAGAGTGCGGTGCCCAAAGGCGATGGGCATAGGGCTTCTGATGGTGACACTTTCACGAACATTCGGTGGCGCGCTGTGAAGCAAATCAGCGATCACTTTCTCGAGGGGAACCGGGCCCAGCTTAAATTCCTGGCGCGAGATGCGGCTGAACTCCAGGAGGTCGCGCGTTAACTGATCCATCCGCACGCCAGCCTCCCGCAAGCGACAGACAATATCCTGCACTTCGGCAGGCATGTGCTGCGCAAAATCTTCGAGAAGCACATCCGAATACCCTTTCAGCGCGCGAATAGGACCGCGGAGATCATGCGCGACGGTGTAGGAGAACGTCTGCAATTCAGCGATGGTCTGTTTAAGGCTGGAAGTGCGCTCAGCAACGGTGCGCTCCAAATCAAGCGCATGTTTGTTCAACTGAGCTTGCGCCTCGCTCAACTCACGTGCTGTCTGCTCTCGATTCAGAGCTACGGCAAGGTACTCTGAAATAGTCTTCAGAAGATCAGCTTCCGCCCTTGAGATCGATTTACGAGTTCGGGTGGCGAATGTCAGCATCCCCAGGAGTTCGCCCTTCGCCCTCAATGGCAAAACGATATACGCAGTGAACCCCAGCGTCTTGCCGAGCGCCACCGACGGATCGGAATAGATCTGGTCGTAATCGCGAACCAGCACTTCACCATGGCGCAACTGCGGCAGGGACGGAACCCGCTCAGGCGTGAGGCGCTCCACCAAAGCTTCGGCCTCCGTGTTGACTCCCCCCGCAGCGAAAAGTCGGAAAACAGATTCTTTGTTGTCCCGCAGGAATAGAAGGTAGGCATCGTAATCCAGATGCTCCGCAACCTTGAAGAAAAGCTCCCGGCTGGCGGTTTTGGGGTGCTCCGATTCCAGCAGGTGGGCCAAGGCCCAGGAGAGAATCTCTTCACGATCGTGCTGCTCCCGCAGAGTTTGCGCTTGGAATTCGCGCTGCGTTACATCCTCGATCACCGCTATCGCCCCGGCAACTTTGCCCTCCGCGAGCAAGGGAGCGATGCGCGCGGTTTGCCGCATCCACTCAAAAGGGGTGTCTCTCGTGAGCGGCTTCAAGGGAAGCAGGTAACCGTGCAGGGCGGTCGAGAGGACACTAACTTCGCCGTTGAGAGCCCTCTTGAAATGGGGGATTAACCGCCGGCTGACCAGATCCGGAAAAAGCTCAGTAATCGAGCGGCCGAGCACATCGGCGAGTTCCAGGCCAGTGTTGGTTTTGAGCCATTGGTTCCAGCCGCGCACACGCAGCTCCTCGTCCACCGCAAAGACGCCATACGGAGCGTACCGATCCATCCAGTCCAGCAGAGCCGAACCTAATGTCTCATCCGGGGGGTGCATGCGAGGTCTTTAAGCGAGCTGGCGCTCTTCCCATTTTTTCAACTCAACGAGGAGACGCTCCAGCGAGGTCACGCCAAGAATGATGACCAGATATCCGCTGACATCACTGGCGCGCAGGTGGAAACGAGTGTGGATCATCAACGCGAATTTAAGGTTCTGGTCCTTTAATGAAATGGACTGGATCACCTGCGAGACTTCGTCAATTTGCAGGTGGGGAACCGAAAAGTTCACCTGGACCTGCAGAAGGTTGCCGAAAACACCAAGGCACGCGTTCAAGACGATGTTCCCGACTTCCACAACCACCTCGCGGCCAGCTTCGTCCAAGTCCGATGCCTGGGGGCGATCAGTCAGCAACTGGTTGAGGAGAAGCGCTGCCGAAGTGTCCAGGAGCAGAATGGCGTTGCCCGCAATGGAGCCCCCGAAAATCTGATTCACGCTCGTGACCCGGCCCGAAATCACTTGCTGCAGCAATCGCGTAATCTCCGCGATGGGATGGATGGCCACCTCTGGAACAGCCAGGGAGATTCGATGCCCCGTCAGGTCGGATAGGGCAGCCGCGGCGCGAGCGTAGCCGATGCTGATCAGCTCGGTGAGTGTGTCCTTCTGGACAGCGGTCAAGTCCATTGAGTGCCTCCGCTCAGCACGAGGGAGAGCAACTCACGCAGCTCCTCTTTCCTCAACGGCTTGTTAAGCATGGCGGCCGCGCCGGCGTCCCGCACTTGATCACGCGTGGAGCGTTGAATGTCTGCGGTCGCGATGATGACCGGGAGCTTCGGGTTCAATTGTCGAAAGTTCTGCAAAACTTCCAGCCCATACATTCCATGCATGACCATGTCGAGGATCACAACGTCATGCTGGTTCAAGGCATAGCGCTCCAAAGCCTGCGCGCCATCGCTGGCCTCCTCAACAGAGTGGCCCAGCTCTTCCAGAGCCATTCGGACCATTCGCCGCGCCAGCGCGGAGTCATCCACGATAAGTACTTTAGCACTCATAAACGTTTCACAATTTCCTCGGCCATTCGTGTGAGAGGAATACTGGCATCACTTAGACCGGCTTCGTCAACAGAGCGCGGCATTCCGTAAATGACGCAGCTTTCTTCTGCTTCTGTCAACACAGCGCCGCCGCGAGCTTTAATGCAGGCAGCGCCCTCTTCCCCATCGTTGCCCATCCCGGTCATTATGACACCCATGACACGGTGGCGGTAGACCTCCGCAGCGCTCCTGAAGAGCACATCCACCGAGGGGCGATGAGGCTTATCAAGAGGTTGAGATTTCAGGCGCGCGACCACCTGGTCTGGTCCGACTCGCTCCAAGGTCAAATGCCTTCCAGCCAGCGCGATGACGGCCTGGGCTGGCCGCAGCTCAAGCCCCTCATAAGCCTCGACCACTTCCAGGCTCGACAGCTCGTTGAGCTTCTCGGCGAACAGCGCCGTGTACCCCACAGGCATGTGCAGAACGACGAGCAGCGGGACCGGGAAGTCCGCAGCCAGTTGTGGAATCAGAAATCTCAAAGCTTGGGGGCCGCCGGTAGAAATTCCTAAAACCACGGCATCGTAGTTCGCCGCTGGCCCTGACTTCCGCGCCAACGGCTGCGTCGCGGCCGTCGCCGGCGGCAAAAGATTTTGCACGGGCGCCCGCGCGGCGGCTTTGACTTTTTGGACTAATTCTTCCCGCACCCGCAGAAGATCGTCGCTGGCGAGCGCGCTCGGTTTCTTAATGAAATCAACAGCCCCTGCCGACATCGCTTCAAGAACCTCGACCGCGTCCGCAGCGGAAGCGCTTAACACAAGGATGGGCAGCGGGCGACGGCGCATTTGATTCCGCACGAAATCGACTCCTCCCATTCCGCGCATCGTCAGGTCGCACGTGACGAGGTCGGGCTTCATTTCCTCAACCTTTCGCAAAGCTTCTTCCCCATCGTTGGCGACGCCAATCACCTCAATGAATGGGCTGCTGCAGAGCATCTCCCGCACGACCTTCCGCACGAAGGCGGAGTCATCCACGATCAGCACGCGAATGATCAACCCTGGCGTGGAGGCAGAATTCAATTCAGTTGCGGACATATACGAAAGCATCCCCAATCTCCCGAAGCTCGAAATCACTTGTCAGCCGGAGCAGCGACTCGGAAGCTCCCACGAAAAGGTGCCCGCCTGAAGGCATTCGGCGTGCGAACGTTGCCACCGTCTGCCGAATGGCATGCGCGGAAAAGTAAATAAACACATTTCGACAAAAGATCACTTGGGCGCGGGCCAGGGTGTCGATCTGCTCGGGCTCCAACAGATTTGCGCGTTGGAACTTAACCCGACTCTTGATCTCAGGGTTCAACGCCCACTCAGATCCTTGTGGTGTGAAATATTTCCGCCGCAGCGGCTCAGCAAGCGTCCGAAACGCTTTTTCCCGGTAAACACCGGCGTTGGCTTTCGCGATGGCTGAAGGGCTCCCATCGCTTCCATAAATTTGAACTGGATGCGAGCCCCAGCCTGCTTCCACCAGCGCTATGGCGATGCTGTAAGCTTCCTCCCCAGTCGCGCTGGCCGCGCTCCAGATTCTAAGGGGCGAGCTTGGGTTGCGCGCGAACCACGCTGGCGCAATGACGTTGGCCAGAGCGTGGATCTGCGACGACTCCCGCCAGAAATACGTTTCCTGGACGGAAAGGGCATCCATCAGCAGCGCCCAATCTTCTGTTCCATTCGCTTCGTATTTAAGGAGGTAGTAGTAATCCAGGCACGAACGGCAGCCCTTCGCCGCCGCGAGCGGCTCGATCTTCTCTTGGAGCAGGTCCAGGCGCGTCTCCTCAAAGAAAATCCCGGTGCGCTCGTGAATTAAATCACGCAGCAACGGAAGAATCCCTGGAGTGACCAGCAGGGTTGAGATGCGCTCCTGTGCCATGGCTCTTCGTTAGGAGCCAGTTTGATCCACCGGCCCGATCGATGGCTCGCGGCCGCTCCGTTTTCCGGGCGCCTTTGGCCGGGCGCCGCCTGGCTTTCGGCTCTTGGGAGACTCCGTTTCGCGTCCATTGATGGCGCCATCTCCGAGAGCGGCTGTCTCCCGCGCCGCAGACGCGGTCAGCGCCGCCAGGTCACGGAGCCTTTGCTCAACAGCGGAGCCGCGCGCGGAGTGGCCCGCATTTGCCTGGGTGATCAGCTTGATTTGCCGCGCGACCTCAGACGTGCCGACGTTCACCTCGCGGACCGCGCGAGTTTGCTCTTCCATCGCGCGGGCGGCCTGGGCCGATTGTTGGCGGAGACTCTCCGCGGCATTCGTGATCTCCTGAGAATTCCGTGATTGCTCAGCCATGGCTTGTGTGATGCGCGCGATTTGCTGGGCCAGCCTGTCTGTTTCGCGAGTAACTTGCTCGGCGGCTGTCGCTTGCTCGGCGAGAGCTCTGGCTGTTGAGCCGGCCCCCTGCCGCATCGCAGTGACGGCTTTCACGATTTCCGCGGAACCTTTGGCTTGCTCGGCCATGGCCTTGCGGAAGTGCGCGGCGATGCTCGTTGTGCTCTGGGCCGCTTTCATCACTTCACGCGCTGCCCTGCCCTGCTCCGCCGTCGCCTGGGAAACTTCTTTCGCAGCCTTCCGCATGTGGGTCGTGGCCTGCACGATTTGACCCGCGCCCTTCGCTTGCTCGGCCGCGCCCGTCGCGATCTGGCGCGCTTGCGCTGAGGTCGTGGCAATGCCCTCGCTGACCGCGCGAGCGGCGATGAGCTGCTCCTCGCTCGCGGCGGTGATCTGCGCCACGAGCGTCGAACTTTCATTCACCCCAGCGAGAATGGTGCGCAAGCCCGCTTGCCCTTCCTCAGATTGGCGATTGCTTTCTTCAGCGATCCGCGCCCCCGCCAGAGCTGTGTCAGTCGCCTCGCGCGTGACATCCTCGAGGCTTCGCACGATGTCGGTGATCTCGGAGCTGGCCCGGGCGCAACGTTCCGCCAAGTTGCGGATCTCCTCCGCCACAACCGCAAAGCCGCGGCCCGCCTCACCGGCGCGCGCCGCCTCGATCGACGCGTTGAGGGACAACAAGTTCGTGCGTTCGGCAATAATCACGATCGTGTTGACGATGCCACCAATGTCGCGCGTTTTTTTGTTCAACTCGCGCATGACGCTGGTCGTGCCTGTGATTGCGGCCGCCACTCGGGAGATGCCTTTGATCGAATGCTCGATTTTCGAGGCCCCTTCATCCGCTTGCCTGGACAATCGCCGCGAGATTTCGTCTGTGCGTTTGACGAGATCGTTCACGGACCTGCTGGATCGCTCCATTTGCGTGGCGCTGCTCGCCGCGTCGTTGGCCACATCCGTGATTTTTTGCGCATTCTGCGCGACTCCCTGAATGGAGCGCGCCATTTGCTCAACGGCGGTCGAGGTTTCCTCCACGGAGGTCGCAAGGCCTTCGGACATTCCCCCGACTTCCTCGATCGAAGCTGCCATCTCGTTCATCGCGGAGGAAGTTTCCTCGGCTGCCGCCGTGAGGTCATCCGCGCCTTTGCTCACGCTTTCAATGGAGCGGCTGACTTCCTCAATCGATGCCGCTGCCTCCACAATCGATGTGGCGAGGCTCTCGCTGTCCTTGTTGATGAGGCGAACGGAGGCCGTCATCTCAGTCATGGCGGCGCTCACCTCCTGGGCGGAAGTGGCCATCTCCTGCGCGTCCGCAGTCACGTTGCGCACCGACGAGGAGACGCTCTTTATGGAAGCCGTTATCTGGCTTGCAGCCGTGGCCACCTCCGCGACATTGGCGGTCACTTGCTCGGTGGAAGCCGCCATTTCGTTCATCGAGGAAACGATCTGCTCGGTCGCTGTCGCGGCGGTTTCGGCCTGCTGAGCTGTTTCAGAGAGCGAGGCCGTGAGATGCCCGACCTCCGCTGTGGCATCGGCAACCGAACTGTTTTGCGCGTCCAGTCCAACAGAGATCCGAGCAAGGATGCCGCCGAGGTCGCGTCCACCCGAGCCGCTTGCTTCGAGGCCGCCGGACAGGTGGCTTGAGCTGCTGGCGCCGTTGGCAGGAAGGTTTTTGGGTTTAGGCATAAAATTAAGATTGTGCAGAGGTTGTGGCTGCCTGAGCAGCGCCGAGCTTTGCGGCCTGTTGCAGAGACTCCGCGAGCGCGGGGTCAAGCTCCAGATTCAGAACGGCCTCAATGTTAAGAATGAGCACCAGACGGTCTCGAATCGTGGTGAGGCCTTTCAGATAGTTCCCCGCGACCCCAGCGAGGGCCTCTTCGATCGGCCGAATGGCGCTCGCGGGCACACTTAGGAATTCACGCGCGCTATCAACGATCAACCCAACGACCCGTTCATGCACCTGCACGAATACGATTCGAGTGCGGATGTCGTGGGGCGCTTTGGCAAATCCAAATCGGGCGCGAAGGTTCAAAGCGGGAATAACTTGGCCGCGGGAAAAGACAACGCCCTCGATGGCAGGATGAGCATTGGGAACGATCGTGATATGCTCAAGCATTTCGATGTGGCGGACGCTGGCGCTCGGCGTCGCATACGTCGTGCCTGCCACATCAAAAAGCACAAAAGGTTCAGCTTCCTCGGCCATATGTTAATTTAAGCGCTCAGGGGATTCAGTTAGGTTAGGACGCACAGCGCCGCTGGTAAATGCTGCTCCATCCAATATGAGAACAGGCCGGCCATTTCCCAATTCAGTTGCGCCGCTGATGCCCGGCACCTGAATGAGCGGGTCGCGAATGGGGCGAACCACCACCTCTTTCTGCCCGAACACACGGTCAACCACCAAGCCGGAACTCCCCCGGTGCGAGCGCAGGACGAGCACACAAAGCCGGGGCTGCTCGCTGGCAGGAACATTGAAAAAACTGGAAAGGCGAATGACCGGGAGAACTCCTGACCGGTACGGCATGACTTCCACACCGTTTACGCGCCGAAGGTCCTTGGGCTCGATTTGCATCACTTCGCTGATGATTGCCTGCGGCACCGCGCAGGTTTGATCCGCAACCGAGACAATAACCGTGTCGGCAATCGCGAGGGTGAGCGGCAGGGTGATCACGAAGCGTGTCCCGACGCCGAGTTCCGACTCCATCGCGAGAGTGCCGCCTAACTGACGAACGGTGTTCTGCACGACCGCCATGCCAATTCCACGGCCAGAAGCGCGATCGGCTTCATCGCGCGTGGAGAAACCAGGCGCGCATAGAATCCGGAGCGCTTCAGCGTTGTCCACAACATCAGCGGTGGCGAGTCCGGCCTGCCGTGCTTTAGCTTTGAGCCCTGTGCGGTTCACGCCTCGCCCGTCGTCACCGATTGTGATGATCACCGAGTCTCCCGCCGCTTCTGCTTTCAAGAAGATCGTGGCTTCCTCTGGCTTGCCCGCGGCGCGGCGCTCTTCCACAGGCTCAACCCCATGGCTGAACGCGTTGCGGACAAGGTGCAGCATGGGATCCTTCAACTGCTCAATGACGTACTTGTCTATTTCAGTTTGCTGCCCCTCCAACTGTATCCGAACGCGCTTGTTGGAGCCGCGCGCAAGATCCCGCACGACGAATGGCATGCGCGCAAAGATTTCCGCGGCGGAAACGAGCCTCATTCTCGTGATGGCGTCTCGCAGTTCGCGCAGCGATCGCCCCATCGAGGTGTTGATCTCCTCGAATAAACGCATGTCCACAGATTGGCCGCGCTTGGCCGACCTGGCGACTTCCTCATCGAACCGCGAGCGCTGCACGATCATTTCCCCAACCATCCGCATCATATCATCCAGGCGCTCCAGATCGACGCGCACCACGTGCGACGGCGCTATGAACGGATCGTGCTCCGCATCATTTTGGAGCGGCAGCGGACTTGGCGGCGGCTCGGCAGTCGGCGCGTCGAAAAGCTCCATGACCAGGCCATCTTTGTCCCAGGCCGTGATGTCCGCGGGCGTTTCGCGCATGGCCACGACGAACTCGAACGCAACGTGCCCCTCCCCGAGAACACGGGGCGTGGAGCTAATCACTTCCCCTGCTTGCGCGAGCCGTTCGCGCGCGGTGGTCACATTCAGACCCCGCACATCAAGCTCGCGCGCGGGTGTGAAGGTGCATTTCCACAAAACAAGCCCGCGGCTTTTAGCCTCCTCAACAAGGCGGCTGGCGCTTTCGGAAAGGCGCTCGGACGGCTTGGCATCCTTTGACTGGACAATCCTGTGAAGCTGTTCAGCCAACTCGGTGTATTCACGCGGCTCCTGCTTTGCGCGGAACGCCGCAAGGATTTGCTCGAGCGCATGGGTTGCTGCCATCAGCAGATCCAAACCCTCAGCCGTAAGCGTGACTTTGCCCCGGGTTAGTTCACGCAGGAAATCCTCAGTGCCATGGGCGAGGCTCTCGGCGGCGCGCAGCCCAACAATCGCGGATAATCCTTTGAGCGAGTGAAAGTCTCGAAAGAGCGGCTGAAGCGCGCCCAGGTCCGCTTGTGCCCGCCCAATTGAAGCTTCGAGCTGCGTCAGGCTCTGCCGAATGTTCGTGAGATGCTCATCCGCCTCGCTGAAGAACTCCATCAGCAAATCGGGGCTGAGATCCCCTTGGGGGCTGTCGCTCACGCGCGCGCTCCCGCTGGATGCCCAGCCAGGGAAAGATTTTGCAACTGTTCGCGGAGCTGCGACTCGCTAATTGGCTTCACGAGGTACCCGTGCGCTCCAAGCTCCGCTGCCTTTGCGCGATCCGCGGCTTCGTCCGACCCGCTGAGGACAACAACGGGGCTTCTGCCGGAGGCCGGGCTTGAACGAATCCATTCCAGCACATCGAAGCCGCCCATGATCGGCATCTTGAGATCGAGGAATATGATGTGTGGAAGAGCGTCAGCCTCAGGAGCTTCGATGGCTTCCTTTAGCGCTTCAACAGCCAGCTTGCCATTCCGTGCGCGCTGGAGCGTGTGGGGCAATCCGGTGCGGCGGAGGGCGCGTTGAAAGAAATAAGCGTCATCCTCCGAATCCTCGGCCAACAAGATAACTGGGCTGGGGTTTGTGGGAGGTGACAAGGTTTTCAAAAGTCCTGACCCCGAGTTTGCGCGGGAGCCACCCGAGTATTCCACCCTGCGCCCATTCCGACAATGGGTAAACGAAGAATCCTTGGAACACAAGCAGCGCCACAGGGGCAACCAGGGCCATTAATTCTCCGGCTTTTGCTTTTTTTTCGGTCCCGCTAAGCTGGCACACATGAATCCAAGGAAGCTCATTAGCTCGCTCGCCGTCGCTGTCGTCTGCTTTACCCAACCATGCTCTTTCACGGACGACTGGCCGCAATGGCGCGGCCCCGCTCGAAATGGCATCTCGCAGGAGAAAGGATTGGTCTCTGAGTTCCCCGATAGCGGGCCGGCTATCGTGTGGAAGGGCAATGTTGGGCTTGGATTCTCCTCGATCGTGGTTGGCCAGGGCAAAGCCTTCACAGCGGGCCATGCGAGCGAGCAGGACACGGTGTTCTGTCTGGATGCCGCCACGGGCAAGCAGCTTTGGAAGCACAGTTACCCGGCGGAACTCGGGGATAAGTATTATGAAGGCGGTGTCACCGGCACACCGACCATCGATGGGCAGCGGGTTTATTGGCTGAGCCGGTGGGGAGATTTGTTCTGCTTCAACGCGGCTGATGGAAAGGTCGTGTGGCAACGGCAGCTTGTTAAAGAAACGGGAGCGCAGATTCCGAGTTGGGGATTTACTGGCGCGCCCACCATTCACGGGAACCACTTGATCCTGAACGTCGGCGGCGGGGGAATGGCGGTGGATAAGCAAACCGGGAAGGAGATTTGGAAATCAGGCGCGGGTGAGGCGGGTTACACAACCCCACTGCCGATCAAGCGCGGCAACGCCGTTGAGATGTGGATCGCCAATGGCGAAGGGTATTACGCGGTTCAACCAGAGAGCGGAAAGCAGCTTTGGAGCATCAAGTGGCTGACGCAGTATGGGGTCAACGCCGCGGATCCGATTCCGCATGGTGACAAGGTGTTCATCTCCTCGGGTTACGGCAAAGGCGCCGCTCTTTTTCCACAACCGAAAGCCGGAGGAACAGAGCCGGAACCGATTTGGAAGAATCGCGTTCTCCGCACCCAACTGAACCCCGCGGTGCTCGTGGACAAGCATGTCTATGGTGTCGATGGGGACACCAGCGACAAGGCTTCGTTAAAGTGTGTGGAGGTGGAGACAGGCAAGGAGCTTTGGGTTGAACGCGACTTCGGCAGCGGCGGCATCATCGTGGCCGACGGGAAGATCCTCGCGTTGTCGGCCAAAGGCGAGTTGATGATTGCGCCTGTTTCCCCCGAGGCGTTCAAGCCAAGCGCGCGGGCGCAGGTTCTAGGTGGCAAGTCGTGGACCGCGCCTGTGCTGGCGAACGGGTTGCTCTATTGCCGCAATTCGCGTGGGGACATTGTCGCAGTCGATCTTCGCAAGAAGTAAGCATGAAACGGCGCGAATTCATTGCATCCACTGGGCTCTTCCTCGCGGGAGCCCCCTACATCCTCGGGCAGCCTGAAGGCGCCAAATATCGGACGGCCCTGATTGGCTGCGGTTGGTGGGGAAAGAACATTCTGAAAGAAGCAGTCGCTTCGAAGCGCTGCCAGGTCACCGCTCTTTGCGATGTGGATGGCAACGGGCTCGAGATCACTGCGGACCAGGTGAACGGGTGGAATGGTGATTCGCCGAAGACCTACAAGGATCATCGCGAGCTGCTGGAGAAAGAGAAGCCGCAGATCGTCATCATTGCCACGCCGGATCATTGGCACGCGCTGCAAACCATTGACGCTGTAAAAGCGGGCGCGCACGTGTTTGTGGAAAAGCCCACCGGCCACACCGTCAACGAGAGTCGGGCGATGCTGAAGAACGCGCGTGAATCCGGGCGTGTGGTCCAGGTGGGTTTGCACCGCCGCATCGGGCCGCATCACACCAGCGGGATGGAGTTTTTGAAGTCGGGCAAAGTGGGCCAGGTGGGGATGGTGCGGTTATTTGCGCATTCGGGCGGCGGTCGCGAGAACCCGCGCCCCAATAGCCCCGCTCCCAAATCGATGGATTGGGATCGGTGGTGCGGACCGGCGCCGTTGCGTCCTTTCAATGCGAAGCTGCATCCGGGCGGCTGGCGGAACTTTCTCGATTACGCCAACGGAACGCTCGGCGATTGGGGCGTGCATTGGCTGGATCAAGTGTTGTGGTGGACGGAGGAGAAGTATCCGAAACGGGTGTTCTCCACAGGCGGGCGCGACATCGCAGGTGAGCCTGTGTTGACGGATCAGGAACAGACGACCGATGCGCCGGATCACCAGGTGGCCACCTACGAGTTCGAGAAGTTCACCTGCGTTTGGGAGCACCGGAAGTTTTCAGGGAACCCCACGGAGAAGCATTCGATCGGCGCTTACTTCTACGGCACGAACGGAACCTTGCACATCGGTTGGCGGGATGGTTGGACGTTTTATCCCCACAAAAAGGGGGATCCGGAGGTGCATGTGAAGTCCGAGTTGCAGGAGCCGGATGGGCATAACCTCGCGATGCTGTGGGAGGATTTCCTCCAAGCCATCGAGAAGCGCAAAGACGCGGCCGCCGGCATTGAGCAGGCGCATCGTTCATCCGTGTTGCCGTTGTTGGGAATGATCTCATGGCGCGCGGGGCGAAGCATCGAATGGGATGGCGCGAAGGAGCAGATCGTGAATGATCCCAAGGCCAACGAGATGTTGCAGCGCCCATATCGCGCGCCGTGGAAATACCCTGAGGTGTGACGGTGCCGTGACCAGCGTGGTTGCGAGGGGAGAGCGCGGCGCAAGGAATTTGTGCGGCTCCTACGGAGCCTATCCCGACACGGACTTGATACCCACAGGCTGCGCTGGCGCTTGCCTGTGGGCTACTCTGTTCGGCTCCTGCGGAGCCTTGCTGGCATCGTTTGGGTGAGCGGCTGCCCATTGTTAGGAGCCGTGGATTTCGTCGCGGAAGATGTGGGGGCGGGGGGTGAAACCGGCTTTTTGCATGAACTCTTGCCACTCCACGCCGTGCTCTTCCGTTTTTAAGCCGTAACGCCACGCGGTCGCGGCGTGGGCGAGTTCGTGACACAAGGTTTCGTGCAGCAGTTCATCTTTGGGCTGCTGCAGGAGCAACCCGTTAAGAGTTATTACGCGGCTCTTCAAAGCGAGCGTGCCGAGGGCCTGAGTGTTTGGCTCCGCGAACTCGATGGAGACCTCGCGGAGCAACGCAGAGCATCCCCAGGCCGCAGTCCAGTTCTCGGCGGCAGCGTATAGTCGTTCGAGTCGGCGTTGCGTGGCGAGTGAGAGTGACGGCATGGCGGAGATTTGTTCGGCTCCTACGGAGCCGGTGGGTTGCTCGAATTCCACACCCACGGGCTGCGCCCGTGGGCTAGTATGTGCGGCCTCTCCGAGGCCCGGCAATGGTGAGGATTGGCAGGGGCGCATGCTCATGTGAACCACAGCGGGCCTGTGAACCTCGTTCAACATCCGGACAGGGGACGAGCAGAGGTCGCCGGCTTGCCCGAACCGCCAGCCCGCACGAATCGCTCACCGCACTTCTTAAGCGATGTCTTCGAGGCGGCCGGTGGAATCGCCGTGCTTTTCAATTCCTTCCGCGCCCATTCGGTCGGCCATGCTCAGGAAGAGGTTCGTGAGCGGGGTTGGCTTGGTCTTGATATAGCGGCCCGGCTTTAAGCTGCCACCGCCGGAACCGGCGAGCAGAATGGGAAGGTTGTTGTGGGAATGGCGGTTCCCATCAGCGTTGCCGGAGCCGTAGAGGATCATCGAGTTGTGGAGCAACGATTGGCCGTCGGCATCTTTGGTCTGCTCCATCTTCTGAAGGAACTTCGAGAACTGCTTCACGTACCAGATGTCGATCTGCTCGACCTTCTTGATCATGTCTTCCTGGTTGCGATGGTGCGTCAGGTTGTGATGCCCTTCAGAAAGGCCAATCTCGGGGAAGGTCCGGTTGCTCCCTTCGCCCGCTAACAACATCGTCGCGACCCGAGTGGAATCGGTTTGGAAGGCGAGCAGAAGCATGTCGAACATGAGTGCGATATGCTCTTCATAGCTGCCCGGAATTCCGGCAGGAGCGTCGAGCGCGGGGTTCTTAACGGGCATGCGCTCTGCCTTCTCAATGCGTTGCTCGATCTCGCGGACGGCGGTGAGGTACTGGTCCATCTTTTGACGGTCACGGCCATTGAGCTTTCGCTCGAGGGCATGCGCGTCTTCCATGACGAAGTCGAGGATGGATTGCTGCTCGGCCTGGCGACGTTTCAGGTTTTGCACGCGCTCCGCGGGCGAGCCTGCGCCGAAGAGACGCTCGAACACCAGGCGCGGATTCGGCTCTGGCGTTAAGGGCTGCGTTGGGGAGCGCCAGGCGAGGTTGTATTCGTAAGCGCAGGAATAGCCAGAGTCACAGTTGCCCGATTTGCGCACGGCATCGCAGGTCAATTCGAGCGATTGGAAGCGGGTAAGATGCCCAATTTGGTTGGCGACAATCTGGTCGATGGAGGTGCCAGCGTAAATATCGGAGCCGGCGGTCTTCTTGATGCGGACACCAGTGAGGAATGTGCCGCCAGCGCGGGCGTGGTCGCCTGCGCCGTCCGGGCCGGGGTCCGCGTTGAGATCTTCCAGGCCGCCGAGAATCTGGAGTTGGTTCCGCAGCGGAGAAAGAGGTTCGAGCGTGCGTGAGAGCTTAAAGTTTTTGCCGGTCTCGCCTTCGGGCCACCAAGCGCCAGGAATCGTGCCATTTGGAACATAAACGAAGGCCATCCGGACTGGAGCAGCGCCGGAGGCCGCAGTTGCGCTGGGAGCAGCGGCAAGGGCTTTGGGGCTCAAGAATGACTCGAAGGCAGGCAGCGCCATGCAAGCGCCGAGCCCGCGGAGGAAGTGTCGGCGGCTTAAGCTGCGGTAACGTTCAGCGGCTTTGTTATGCCCATGGATCGTGTTGTGCTTCATTGGTCTGCCTTTCCTTAATTCCCGTTCGCCTGATTGTGGACTGCTGCCGTTTGCGTCGGTTGAACGCGCATCTTTTGAAATGGAGCTGATTCGATCACGCCAGCGAGCAACGCGGAGAAACGGCCGCCGTTTGCTTCCATGCGGCTCACGATTTTGTCGATCGACTCGACGTCGTAGTGCTCAGGCCCGCGCCCGGTGGCGTAAGTGAGCAGCTTCTCGGTCAGGCAGCGGTAAAACTTGGTTTTGTGCGCCGTGGCGAGGATCTTCTTCAACTCGCTGACGCTGTTAAAAGATTCGCCGGTGGCGAGCTGCCCGGCAGCGTCGATGGTCTGGTTACGCTCCTTCTCGCGCCACATTCCGAGAGCGTTGAAGTTTTCAAAAGCGAGCCCGATCGGGTCCATGCGCGCATGGCAGGAGGAGCAGAGCGGCTTGTCGCGGTGCATGGCCAAGGCTTCGCGCAAGGTGGGCTCGTGGTCTTTAAAATCCTGCTCGGAGGCTTCAAGCGCAGGGATGTCGGGCGGCGGCGGAGGCGCGGGCGCGCCGAGAAAGTTTTCCAAAACGAACAACCCGCGTTTAACGGGCGAAGTGCGATCCGGGTTGGACGTGACAATGAGCGCGCTCCCGTGGGTCAGCACACCGCCGCGAGGATTCCCGGCAGGAAGAGTGACCTTGCGCAATTCTGGTCCCGTGATGTTGAGGTTGGTCAACCCGTAGTGTTTTGCGAGACGCTCGTTGAGGAAGGTGTAGTCGCTATCGATCATCTCGACGACTGGCTTGTCCTCGCGAACGATCGAAGCAAAGTACATCTCGGTTTCACGCTGAAGCGCGCTGCGCAATGGCCCATCCAATTCGAAATCGGGGAAATTAAAGCGGCGATTGCGCGGGCGCTGGCCAGCAGCCGCTGTGGCGTTTGTGGCCGGAGCTGAGTTGGTGGCGGCTTGAGCAATTTGATTGACCAGGTTGGTGCGAGCGGCAGCTTGCGCCGCGAACCGGGCGCGAAACTCTTCCATTTGGCGGCGCATCTCGCGTTCCTGGCCGTTGTCGCGAGCGAGGATGACACGACCGTTCATGGCGATGCCTTCAACATCGCGCGTTTGGAGCCATTGGCCGGTGAAGTTGTTAATGAACTGGTCAGAGCGCGCATCAGCCAGCATGCGGCTGACCTCAGCGTTAAGGTTCTTACGGAGTTCACCACGTTCGGCGAGACTTAGAAGGCGCTCATCAGGCATCGTGGACCACAGGAAGTGGGACAAGCGGGAGGCGAGGGAGAATTCATCCACAGCCGCAAAGTGACCGGTGGGGTCGCCTGCTGGCTCTTCCAACCGGAACAGGAAGCGGGGAGAGGCGAGCACCGCAACCATCGCGTGAGCCACGCCTTCTTCAAACGTCTTTCCTTCCTGCTGGTAAACACTTTCGGCCAGAGTGGCTAAGCGCTCGACCGTTCTGGTGTCCACCGGGCGGCGGAAAGCTTTGCGGGCAAAGCTGCCGAGGACTTCGACAGCAAACGCTTTGCGTGATGCTGGGTCCGTGGGCGCCTGGCGCGGGAAAAAGCGAGCGTAATTCTTGGGCTCTTGCCAATGCTCCTTCTCCAGAGGACCGCGCAAAACGACCTCATGGAGACGCATGTCGAGCGGCCACAGTTTTTTCTCCACCGGGGTGAGCGGCTTCAGTTCGAGGGTGAGTTCCTTCTCGGTTCCCTCCCATTTTTGCTCGAGGTTGAAATTAAAGGTCTTGTTGTCGTGCCAGCCGAACTCCTGGGTGAGCAACTCGCGTCCATCGGCCTTGAAAGTAATCAAGCATTTGCCGGGGTCGTATTCGAAGTTGCCGTTGACCTCGAGACGGAGCTTCACCTGATAGGTGCCAGGCGCCTGGACTCGAGCTTTGGTGGAAACCTTGGCGGGTTCGTAGAACGAGAAGTTTTTGAACTGCTCCCGGTTGCCGCGGCCTCTCCCCTGCCCCGCGCGTGGCGGCTCGTCGCCTTCTGCGCGGAACTGGACGCCTGTGATCGTTTGCTCCGGAGCGACTTTTCCAACCTTGGGAACGGCGTCGTTTACGATCGTGCGGGCGGCGTCGAGATACTTTTCGAGGAGCATCGGCGAAACCGTCAGCACATCACCGATGTTGTCGAAGCCGTAGCCGGTGTCGTCTGGGGGGAATTCAACTTCGGCATCGAACTCGACACCCATCAGATCGCGGATGGTGTTCTGATACTCGACCCTGTTCAGGCGGCGAACGGTCACTCGGCCGGGGTCTGGATTGGCGGGATCAATGCCAAAGGCGCGCAGCTTGATCCATTGCTCGAGCTTTTCCTGGGACTCAGGAGCGAGCTTCGGCTTTTTCTGCGGCGGCATGAGGCCGGCGCGGACATTTTTCAGGACGTGATGCCATAGCTCCGGTTTAAGGAGTTCTTCGTCGGATTTGAATTCGTCGAAGGCAACTTCGCCCTTTTTCGTGCCATCCGCGTGGCAATCGAAACAATGGTCCCGCAGGATTGGCAGAATATCGCGCCGGAATTCCGCGGCGGCAGGATTCTCGGCAGCCGAAGCGGTGTGGGAGAGAAAGCCAAGTGCGACGCTTAACGCGGCCACGCGGAGCCGAAGCGTGAAACTCCCCGGCATCAGCTTCGTAAATCTGTTCATGAACAGCGTTCCCCAACTCCGACTGGCTACGGGTTTACTCAAGGAGGATGGCGGAGTCTGGCTTATGGCAGCATTATGGCGCATTCGTTTCCTTAGGCGCAATAGGTTCCGCAGCGTTCGAGGAGGCGGTGGCGGGATGGCGGAAGGACCGTTCCACCTTGTCGTTCGGGTCGGTTGAGACAGGCTGGTCGCGCCAGAGCCAACGCATCATCTCAGGGAAGATGGCGCCGCCTTGCTTCTGGCCATGGTTTCCGATGCCCCAGACGTAATTCAGCTCGTACCCTTTCTTTGTGAGGGCCTGCATGACACGCACGTTCTGGTGGAACCAATCACGATTGAGGTTGTCGGGGCGGCGATTGTCGTTGCGACCGTCCTGCATGAAAATGCGGAGAGGTTTCTTGTCACTTTGCTCAATGAGTTCGGGCCAGATGTGTTGGCCGCGGAGATCGGTGAAGCTGCCGACGAAGGTGATGACCTTGCGGAAGTGGTCAGGACGGAACCAGGCCACACCGAAGGCTGCGCAACCGCCAGAGCTGGAGCCCATGATGCCGTGGAGTTCCGGGTCGGGTGAAATGTTAAACTGTTTCTTCAGCTCGGGAAGGAGTTCATCAACGATCACACGGGCGTACTTATCGTTCGCAGGGTTGTATTCCTCGGCACGGTTCGAGGTGCGGTCACCCCAGTCGCGAGCGTGAGGCTCGGGCTGGTCTGGGCGTCGGCCAGGATTGATGAAGACGCCGAGCATCACGGGGATTTCGCGGCGGAAGATGAGGTTGTCGAGTACGTTGTGGGCTTGAACGTCGCCAGGCTCAGCCATCATGGCGTGGCCGTCGTTGAAGACCATGAGCGCTGTGGGTTGCTTTGGGTCATACTGCGCAGGCACATAGACCCAGTAGGTGTGATGGGTGCCGGGGAAGACCTGGCTGGGCAAGGTGCGGGCCTCAGTGAATTTGCCTTTGGGGACGCCTTCCATGCGCGTGGAGTCCGGCCCCAGGCGGTAATAAAGGTCGTTGGTGTTTGCGGGGCGTGGGCGGGTGGGAGGTTCAGCGGCGTAGATCGAGGCGAGTCCAACGAGAGCGGTCGTCAGGCAAAGGAGGAGCATGCGCATAATAGGGGTAATTTCGAGACGGATGCGGGGCGTCAGAGGTTTCATGGGTTGTGTGTAAAAGCGTGTAAGATCGTGTATAAGCGTGTAAATGCGATAGTTGGAGTTGAGTGGCATGTTTTTTGCGGGGAGCGGGATCACCCGACGCGGTTGACATGTAAGCGGATATGGTTGACATGTCAACCTGTTTGATGCAGGACAGCAGCGGCAGGTGCGCCGATTGGCGGTGCGGCAGTAGCCGCGGGAGGAGGAATTGTTCGGCTCCTACGGAGCCGGATTTCGGAGGGCTTTTGACCCACAGGCTGCGCTGCGCTTGCCTGTGGGCTAGTATGTTCGGCCCCTTGCGGGGCCAAGGACAAGGCGGCCTGGGACAGGGCGCCCTTTGGTGACGTGCGAGCTAGTTGGGCTCTTGCAGCACGCCCGGTCGGGGGACCGGGCCTACCATCTCAAGTCATTTGATCGTGGCGCCGTTCTCTGGAACCTCGCAGCACGCCCGGTCGGGGACCGGGCCTACCATCCTGGAAGACTTCCGGCACCCAATCCCCGTTATTGATCCTTCTGACGTCGGGTGCATGTCGGTTTGCGGGCTCAGCGGAGGTGACTTATGGTGAGATAAGTTCACCGAGGAGGAATTACCAGCATGAGCGCGACGCTTGAAACGGCACCAGCAACACAAACGTATGATCCGGCCAAGATCATGGGCGGCATCTATGGGGATGGCATTATTGGCCTAAAAGGGGCCTTCAGCCGCGAGTGGGTCCAGCAGCTTGGAGAGGATATCGAAGTTTCATACCGGGAGGCGCTCCAACGCCCCGGTGGCGCCGTGGGCCGCGGGCCGAAGCGGCATTATGTCGAGATTCACCCCGAGGATATCCGGGGGTTTGTGGAGTTGGTGACGCATCCGTGGGTGATTGCGGTCTGCGAGAATATCCTAGGGCCGGAATACAAGATTGTGGAGATCGGGTTCGATGTGCCGAATCCGGGAGCCATGGATCAGCCCTGGCACCGTGACTTTCCCGCGCCAGATGAAACATTGAGCGGCCGGCGGCTGAACTCGTTGGCGTTCAATGTGACCACGGTGGATGTGTTTGAAGACATGGGGCCGTTCGAAATTGCACCGGGAACACAGTGGGATGTGCCGGATGACTTCGAGCATGGAATGTTTCCGCCCAAACGGCTTTACCAGCGGTACGAATCACTGGCGCAACGGAAGATGCCGAAGATGGGTGATATATCCGCTCGCTCAGCGCTGACCATCCACCGCGGGACTGCGAACCGCTCGAACAAGGCGCGGCCGGTGCTGGTTCTTGGTGTCGATGCGCCGGATGCCCGGAACTCCGAGAAGCACGATCTGCAGCTTACGAAGGAGTATTACGAGCAATTACCTTTCGAGCTTAAGCAACATCTGACCTGCCGATTGGTTGATAAGCTCGAGCCGATCGTGCAAGGGCACACGATCGAGGGGCTGATGATGGGCGAGGCTTAAAGAGGCATGCCACTCATTGCCGCGTAGGTTGGCGAGGATCCCAGAATTCGGAGTTAACCAAGCCTTTAGCGTTTCCGGAGGAGGGGTCGACGGGAGGATTGATTGCCGCTCCCTTGCGAACCTCAGCATGGCCATCATTGAACACCACGACAGTGGCTCCGGTGTGGCGATTGGCATCGATTCCCTCGTAAAGCTTTGTTGAGCTTGCTTTGGAGTCCATGCACGAATTTGGCCACCAAAGACTGCTCCCCCATTGCGGTGGGTTGCCGTATGGTTGCTTATCCCCAATCAGCAGGTTTTCCGCAGGACTACGAACGCCGCTACGTTTAAAAAACTGATTAGGTTGGAAGGAGAAACCCGCGATTCGCAGCGCAGGGAGGCCGGCATAAGGATGTGCGCCAAGAAAAAAACCGTTGTAGCCGTAGCCGACGTTGTGAGCATCAAACTTCCATTGCCAACGAATCCCGTTATCGACCCGGGGTCCCTTCAGAGCGGCACACCGGAAAAGGTTGCTCTGGTTTTGAGCGTAACCAACGATGGTAGTGCCCCACCAATTGGTAAGGATCTCCGCTGAGTGACTGACCCCGCTGTTACGATGCGCGGGAAAGACATCGTTATTGTCATCCGTGTACATCTGCATGAAGAGGCTGACCTGCTTCAGACTATTCATGCAGTGGGTCCGCTGGGCCTTGATTTTGGCCTTGGAGAGCGCCGGAAGGAGCATGCTCGCCAGGATGGCAATGATGGCGATGACGACCAGCAACTCGATGAGCGTGAAGCCCGTCTGGCCTGGGCGGCGTGAGATCTTCATAAGCGTGGTGGGGCCGTTGTAGCGCCCTTGATTTGCTTTGTCATGGGCCGTTTGACCGCACAGGCGCGCGCCTCCTCTCTCGGGGTCCGCCCTCATTGCGTGGGGCGCAGGGCGAGGTATTTTTCCCGTGAACTATGAAGAAGTCGCGTGGGTTTTGGTTCGGGATCGCGGCGCTGGCTGTCCTGGTGGGTTGCGCCACTGCTCCGATCACTGGTCGTCGTCAATTAAGCCTGGTCTCCGCCTCGCAGGAAATGCAGCTGGGACTTTCAAGCTTTGAGCAACTTAAGAAACAAACTCCTGTAAGCCGGGATCCTGCGATTAATGCGCTGGTGCAGCGAGTGGGGCAGAAGATTGCTGCCGCCGCGGGAAATGATCTCCCGAACGCGCAGTGGGAATTCGTGGTTTTTGAGAGCAAGGAGGCGAATGCCTTTTGCCTGCCGGGTGGCAAGGTGGGAATTTTCACGGGAATCCTGCCTATCACGCAGGATGAGGCTGGGCTGGCGACGGTGATGGGGCATGAGGTGGCGCACGCCACGGCGCGGCATGGCGCGGAGCGGATGAGCCAGGCGCTGGCGGCGGAAACGGGCGGGCAGTTGCTGGGTGTGGGTCTCTCCGGCGCGGACCCACGGTTGGCAGCGCTGGCGCCCGTCGTTTATGGATTGGGGACACAAGTGGGCGTTCTGCTGCCGTATAGCCGGAAGTTTGAGTCGGAGGCGGATCGCATCGGCCTGACTTACATGGCGCGGGCGGGTTATAACCCGGAGGAAGCGATCAATTTCTGGCAGCGGTTCTCGCAATACACTTCAGCCAAGGCAAGCTCGACTCCGAAGTTCCTGCGCACGCATCCGGTGGATGCGGATCGCATCCGCGGAATTCAGCAATGGCTGCCGGAAGCGAAGGCTGCGTACCGGCCGGCGGGGAATGTGGGAAGCGCGCCGGGTTCGGCCACAGGGAGTGATGTGATTGGGCGGCAGCGGCGGTGAAGGGAAGAAGGCGATCCGCAGATTGCGCAGATTTCGCAGATAAAACAGGGATTTTGCACCCAACGCCACTCTGGGTTGGAACCTTGCGCGCATCCGATGCGCAGATTACAGCCAGCGGCGGAATAGGCCGCAGAAGTTGTCCACCCATTTTTCCATGAAGAAGCGGTTCTTGAACCGGATTGGATCGATGTGGGTGGATTGGGCTAGATCGGCGTCAAACACCTGAGTTTGTTTCTGCGCGAACTCGCGATCCCAAACGTTAATGTTGCCTTCGTCGTTGATGTGAAATGAGCGGTCGTCGAAGTTGATGGAGCCGGTCGTTACCCATGCATCATCAACAATCATCACTTTGCAGTGATATTTGGTGGGGTTGAATTCGTAGAAGTCCACGCCAACATCCATGAGATTGTCGAAGGTGGAGCGGGATGCGCGGCGGACCATGTTGAGCTTATGGCCCGAGGTGATGACCTGGATGCGAACGCCGCGCTTGGCGGCAGCTCGCAGGGCTTCGACCATTTCGTGGTCCGGGACGAAGTAGGAATGGGCAATGCGAATGGTTTTAGTGGCGTGCTGGATGCCTTGCATGTGGACTTCCCGCGCGCTGCGGCGGTTCTCGCGGAGACCGCTCACGAAGGAGTGGGCTGAGATCGAGCCAGCGTTGGTTAATGGCGGGAAGTAATCGGGGCCGGTCAGCTTTGGGCCGCGGACGTCGTGCCAGTTCGTTGTGAAGGCCGCCTGGATCTGCGCAACCATAGGCCCGAGAACCTTGAACTCCGTGTCGCGCCAAACTTCCTGCCGGTCACCGTCTCCATCCCATTCGTCCGCCACACAGATGCCGCCGATGAAGCCAACCTTGCCATCCACCACGAGGGTCTTGCGATGGGTGCGGTGGTTCCACATCCAGAAGTTGTATGGGCGGATGCGATTGTAGATGCGGAAGTCCACGCCGCACTTGCGCATCTTTTGAATATCCCCGCTGCGAAGGCGGAGTGTGCCGAAACCATCCGCGATGCAGTGAACCTTCACGCCCGCACGGGCGCGCTCACAAAGAGCTTCGATGAATTGATCGCTGACTTTGCCAGAACGCCAGATGAAGTTCTCAAAGGTGATGCTGCGCTCGGCTTTGCGGATGGCATCGAGCATGGCGGGGAAATATTCGACGCCGTTGATAAGCTCGGTGATTTGGTTCCCCTCAAGGATGGGCTGGCCGGCGGCTTGCTCCATGTGCCGGCGGAACTCGGCATCGAGGACGGGCAGCTCCGGTTCAGCCGCAGACGAGCAAAGCGCTGCCCACCCGGCCGTGAATGCCAGTATGATGTAACGGAGAGCTTTCCAGGCCTGCTGCATCAAAGGGGGAGCAAATTACGAAACTCCCGGTGAGCAGGCAAGGCGCTGAGGCATGTGCCTGGACTTTTCTTAGGCGATGCCGAAGGCGTTCTTGAGCAGCTCGATGCTTTTGGGCACGGCTTGGTCAGCGGGGTCTTTGCCTTCGAACTCGAGTGAAATGTAACCTGAGTAGTTGGCTTTGCGGAGGATCTCCGCGACGCGTTTGTAGTCGAGGTCAAGAGTGTACCATTCGCCGCCGCCGTAGTAAGTCTTGGCCTGAACGAAGACGGTGCGGGGAGCGATCATCTCAAGCTTCGGGTATGGGTCTTCGAGGAAGTTGCCAGTGTCCATGAGCGCGCCGAGCCATGGAGATTTGATGCCGTTGAGCACGCGCAACAGGCCTTCGGGGGTGCGGGTGAGACCCCAGTGATTTTCAAGAGCGAGGATGACGCCGCATTTCTCGGCGGTGGGAAGGCATTGCTCGATCGCGTCAATGCACCACTTGAAGCCTTCGTCCTCTGTGTGCCCCGGTGTGATAGGCTCGATGCCGCGCGCCTTCATGAGGTCGTCGAAGGAGGCGATGGTGTTCCAGCGGCCGGAGTTCAGGCGAATGGAGGGAATGCCCATCTCGTAGGCGAGTTCGATGCAACGCTTGGTGTGCTCGACGTCCTTGGCGCGCTTGGCTGGATCTGGATCGACAAAGTCCTGGTGAATGGAAAGGCAGACGAGATCGAGGCCGTTCCGGAAGGCCGAGCGTTTCAGGTTTTGGCAGTAGCTCCGATCTTCGGAATCCATTTGGCGATGGAGAATATCGACACCACTGACGCCGAGAGCCGCGGCTTTCTCAATCACCTGCTGGACGGTGACTTTCGGCTCTTTGAAGTGCCAGTAGGAGTAGGTGGCGATGGCGAGCTTGAGGTTTGGTTTCGCCGCAGGTTTGTCCGCTGCGGAGGAACTAGTGGAAACCAAGGAAGAAGCCGCAGCCACGCCAAGGCTGCCCACGAAACCGCGCCGGGTGATTTGCATGCATGGAGCATGCCTTCCTTATGCGAGCCCGTCAGGTCAATTCTTGCAGAGTCGGCCTGATTGCGATCACTGGCGAACGGCCCGGAAGAACTGTTTGCCAGTAGCGGCGTCTTGCTGGATTTGAATACCGCCGGAAGAGTTTGTGCTCGTCTGCAACAGGCTCCAGGTCTTGAGATCGCTGGAGCGCTCAATCGCAATCACCGCGCCGGTTTCGCTGAGAACGGTAAACCTGAACGTCTGGCCATTCAGCGTCAGATCCGCGAGCCTGACAGGCTCAGCTGGGCCGGGGAGCGCGCCGTCGGTCCGCACCATGATATCGATGTGGTCAGGAACGAGGCCTCCGACATCGACCACCCGCACCGTGGCATTGACGGGACCAGAGGAAGCGGCGTTAAAAGTGAGAGGCAAGCTTACGGTGAGCGTGTCGCCGTCTCCGCCAACTTTCGGGGCAGCAGGAGTAATGCTCAGAGCGTTCCCGCTCGAAGCTTCGGCTGTCCAGAATAACTTGCCGCCGCCCCGGTTCGTCACGGTGAGCACGGCAACACTGTTCGTGCCTGAGAGGGTAACACCCGTTAATGAAACTCCGATAGCGGGCTCCGCTGAGACACCGGCGGGTTCGTTCGAGATGCTTAACGGGTTGGGATCAGAACCATCTGTTAGCCCATCACCGTCGCTGTCGGCAGCCAAAGGATCGGTAAGGAACCCGGTTGCCGCCAGCGTTTCGGAGCCATCGGAGAGACCGTCACCATCGGTGTCGCGCGTGCTGGGCGAAAGGCCGCGCTCGAACTCAGCAAGATTGGAGAGGCCGTCGCCGTCCGGATCAGCCGCGGCGTCATCCTGGCCGAGTTGAAGGCCGTAACGCCGTTCAAAAGCGTCCGGGAGTTCATCGCCGTCGGCATCGAAAAGCGCTGGAGCAAGGAGAAGCGCTTGCGACGCTTTCGAGAATGAGACGGGCTGCAATTGATCCGCATCAGCGGGCAAAACCTCGACGGCAACATGGACAGGCTGGGGATTATCCGCGCCAAACCACTGGAAAGACCACTCGACCTGCGCTTTTGAAGCGCCAGAAGCGGCGTCGGGACCTGGCAAGACAGGAATGGGGCGATCAAAGCCGCCGAGCAGCCCAACAGTATTGGTGGATTCAGCAGCAAAGCTCACACGAGCAACCAGGTTCGTGAGCGGAATGGAGCTGAGGTTCTCGACTTGGGCGCGGACGATGAAGGTTTCAGCAGCCGTGGAAAGGTGAGGCTGCCCAGTGGATTGGGATCTGACATCGAGCATGCTCACTGTAGCCAAAGCCGGGAGGGCAGTTGCTTTGTTTTCCGCCAACCATCGCAACAAGCTGCTGTGGAACGTGGCAAAGTTTTCTTTGAGCGTGAGGAGAGCGGCGAGCGTTTGGTTCCGATGGTTCAGGTATTCAGGATCGCTGCGACCGGTGTATCGATTGAGCCGGACGGAAGCCGCCACATTCAGCAGGTGAGCACGGAGCTGCTCATGGTTTTCGTAAACACGGAATTGCTCTTCGAGGGCGCCCAAGGCAGGTTCGCCGCGTTTGTTGGCAGCCACGGCAGCAGCCATCTGGTCGATCACGGCGCCAGAAAGCGCAAAATGACGGGCGAAGTTTGGGAGCAAGCCGTTGGAGCTGACGGCGTGGGAAACGGCGATGTTGATTTGGTGATTCGTGAGCGCGTCCGTAATTTTGGCTAGTGAGTTGCTCCAAGCGTTATAGTGCGCCTGGAGGTTGGTTGAAATAACTGGGGAGAGCGGAGCCATGGGCAAGGGAGCACCTTCAGCAAATGCTGTGACGGCCGCGGGTGGAGTTTGGCCGTAGGCCTTGTACACCCCGCGAGCCATGTTATTCGGAAGAGTGTGATAGACGTAAACCGCCGCGTAGGCAGTGCCCGTGGCGTAAGCAGCAAGGCTTCCGTATTTCAAGCCATCACCCAGGAACTTCACCCATTTTGGCCCCACGCTCCCCACTAAAGAAAGCACGCCGCCAACGCTCTTGCTGGTCTTCGCGGCGAACTCCAATTGAATCAGGTCGCGCTTGGCTTTTGCGCCAGCGTTAATCAACTCCTGAAGCTCTGCCGCGGCCTGGGTCACGTCGTTGAGATACCGCGCGGTGTCAGCAGAATTCCACTGCTCCATTTGTAGTTTGGAGTGCAGCAGGAGCGGCGTTCGGCTCTTGCAGAATGAGGGGAGGCTTTGAAAGTCTCCGATCTTGATCTTGAGCGTTTGGTCGAAGGGAAATTCGAGCTTCAGCACAGCTTCGTTATCAAAAAGCAGCGGCGACAGGCTCTTGACCGTGCTCTTCAAGGCTTCATCAAGGACGGCGGTGAAGGCAGCTTTGGTGTCCAGCCGCGTGACCGACTTGGCCACAGTTAAAAGGATCTTTTCAACAGTGGTTAACCCGGAAGCGATGGCGCCCGCCCTAGTTGTCTCCATGCCAGCGTAGGTGAGGGCCGACTGCACCACTGAGCCTTGCACGGAGACGAACTTCTCCATTAAACCCAAGGCAACGAAGTGCTCGCCTTTCATTGAGAGCGCGAGAATCTCGCCAAGCCAAAATCCTCTTCGATTTTCAGGGCTTGCGGGTTGGCTGCGGCGAGTTCCTTGTTGAGGTCATCCCCTTTTGCGCCGATGCCTTTGAGCTTGCCCAGGAGCTTGCCGAGCAGGTCGGAGGTCACGGCCGCCATGTTTTTGCACATCTGATCAATGATGTCCTGGGCCTGCAAACTTCCTTCATGGACGATCTTCTCGGCCCAGACCGCGCGTTTGATGCCCTCCTCTTTCTCGGAGCTTAAGGTGATGGTTCCATTCTCGAAGAGAGCCAATTGTTCCAGAACTGCGAACTCCACCGGGGCATAATTGTTCTTGCTGAGCTGAACGAGGTTGGTCGCGACATCGCGCTTCGCTGCAATCGCGCTGATAGCCTGAAGCGGTATTTCGTTGGTCGGAGCGTTCTCAACCTTCGGAAGCAAGTTGAAGCGGGCAGCCTCTCTATACGCAATAACCGGGGTTCCGGGCGAAAACGTGTTGTCGCCTTCCGCCCCCCGAATAACTACACCGTAGAGCGGGGAGACCCATCCGCCAGCGCCATCCAGCTTTTCCACCAGGGGGACATTATCGAACCTAAAGATCCCGCCTGGGCCAAGCCGCACCTGAGACACAATGCTGATGTGCGGTTGAAAGTAAGCGCGGTAAGCGTCGCCCGATTCCGTGACGCTCTGCTCACGCAGGGGTCGGTTCTGGCGAACGAGAATCGCGGCGCCTCTCTTGATCTCAATAGAATTGAGGCGGTCCCGCGCAAATCCCTGGATCACCCCAACCTCAGAAGCGGGGGTCGGTCCTGGCCCACGAACCCAGAACAAGGGATGCCTTGTTGTCGTTGGCGTTGAACGAGGATACGTCAGGTTCCCGTGTCTTGAGTAACTGATGTTTCTGTGAGTTTTGGAATAGCCATCGAAAGATTCTCCCGCGGAATAACCGCATGGTTCGGCTGAACGATCCGGACCCTCGAAGATGTCCCAGATGGTGTGCGCTGACCTAAGAAATATTTTGTCCCCTGCAAAATCCTGGAAAAAGTTGACGCCCGGATAAGGCCCGTGGCGCCAATGATTATCCCAGGCAAACGTGAACGTCTGGAAATGGCCGACTTCGACCTCATTTGTGGCCCGCCCTGTGATTCGAACAGCCAGGCCTTCAAGGTTCCTTGTATCGGGCGCGAAATGCAGAGTGAGGTCGGCTTTCAGTTCGAAATGGATGGGGAATACCCGGCAATTGTGCAGCAGCGTTGCGTCAATCCCGAGCACCGTTTGCTCAATCTTGTTCGTGTGAAAGATTGCATCGTGCAGCGCGTGATGATGATAGAGGGTGCCTTGGTAATGAATCGTGCGCTGAGTTCCATTAAAGCGCTCTGAACTGCCGGTACGCTTCAGCCGAAAATAATCCCGGCCGAGCATCGCGGTGTTCTGCGAGATGTAGAAGGCCGGGCGATCAAAACCGCCATTGGGAAAAAACGTTTCGGGAGGATCGTTTGGATTCTGCAAATGCCATGTCCCCTCCAAGTCGAGATTCAAGGGCACGGTAAGCTCTGCGTTCTGCAGAAAGCGTGGATTGCCAGTGAACTGGCCGAGGGCAAACGGTGAAATCCCAAGCAAAAGGCAGAGCGCTGCCAGGAAGACGGGACGTGTCATGGCTAGTGGGTTAAAGCAGCTGGTTAGTCCGCTGGAGGTCCTGTTCGTCTGAACCAGACGTTTAGCAAACCTTGTAGCTCATGGCAACGATCTTTGCTGCAAAGGAAAGCCAACTGGACTGGCAGGGTAGTTCAGGGGACGGCTTGTTGGGCGTTCCCCCAATGAAACTTATTTTTACGGCAGGAGAATGGTGAGCGTTGCTTCCTCGCTGGTGACGGAGCCGAGGGAGTTGGTCACGATCACGCGGTAGGTTCCGGCGTGGCTCGGTTGGAGATTTGTCTTGTAGTAGTAGTGGAGCGTGGCTCCAGCAATGTCGACGCCGTTTAGCTGCCATTGATATGTGAATGGCGTCGTTCCACTCGCAGTCACAGAAAAGAGGGTCGTGCTCGACCCAGCGTCCTTCGTGATGTCGACCGGTTGTTTGGTGATGGTCGGGGCAGTTTCGTTGACGGTGAGGGTTGCCACCTCGCTGGTCACCGAGCCGACGGAGTTCGTCACAATCACGCGATATGCACCGGCATTGCTGTGTTGGATGTTGGATTTGTAATAGTAGTAGAGCGTCGCGCCAGGGATATCGACGCCGTTCAGCTGCCATTGGTATGTGAATCCAGCAGTGCCAGCGGCAGAAACAGTGAAGAGTGTGCCGTTCGTTCCGGCATCCTTCGTGATGGCAACAGGCTGTTTAGTGATGGTCGGCGCCGTTGCGTTGACGGTCAGGGTTGCTTCCTGGCTGGTGACTGTGCCCGCGGAGTTCGTCACTACTACGCGATAAGTCCCGGCGTTGCTCTGTTGGATGTTCGTTTTGTAATAGTAGTGCAACGTGGCGCCGGGGATGTCCACGCCATTCAGTTGCCATTGGTAGGTGAATGGCGCTGTTCCAGTTGCGGTCACAGCAAAGAGTGTCGCGCTGGATCCCGCATCCTTGGTGATGTTCACCGGTTGCTTGGTGATAGTGGGCGCGGCTTCGTTGACGGTGAGCGTTGCAGCCTCGCTGGTGACGGAGCCGACGGAGTTCGTCACTATAACGCGATAAGTCCCTGCGTTGCTCTGCTGGATGTTCGTTTTGTAATAGTAGTGCAGCGTGGCGCCCGGGATGTCCACGCCATTCAATTGCCATTGATAAGTGAACCCAGTGGTGCCGGTTGCTGAAACGGTAAAGAGGGTGGCGTTGGCTGCGGCATCCTTTGTGATCGCCACGGGTTGTTTGGTGATCGTTGGCGCGGCCTCGTTGACGGTCAGCGTAGCGGCCTCGCTAGTGACAGAGCCTGCGGAGTTGGTGACAACCACGCGGTATGCGCCAGCGTGGCTCTGCTGGATGTTGGATTTGTAATAGTAGTAGAGCGTCGCGCCTGGGATATCGACGCCGTTGAGTTGCCATTGGTAAGTGAAGCCGCTTGTGCCAGACGCGGAAACAACGAAGAGCGTCGCGTTAGATCCCGCATCCTTCGTGATGCCCACAGGTTGTTTTGTGATCGTCGGCGCAACCGCGTTGACGGTGAGCGTTGCTGCATCGCTGGTGACGGAGCCGACGGAGTTCGTCACTATAACGCGATAAGTCCCTGCGTTGCTCTGCTGGATGTTCGTTTTGTAATAGTAGTGCAGCGTGGCGCCCGGGATGTCCACGCCATTCAATTGCCATTGATAAGTGAAGGGCGCAGTTCCCGTTGCAGTGACAGCAAAGAGCGTGGCGCTTGAGCCGGCGTCCTTCGTGGTGTTCACCGGTTGCTTGGTGAGCGTGGGAGCGGCTTCGGTAACGGTCAGCGTTGCTGCCTCGCTGGTAACAGAGCCGGCGGAGTTGGTGACAACCACGCGATAAGCGCCGGCGTTGCTCTGTTGGATATTCGACTTGTAATAGTAGTAGAGCGTGGCGCCGGGTATATCGACGCCGTTCAGTTGCCATTGATAACTGAACCCGGTCGTCCCAGCGGCCGAGACAGTGAAGAGGGTTGCGCTGGAGCCTGCGTCTTTGGTGATGCCCACCGGTTGTTTGCTGATGGTGGGCGCAGTGGGGTTGATGGTGAGGGTTGCCTCGTTGCTTGTGACGCTGCCAAGGTCATTGGTGACGATGACCCTATAAACGCCCGCATCAGCTTCCTGAACGTTGACTTTGTAAAGGTAATATAGGGTCGCGCCGGGGATGTTCACGCCATCGCGCTGCCATTGATAGCTCACTGGGATGGTTCCAGTGGCGGAGACTGTAAAGAGGGTGCCGCTGCTGCCGGCGTTCTTCGCCACGCTTGCAGGGTGGCGGGTGATCACCGGACCGACTGAGTTCACGGTGAGAGTGGCGCCTGAACTGGTCAGGCTTCCCAATGGGTTTGTGATTACGACGGTGTAAATCCCTGCGTCGGCGGCCTGCGCGTTCGCCTTGGTGTAGGAGGATGAAGTGGCGTTTGGAATGGCGGCGCCGTTGAGCATCCATTGATAGGTTATTGGGCCAACACCAGTCGCGGTGACGCTCATTGTGAAGCTTGCGCCGGCGTTCCGCACGGCGTTGAGGGGGTGAGCGGTGATTGTCAGGTCTGGCGGAATGGCAATCACCAAGCTGATTTGATCTTCGGCGCCGCTCCCGAGTTCCGCATCGTCCACCAACAGGAGGAGAGCCAGCGTCGGCGCAGCGGGGATGAAGTTCGCGCCGGCTTTCAGGTAAACCGAGGAGCCAACGATCTCGAACAGCGTGACGTAATCTCCGCTCAACGAGAATGTGTTTGTTCCGAGCGCATCGTCACTAATGCTGAAATCAGCAACCTTGAGGCTGGCGGAGGTGTTCACGCCCGGGACGATTGAATTGACGATTTGCGTCACGCTCAGGATTGGAGCTTCATTTACGTCGATGATGGGAAGCTCCACGGCGCTTGTGCCATCTGGTGTGGCGCCGACGGTCGGATCGTCGAGGGAGATCGCCAGGTCGAGGGCCGCTTTGGTTTCATAATCGAGAGCGACACCAGCCTTCAGGTAGAGGTTGTTGCCATCCAACTCGAAGAGGGCAGCATCGGCTCCAGAGAGCGTCAGAATGTTCCAACCGACTTCATCGTCTTGAACGGTGACAACGCCAACAAGCAGGCGAGTTTCCACCGCGTTGTTCTCATTGAGCGACAGAACTGAAGGTGCGAAGGAAATCGTGGGGGCGGCGTTCGGCATTTGAATGACGAAGTCCGCCGGACCCGCCGGAGTGATGGTGATTATGCCGGTCGTCCAAATAACGCCCTTGGAAATTGGTCCCCATCCGGTGGTCGCCAGAGTGATGTTGCCGCCGTTTTCCGCGACGACGAGGTAAGCTTTGAGTTCGCCCTCTGTGGCGCTGAGGCTGATGGAGCCGTCGGCGGCATACGCTTTACGAACTATAAGCCCACCGAAGGCGTCAGTGACATTAAGGGCTCCCGTGGAGGTGGAGGAGAGTTCCTGCAGGGTGGTGGCGTTGATCTCAACTGTGCCGAGCGTTCCAACACCCGTCGTGGAGATGAGATAAAGAGTCCCGGCCGTGATGTCCGGTTCAGTGTCTGGAACGATTTCTTCAATGGCACCCGCAGAGGTCAGATGAACAAGTTGGCCGCCGCCAATCCATTTCAGCAGGATGTCGCCCGAGCCGACGGTTTTGAGCCTGGTCTCACCCATGCCCATGAGGCTTTCGATGGAAAGATTGCCGTGAATGGTTTCGAGTGTAACGGGCCCCATCGTGTCAGCAGCAACCACATTTAGGTCACCGACATTCGAGAAATTAAACCCACCCGCGCCCATGACCGAGCCTTGCAGTTCGTCGAGGTTCGTTTCGATCGCGCCGCTCACGCCAATGCCGCTCATGGACATGAAAATCAGCTTGGCGGCGGTGAGGTCGGCAGCGGAATCGGAGCCAAGCTCTTCCACACCCACGGTCGCATGGATGTTGATGTTGCCTGTGGCAACCAGGTTGTCGACGGTGAGAACGCCGCCCATAACATCGAACGCGAGAGCTGCAGCGCTCGCTTGCGACAGAGCGAGAGCCCCAGCCATAACGCGGATGGCAATCGTGCCGTCGCCGGACTGGGCATTTTCCACGATAAGGCTGCCCGCGTTTTGAAGCAGACGAACGTCACCGTTCGTGGTGGTGGCTGATTCAACAGTGGTGGCGCTGATCTCGATCTCACTGTTTGCGCCGATGCCTGACTGAGCGGCCAGGTTGAGAGTGGCCGCCGTGAGGTCATTCTCTGAATCCTGGATCGCTTCGCCGTATTCGGCGATCGAGCCCGCTGACGTGATCGTGATGGTGTCAGCTGCGATCAGGTTATCGAGGGTGATGCTGCCCGAGGTGGTTAAAAGGGTGACGTCCCCGAGCGGGGCGCTTGCTGTCATCACGACCATCGCAGCGGCGTTGCTAATGGAAATAGAACCGTTAGCGGCGGCCGCATTGGTGACCTGGAGCGAGCCACCACCACTTTGGGCGAAGGTGACCCCCCCGGCGCCACCGGCGCTGGTGAGGAGCGTGGAATTCGCCGCGCTCGTGTTCCGCACTTCAATGGAGCCGCTGGGTGTTGAGAGAAAGAGGCTTTGCGCAGAAACGGGGAGGCCGTTGTCACCGGAAATATCACCACCAGCAGAGATGCTGATGAGCGCTGAAGAAAGGCCCGCAAAGACTCCATCGGGGACTGTTGCAGGAGCGGTGAACATGACCTCATCAACGCTGTAGATATAGATCTGGTTCGTGATGATGTAATCCGTCAGAGACATTGGCCCAGTCGCGCCCCATACCTGGAAGCTGCCGGATGTCTTAATCGGCGCTTTGACCTCGAGATTCCGAACTCCATCAATCATGAGCATCCCGATATCGCTGTTCAGGCCGAGCGGGGCGTTGATTTCGAGGTCGGCATAGGAGCCAGCTCGGAAATAGAGGTTCGCGGGGCCAGGAGCAACGGCGGGCAGAATGGTTAAGGCAATGTGGGTTTGTGCGCTCAAGCCTGCGCTGTCTGTAACAGTGATGGTGATAGTCAGCGGATCCGCCGAGGCAAGAGCGTAAGTGTAGGTGAACTCGAGAGCGCGCAAGTTGGTGGCGCCTTCTTCAAAGGACATCACGTTGCCATCGCCCCAATTTATCGTGGCAGAGTGCGCGTCATCGAAATCCTGGTCGCCGAAGAACAAGCTCAAGCGAACGGGCAGGCCTGCTTCAACTTGCGAGCTGATAGGAATATTGAGCTGATTTGCAAGCTGCGCGGAAATGATCGTAGGAGCTTCAGCTTTGTCAGCAAGGGCAACACTGAAGAAATCAGGATTAAGGATCGCGCCGGTTCCAAGGTCTTGAATGAAGGCGCCGAGCTGCAGGCTGCCAAGGAGCATCTCATAATCGAGGTTATTACCGGCAATCAGATGAATCTCCTGGCCCACAACCTTGAATAAGTGCGCATGAAGGCCAACCAGCAGGATGGTGTTGGTTCCAAGAGCGTCGTCTTCTATGACGATGTCGGCAACTTTGACTGACGTGGTGGAGGTCGTTTCGTCGATTGAAGAGCCAACGGGCACGATGGTGAAGCCGGTGGGGCCTTCATTCACGTCCGAGAGTTGGACGGTGATCACCGCGGATGAGGTATTATTCAGCTCGTCTGTGACGGTTACGGTGAAGGACCATTGCAAGGCTCCGGCTTCAAAATTGGGAGCCGGACCATTGAGTTGGAAGAGCATTCCGCTGACAGGATCGATAATGAAATCGGTCGTGCCGGTCAGGGTAAAGACGTGGGACTCGTTCGCATCCCGGTTTGAAACGACGATGCTCAGGGCGCCGATGCTGTTCTCAGGCAAATAGACTGTTTGATCGCGGATGAGCGGGGTTTCGGCCGCGTCTGTGATGGCCAGGGTGACCAGCATGGAGGCATCTGGAACGACTTCCGTCTCGCTGTCGTTCACGTTCACGAAGACTTGAAGCACTGGGGCGCTTTCAAAATCGAGGAGAGCGCCGGCCTTGAGGTAAAGCTCAAGCCCATCTATCTCGAACATCTCGGCGTTCAAACCGGAGAGCGACAAAACATTCTCGCCGAAGATGTCATCCTCAATGAGGAGGTCCGCCAGTTTGAGCCGGCTGGCCAGGTTCTCAAGCTCGGAGACAGAAGTGACCTGGTTGTTTACGTGGATTTGGGCGGGATCATTAACTTCGTTGCCGGGCATCTCCTGCACCTCGATTACAAACAAGGCTTCGACGGCGCTTGTTCCGTCACTAAGAGAGACTTCGAGGGTGAGAGATCCGGAATAATCCCCGGGCGGCTGGAAGAAGAGAGCGGCAAGGGCGTCGATGAGAGTTTCCGCGCTGCCCGTTAGGGTGAAGGAAGGAAGCACGCTTCCACCGTAACGGAAATATCCGCGAGCGCTTTCAATGCTGAGAGATAACTCCTCGCCATCCGCTTCCGACAGCGAAAGAATTCCCATCCCGAGACGCATATCCTCGAGCAGGAGGACAGAGGCAGGAGCTTCGATGACAGGAGCATCAGCTGTCGCCGCGATCTGGATAGTAAACGAACGTTGCGTCGTGAATTCACCATCAACCAACCGCACGTCGATGAGGGCTGTCCCATTAAAGTTTGCGTTCGGAACAAACCAGAGATAGTCGAGCGTGTCGGTGAGATCGAGGGCCCAGTTGCTCAGCGTTAAAGGAGTGGCCGGAACTGGTGTTCCGAAGTTTGGCCGTATGTAAAAGGAGCCATGCTCAGACGAGAGGGTGATCGTGACATCTTCATCATCCACGTCGGAAACATCTATGCCGGGCAGATTGAACGGGGTGTCTTCTGTTCCTGTTATTCCCGAAGGCAGAGTTATGGTGGCTGCGTCATTGACCGCGGCGATCTCAATGGTGAAGGAGTCGTTGCGAGAACCAGCGGAGTTCGTGGCGGTCAGGAAAATCGTGCGCTTGTCCTCGGCGTTAGGCTCTGGGCGGAATTGCATCCGAGCGAGGATAGCGTTGAGTTCCGCCTCAGTTCCCGTGCGGGTAAAAGAGGAAGCAGCGACGCCGTCCAAAACTAATTTCCCGAACTCGGTGGCTGGGGCATTGATGGTCAAGGTGAGCCCGGTCCCGGTCGGGTCATAAACCTGGACGCCGAGTAACGTGAGGGTGGTATCTTCAACACCCGTTTGTGCTGGGGTGGTAAACCGTGGGGCCGGCAGATTCAGCCAAACTTTGTCAGCGGCTCCGGAGGTGTAGGCAGGGGTATAAAGATCCAGGTCGCCATCGCTGTCGAAGTCAGCAAAGGCGCCGGTCCTGAAGTCGGAGCTTTCGCTGATGATGCTTGACGTGTTGAACGTCATCTCCTTGTTGAACTGAATCCAAACCTTGCCCTCCGAGGTGAAGAAAAGATCCTGATCCCCGTCACCATCTGCGTCGGCCGTGGAGACGGAAGTAACATTCCGATTCGTGATCAACTCCTTGCGCGTGAAATTGGCTGAGCCATCGTTCAGGAAATAGTGCTCGCGCATAGAGAAGGTTTCGGATTTGCGCGTCGAGACAATGAAGTCCAGATCGTTATCACCATCCAAATCGCTTACAGCAATCCCTGTGATGTCCGAGACAAACAGGGTGTCTGATTGGCCCTGCGTGAAGCTGCCGGTGTACGCGCCCGCCTCGGAAATCGGCGGCACAAAGGTTCCTGGGCCGGGATTCAGGAGGATGTTGACCTTCGCGTTGGAGGAAGTCGTGGTGTAGGTCTGAATGAGATCCACATCCCCGTCCCCATCGAAGTCGCCACTGGCAACCTTGTTGTAATTGGTGATGGCAGGGAACGAGGTGAGAACGCCGCGTGTAAAGCTTCCGGAACCGTTGTTGAACCAAAGAGACATGGACGTGGCGCCCGTTGTAACAGCGTCAAGGTCTCCGTCGCCATCGAGGTCTGCTAACAGGACGTCGAGTCCGATTTGATCACCCCAAAGGCTCTGCGTCTGATTGAAATTGCCGGTCCCGTCGTTCTTGAAGACATGCGAAGTCCATTGTCCGTCGGAAGTAATGGCGTCCAGATCCCCATCGCCATCAATGTCGCCGAGAGCGGCTGAGTTGGACTGGAGCCAGGGCGTTTCAGAGTAGAGCGAGAAGCCCCCTGCCCCATCGTTCTTGTAAATCAGGTTACCCTTGCCGGAAACGTCGTCCCCGCGAACAACAAAGAGGTCGATGTCACCATCACCGTCAACATCGCCTGGCACAACTTCGTAGTTGAGGCCATCGGTGTTAAAGCTTTGGCCTGCGGCAAACACACCACCGCCCGTGGCAGAGGCCATGACGAGCAAGGGCGCAGAAGAGCTGCTGTTGTTAGCAAGATTGAGGTCGGTGAGGCCCGTCGACGTGACGGTCACGAACGCTTTTGCGCCCAGCATCCCACCCACAGTTCCGGGAGCAAGGACAGTCCCACGGATGGTGTAAGTGAGGGTGGCGCCAACTGGGAGTGTCACGCTGTCGGCGAATGCGCCCGCGACAGAGCCCGGGGAGAGACTTGTCGCTGCGCCGTTGGATGTGGTGATGTCCATCACCGTGAGATTTGAGAGACCCGTAAACGAGTCGAAGACCGACCCAGTCACAGCGACATCCCCAAGGTTTGAGAGAGCGATCGTATATTCGATCATCTCACCCTGTTTGACGAATTGGCGCGATTCGGTTGTTTTGGTTATCGCAATGTCGGGCTCAGCCACGTTTGCCACGTTTATCGTAATAACCGTCCAGTCGAGCTGAGATTGGGTCGCGTTCGAGAGGGAGACCGTTAAGGTGTAAGCAGAGGCTGATTCGTAATTTAGCCCCGCCTTGGCGACTTTTAAGGTGCCATCTGAAAGGAGGCTGAAGAAACCAGCATCATTGCCTGAGACGATGGCATAGGTTTCGTCGGAGTCCTTGGCGGTGGCGAGAACGCTGCCGATAATCCAGCCCGCACTCTTGTTTTCTTCGATGGAGAAAACCTGGTTGTCCTGCAACACGGGCTGCTCGTCCACGTTTGTAAGGATAAGGTCGAGCGCCCAGGAAGCTGGAGTATCGTCAGCTTTCGTGTTGCCTTCGGTGTCTGCCACCTGGAAGTAAACCAGGTCATTAATCCTGGTCCGCTGTTCGTAATCGAGCAGCGAATTGTTGATGACAGTGATCCAGCCGTTGGATGGGTTGATTGATAGAATCCCGAACTCGTCTGTGGTGAATTGGCCGGTTTGCCCGTAGCGCTTGAAAGAATAGGAGAGGCGATCGCCATTGACGATGTCCGCGTCAGTGATGTTCCCGAGGTTTGGTTTGTAAATGACTGTCCCGACGGGTGTATTCTCCGCAATCGTCAGAGTCGAGTGCGCTGATATGCCGGTGGGCGCGGCGTTGAAATCAATCAAGGAGATCGTCGCGGTTGCGGTGTCTGAGAGCCCGTAACGATCTGTTACTTTTATCGTCAATGTGACGGAGCGGGCATCCGGGTTTTCGTAGTCAAGCAAAGCAGGCGTCTTGACGGTGATAAGCCCTGTGCTCGGATTGATGGCGTAAGCGGCGGAGTCGAACGATGAGGAGAGAATTTCCCAGGTAAACACTTCCGATAAATCGGCATCTGTCACGCCCAGAGCGCCGACAGATTTGCCGAACAATGGATTTTCGCCAATGGACCAGGAGCCGTCACTGAGGATGGGAGCATCCACCACGTTGACGACGTTAACGGTCATAGCGGCTGAAGCGCTGTCGCTCATTGAATCGCCGACTGCCACTGAAACCGTGTAATGCGAAGTTGCGGACGCATCAAATTGCGACGCATCGGCGCGCAGTTCACCGGTGCGCGGGTCGATGGAGAAAAGACTTTGGGAATAAGCTCCATCGACAGAAACGCGCAATGTGCCGTCAGAGCTATTGCGGCTGAGCATCACGTGATGCCAGCGGCCGTCGTTCACTGCGACAACGCTCTTGGCCGTGGCATTCCCCACTTGCAGGCCAATGCGTCCGGCCCCATCCAGGAATCCCCAACCGACTTTCGTCCCATCCCCCTCCACCCGCCCGGCGATTGCTGGAGCCAGGGCTATATCGTCGTTGCCGGTCTGAGTTGTATTAATCCAGAACCCGAGGCTGGCTGTTCCCGAAAGCAGAGTGGAGAGATCCGCGCTGACATAGTCATCCACGCCATCAAAGTTCAGCGCCCGATCCGGAACCCCAAGCTCAGTGTAATAATCACTCTGGCGCGGTCCATAGCCCCAGCCGCTTTCAGTTGAGAAATTCATGAGTTCCGCGCTCATATTGCTCACGAAGCGATCATCCCAAAGGTCGGAGGTCGTTGTGGTTCCAGAGCCTTCATCGAAGCGGAAGTAATGGCGAGCCAGCCCGCTGCTGTAGGCGGCACGGAAACGCGTGCTCATCGCCAGGGCGATATCGTCCGCGTCGGGCACTGATTGATAGACACGGAAATCATCCAGCAGGCCTTTGAAATAGACGGTGGAGCCAAGTCCATTCTCGATTCGTCCGAGACCGGAGATTATGGCTCCCAAGCTCCCTGAGCTTCCGGTTGCCACGCTGTTGGCATTACTGATACTTGAGGTCGATCCATTCACCGCTGTTCGAGTGATCCCGGTTATGCGGTAGGTCAAGAAATCCCCACTCGCGACATCGCTGTCCGTCGCTTGCACGAAACCAACCACTTGGCTGGCATTGCCTTTTTCAGCGGTGTAATAATTCGCCGCGCTTAATGCGGGCACGGTGGGAAAACGGACCACGTCGACAATGCCGCTGGTCGAACTCCCCAGGCCATGCACGTCCGTGACGGTATAGCTAATTCCCCATTTGAGTTCGCCGACAAAGTCGGTCTCCTTCGCGACCCGAACTACTCCGGTATTCGCGTCGAAAGTGTAGAGGCCTCCCGAGGCGGCAACGGAGTAAGTCATGGCATCTCCTTCAGGATCGACTGCGGGGATCGTGAAAATGGCCGCGCCTTTGGGCAGGCCACTGAACACCGTGAAAGTTCCATGCGGCTGCAGCAGGATGGGCGCTTCGTTCACGTTGGTGAGGTTAATGGTAATAATGTTTGTGCCCGTTAACCCTTCCGAATCGGTTACCTGGACGAGGAGTTTCAGCGTCGGTGTTGTCTCAAAATCGAGAGTTTCGCCCGTGGCGGTGATTGCCCCCGTGCTGGAGATCGCAAATTTGCCGAAGCCTGTGCCACCCACAATGGAGTAGCTGACAACGCGATCTCCATTGGCAGCTTCTGGATCGGAAGCTGGCACCGTGGTCGTCACGACAGCTCCGTTAGGCCGGTTCTCCGCGACCGAGTAGGTGGCCGCGAGCAGAACAGGATTTTGGTTTAGATCTCCAATGTTAATCGTCAAAACCCTGCTATGGGTGAAGCCGGAGATATCGGTGGCAGTCACTGTCACGAGCAGTTTGCTGTTCGTTTCGTAATCAAGGACTGTCCCGTTTAACACACTGAACACGCCTGATGCGGCGTTGAGACCAATCGCCCCCGTGATGGTCGATTGTGAACCGCTTCGAGTGACAAGCGTAACGGTTCCCAAAGCAAAAGTGTGCGAATCAGTTGAGTCGCGGTCTGTCACAGTGACCGTGCCAATGGTCGTTCCGACAACCGCATTTTCGTAAACCAGATATGTCGTGGCGTTGACGCGCGGAGCAGTCTGGTTGAACCAAAGCTGATTTTGGTTGGCGGTGTAAATGTCCAGGTCACCATCGCCGTCGAAGTCCCCAGTTGTGATGCCATAGCGAATGGTGCCGTTGAGAGACAAACTCTGGGCCGACTTCGTGAAGACTCCAGAGCCATTGTTGGTGTAAACCAATGCAGGAGCACCGGTCGGAGGCGCTCCAAAGCTGATCTGGGGGGTGAGTTCCAATACGACGGCGTCGAGATCGTTATCCAAATCAAAATCCCCGAAAGCCACGTCGACACCATAACCCTGGCCCAAAGTTTGGGAGCTGAGCGTAAAGCCACCGCTGCCGTTGTTGATCCATAATTGGTCGTTGCCATCCAACGGAATCCAAATGTCGGCGTGCCCATCTCCGGTAAGATCAGACATGGAGAATCTCGAAATCGCGTCGCCCGGATCAATGGTTGTGCCATCCACAAAAGTGCCATCACCGACGCCGACCAGAATGTGCACGAGGTAGGCTGAGCTAGAGCGCCATTGAGTGGCGCCATAGATGATATCCACAACGGAATCACCGGTGACGTCCATAACTTTCGCGAGCGATCCCCAGCCAACGGATTTCGAAGTTTGCGGTATGTCGATGCGCTCAAGGAAGCGGCCGGCGCCGTTATTCAGGTAAAGCCAGAATTCACCCTCGGTCGTGTTGCCAACCACGGCGTCGAGATCGCCGTCGCCGTCAACATCACCGAGCGCGGGCAAGAAGAAATCAGGCGTGCCATACTCCCTGTTGCTCACATCTGGAGCATCTGTGCTCAAAACGAAGGTTCCCGCCGTTCCGCCCTGGGTCTTGCCTTGGTTCATCCAGACCCTAATGACGTTATCGGATCTGCTGGCCTGAAAAACATCGAGGTCGCCATCATTGTCCAAGTCCCCGAACGCTCCGTTTGAGAAGCCGCTTATATACGTAAAGTTGCCAAGCCCATCATTTATTAAGAGGTTCGCGTGGTTGTGAATATCGAGATCCCCGTCCAGGTCGACGTCGAAGGCATCTGAGAGAGAGCCGCTGCCGTTGGCCAGGGTCACGCCGCGGAAGAAGCCGCTCGGGAGCGGGATACCCAGAAGCCAGGAGCCCAAGCGCGACGATGAAGACGGGGTGATCGAATCGATGTACTCCAATGTGTCGCTGGACAACCCAACTGCGCCCGTGAGGGCAGCCAGTGTGAGCGTTCCTGCGTAGAAATTGAGGGCGTTGCCGTTCCCGTCCTTGATCGAACTGAGCGTGGATTGAAGCTTCACGCTCCCAGCCTGGCTGCGGATGTAACCGGCAGTCAGGAGTCCTGAGGCAGTCACTTCGAGCGCGCCGGAAGTTGAGGTCAAGTCGTCCACTGTTGCCGCGCCGCTGACTGCCACGTAACCAGCGAGAGTAATCTTTCCGCTAAGGGTGCCAGTGAGTTCGATCTCAATGGCGTTTGTGGTTGAGCCGACACGAGCCGCATCGAAGCGAATGTTCCTGGCGACAATGTTCCCGACGGCGATGTTGCTGACATCGTTGTTGTCGAAGATTTGGCCGGAGCTGCCGAGGTAAACGTCGCCGTCTTCCGAGAAGATGGTTGATAGGAGCAGGCTTCCCGCTACATCTGTTATCGCGACATCACCGGCAGCGCGCGCGATGAGCGAGCCGCCCAAGTTTACCCGGATTGGCCGGTCACCGGCGCCAATGTTGCCGTTGCTTCCCTCGATCACCAAATTGGCGGCGTAAATGTTGTAGCTTGCCCCGACTCCGCCGTTATAAACCGCCTCGCCAGATTTGATCCGCACGTCATGGCGAGTGGAGGAAGAATCTTTGCTGATAATCGTGCCCAGGCGGATGGCATCCTCGGACCCCAGGAAGATTCCGTCACCCGCGTTGATGCTTACGCTTCCGGAGGCGGAAATGTCGAGATCGCGCTTGGTATAGAGAGCAATCACATTGAATTCGTTAGCATCAATGAAGCTGTCGCCATCCTGGTCGCTCCAGGCGACCAGTTCGCTTGATTCCACCGAGTTGTTGCCGTTGCTATCGGTCCAATAATAAAACTCAACATCGTCCGCTTCCGCTGAGAGGAGCGAAATTTTGATGCTGTCATTGGCGTCGTCAACGATCTGCCGGATATCGCCGTTTGGCACCTTGATCAGCTCGAAGCCGTCGACTTCTTTGCCGATCCCGTACTTGGCCGTAATGGTGATGGCTTTGCCGACGAGATTTGGTGTTTCGGTGCTGGAATCGGTGTCGGTTGTGCGCACCACGAAAGCGGTCGGCAACGTGAAGAGCAATGCTTCCGCATCCCAGATAATCCCGTTCGTGAGTTCTGTTTCTTCAGCAACAGTCAGTTCGTAAACGAAGTCGGCGTCGTAAATCGCCGGGTTGTAATCATTGATTCCATTGCGTGGGTCGTTGGAGGCCTCATAAGAGCCGCCGACGCCATAAATTGAGTGCAACCGGTGATAACGCGCAGTGGCATCTCCTTCCGTTTGCGCGATAACCGCGGCGGTTAAGCCGTTGGCCTGGAGCGCGGCTCGCTGCGCGTCAGTGTAGCTGAAGACAAAGGAGGCGTTGTACCCGCCCGTTCCGCCAATCTGGCGCCAGTAGAGTTCATACTCGCTTAAACGGGCGGCTTTGTACGAGTTCAGGACGGACTCTTTGCGGGAAAGGGCCAGCTCACCGGTGAGGCCGATCGAATCCCACAACTCAAGCAACGCGTCGCGCGTGTCCGCATCGAAAGCGGCGTCGTCTTCAGAATACCCGTCCAAGACCGATCCCGTCGGGACATAGAGGGTCAGGTTATAGCCGCTGATTTTGTTAACGACCAAATCGCCTGTCAGCTCCGTTAACCAGACATCACCCTTCGCATCGACGCTTACCGTTCTGGTTTCGGTCGAGCCTGAGTCGAGCCGAAGGTAAGTGGCCGAACCGCCCACGCCGCCACCGCTCGTGAGCGAAATAGAGTGGGCGACGATGTGCGCCAGCGAACTGCCGAGAGATGTCGAGGCGTGCATGGCTCCGGTCAGTGTTTCGATCGTGGCATCGCCGTTCGGCGCACTGATCCGGTGGATCGTCATGTCACCATCGATATCCGTGAGGTTGATGTTGCCATAACGCGTGGTGGCGGTCACGGATGGGCCGGTGACGGAGGTGTTATCGATATACAACATCCCGCTGGTTCCGATTCCATTCCAGGCGCTGAGTGTGATTTGGCCACCGTAGATGCGAGCATCATCGCTGGTGGCCTGAATTTCACCGTTGGAAGATGTGATGGTGACACTGCCGCCCCGGGACGTTAGATCACCGCCGATATAGACCGTGCCTTTGTTCGTGACATTAATGGCGCCATGGTTGCCCATGAACGTAATTGCGATTGGGTTATTGGCTTTGACGCTGTAGAGGTTTTTGTTCACCACGCTCTTCGTGATCGTCAGCGTGTGATCGTACTCCACATCCCAGGTAAACGGCCCAATCTTCGTGGTCGTTTTGGTGACCTTCAGGAAAGCTGTCTCGCTTGTGGTCGTGCTGGTGTATTTATAAGTGTAAATCTCCGAAGAAACATCGCCGTAGGTGCGGTAAGCGCCGGTGCTCAGAAACTCCGTTCCCTCCGCGACCCAGGAAGTCCTGTTATTGTGCGCCAGCACCTCGTTGATCGTCTTTTTATCGTCGGTGTTGTTCCAGGTATAAATCGCTGTCTCACCTGTTTTCTGGCCGCTCCCCCAATTGAACCTCGAGGTTACAGGGGTGAAATACGCGTGAACCGCGCTCGGGTCGGCCCCGCCCAGGGTGTGAGTAGCCGTCGTCGAGCTATTTGACCAGTTTGACCAGGTCGTCACCACGGCTTGCGTCAAGCCGCTGAAGTCTCGCGTGTAAATCGTCTGAAGGTAGCCGCCGCCAGGCACGATGCGCGCCGTGTCAATAATAACAATTTTACCCTCAATGCCGTTGTCCACGCTGGAGCCTTTGCCCGTGTTCAAGTCGCTCACAACAAGCGGCAGGTTCGAATTATTGTTTACGTTGATGGTTGCGTAACCATCGAGAGCCTTGATTTGGCCCCCGCCTGTATTGATGATCTTACCAATCAACTGGATAAATCCGCCCTTGGTCTCAATCTCGGCTTGCAGTTCCAGGCGTTTTAGCTGGGCGTCGTAAACGAGTTTGTAATCGGCGCTCTTCAAATCGGCGCTGTAGCTCAACCAGGCGCTGGCATCGCGGTAACGCGAGCCGTGGTTGTGCACGTAGAACGCGTCCCAACTCGCTGCCTGCGTGGCAAGACTCGCGCCATTGACATGCGTGTTGATTGTAAACAAGTGCTCCGGAACCCCGCTCTGGATAAGCCCATTGATGTTCAGGTTCTCAGCGCTGATGAACACATTGCCAGCCACAATGGTCGCCCCTGTTCCAGAGATAGGGCTGGTGGGCGGACTGGCTGGGTTCACGTTCTTATACAAGTCGATCGGGGAGCCACCGACATGATAGAAGCCACTCCCATCCGTATCGAGATTGCTAAGGATGAAGTCGCCGCCGCTCGAGATGCTTAAAGTGCCGGCCGTGATTGAGCCTGTTGTCAGCACGCTGCCCTGGTCACTGTCAATCGTGACGGAGCCTTCTTCGTTGTCGATGTTGCCTTCCAACAACAGATGCGCATCGCGCGTGTGCGTCGCTGATCGAATGTTCTTCACGGTGATTGCCGGATCGGTCGTTGTCGCGCTCACAGCGATCGTCGCAAAGGAAACGGAGCCGCTCAGTTCATTCAGTGTTGCTATGCCGGCGTTTGTAGAAACGCTGGAATCGTTGAAGTAGACGTTGCCGCCACCTTCGCCAGGGATGTTGAGGTCGTTCGTTTTTAGCGACGCGTCGGTGTAGTTCAGAATTTCGATTTTGGTGTCCCCGGGCGCGATCAATGATCCACGGCCGCTGAACAGAGCATCGGCCTCGATGTAAATATTTCCCGACTCGGCTTTGATATCGCTGATGACGTAGAAGTCGGTTTCAACAGCGGAATCGACCACGGCTGTGCGCGTCGCGGAGTCATACGATGCAGAACCGCCGAGATCCTGGACCACCTGAACCCAGAATTGGATTTCGGCTGTGTAAATGGCTTCATCGGCGGTGCCAGCGGATTGGCCAATTAAAGCGATCAACACATCCAGGCGGGTCTTGATGACCGAAGTAAGCGTCGCTGTGGTTGGCCCTGTTATCGTGATGCCGTCATAGCTGAAAACTCCATTCACGCTGGTGACCAGGACACCATCTATGTAGACCAAACCCGCGGCAGTGATGGTGATGGTGCGCTGATTGTGTATGCCAACTTCCACCTTTCCGTTCACCGTCACTTTGGCATCGACATCCCCTTCGCGTGTGCGGGCCACGTGCTCCACGGCGTTGCCACCACGATACTTTTGGGTGGTTTCCAGGGAGAGACCATCTTCAGCAATGAGGTGAACATCCGACTCGCCAACGATGGTGGCGCTCGATGCGATGAGAATGCTGTTCGTGGCGACGATCTCAGCCGTTGGTTGGGCAGTCGGGGTGGGGCTAACGCCGAAGAAGTAACCGCTCGCTCCGGCCAACGCGTATAACTCATTCACCTCAGGGAAGTCGTCGGTCAGGATTTTCATCAGCGAATCCTGGCCTGCCAGCAGGTCGATATCCTCTGCTGCGGTGAGGGAGGCGCCACTTTCAATGACGACTTCGTTGTCGCTGTGGATCACGGCGTAAGCCGTGGCATCGGCTCCACCTGCCAAAGCTGCGGCAACAGCGCTTGCTCCTGAGTCAATGTTTCCCTGGGACCACGCCGCGAAACGAACTTCGCCCAAACCTTTCAGGGTTGAGTTCGCTCCAAACGTCACGGTGGCATCAAAGACATCCAGTTCGACGTGCGAATCGGCCCCTGCCCCAGTGAATGCGGAAGCTGCGTCAATTGAAACGTCCAGGACGATGTCCGCAACATTGCTGGCTGTGATGACGATGTCCGCCACCGCGCCTGAGGATTGCGTTTGAGTCAACGTCGCGTAGTTGCCGACGGTGGAAAGGGCCTTTTGCGTGACATCGATGTCACCTTCAACACCGGAGACGGAGACCAGGCCGCTGGCGGCTGAGCTTTTAACAACCAGATCTTCCCCAAAGGTGCTGTTGGTGGCATTAACCGTGATCACATTAGCGTTCACCTTCGTGTAATCACCAATGTAACTTTCCGTCGTGGCGGAAACATCCACCTCCATGCGGCTGCCGCTGACACCCAGAAGGCCGGAAACTGACGTGTTTTCCGCCTTCCCATCCATCGTTTGGGTGTGGGTGGCGTTGAGAGTGAAGGTTGTAACGTTGATCGATTTCGAGGCGCTGCTGGCGCTGTCATCAATCGAGGCCATGGTGGAGTTCGTCAGATCGAGGTCAACGTCCGCCGCGAAAGGAGTGTCACCCCAAAGGCCTCCGCCCACATCGAACAAGAGCGATGCCGCGCTAATGTCGGCATAACCCTCGACGCGATCCGAGCCCGTGGCGGTGATTTCGAGCGTCGAGGCATTCACCTGAACGCCACCGCCTAAAGTGGCCTTAGAAGTGGTGTTGCTGCTCGCGTCCACGACGTTCACCCCGACCGAAGCAATGCCTCCGCCAGCGCCGGCGTCGGAATCGGCAAACTGGTAGGTCGTGACGTTGGAGCTGATCTTCAACGCTCCGCTTAACGTGAGTGTGCTGCCCGCTCCGACAGACGCATGGCCCTGCGCATTGCTCCGCGCCCACACCACCGCCCCTTGAACACCGACCATCAGCGACGCGCTGACGCCGAAGCCATAGGCGTAGGCGAGATAATCGTCGTCGTCGAGCGGAGCGACTGTCGCTGTGATCGTGGCAGAAGAGGCCACGACGGTCACGCTTCCGGCGAGGTATGCATATACCTTAGGCGAAACAATCGCATCGGCAACGGAAACGCCTCCGGAGGCAAAGGCTCCCAAGGTCACCCCAACCGCGTGCGCTTCGCCAAGCGTTTTGGCTGTCGCACTGACGGTTAATCCCCCTGTGAGGTAAAGCGACGCGCCCGAGTCAACATAAGCGCTGACCGTCACGTTGACTTCAACCTGAGAATAGGTTCCGGTCCCTGCGAGAATGCCACCGGTGACTGCTGCAGCGGTGCTCCAGGCGCTGTCAATCACGCTGGTGGCGGACACTGTGGCGCTGGCGATTTTCGAGGCGCTCGTTCCAAGCTGAGCGCCCGCTCCAATGAACGCCTGCACAGATCCGTTCGCATAGACCCGAGCGATTGAGGCGCCAGCTGCGGCTACTGTTCCCGCAGCCAGGCTGACGGTTTCAGCGCCCACGGAACGAGTGTGCATGGCGCTGACGGTGACATTGCCTTTGATGACTTTGGCCGCGCTGCCAACGTAAGCTACCTGCGCCGAGGTGTCGTAAACCTGCGCGTACTGGGCTGCAAGGGCTCCGGCCCCTCCAGAACCCCCTGACGCGACGCTGGAAAGCTCTTCGTTGGTGACAGCGCTCACGATCACTGCGTCTTCGGCCGTCACAGTGGCGGAGGCGCCGATGAAAGCCTCGGTCACCGTGCCGTAATACATCAGCGCGATCGAGCCGCCGACGGAGATTGTTCCCGCGCTGAAGCCGCCCACGCCTGCGTAGTATTTTGTGTTCTCGGTGGCGGCGACTTCAATATCATCTCCCGCGGTAACGCTGGCGCTGCTCGCGATGTAAGCTGTGGTTTTGCTGGTGCCGTCAGCCACACTCAGGTCCCCGAGATCAAAAGCAAATCCGCCACGATTACCTGACTTCTTCGCGACGAGAGAGGAATTGTCGCCTTGCAGGCCGCTGCCGGAGCTTTCGTATCCTTCTGTGGTCACCGAATCCACGGTGTCCTGCCCTGTATTCTGGGCGGAATCCCGTGCGGTTACACCATTGCTCGACTCCACGGCGTTGGCAGAGGCGCCATTCGCGCTGTAAGTGGCCACGCCACTGCCACCCATCCACCAGGCTGAAACTGAAATGGCCAGGCCAAGTGTCGAAAGGCCAACGCCGAAGCTGACGGCATAGGCTTCAATATCCCGATCAGCGGCAGCCCGAACCCGGACGTCGTTCTTCGCCTTAATCGTCCCGCCGACGAACGCTGTGGTGTCATTGCCAACCTGCCCAAGATCGACACCGCCCGCGAGGCCGCCTGTTGGACTGCCAGAGACCACGCCGACCCTCACGTCAGCCGTGAGCGCATTCACCGCGGCCACGTGAACATCCTGCACCGCGTTCGCGCTCGTCGTGCTGGAATTGATAGTGGCTCCGGACTCGATGAAAGCGCTCGTGTCGGAATTAATAACTGTCGCTGAAAGGGAGCCTGCAATCGCGAAGCCGCTCAGGCTGCCGCCACCAGAAGCTGCGATCGCGAAGATGGATTCCGAGGAGAACGCCGTCACGCTCAACCCGCGCATGGAGAGGGTGGCGATGTCTCCGTTGGTCACTGTTCCCGCAAGAGAAGTCAGCGCGCTGGAGTTGCCGTTTGCGGTTACGTTCGCGCCGGTTGCGATATATGCGCGCGTATCCTTAACAACAATCGTGATGCCGAACCCGAGCCCGACCGCAACTCCGCCTGCGGCGAAGGCCACGCCACCAGCGATCAGGTCGATGTCAGAACGATCCTCCGAGTGGATGCGAACGTTGCCATTCGCGGTCACGGTTGCGCTCGAGGATATATAAGCCAGGGTTTCGTTCTCGATGTGGAACCAGACCAGTGTTCCAGCCCCAGCGGCCCCGCCGGTGGACCCAGAAATTCCAATCGCCACGCTCAGCAGATCTTCCTCCGCGAAGGCCAGCACGGAAACGTCACCGGCAGCGGTCACAGTAGCGGAACTCGCGATGTAAGCGTGGGTTTCCATCTTGATGACGGAAATAGCGAGCCCAGGAGTGACAGCCGCTCCGGCCGCGCCAGCCACTGCGCCCGCGACCATTCGGGTGAAATAATCATTGCCAGCCGCCACCAGAACGGACTGAGAAGTTGAGGCTGTGCCAGCCGCCTGATTAATTTGGGCAGAGGCGCCAATGTAAGCGCTCGTATGAATGTCGAAACCGTGGATGCCCGCTGATACCTGGAAAGCAAGCCCACTGGCCGAACCAGCGCCGCCAACCGCATAAATTTCAATGTCGTCCGAAGAGACGGCGCTGACAGCAACACCCTTGAAACCGGACAAGGTTTCTGGCGTGGCCTTGCGGTCGCCAAAATAGCTGTCGTCGTCTGTTAGCTGAAGATCGTCGTTGTCGAACTGCTGAGATTGGATTTCGCCGCCGGCGCTGTCTCCGCCTGAATCGACATCGAAGTTCGTTTCGAAATCGCCAGTGTTCACCGTGACGCCATCGCGCATGGCGAGCGCAGTCACATTCGCGCTGCCCCCGATATAGGCCTTGGTTGTTTTTAGCACCACTGGCAACACCACTGCGCCACCGATGCCCGCGCCCGTTCCGAAAGCGCCCGATCCAGCTCCGAGATCCACCTCGATATCTTCTTCGGCTGAGACAACGACGGAACCCACTGCATAAACCGTCGCGCTCCCAATCCATGCTTCCGTGGTAATATCGTAAACAGAAACATCCACACCGCCCGCGATCCCAACACCGCCAGCGGAAGCAATTGCGGCAGAAACCGACACAATTTTCTCCTTGGAAATCGCTTCCACGAAAATGTTGTTCTGCGCCTGGACGAGTGCGCTGCCATCGATCCAGGCTTTCGTCTCCTTGGTGATGGATGCGATGTCGATCCCTGGCCCGAAACCGCCTTTGCTGGAGCTGACGACCGCGCCTGCCACGCCCACAAGATCCGTGCGTTTCCCCGCGCGCACCGAGACATTCTGGGCGGCATTTTCGCCGGTTGTGGACTGGTTGATCTTCGCGCTCGAGTCAATGTGCGCTTTGGTGACTTGATCCAGAACTGTCACGTTTGCAGACCCTGCAATCGCGAGGCCGCTGGCCATCGACCCGGCGGCGGCGATGACGGTGAGTTGATCGAAGGAGACGGCGCCGACGGCCACACCCCGGAAGGTTTCGGTGGTCTTGGCTCCATTCGAACCAATGTCCCCGGTGTAAACGGAGATGGCGCTCTCCTGGCCATTTGCTTGAACCGTCGCACCAGAGCCGATATAGGCGTTGACGGTGTTAACGGACACCACGGTCGAATTCGCAATGCCTATTGAATTCGATGCGGCGGAACTGGTCCCGAAACCAGAGAAGGTGACGCTGCCAGCGAGCGTGAATATCTCCATCTCATCCTCGGCTTGAACCCGAACGCTGCCACTGGCGGTGACGGTGGTGGTTGACCCGGTCAAGTAAGCGCGCGAATCATTGACAATCACTGTCCAGGAGAAAGAGCCAGCGATCGCGCTCGTCCCAGCCACAGCGGCGCCAACTGCAAAGGCCAGCGTTTCGGTGGCGGAGTCAGCTTCGACTAAAACGTTACCCGTGACCGAGACTTTGCCATCCTCGATGTAGGCCTCCACATCATTGACCACCACGTTCAGGGCGACAGCGAACCCCTTGGCGCTCGCGATGTTGCCCCCGAACGAGAACGCGCCTGCGCCTGCGAGTGCAATGATCGTCATCGTATCCTCGGCGGAAAGCAGAAGCGTCTTGGATCCTGAAACACTCACCCCATTGTTTTTCTTCCCCCGCACCATGGTCCGGGTGGTCGTGGAAGCCACGTTAGCTGCGTTGCTGAACGTGACGGTCTTCGAAAGCAGAGCCGTGGATGTAAAGCTTACGGAAAGTGAAATGCCAATCGCGTAGGCCTGCAAGGTGGCATCACTATCTGCCAAGAGGCTCACGTCACCGGAAGCCGTGAGATCAGAATCAACAATCGCAGCCAGCGGGCCGTTCACGTTAAAATAAAAATTCCAGGCGAACGCGAAACCGGAACCCGATGTCGAGCCTGGCTGCAATGTGCCAAGAGCAATTGATACGACCCCAGCGAGCGCGATCGCAGTCCCTGTTTCGTGCGCGAGAATTGTGACATTCCGCGCCGTCACAGCGCTTCCAGTCTTAATCTGCGCTTCCGTGTGATTGGCGACGACATTGAGAGCGACCGATCCCGCCCATGAGTAACTGCCGATGGCCACTGCGCCACCAAGAGCCACGTTGAGAATGTCACTCGATGAGTCGGCTTCGACTTCCAAATCGCTCGTTAAGCTAACAACGCTCCCATCCACGATCGCTTTCGTGGTGTTAACGATGAAACTTGAATTGAACGCGCCTGCGATGCCGGCTGATTGCCCGCCTGCTGTGGCAACTGCCAGGGATCCCGTCCCGGAGCTGATCTTGGCGTTGTTGGTGGCGGCAAGCTCCAGTGAGCTTCCGGTGAAGAGTGCGTTATACAGAGAAGCTTCACTGTGATCCGTCACGACATTCACCATCGCCACCCCGGACTTTGACACCCCACTCGTTCCAATTCCGCTCTCAGCTTTGCCGACCCAGGCAGAGGCGGTTTTCGCTTTAGTCGTAGCCGTCACCGCCACGCCCGCCGCAGTGATGATGCCGTCATTGGTTGCGGCGACGAGCGTCTTGCCTGTGACATTTACAAAACCGGTGGCGCTTACGCCGTATTTGAAAGAGTGGGCGAGCCCGCTGGCCACCGTCGAATCGAGATCAAGGGCGACAGTTGGCGCAGCCACCGCCGCGAGCTGGATCGTTGTGCTATTCACCACGATCACGACGTATGTGCTGCCATGAGTCAGCCCACCGATGCTCGTTCCCCCGCCATTGCTGTAAGTCAGCGTTTGGCCGCTCTCCAAACCATGGGGAGATGTGAATTTGAAAGTGTCTTTGCCGCTATCCACCACCGGGATTGCGTTGAAGGCGCGGCCAATGCCATGCGCGCTGCCGCTCGCCGCATCGGAATCGAGTTCAATGGCTTGCCCGGCAACTGCTTTCTCGTAGGACTCGGCGAGCTGCAATGAGGTCGTCGATGTCTGGATCACGTAGTAGAAATTGCCGTGGCCGATCCCGCCAATGCTCGTTCCACCGCCGTTGCTGTAGACAACCATGTCGCCGGTCGCAAAGCCATGCGTGTAACCGAGCGAGATTGTCTTTGCATCGCTGCTGACAGCTGTCGCCGGAGTAAACAATTTGCCAAACGCGTGAGTCGCTTTCGTAGTCGAAGCGGCATCAAGATCCAGGGTGATCGTGTGGGAGGCGCCGGTTGCTGTGCTCGCATCAATATCCACGCGGTTGAACGGCACGAAGAAATGACCAGCATCCGACGTCGTCGCCGTCACCGTCACGCGTTCAGCGCCGCGCAGTGAATGGTAGCTTGTTAATGTCGCCAGGTTATTGAGCGGGATGTAGATCCCGTTTTCGGCGTTCGCCTGGGTGGTTGCCAATCGAATGCGGGTGTTGGCGTAAACCGTGTCCGCTCCGTTCGCCACCACGTTGCCGTTCACATCGAGCACGATGACGTAGTAAAGCTCGCCCTCCGTTAAACCAATGGACCCTGCGCTGCCGAACTTCTCGTAATACACCGCGTCACCGGTCTCGAAATCCACCTGTTGATGGAAGTCGATTGCGGAGCCTGTGATGTCCGTCACAGGATTAAAGATGTGACGGTGGCCGATATCCGCAGCGTGTTGGCTGGTGGCCAGGGCGAACTCGTCATTATCGATCACAATCACGTAATACCGCTCACCGTCGATCAGGCCGTTAATCCCGGAGCCGCCCACTGCGCGATAAACGACGACGTCTTCGTTGCTGAAGTTGTGGTCGTAATCGAGCTTAAACTCCGAGGTGGTGTAATTGATTGTGTTGGCTGAAAGCACGAAGCCCGCTTCGAGCGTATGCATCGATCCAGAGCCGCTCGAGGGGGTTAATGTGATCGCCACGTTGGCCTGGGCGTTGGCTTTGCTCGTGGCCAGCTTCAACTCGGTCGTCCCAGTGGCGATCGCATAATAGAGTGTTCCACTGGTTAAGCCACCAATCGCCGTCCCGCCACCCGCCGTGTAATACACCGGCTGACCAGTGGTTAACTGATGTTCGTAGGCAAAAACGATCGAGTTCGAAACGACAGCATCCAACTCAAAAACATGATCGTAAGTGGCGACGGCGCTGTCATAGCTCTTCGCCAGAGCGATCGTCGTCGCATCGATCGGGATGACGTAGTAGTCCGTCCCGCTGGTCACGCCGGAGATGCCGAGCCCGCCGCCGCTTGAGTACTTCACGCGGTCACCAAGCTGGAATTTGTGGGCGTACCCGAGATTAATCGTCTCCAGGTTGGCGCCGCCATCGACAGCCGCAGTCGCGAAGGCGATCGCTCCGCTCCGCGCTGCTTCTGCCGCTGTCCGGCCCACCCGCACAGTTGAACTGCTGACCGAATACAAATAGTAACGCTCTCCATCCACCAACCCGCTGATGACGAAATCACCGCCTGAAGTATAGGTCACTTCCGTGCCGTTCGCGTAATTATGGGTGTAGCCAAGGTTTACGTTGTCATTCGAATCAACTCCCGCGAAAGGGGCATTGAACAACTGAATCTCACGATTTCCGATCTCCGCCTTCGTGGAACGCTTGATGAGGTTTACTGACACTGACACCCCTGCGCCCTCCGCCTGCCCCACAACGGTCGCCCCGCTGATGGTGATGATTTGGGAATCATCCTCAGCCAGAACAAGCAAGCTCAGGTCCGTCGTGTAGTATCGAATGCTTCCCGGTTTAATTGAGCCGGTGATATGTTTATCACCGAGATCGATTTTGCCGTTCCCATTTGTGTCGAGCGAAGATGGGATGTCGATCAGCGGAATTCCGTCCTCGGTCGGGATGAAGAAGTGCGCCGTGCCTGTGCCGTTGCCGGTCAGATTCACGTAGGTCGGGGTCAGGTCCGTAGCATTGGATTCGCTGGTTGCCAGGCGCACCCGCTGGGAGTCCACCACAATCACGTAGTAGGTCTGATCCGCGACGAGGCCGCCGAGCGCGCTGCCGCTTTTGACTTTGTACGACACCGCTTGCCCATCGACCCAGCCATGATCAAAACCGAGATTGATGATGTCAGTCGCCAAATCGACGGTGCTGGAGCTTGGGTTAAATCCGGGCACTAAGCTGTGGGTCCCGCTGGCGGCCAGCGGAAAGATCATATTTAAACGGGAATTATTGCTTGCACCGGAGACGTCCGTCGCGAGCGCGATGGAATCCCCATCAATGATCGCATAGTAAGCGTTATCAGACGTCAGCCCTAGAATTGGGGAGTTCCCATGGGAATTGTAATACAGCGGCGTTCCGGTTTTGAAATTGTAGTAATACGGGAGGAAAATGCTGTCCTTGTCCGCATTAACTGCCGTTCCGGGGTAGAACCGTGCGTAGCTAAGGGTTAAAACTTCACTTCCTGTATCGGGCAAATCATCGGTGTCCCGCTTTTCCTCAGCGAGAATGATGAAGCCGCCTCCGACTGTGATCTGCGCGCCGTCGTCGATCTGCGCGCGCGTGGAGTTTTCGATCGCCACCGCGTTGAACGCGCCGTTAAAAGCGAACTCGTCCGCGGCGCCACCTTGCAAAGCGAGCGAAACATTGCGGGCGGTGGTGTTGCCATAAACCATCAGCGTGGCTCCGGTCACCTTTGCGCCGGACTGAATTTCCGCCACCACCGTGTTCGCAAACCGAGAGACCAGAATCGAGGCGCCGATTCCCTTGCCACCCGAGACGTTGCCACTAAGGAATGAGAATCCGGACCCCACGAAATTGATGGTGTCGTTCTCGGTCTGTGAAACGACCGAGACATCCCCACCAGAAGTGACCTGTGCGTTTTCTCCAATCCACGCCTTCGCCACGCTATCAAACAGCATCAAATTAACGCTGCCACCAGTGGCTTTCTTTTCAGCGTATGCAACGGCCTCAGACCAGGAGGTAAAGAAACCGTTCTGGATGCCGAAGTTGCTGTTCAGCTTGTCGGTGATCGTGGTGACATCTTTCCACTTCGCCCATTCGATGACGTACGGAATCCGCGCCACCGCATTCACGGTCACATCTCCAGCCGTTGTGACGATCGCGCCGGTGTCGAGGTAAGCCTTGGCGGTGTTCTCGATGTAAGCCGCGCCGACCGAAATCGACATGCTCCGCTCCCGGCTGTCTTCCATGTCTGCCGGGATGCTAATCACCCCGCCGGCGTATTCGTTGGCCACGCCTTTGTTGGATGTGATCGAACTGAAGGAAGAAATTTCGGGGAAGTCGAGTGTGCTCGCTTGCACCACCACCGTGCCGCCCGCATTGATCTTAGCGCCAGGGCCAACGCGAGCGATCACTTCGTTATTATGCCAAGCCAGGGCAGCGCCCACTGACAGCCCAAAATCGTTCTTCGCCGGGCCTTTGCTCCCGGTGATGCTAAAAATCAATTGCCAGAAGCTGCCCGCGCCATTGGCCACCTTACCCTTTGAGAGTCGTCCAAGCGTCCCGGACAGCTCTGATTGGCCTACGCTGGAGCTTCCGGAAGTGTCGTTCTTTTCGGAAATAGCTTCGGCTTCAACAGTCACTGCGCCACCCGCCGTAATCGTTCCGTCGGCATAGGCTTTAAGCTCGGTGTCCGCATGGCTGGCCGCCAAGGCAACGCCGAGCACTCCGCCCTGCCCTGCCACCGCATCCGCGGAAACCCAATTATCTTTCGTGGACCCCGCCGTCAGACCAACCTTCCCGCCGGCTTGGATTGTGGAACCGAACTGGAGGCTGGTCTTTGCCTTAATCTCCGTCTCACCCCATGCCAGCGTCAGATTCACCTTCTCGTTAAATGGAGAAAGCACCCCAAGATAACTTTGCAACGCGAACGCTTGAACATCGCTCTCGGATTGCGCATGCGCGCTGAAGTCGCCAGTGGCGATGATCGTCGCGTTGTCCTGGATCAACGTGTTGGCTTTCGCGCGGGAGATCCCCAGGCTCACTGCCACGAACACCGTTAACGTGCTGATCTTCGCTTCGCTGCGAGCGGTTGCGTCTAACAGGATGTTGGCCCCCGTCATCGTCCCGCCGGAAACCGTGATGTCGGCGTCAGCGGTCGAATAGGAAACCCCGCCGATTAGACTCAAGCTGGTCAGGAACTCGATGCCCGGCTCAACGAGCGATTGCAAGGCGCCATCTTCATCGAATAAATCGACGCTGTCCGCCTCAGCTGTGATCGAGATATCACCCGCTTTAACGGTGGAATTGGTCAGCGTGATGTCAGCGTCCGTGTTCCGCTCATCGTAAAATGGGAACACCGTTGTCCAAAAGTTGTAGTCCTCATTCGCTCGCAGCGTGAGCTTTCCAGCTGTGTATGAGGTGGAGCCGGAATTGACCGCGTGGGAATAGACGGTGCTGTTCGTGATCGAGATCGTCGGAGCGTCGAACGTAATTGTTCCCGAATTGCCCTGGGACGCAGCAGCCGCGTAATCCGCTGAACTGCCAACATTCCGGGACGAGACAGTGGCCCCATTCAGAGCAATATCCCAAGCTTCAACCTTTAAGTTAACGCCGCCGGTGGAGAAGCTCGTGAAATTGACCTTTTTAACCTTGAAGGCCTCGAGTGTGATCGTCGTGCCTGTAATAAAGTTAGCCAGCGAACTCCAGGTCGCCCCGTCGTTGGACCATTCGATCGTTGTTCCGGAGGACCGGACGTAAAGTTGGGCGTCGTAATCTCTGGAGGTGGAGTTCGTGGTGTTCGGATCCCCATCATCCTCCTCGATCACCGCTTCAAAAGTGAGCTTGCTTCCGTCTTGCGTGGCTTTGATGTAGCGCAGCTCGACCGTTGCCGGGGGTTCACTCGGATCTGTCTCATTGGTGTCACCCTCCGCTAAAGCAACAACCTGATCAGCCGCAACCGATGTGGCCAGGGCGGAAATTCCGTCTTCACTCGCACTCGCCTGGACTGGTTGCGGCACGATCTCTGGAGAAGCATCACTACCCTCTGCTGCTGACTGAGCAGCAAGGGGATCAGAAGACCCCGGGAGCGAACTCGAAGCCTCAAGCGCTTCGCCGCCAGCGAGCATGGAATCGGGGAAGAGGTCAAACGAAGACTCTGGCGAGGTTAGCCCCAGTGGGTCCATTTCCAGTTCAGGGGAAATAACGGCTTCAACCACCGCCCCGGCGCCTCCGTTGCCAGGCGCGGTCATGGCAGCAGCGGCTACCAGATCCGCAGAAAGCATCACGCGAGGCTCGAGAGCCTCTAGCGAAAATCTATTGCTGAATCTGCTAGACATTCAAACTGCTCCCCGCTGTGGGCGAGCCAACACCTTCCAAAATCTCAACAATCCGCCAAAGATCATCCTTTTGGACGAATGAGTGCGCTCCGGCGGCCATCGCTGCTTCCCGCATCCAAGGCTCGTTGTGCGAGCTAACCACCACGATCCGCGCCTCCGGCCACTCCTTGCGGATCAGGTCCGTCGCTGTGAGGCCGTTCATTGGCAGCATCTCCACGTCCATCAACACCCAGTCGTGCTGGTGGGCGGAAAATTGCCGAACCGCGTCAGCGCCATCCGCGCATTCATGTATCTCCCCGGCGAATTCGGAGAGCCTTGAGCGCAGCCATTGGCGCGTAGGAGCGTGGTCATCCGCGATGAGCAATTTAGAAATCACCAGGTAGCGACGGGTCGCGGCCTGAATGTATGCCCCATGACTGCCATAGTGCCTAGATGGTTTGACCACGCGATCATCGTACGTAGCAGCACAGCGGGAAGTACGTAGTCGCACGCTGGAGCGGTCGAATTAACCGCGATGCCCACCTAAGAAGATGCAAGGCGCAAAGCCCGCGCTCTCAAGAAGCTTTCCGTGCGGGCTGAGGGAGATGCCCGTTAGCCTTTTTGAGCTGCTCGCTGCCTGCGAGACCATGCTGTTTCTGGTAGATAACAAGACCCACCCTGCGAATGTGCTCAATTAACGGAGGATGTCGGAGGCTGCTCAATACAGACAAATCAATCTTGTATGGGAGGAGGAGATCGTCGAGTTCGCAATCGATTCGCGAAAGAGCTGATTCATCTATTTCGTCGCCTGACAACGTGAGGTCGATGTCGGAGCCAGGCTTGTAGGTTCCCTTGGCTCGAGAGCCGTAGAGCGTAGGCGTCTCCACTTGGGGATAACGCGCGAGCACGCCGCAAATGGCCGCCAAAGTTTTCTGGGATAGGCCGTGGTTCATCGGGGTCGCTTCTACTCCGCTGCGAGCACGGCGAATCGGGCGCGCAGCCCCTCGAACTCTGGCACAAAGCGACTGATGACTGCCTCGGCAATTTTCTCCGCAGTTTCGCCGTCGTAGGCATGAACGCTTTTATTCCTGGCCTGGAGCATCTCCATCCAAACTTCGCCATCGTCCACCAGGCCACGTTGAAAAGCTTCACGCGACGCGCTCGGGGATCCGAGAATTCCAGCGACACCCTCGGCTTCGAGGAAGTCCTTCAACACGTTCCAAGCCAGCTCGTGAGTGAACTCGAATGCTTGAATTAGGCCGTGTTGCTCAAGTTCGGAGAGGGGACGCTCAGCAGCCAGATCGGTTGCTTTCCTTAGTTGAGCGAACGCGCGGTTAAAGTTCTCAAATCGCTGCATCCAGCGGATGTCGGCTGCGTCCATTGAGATGGATTGTAATAAGTTCAATGGCAGAGTGGAAGTTCCTAGAACCGAAGGGGCGGGGTCGTTGCTGAGGAAGATGCGCCTCCCCGGGCGTCCACATCCCCTCTGCTAGCAGGAGTGCGGTGAACTGACGTCCGAAACGATCCCGGGGCAGGCGACCGGATGTTGCCGTGGCGTTTGACCATCAGCAAACATTCGGAAAGAGCCAGCCGGGAGGCGCTACTCCAATCCTGCGTGTACATTCCTCGTCAGGAAAACACCTTCAGGCTGCTTCCGGGCCTTTCAGCACGGTTCAAGCTGGCTCAATGGTGCGCCCCCTCGGACGTCCCCATCAAACATGCTGCAGCAAGGCCAGGAACATACGTCCGAAACGCTCCCGAGGCAGGCGCAGAGTGTGTTTAGCATAGTCCCAAACTGTCGGCCAGCGGCATAGGAACGCCGGGGCTTCCCAGCCGACGAGTCAAGCTAGCGCTCAATGCTCGCCGAGGAGCGAGGATGTGCCATTGGCTGAAAGAAAATGGTGGAGGCGGCGGGAGTTGAACCCGCGTCCTTGGCAAACAAACCAGCTACGACTACATGTTTAGTCAGGAGAGAGTTTTCTGCTGTGCGATAACAACCTGACGTGATTCGCACTGCCTAGTCTGCATGCAATTATTTCGGCGAGCCGCGCGCAGTCTCCGCTGCCCACCTAACCTGCTGTAGCGTTCATCCACCTCAGCAGGTGTCAGATGGCGAACGTCGGAGCCTAATTAGGCCGCGAGAGCTAATTCTTCGTTAGCAGTTATTTTTGGTTCGAGTGATTAACGAGGCCAACGAACCGTCCTCGACATGCCGCTTCTGGCGCATCTCCCAAGTCGAAACCAGTACGCCCCCACAAAGGGTCAAAAGCAGCCTTAGTATCGCTTAAAACAGCGGGATGTCAAAGAGTTGCCGAAAGGGGTTCGGGTGAGATCCCGAGGGATGCGCGCTCAGTTGGGTGCCCTCGATATGGGTTGTGATTTGGGGCCGGGAGGACAAACTTACCTAAAAGAATGGGTGTGCGTTCGGGATCCTTAATAATCGCGGTGGTTTGCGGCCTTCTTTCGGGTTGTGCGCATGCGCCCCGGCCTTACCCCATCGGCATCTACGCGGTGTTCAAGGCTGAGGATGTTCCAACGGTTGCGGCAGCAGGCTTCAACCATATTCTTGGCGCTGCGGACGCTGAAACCTTAAGGCACGCGCAGCAGCATGGGGTGAAGGTCTTCGCGCAACCGGGCACCCAGGTTCAAGGCTTCAATCCCAGCGCGGCTCGGAAGGCCATTCATCAATATGATCAGCATCCATCTCTGCGCGGTTGGTATATCGTCGATGAACCCGATCTATGGAACATCGCGCCTGCCGACGTGAAACGGGTTGAGAAGCATCTCAAGCGCATGGGCGCAAAGAAGCCCACGGTAGTGGTGCTGGGGACTGGTTCGGCGGCGGCGGATTACGCACAACTAGGTGATATCGCTTTGCTGGATCGCTATCCGGTGAACCTTCGCCCGCTCGCTAGTTTTGGCCAGCATCTGCGCGACGTCCGGCTAGCCCGCCCAAAGGCGCCGCTTTACGCCGTGATTCAGGCGTTCGACTGGAAGCATTACACCAACATGGTTTCCGGGGATCTCACGCAACTGCGTCCGCCAACGGCCCGCGAGATTCGCTGCATGACTTACCTGGCCGTGGTCAACAGGGTCGATGGGCTTTTCTATTATTGCTGGAATGACCGCAAGTGGGTGATGCAAGACCATCCCGAAACCTGGGAGGCTCTTCAAAACGTCGTCGCCGACGTGCATGAGAATGCGCCTTTATTCCAAGCCCAGCATGTTTGGTGGCCGATGCGCGTTGAGCACAGCGACTCTCCGAAGCTAAACGAAGTTGGCGAGGCTTCGCTGGCCATGGCCTGCGTGGAGGTGAAGGATGGGAATTCCTCCGTCCCTCGCGGAAAGTATTTGATCGCCGTTAATACGCTGCCCCAGCCCCTCTCAGTGAGGATTCAGGCTCCGGGCAATCCGCTCCCGCCGTTGCAGGCGCTCGGGGAAGGTCGAGCTTTGAGCCTAGAGGAGAATGGCTTTTTCAGAGACTCATTTGAGCCTTACGAGGTTCATATTTACGGGCCAATCACTCCGCGTCCGTAGTTAAGCAGCCACTGTGAGTTTGGGTGGCGCGTGAGAACGGATCGGATTTGCGTGGTATTGGCCTGCTTCCAGCAGAGCCAGCCAATGCTGGATAAGGCCGAGGGCGCCCGCGATGTCGAAGCCTTCATGAAACGGCGGGTATTTTTCAAAGTTCGCGCGGGCGAGATTGAAGAGGGCTGCGGACGGTTTGAGGCGATCTTTCTGCAGGTGCACAAATGCCCCGGCGAATTGGATCAGCCCCTTGTGAAAGGAGTAGTTCGGCGAATGCTTATCCTTTAACCAAAGCTCTTCAAGCACGTCATGCGCCTCGAAGAACAGCTCTTCGTTGAAACAGGCAAAGTAGCCCAGGTAGTGCGGGTCACGGCTTTTGCCGCGGCAGCCTTCGATCAAGGCCGCGATCTTTGCGCTCTTCTTGCTCATCCCGCCCCAAGATACACCAGCGGCTGCGCCTCTGTTCGCTTAACTGCCGAAGAGGAATGAAGGCTCCTCAGCGTCTTCACCGAGCTTATAACGAGGGAAGGCCTTTAAGCTGAAGGTGAAGGCAACGGCGAAATCATCCGGGCCGATTCCACGATGATCGCGCTGACGGAAGGTCAAAGCGCCAGTCCATGCCCGCAGGTCGCGGTAAACTGTGTAGTATTGCTCCTCAAGGGTGCCGTCGCGCGCTTCGAAGTGGTGGCTCATTCGGAAGCCCCAGTTCTGGTTAAACCGATAATACGCGCGGGTGTAGAACGTGTTATTCGCAGCCGTTGTATTGAATGGCCCGAAACGGAACCGCGGATCATCCTCGAAGTAGAAGTGGCCGAGGCGCACGCTCCAAATGTCATTCGGAATTAAGATCGCGCTGTGATTCGCCATCCGCAGGCGAGCATCATCAATGTCGTAACGGATCTCCGAGCTTAAGGTCAGCCAATGCCATGGCCGGAGGTCTAGGTCCGAGTAAAGATCCGCAAAGGTGCCCTGCCCTGGGCGAGGATCGAGGCGCCAATCCGTATAAATGGCGGAGTTGATGACGTTCTGGATCTCGCCTTTGCGCTTGGTCTGAACCTTGTTCCGCAACCCCATGCGGAGGACGTTCTGCGAATCAATAGAGTCGATGGCGTTGTAGTCTGGATAATCGATCGGAAGCAGGCGCAGGCTTGGGTATTCGGTGTCGAATTGCGGGATCTCGGAAATGTGGGCGCTCGGGTTCGGGACGTAAACGTAGTTAAGGCTCGGCTGAATGATGTGGCGGAGGCCGTCGATATCGAACGTCTTGTTCCGCGCCCCACCCCAAACGCGGGAGGCTTTGAAGGAGGTTTCAGCCCCGGTGTTAAAAACAAAACGATCTTCTTCCGTTAAGACCGACCCGAACCCTTCCTGCTCGGTGTAGTGCGTGTAGCGGCCGCCGACGCGCGGCTCAAAGTTCAGCCACTCGAAAAAGGTGAGTGGATAAACCACCTGGTGGAAAGAATCAAAACGACCGGCGGAGTAATTCGTGTCCGGATTGGCCGCCGATTGCATCCGCAAGTAAGCCGCGGAATTTTCACCTTCGTAAAAGAGGGGTGAGTCACCAATGCGCTGGCGGAAAGCTGACAGCTTCAAGTCGGGAAGGCGCTCAACGGTGCTGAAGAAGTCGTTAACTTGCGGCTGCGCAAGGAGGTTCAGCTCGTAGTTCGGCCAAACGTGATCCAGCTCAAGAAAGGTCTTGGGCTGGGGATCTTTGCGGTAAGGGTATTCGAAGAAGTCACGGCGGACGCGCGGATCGCTTTGGGCATCGACATTGATCTTTGCGGTGAAGTTCGTGCGCAACGTGGCCTTATGCGAGAAGCGCACATGCTGCCGGTCGTCCGGGATGCGAATGGGGGAAGGATCAATCATCGGATCCTCGTCCTTCGCGTAATAATACATCGTGCTGCCGGTGCCCCAGCGGCCAAGATCCCACCGGAATTCGGGCCCGAGGGCCGCGCCTCGGCGAGTGCGGTAATCCAGATGCAACGCGCCGGTGAAGTTCGTTGTTATCTGGTAGTTATACGTGGTGAGCAGGAAGGCTCCGTAACGGCTCCGATATCCTGGCGTGAGCACCCAGTTGTTTGGATGACGCTTTAAGCTCCGGTTGTAATACGGGAAATACATCACCGGGACATTGCCCAGGCGAATCGTGGCGTGCTTCGCCTCGATAGATTCGCCCATGGTGATCTTCAGCTCCTTCGCCTGGATGCGGTAGATCGGATTCTGAACATCATCCGTCGTGACCATGCCGTCCGTGGCCGCGAAAACGTCGTTGGTGGTGTCGGCATTGAGGGCTGTGGCCCCGACGAAGAACGGCGGATGCCCCATGCGGAACTCGCCCGCATTCATCTGCCCCGTGTTGAAGTTGTATTCGACCTTTTGGCCGATGAAGAGGTGGCCTTTGCGCTGCAGGCGGACCGCGCCGCGAGCGTGCGCGATTGCGGTGTTTTGATCGAAATCGACCTCAGTGGCCGTGAGCGTGGTGTCGGCGTACCGAATCATCACGCCGTTGCGCGCGCGAACCATTCCAGCGGCTGAGTCGTATTCGACCTCAGTGTCTGGGTTCAGGTTCTCAATGATCGGCTTTTCTTGCGCGCCCAGTTGAGGAGCGAGCGCGCAAGCCAGCAAAGAAATCGAAGAGAGAACCAGGGACCGCAGCCGCTTCATTTTGCGCAGGACTTAATCACATGCGCATCTGCCGGTCTATCGAATTCCACCAGAGATCGTGCAGCTCAGAGAGGCTCCATGATTGCACGCCATCGGCTAATTTGATCTCCAGCCGGTCCCCACCAACGCTTCCGAGGCGCCGGGTTGGCACACCCATGAGTTTGGCGCGCTCGATTACTTTAACCGCATCCTTCTCGGAGCAGGAAATAACCACGCGCGATTGCGCTTCCCCAAAGAGAAGAGCGTCCGCGCGAACGTCCTTGAGGTCAGACAAGTCGATCGAGGCCCCGAGGAACCGTGGCGTGCCGCGAGCTTCGTGGCGGGAAATCGACGATTCCGCGATGGCCACCGCCAGGCCGCCTTCGCTGCAATCATGAGCGCTCTTGATCAGCCCGCTCTGAATAAGACCGAGAAGGGTCGTGTGCAGGTTCTTCTCCACTTCGAGATCGATGCGAGGCGGGGTGCCTGCCTTCTTGCCGTGCTGGCGAAGCAGGTATGCCGAGCCGCCGAGGCCAAGCAGAGGGTCTGCTTTATCCACGACCTCGCCGAGGAGGATCACGGCATCACCCTCGCTCTTGAACCATTGCGTGGTGATGTGCTCAACCTTATCGATGATGCCGACCAAACCAACCGTTGGGGTCGGGTCAATCGGGCCGTTAGGGTTTTGGTTGTAGAGGCTGACGTTGCCGCCCGTCACGGGAGCGTTGAACACTCGGCAAGCTTCAGCCAAACCCTCTACGGCGCGTTTGATTTGGTAAAAGATCTCGGGATTGTGCGGGTTGCCGAAGTTGAGGTTGTCCGTTGCGCCCAATGGCACAGCTCCAGTGCAAGCCAGGTTTCGGGCAGCTTCGGCAACGGCGATCTTCGCCCCTTCGTACGGGTCGAGATAGACGTAGATGCCGTTGCAATCCACCGTCATTGCAATGTACTTCTCCTTGAACTCACCTTCCGCTGGTTGAGGCAGAGAATCGCGTTTGATGCGAATGACGGCCGCATCGGAGCCGGGAGCAACGACGGAGGCGTCGCGCACCATATGGTCGTACTGCCGGTACACCCAATTTTTGGAGGCGATGCTTGGCCAGGCCACGAGCGCCTTCAGGACGCTGTTCAAATCCGCTGGTGCTTGGATGCTCTCCAGCGTTAGTTGGCGAAGTTGCTGGAAATACGCCGGCTCGCGATCGGTTCGATGGTAGATGGGCGCTTCGTCTGCCAGCTTCTTCGCCGGAATATCCGCGACAACCTTGCCGCCGTGCTTTACGACCATGCGCCCGGTGTCTGTGACAAAACCGACTTCGGCCCATGGCAAATCCCACTTGTCAAAAATCTGCTGAACTTCGCGCTCGTGGCCTTTCTTCACGATGATCAGCATGCGCTCTTGCGATTCGCTAAGCATGATCTCGTATGAGGACATGTTCGGCGCGCGTTGCGGCACCTTGTCCAACTCGATTTCGATCCCCGTGCCCGCCCGCGCTGCAGTTTCGCACGTGGAGCAGGTCAACCCGGCCGCGCCCATGTCTTGAATGCCAGCGACGACGCCCGTCTTCAGCAGCTCAAGGCACGCTTCCAGAACGAGCTTCTCCATGAACGGGTCGCCAACCTGCACAGCTCCCCGCTGCTGCTCTGCGGATTCTTCCGTAAGGTCCTGCGAGGCGAAAGCTGCGCCCGCCAATCCATCGCGTCCTGTGGCAGGGCCAACATAGAAAACAGGATTGCCGATGCCTTTGGCAGCGCCGCGCGCAATTTGCTCGTGGCGAAGCACGCCAAGAGCAAAAGCATTCACGAGTGGGTTGCCCTCGTACGATTTATCGAAATAGACCTCACCGGCAATCGTCGGGATGCCAAAGCAATTGCCGTAATGCGCGATGCCCGAAACGACACCGCTGAACAGCCGCCGGACTTCTGGTGAAGTGAGTTCACCAAAGCGCAGCGAGTTCATCACCGCGACCGGTCGCGCGCCCATCGTGAAGATGTCACGAATAATGCCGCCAACGCCTGTCGCTGCGCCCTGGAAAGGCTCCACTGCGCTTGGGTGGTTGTGCGATTCGATTTTAAACGCAATCGCCAGGCCGTCACCAATGTCAATGATGCCGGCGTTTTCCTCCCCTGCCCCTACGAGGATTCGCGGCGATTTCGTTGGGAAGGTCTTCAGCAGCGGGCGCGTGTTTTTGTAGGAGCAATGCTCGCTCCACATCACGGAGAAAATGCCCAGCTCCGTGAAGTTCGGCTCACGACCCAGAATGGTTTTGATTCGTTCGAATTCCTCGGGGGTGATGCCGTGTTTTTGGATGACCTCCGGGGTGATGGCAGGTTCTAGCATGTCGTTAGGCGGCTTTGGACGTAGCCCGCTGCTCAAGCGAGCGAATAATGCTTTCGAAAATATGACGACCGTCTTCTGAGCCGAGGAGCGGCTCACAAGCGCGCTCTGGATGCGGCATCAAGCCTGCCACGTTTCGCGCTTTATTGCACACGCCAGCGATGTTTTGCACAGAGCCGTTCGGATTGGCTTCCTGCGTCGTTTCGCCGCGATCATTCACGTATTCCCAAAGAACCTGATTATTCACGCGCAACTCGGAAATCGTGGCTTCATCCGCGAAGTAGCAGCCTTCGCCATGTGCGATAGGAATGCGGAGGCTCTTTTCGCGTGGAATGCTGTTCGTGAACGGAGAGTCGTTCGTGACGGTCTTGAGGAAAACGTGCTCGCAACGGAACTGCAGAGAGCGATTCCGAATTAACGCGCCAGGGAGCAGCCCAGCCTCTGTCAGAATCTGGAAGCCGTTGCAGATGCCGAGCACCAGCCCGCCGTTCGCGGCAAATTCCTGGACCTTCTGCATGATCGGGCTAAAGCGGGCAATCGCCCCCGTGCGCAGGTAGTCACCGTAGCTGAAGCCGCCGGGAACGATGACGGCATCGACCTGGCCAATGGACGTATCCTTGTGCCAGACCAGACGGGCGGAGCGCCCAAGCAATTGAATCGCGTGCACCGCGTCCTGGTCGCAGTTGGAAGCGGGAAATTGAAGGACTGCAAAGTTCATCGCGTATCTTAATCCACAATCTCGAAACTGTAATCTTCGATCACCGGGTTGCTGAGCAGCTTCCGGCAAGCTTCGTCGATTTCCTTGCGGGCCGATTCTTTGTCACCGGTCAGTTCGATTTCGAGGTATTTGCCAACATGAACCGCTTTAACGCTGCGGTAGCCCATGTGCTCGAGTGCGCCCTGGACGGTTTTGCCCTGGGGGTCGAGAACGGCTTTTTTCGGTGTGACAGTGATCTTGGCTTTCATCAATCGGGCGGGCGAATGGCCCGGGGCAATTGAAGGGGCAAGACGCGCCCCAACGCCAGTGAAAAAGTTCGGGAAGAGGCGAAGGGAAAACTGGATCCGCAGATTGCGCAGATTTTCGCAGATTCCGAACTCAGAACCTACTGCTGACGCGGGGCATTAACTCTGTTGGTGCGCGGTTCACGCGGGAGATTTGGAATAAATGGGCCGGGCTTGCTGCGGCTGTTCACGAACGCTTTCACATGCACGGCGGCTTTCGTCTCCTCGCCGGGTTTGCCCAGAAAGCCGAGGTCACGCATCCAATCAATAAAGCGGTGCTGCCAGGTTCCCAGCGGAGAACCATTGCGGTCGCGCATCCCGTTGCCATGGGCGCCGTTGGCGTAAATGTGCATCTCAAGGTTCGGAATACCAGCGTCGAGCATGGCGGTGAAATAATGGTTCGCCCAAATCGCATGGATGCGGTCACTCGAGCCGGGTGAAGCAAGGAATGCCGGCGGTGTGTCGTAGGGAATTGGGGTCTGCGGGTTCCGGGTGAACGGCGTCGGTCCTGGGTAAAGCAAGGCGACGAAATCCGGTCGTGGCGAGACTCCGCGGTAGGGATCGTCCGCAGCGGAGTTAGTTTGGGCAAAGCCTTCGTAGAACAACGCCGCCGGTGCGACCAACTCCGCGCCCGCGGAGAAGCCGATCATCCCAATCTTGTTCGGGTCGATGCCGAAATCAGCCGCCTTCGCCCGCACGATTCGCACCGCTTGCATCGCATCGTTCACAGCGTCCGTTTCAGCTTTGTAGCCGTCTTTGCGCAAGCGATAGCGCAGGATGACGGTGTTGACTCCATAATTGTAGAAGAAGGGCACGAAGTCAGAGCCCTCGGTTCCAACCACGAGCTGGTTATGACCCCCTCCCGGAACCAGAATGATTGCCGCTCCAGTGTTGATGCCTGGATCGACGGTGTGAACTTCGATGGAAGGGTTGTGAATGTTCGTGATGCTGGAGACACGCCCGGGCGCACCCCGAGTCATGCTGTAATGCTCCGGCTCGGACAATCGGCTTTTGTTAAGTTGGGGAGAGTCTGCCGGCCAGAGTGGAAGAACGATGCCGCCTGGAAAGAGTGGCTGCGGAATGTATGGCCCTTCGCCGCGAGGACCGGGCTGCGGAATTAGGCCGGGGGCGGGCAGGTTCGTTAGCTGTGCAGAGGCATTAAAGGAGAGCAGGAGCGCAAGTGCGCAAAGAGAAAGGAGCGCGTTCTTCATGGTTGGACTGCTCCGCGTTTTATGCCAGATGCGCCCAAAGCGCTAATGTTTTCACCACCGTGTGCCCACTGGCGCGAAAAAAAAGACAGGGCAAACCCTGTCTTTAGCGAGGAAACAGTATGGATCTAAAAATTAGTCAGCAAACTGGTGCTGCCGTTGCTCGCGCCACGTTGGTTTCGCCGGTTGAACAACAAAGCTCTCGCAACGGTGCGGCGTTAAAGAAGTGCGGCGCGCGGCTTGGACGCGCAAACGAAAAGCGAGCGTCCAGAGGAACGGCGAACGATTCGATGTCTTATCAGTGACCGAGTTCATGAGAGATTAGGGATTTGCGTTGTTAAGGTTGAATATCTTTCCAGTGCTCAAGCATTTCGCGCGGAACAAAGAGGCCGGCCCTCCGAAATTGGCGTGAAGCGAGCAGTTCTTGAAAATCAACGAGGTCTTCCGGCGCGCTCTTGCTCATCGCATTCGCGTCGATGCGAATGGTTTTCAACAGTGAGAGCGCGGGAGCGGTTGGTGTGGAGGGGTCTTGCCGGGCCATAAACCTTCCTATGCTAAAACAGCTTCTTGTTTCTTCTTTGGTGCTTTGCGAGCGCCTTTTTTCTGCTCGTCACCACCCTCAATGCCATTGGATGCATTTTCCGTGCCTGCGCCCGACTGGCTGCGCCCAATGAGGGTCAGCTCTGCTTCAGCCTGCAGCCAATTTTCCACATCACGCCCCTGTTGGCGGCCTTCCCTCTCCCATATTTCAAAAGCGCGCGCGGCGATCGCCGCAGCAGAGGGTTTTTCGGAAGAATTCGTGTTGTTTGCCATATGGTTAATGGCAGTCAGGAAACCGCATTTCAAAGGGGGGAACAATCAGGCTGCTCCCCGGAGTCGATAATCATGTTAAGCGGAGCTTTGCCTAGGGGATCACCTGAGGGAATTGGCTGCCTCAGGGAGCGTGGCCAAACGGCGTCTGCTCCATCTTTCTGCACGTGATCTCAGGGCGCGCCGGATTTGTGGGGATTTACCGGTAGTGTCATTGACCGGGCAGCGAGAGTGCCCGATGGAGAAGGTAAGGATGGACCGCCTGCTTAAATACTATGGCGCTGATTGGATCGGGATGGTGCTTATCCTCCTCTCTATTTACTACGTGGGAAAACAGCGCCGGTGTGGGTTCATCTACGGGGTGTTCGGTTGTTCGGCCTGGCTCGCCTTCGGACTAATGACCGAGAGCGTGGCCAGTGTGCTGGCGAACTCCACGTATATGGTCTTGAACTTCAACGGGTATCGAAAGTGGAAAGCTAAAGCCCCAGGCTGCTAAGCCGCGTGCCCGCACGGCGCACTTCGCACTCCCAGTGGTCCCTTGCAAAACCGCTTCGTTGGCGCGAAGGTTGCTCCACTTTTCGCTAACCCTATGAACATCCGTGCTATTCGTTGTGGCGCATTGCTCGCGCTTCTCCTGATGCTGACCGCCACTTTTGGGGCTGAACGCGGGCTGCTACGCGAAGTGTTTTTCGGCGCAAACGGAACGATTCCGAGCCTGACCTCCCTCCCAACCTACCCGAACTCACCAGACTCTTCCGGGATAATTCCCGACTTTGAAGCGCCTGCCGAGATCGGCGAGCAATACGGCCAGCGTGTGCGTGGGTACATCGTCCCCCCCACAACAGGCAATTACGTCTTTAGCATCTCCAGCGACGACAATTCAGAGCTGTGGTTGAGCACCGACCAAAGCCCCGCCCGCATTCGCCAAATCGCCACCGTGCCCGGCTGGACCGCTGCGCGCGAGTGGACGAAATACCCTGAGCAACAGTCCGCCCCGATCTCACTGATTGCAGGCCGGATTTACTACATCGAAGCCCTCATGGCCGAAGGGGGCGGTGGGGACAATCTCGCAGTGATGTGGCAATTGCCCAACGGCACGATCGAAGAACCCATACCCAGCGCCCGCCTTGTTCCGTGGGGCGCGACATTGGGCGCGCCGCAGATCACACAGCAACCAGCCAGCGTGACTGTTGTGGAGGGCGGTTCAGCCACGTTTGGCGTGACCCTTGGGAACGTGGATGCGATGACGTATCAGTGGTTCAAGAACGGGACCGCGATTTCTGGGGCGACCTCCCCTGACCTTCTCCTCGAAGGCGTTCCCCTTGCGGATAACGGCGCAAAATTCCACGTCACCATTGCCAACAGCGCGGGCTCGACCAACTCAACTCAGGCAACTCTTACCGTAACCAGAGACACAACCCCGCCCACCGTGATTGGCGTGGCCAATCTTGGAACGAATGAAATTCGCATCAGCTTCAGCGAGGCTGTCAACGAGGCAACCGCGACCACGTTGAATCATTACGCGCTTTCCGGAGGGTTGACCGTTCAAAGCGCCACCATCAGCCGCGACGGGCGCAGCGTCATTCTGCGGACGAGCCCAATGGTTTACGGAACGACCTACACCGTGACTGTAAGCAGCATCACCGATCGCGCTTCCACCCCCAACACAATTGCGCCCAATTCACAGACTTCATTGGTGGCTCGGCCATTTATCGGGGTCGATATCGGTGGGCCGCAGCCTGCGAGCGCTGTGGTGCATCATGACGCCGGCCTGGTTCTGACCGTCGGCGGCGGAGGCATCGGATCGACCACAGACCAGTTTGGTTTCCAATACCTTCAACTCTCGGGCGATTTCGATTATGAAGTTCGCCTCGAATCGTTGCTTGCCGCCGACGCCTGGACGAAAGCCGGCTTGATGGCCCGCTCCACCCTTAACGCCTCCAGCTCCTTTTTCGCAGCCGTGGCCACCCCAAGCATCGCTGGAATGCATTGGCAAGCTCGCGCCACCAGCGGTGGCACCGCCGTGCAAGGCGGCAACATGCGCGTGAATTACCCGCACAATTGGCTGCGCCTTCGCCGTGTCGGGAACACCTTCACCGCTTACGGCAGCGTCAACGGCGAGCAGTGGGTCACGCTGGGCTCGAACACTCTAACGGATGCCACTCAAACTATGTATTTGGGAATGTTTGTCACCGCCTCCAAGCAAGGGGCCATGACCCGCGCGGTGTTCCAACAATTTGCCCAGGGAAGCGGCAGCTTCATTACCACACAAACATTTCCAACCGAGCCAATCGGCCCGTCCTCGCGCCGGACTGGACTGGTGATCTCTGAAATCATGTATAACCCACTCGGGCGTGTGGATGGGTTGGATACGGAGTTCATTGAAATCTTCAACTCCCAAGGCGTTCCTGAGGATATCTCAAATTTCTCGATCGCTGGCGATGTGTCATTCACCTTCCCGCCGAATACGATCCTGCCAGGCGGAGGGTTCATTGTGGTCGCCAAAAATCCGGCGGCCATAAGCGCGGCCTATGGGCAGGTCGGCGCGCCGGTGGTCGGCCCTTTCACCGGTGAGCTGAGCAATGGTTCTGGAACAGTGGAGGTGCGCAACCGCATCGGGGCTGTGCTGCTGCAAGCCGAATACCTGGACGAGGCTCCGTTCCCGGTCGCGCCCGACGGCGGCGGGCACTCTCTCGTGCTTGCTCGTCCCTCCTATGGCGAAGGACATTACAAAGCATGGGGCGCGAGCGAACTGGTGGGCGGATCCCCAGGCTCAGTGGATCCTTATGTGCCGAGCGCGTTGACGAGCATTGTCATCAATGAATTTCTCGCCCACACCGATGAGCCACAAAAAGATTTCATCGAGCTGTTCAACACGAGCGCGGATCCAATCAACTTGTCCGGAGCCACACTCACCGACAGCCCTGGCACACCAAAATTCGTCATTCCGGCCAACACCATCCTCACCGGCCGTTCCTGGATCAGCTTTAACCAGGACCAACTCGGCTTCTCTTTAAAAAGCGGTGGCGAGCGTCTTTTCCTGCAAGACGCCCAACAAACGCGTGTGCTCGATGCCGTCTCCTACAGCGGTCAAGCCAACGGGGTGAGCATGGGCCGTGTTCCAGACGGCGCCCCAAGATTTGCATCGCTCAATGGGATCACCGAGGGCCGTGCAAACGCGGCCCCGATCCGGGAGAAGGTCGTTATCAGTGAAATCATGTTCAACCCGATCAGCCGTGATGATTCGGACGAATTTATTGAGCTGCATAACCGCAGCGCTTCCACCGTGAGCCTGGCCGGGTGGCGTTTTATTTCGGGCATCGACTATGAGTTCCCCGCCGAGGCCTCTATCCCCGCAGGCGGATACGTCACCGTTGCCAGGAACGCCGCCAGACTTCTGACGAATTACAGCGGGCTGACGGTTAACAACACCTTCGGCAATTACAACGGAACCCTCGCGAACGGCGGCGAGCGCGTCGCCCTCGCGCAACCTGACCATGTGACGACCACCAATGGGAACACGATTGTGACGAACACAATTTATATCCTGGTGGATGAAGTCACTTACGGTGAAGGCGGTCGTTGGGGCAAATGGGCCGACGGCGGCGGCAGCTCGCTCGAATTGATCGACTTGGATTCCGACAATGACCTTCCCTCGAATTGGAGTGACAGCGATGAGACACGCAAAGCCCCATGGGTGACGGTGGAGCACACAGGTGTGCTCGATTGGGGCCAGAACGCCGCCAACGAATTGCATGTGATGCTGCTCGGCGGCGGCGAGGCGTTGGTTGATAACATTGAGGTGATTTCCGGCGGCGCGAATCGAGTCAGCAACGGAACCTTCGAAGGCGGAGCGACAGGTTGGGTCATCCAGGGCAATCACGTTCGCTCCAGCGTCGCGCAGGAAGGCTTTAACAGCGCCCGCAGCCTGCAGCTCCGCGCCTCCAGCGGTGGCGACAACGGCGCCAATCGCGTCGAAACCGATCTCACAACGACTATCGCTTCGCAGACGACCGCGACCATTCGTGCAAAGGCTCGGTGGTTGCGCGGTGACCCATTCCTGCTGCTGCGCTTCTACGGTAATTGGCTCGAGGCTTCCGGCAAGCTGACGGTGCCAAAGAACCTCGGAACGCCCGGGGCGGCCAACAGCGTCGCCGCGCAGAATGTCGGCCCCGCGATCTATGATGTTATCCACTCACCCATTTTGCCTGCGGCAAATCGCCCGGTGGTGGTCACAGCGCGGGTCAATGATCCAGATGGCTTTAGCCAGGTCCAGCTTCGTTGGAAACTCGACGCTGCCACGACCTTTAACACAGTGGCGATGAACGACGCGGGGCAGAGCGGCGACGCGATTGCCAATGATGGCCTGTTCAGCGGCACGATTCCCGGGCAAGCGAATGGAGCGACCGTTCTCTTCTTCGTGCAAAGCTCCGACAACCTGGGCATGACGGGCACTTTCCCCGTTGATCCAGTGAACCGTGAAGCCGTCGTGCGGTTCGGGGAACAGATCCCTTCCGGGCATCTGCCAACCTACCGCCTGATGATGAGCGCCGTGAACACCACCCGGTGGAACTCCCGCGAGAAGCTCAGCAACGAGCCAGTCGATGCGACATTCGTCTACAACGATTACCGCGTGATTTACAACTCAAGCGGCCGTTATCGCGGCAGCCCGTGGATTCGCCCCAGCTATGGCAGCCCAACCAGCGCGCTCGCGTATGTGTTTAATCTCCCCGAGGACGACACGTTCCTGAACGAAACCGAGTTGAACCTGGACGGCCTGGAGCAGCCAAGCCGTGACAACACTCTGCAACGCGAGCGGATGTCCTTCTGGATTGCCGACAAGCTCGACATACCCTTCAGCCACCAACGGTACATTCATTTGTTTGTGAATGGGTCGAAGCGCGGCTTGGTCTTCACCGATTCTCAGCAACCAAACGGGGATTACATCGAGAGCTGGTTCGCCGGGCAGGATGACGGAGAGATTTACAAGATCGATGATTGGTTCGAGTTCAACGACTCGGTTTCCAAGGACTTCAACGTCGATGCGACCCTTGAGGATTTCACCACAACTTCAGGCGCCAAGATGCAGGCGCGTTACCGCTGGAATTGGGAGCGCAAATCCCTCCGTGGAATCGATGATGACTACAGCACATTGTTCCAGTTGGTCGATGCGCTGAACAATCCCACCCCTTCGAACCGCGCTGAGGACATCATGGATGCGGATGAGGTGATGCGCGCGTTTGCCGTGCGTCACATCGTCGGTGACTGGGACGGCTACGGTTACAACCGGGGCAAGAACACCTTCAGCTACAAGCCAGACGAAGGAACCTGGAAAATTCTCCTCTGGGATTTGGATTTCTCGTTGGGCGGTGGAAGTGATGGGCCGACAACTTCGATGTTCAACTTCATCGGCCATGACACCGGTCTGCAGTACATCTACAACAATCCTGTTTTCCTGCGCGCCTATTACCGCGCGATGCAGGACGCTGTGAACGGCCCGCTGCTCGCATCCAACTTCGATGCCGCCGTGGACGCGAACTACACGGTTTTCCAGAACAACGGACTCAGCACGATCAGCTCGCCCAGCGCGATTAAATCGTGGGTGCAGCAACGCCGCACGCACTTGATCAACACGCTAAACCAGGTCGCGGCGAACTTCGCAATCACCAGCAACAACGGGAATAACTTCAGCACCAACAAGAATACCGTAACGCTGAACGGCGCCGCGCCGATCGGGGTCAAGACCATCGAGGTGAACGGAATCGCTTACCCGATTAACTGGACTGGGGTGACTCAATGGCAGATTACGATTCCTGTTTCACGCGCATCCAACAGCCTTCTGCTGCAAGGCTACGACATCCGCGGCCAAGCCATCGCGTCCGCTCGCGACACTATCACCGTGAACTACACCGGCACGATCACTGACCCTGCGGGCACGGTGGTGATCAACGAAATCATGCCAGATCCAGCGGTGGCAGGCACCGCCTTTGTGGAGTTGCATAACACCTCCACCAGCTTCACGTTCGATCTCTCCAATTGGCAGCTCGATGGCGTTGATTTCGTCTTCCCTGAAGGGACGACCCTTGCGCCGAACTCCTATCTGGTAGTGGCCGCTGACCGGCTGGCCTTTGCCGCCCGCTACGGCAACACGCCGCGCGTTGCCGGAGAGTTCGCTGGCGCTCTTCAGAACGATGGCGAGACCCTTCGCCTGATTGCGCCTTCGACAACCACCCCTGCGCAGAACATCGTGGTGGATGTCGTTCGCTACGCAACAACCTTGCCATGGCCGGCTGTTGTGAGCGGCACAGGTGGATCGTTGCAATTGATGGATCCGAGCAAGGATAACTTCACCGTGGCCAATTGGGCGGCTGTTTCCGGTGTTGCCACACCAGGCGCGCATAACTCCGTCCGCGCCACGCTCGCTGCCTTCCCAACTATCTGGATTAACGAAGTGCAGCCAGAGAACACGACTGGCGCCTCGGATAATGCAGGTGAGCGCGAGCCCTGGATTGAACTCTATAACTCAGGCACGGCGGCCATAAGCCTGCAGGGGCTGTACCTTTCGAGCAGCGCCAGCAATAACCTGCAGCAATTCGCCCTCCCAAACATCTCGTTGGGCGCGGGTCAATATCTGGTGATCTGGGCCGATGGTGAGACCAGCGAAAGCACAGCCTCCGCTCCTCACGCAAACTTCCGCTTGAACGCTGGCGCGGGCTCGGTCGCGCTGACCTATTTGCAGGGCGCCACGCCGAAGGTTCTTGATTACGTCGAGTACCGTTTCATCTCGCCGAACCGCAGCTACGGCTCCTTGCCCGATGGCCCAGGCATTCGCCGCCAGGTCTTCCACTTCACAACGCCCGGAGCCGCGAATAATCCAGCATCGGCGCCAGTGCAGGTGTTCCTCAACGAATGGATGGCTTCCAACAACCGCACGATCACCGATCCGGCCGACAACCAGTTTGAGGATTGGTTCGAGCTGTTTAATGGCGCCAATGAAACTGTTGATTTGAGCGGCTTCTATCTAACCGATGATCTGACGAACCAGACGAAATTCCGCATTCCCGACGGCGTGGTGATTCCTGCAAACGGCCACTTGCTGGTTTGGGCGGACGAGGAGCCCACCCAATTCCGCAGAGTTAATAACGACCTGCATGTCTCGTTTAAACTCGGCCAATCCGGTGAATCCCTCGGCCTTTTCTCGCCGGAGGGGAATGCCATTGATCAAGTAACATTTGGCGTTCAGACCAATGACGTAAGCCATGGCCGCTCCGCTGATGGAGCCCCTGCTCCTTTCGTGTTCATGAGCGTGCCGACGCCGGGCGCGCGAAATGCGGTGGACGGCAACAGGCCGCCAGTCATCACGGCCATTGGCGATCGTTTCGCCACCGAAGGGCAAACAATCCGCTTCCAGATCGTCGCGCGCGACTTCGACACCCCTGCGCAAACGCTCACTTACACCATGAGCGGCGCGCCGGCTGGCGCGACCTTGAGCGCCTCCGGTGAATTCGTTTGGACACCAAGCTCCAGCCAGGTGCCAGCCACAAACCGCGTCACCATCACTGTCACCGACAATGGCTCCCCAGCGGAGAGCGCTTCGGCCACATTCAACTTGATCGCGGATCGCGTAAACAATGCGCCGTCCATCGCAGCGCTTGGCAACCGCTCCGTGGCTGAAGGCGCGGAGATATCCTTCCAGGTTACCGCGACGGATCCTGACACTGCGCTCGGCCAGGCGCTTCGTTTCTCTCTGGGCGCGAACAGCCCGACCGGCGCGATCATTGATGCCACGACGGGAACGTTCCGCTGGACCCCGCATGAGGCTCAGGGGCCTTCCGCCAATGCAATTGCGATTATTGTCACTGACGACGGCCGCCCAAGCCTCAGCGCCACTTCCATCGTCAACATCGCCGTAAGCGAAGTGAACGCTGCTCCGGTCATCACGGCTCCCGGCGACCAGGTGATCACGCAAGGCGACACAGTGAGCTTGAAGGTGACTGCCACGGATGTGGACGCGCCAGCAAACACGCTCTCGTTCTCCTTTGAAGGAACTGTCCCAAGCGGCATGACGATTAATCCTTCCACCGGCGTGATCAGCTGGACCACAACGCCAAGCCACGTTGGAACGAACACCGTCACAATTCGTGTGACGGACAACGGAACCCCAGCCTTGAGCGCCACCACAACCGCGCGTTTCATCGTGACGCAGGGCGGTTGGAAATTTGTCTCCGTCACCGGCACAGCGAGCAGCTCCGTTTTGTATGTTTACCTGGAGACCGCCGGCACAGTGCATCTCGATGATATGCGCATTGTGGCTGGCTCCACGCCAGCCGTTGGCGCAAACCGCCTGGCCAATGGCGACTTCGAGGAACCCTTATCCGTCGGCTGGAATGTCTCCGCCAACCACAGCGGGAGTTCCATCGACACCAGCGTCAAACGAACTGGCAACAGCAGTTTGAAGCTGGTCGCCAGCACGGGTGGCACAACCCAAAGCTCCTCCATTTGGCAATCCATCGCGCCGGCGCTGACCTCCGGCGCGACTTACACGCTGAGTTACTGGTACCGCCCAACCACCAACGCTCAGCCCCTGATCGTTCGCCTTTCCGGGAATGGAATCCGCAGCGAGCATAGCACTGTCGTCACACCCAACGCCGCGCCGACGCTCGCTGCCATCAGCAACAAGACGGTGGCTGAAGGGCAGGAACTATCGTTCAACGTCACCGCGACAGATCCAGACCTGCCGAGCGACATTCTAACCTTCACTCTTGATAACGCTCCCGCAGGGGCCGCCATCGATCCGGGCACCGGCGCCTTCAGCTGGACACCAACGGAAGCGCAAGGGCCAGGAAACTATCCTGTAACGATTCGCGTTCGCGACAGCGGCAGCCCCGCGTTGTCCGCCAGCCAAAACTTCACCATCACAGTGAGCGAGCTGAATCAAACCCCGGCGCTCCAAGCCATCCCCGCGATTACGATCGACGCTGGTCAAACCGCCACGTTCACCGCCAAGGCAACGGACGCAGATTTGCCCGCGCAATCGATCACTTACAGCCTCGTGAACGCGCCGGCTGGGGCATCGATCAATGCGCAAACAGGCGCCTTCAGTTGGAGCATTCCAGCTAACGCGCCCGGCGGAGCTGTCTCGTTTGAAGTGCGCGCCACTGATAATGGCTCACCAGCGCTTGCCAGCTCGACGGGGGTGACGATCAATGTGCGCGCACAGCAGCCGGCCAACATCCGGCTCACGAGCGCCTTCAACAGCGCGACTGGCCAACTCACGCTCACTTGGAATTCCCAGGCGAATGTGCGCTACCGTTTGGAAAGCCGCGATTCGCTCAACAGCGGATCGTGGGTTGCCGGGCAGGAGATCACCGCCACTGGCCCCAGCACAAGCGTTACGATCGACACGCGCGCGAAAGCCCGCGCCTTCCACCGAGTGACGATCATCCAATAAACAGTTCAGGCGCGAACGGGAGTTACGTTCGCGCCTGTTTCAAACACTGAGTTGGAGCGGCTCAGTACTTTTTGACAAACTTCTTGCGCGACTCCTCTGGAACTTCCGGCGCGGATGCGGGAGCCGTTGCCGCAGGCGCGGCAGCAGGCTGTGGTGCCGCCGCTGGGCGTTGTTCCGGCGAGGGGGCGGCCGCTGCGGGGCGCACAGGCTCCGGCGCGGGAGCGGGCTGGGCTGGTGGTTGTGCCGGCGTAAAGTTTAGCCCGCCACCGCCAAAGTTCGAGCCACCCATTGAAGGCGCCGCTTCTGGCGAGAAACGGAATTCCTGCCCGCCCGCTTCCTCCCCTTCCTCGCTCATCTGGGCTTCAAGCTCCTGCACGAAAACCGCGCGCAGTGTTCCGAGGCTTTGCCGCATGAGCTGCTGCTCCTGCGCGTTAAGGTTCCCCTTCGTCTTCTCGGCCAGCATTTCAATTTCATCAATGAAACGCTTGGCGTTCTCCAGGTCCTTTATGGGGGGGCCGCCTTGAGGATTGGGCATCCGGCCCATCAGCATGAGCGCTGTTTGTGAATGCTCGATGACCATGTTCGCAAAAATTGCGGAAATGATCTCTTCGCGCGTGGCTTGCCGCAGATTGTCCTCAGGAAGTTTCCCGTTCATGTTTTTTCAGTTTTGCCGCCGTCACCGGACCCGGCCATTAAAAAGTGTATCAGATATTTCAGCCGCTCTTCCAAATTGACAGTTTCCAGTATGGTTTGCCGCTGATTCGGCGCTGTTAGCAACGTGCAGGTGACCAAATCCGCGAGTTGGCTGGGATTCTCCAATTTGCTGAAGTACTTCATCATCTGGTCGAGCGTCACTTTATCCGGAGCGAGCGCGTTGCTCTCCCCCGTCACTGGATAAAGTTCATTCAGCACCTGTGGAACCGCGCCGCCTTGGGGAGAATGCTCGAAACGTTCCGCCACCAGGTCCAAAACTTTTGCGGTCAGCGCTTCCACAATGATCGTGTCGGAACCCTTGGTCTCGAGCGGCTTAATCGGATGAATTCGATACGGCTTCTGTTGAATCGGAGCGCCAAGCTCCACCCGGGCTAATCCTTGCAGAACCAGATGCGAGGTGCCATCGGGGTGCGTGACGCAGGCGCGAACCAGCCCAACCCCGGCAATCTCGGTGGGCGCCTCGCGCAGCGCTTCCGGCTTCTGCATCGCGACCGCAAAAATGCGGCTCCCCTGCAGAGTGTCACGCAGCATTTTCCGATAGCGCGGCTCAAAGATAAAGAGCGGCAGCAGCGCCTGGGGAAAAAGCGTGACACTCGGAAGCGTCATCACTGGAACCTCCGGGGGCAATACCATGCGGACAAGATGCTGCGCGCCCGAACCGAATTCAAGAGTTTGCGAGCCGGCCCTCTGACCAGAACCCTGCCCCGCAACGCTGTCGCCCCCCGCTTATCCTTTCCTTCTTCCCCCATGAATCCACTGCGGCGACCGAGGAAAAGAAGCCGTTGACAATCGGCGCCAACAAGATTACATGTCATTTTAGTATGAGAGGCATACCGAGGAAGGTGAACCCTGCCACGTGCGAGGAGGAGAACCTGCGCGTCACCGATAAACGGGACAGCGACGCCAACGCGGTGAAAGCGTGGCCGGTGGATGTCCTTGTAATTGTCGCGCGGTGGGATTTACCGGCTATTACCAGGTATTCCCGGTTATTCCCCGCTAATCCCGGCTAAAACCGCTTTTCCGAAAACTTTTTTTTAACCCCTTACTCTGCCGCAGTGAACAGGCCTTCCGCCTTGACCAGCGCGTTATCGCCTGCTCGAATAGGTTAAACCCAAGAGGAGCTTTCAGGGAGACTTCATAGGCTTATGAACATCACACGTCGCAAATTCATTTCCAACACCGCCGCCGCTGGAGCTGTGCTCGCTGCCGCGCCTTACATCAAAGGGCAATCCGTCACGCGCTACACTGTTGCGCTCATAGGCTGCGGGTGGTGGGGCAACAATATCCTTCGTGAGGCCATGGCCGCAGGGAACAGCGACGTCGTTGCGCTTTGCGACGTGGATGAAAAGTTGCTCAATGACACCCATGCGGCCGTTCAAAAATCTACCAATGCCAACCCGCGCCGCTTCCGTGATTATCGCGAGTTGTTTACGAAGATTCGCCCTCAGATCGTCATCGTCGCCACACCCGATCATTGGCACCCGCTGATCACAATCGAGGCCGTGAAGCATGGGGCTCACGTTTACGTGGAGAAGCCCATTGGCCACACCATCCTGGAAGGGCGCGCGATGGTGAACGCGGCGCGGGCAGCAAACCGAGTGGTCCAAGTCGGCACACATCGCCGTGTCTCTCCGCACAACCTGTCCGCGCACCAGTTCCTAAAGCAAGGCAAGCTCGGCAAAGTCGGCATGGTTCGTGCCTTCGTTCATTACCCAGGCGGCGCAGGCCAGTACGTCCCCAACAGTGAGCCGCCCAAGACGCTCGATTGGAACATGTGGTGCGGCCCTGCTCCTTTGAACCCCTTCAACTCTCGCATTCATCCTCGCGGCTGGCGCAACCACCTGGATTACGCGAACGGCACACTCGGCGATTGGGGCATTCACTGGATGGACCAGATCCTCATGTGGACTGAGGAGAAGTATCCCAAGCGGGTTTTCTCCACCGGCGGCCGCCATGTGAAACGCGACAACACCGACGCTCCGGACACGCAAGTGGCCTCCTTCGAGTTCGAATCATTCACCGCCGTCTGGGAGCATCGCCAATACGCCGGCAATCGCGCCGAGAAGACCCACGAGAACCAGCCCGTCGGGTGCTATTTTTACGGCACAGAAGGGACGCTGCACATCGGCTGGCTCGATGGTTGGACCTTCTACCCGTCCAATCGGAACGCGCAGATCATTCATCAGGACGCGCAACTCCACGAGCCGGACCAACAGAACATCAAGGAACTCTGGGCCGATTTCATCAAGAGCATCCAAACCGGCCAGAAGCCGGTCTCCGACATCGAGACAGGCCACCTTTCAACCAACATGGCTTTGCTGGGAATGCTCAGCATGAAGCTGGGACGCAGCGTTCATTGGGACGGCGCCAAGGAGCGCATCATCGACGATCCATTCGCCAACACGCTTCTGAAGCGCGAATACCGCAGACCTTTCGAATATCCGAAGGCGTAGTTTTACAGGAGAACGCGGAGGCAGCCGAGCAACCAGCGAGAGCAGAGGCATTCCGAAAGACACCGGATTGCCGATGCGTGCCGGATACAATGCCCCGATGGTAGGCCCGGTCCCCTGACCGGGCGTTCCTATTCAGTTGGCCCTGCGGCCAACTGCCCATCCACCAAATGCACAACCCGCGGCGCCCGCGCCGCAAGGTTCAAATCATGCGTCGCGATGATCAAGGTCGTTTGTGATTCGCGCTGAAGCTCGCAAAGCAAATCGACAATCTCGCTCCCGGTTTTGGAATCGAGATTGCCAGTCGGCTCATCAGCCAGGATTACCTCAGGATTATTGATCAACGCGCGTGCGATGGAGACGCGTTGTTGTTCGCCGCCAGAAAGCTCGTAAGGGCGATGATCCATGCGATCCTTAAGCCCGACCCGTTCCAGCAATCCCCTGCCCCTCGCGAGCAAGTCGCTTGTTGAGGTGCGCGCGAGTTTGCCAGGCAAACAAACGTTCTCCAAAGCATCCAACTCCGGCAACAGGTAATAGGCTTGGAAGATGAAACCAACAGCTTTGTTCCGCCAACGCGCAAGCGCGTTCCCGCTCATGCTGGTGAGCTTATGAGCGCCGAAACGGATCTCCCCTTTGTCAGCCGTGTCCAAGCCACCCAGCAGATGCAGCAGTGTGCTTTTGCCAGCTCCTGAAGCCCCGCGCAAGGCCACGAACTCACCGCGTTCGGCCGCAAAACTTACGTTCCGAAGGACTTCAACGGAGCGCTTGCCGAGCACGTATCGCTTGTGCAGGTCGCGCGCTTCGAGTTGCGGTTGAGTTTCGCTCATTCGTGGCGAAGGGCTTCAACAGGCTTGAGTCGGCCTGCGTTCCACGCCGGGAACAGTCCCGCCGCGATGCAAATGACGAGCGAAGCCACGCAGATAATCGCGATATCGCGCGGAACAATAAGCGCCGGCAACTCGCTGAAGTTGTAGATGCGCGCCGGGAACAGCTCGAACCCTGTCATCTTGTTCATGAACCGGAGGAACTCATTCCGGTAAGCGACCGCCAGGAGCCCCAGCCCATAGCCGGAAAGCACCCCAAGCACGCCAACAATCAAGCTTTGGCCGAGAAACACCCGCATGATTTGCCCACTCGTCGCGCCGAGCGCCTTCAGCATCCCGATCTCGCGCGTCTTCTGAACCACAAACGTGATCAGCGCGCTCATAATTCCGAACGCTGCCACGACCATAATGAAAAAGAGTATGTAGAACATCACGCTCTTCTCCACCACCAGCGCGTCGAGGAACGTCGAGTTCTCCTCTGTCCAGGTGCTGAACGCGTAGTTGCCAGGCAGTTCCTTTTCCAACTCCATTCGCACCAGGTCCGCGCGTTCAGGATCTTTCAGGAAAATCATCAAGCCATGCACTTGATCATCAAAATCAAAGAAGTCCTGCCCATCGCGCAGCGAGGTGAGAATGAACGTGGAATTATACTCGTAATACCCGACATCGAAGATCCCAGTGATTTCGAAGTCTTCCGGGAGGATGCCCTCTTCCTCGCCCTTCTGCTTCGCGTCGCGCATCCGCTTAAGGTCGTGGGGCGAATAGATCGCCAGAATGTCACCAACATCAACGCCGAGCCCCCGCGCCAGCCCGCTCCCAATCACTACCTTCCTCTGCCCCAAATTGTAACCACCGGACACCATGCTCGATGGCAGCACAGTCATGTTGGTTTCCAACTTCGGATTCACCGCACGCACATACACCGCCAACGTGTAGGGCTGGGGAGTGTTCTGCGTTTCGATGATCACCTGCCCAAATACATAAGGCGCGACTTCTTTGACATCGGGAAGCGCCTTCAGCTTCTCAACCAACGGTTGATACCCAACGATGCTGTTGGTGTGCGTCGTGAGACGGATGTGGGGATTGAACCCGATGATCCGGGTGCGGAGTTCGCGATCAAACCCCGTCATGACGCTGATCACAGTAATCAAAACCGCCACCCCAAGCATCACGCCAAAAATGCATATCAGCGTGATGATGGAAACGAACGTCCGCTTGGGCCGCAAGTAACGCAGGGCCAGCATCAGTTCGAAAGGCAGTCGCGACATTAAACCTCGTTATTCTTCCGCCGACTGCAGTTTCGCAATCACTGACAAGTCTTCGAGCGTGGTGGTGTCGCCCTTGATCTCCGCGCCTGTAGCGATCTGCTTGAGCAAGCGCCGCATGATTTTCCCGGAGCGCGTCTTCGGCAGCGCTTCAGCGAACCGGATGTCATCCGGCTTCGCCACAGGACCGATTTCTTTGCCAACGTGCGCGCGCAATTGATCCCGCAGCGCAGGGGTTGCTTTGACACCCGACTTGAGAGTCACAAACGCAACCAGCGCCTGGCCTTTGAGTTCGTCGGGCCGCCCAACGACCGCAGCTTCGGCAACCTGTGGATTGCTCACGAGCGCGCTTTCCACTTCCGCAGTGCCGATGCGGTGCCCGGCGACGTTCAACACATCGTCAATTCGGCCCACAATCCAGAAATATCCGTCTTGGTCCTGGCGGCAGCCGTCGCCGGTGAAGTAGCTCCCTTTCACTTCAGACCAATAAACATCTTTAAACCGCTGCGGGTCGCCCCAAACACCGCGAAGCATGCTCGGCCAGGGTTTCCGGATCACCAACTTGCCGCCCGTGTTTGGCGGGACCGCGTTGCCTTGGTCATCCACCACTTCGGGTTGGATGCCGAAGAAGGGCAGCGTGGCTGAGCCTGGCTTGGTGGGCGTCACGCCCGGGAGCGGGGTAATCATGATGCCGCCGGTTTCAGTTTGCCACCAAGTGTCCACGATAGGGCAGCGTTTGCCACCGATATGCTCGTGGTACCACATCCAGGCTTCTGGATTGATCGGCTCGCCCACCGACCCCAACAAGCGAAGCGATTGAAGATTATGCTTCTTCGGAAACTCCGTGCCCCATTTCATGAACGCACGAATAGCGGTCGGCGCAGTGTAGAAGACGCTGACGGCATATTTCTCAATGATGCGCCAGAAACGGTCCGGCTCAGGGAAGTTCGGCGCCCCTTCGTACATCAAGCTGGTCGCGCCGTTAGCGAGCGGGCCGTACACTACGTACGAATGGCCGGTCACCCAACCGATGTCCGCCGTGCACCAATAAACATCCGTCGGTTTAAGATCGAACACATACCGGCTCGTCAGCTTCGCGCCGAGGAGGTAACCGGCCGTGGAGTGGAAGATGCCTTTTGGTTTCCCCGTCGAGCCGCTGGTGTAAAGAATGAACAGCGTGTCCTCGCTGTCCATCTTCTCGGGTGGGCAGTTCGCATCGACATACTCCAACTCGCGATGCCACCAAACGTCACGCCCCTCCTCGACATGAACTTCATTGCCCGCGCGTTTCAGCACGATGACGCGCTCAATCGTCTTTGTCAGTGAAGCTCCGCTCGCATCTTTGAGCGTTAAAGCTTCATCCACGTTCTTCTTCAGTGGAACCACCGCTCCGCGACGGAACCCCGCGTCCGCCGTGATGACCAGCTTCGCTCCACAATCCTGAATGCGATCCGCGACCGATTGGGCGCTGAAGCCGCCGAAGACCACAGAGTGAATCGCGCCGATCCGGGCGCAGGCGAGCATGGCAATCGCTGCCTCAGGAACCATGGGGAGGTAAATAATGACGCGGTCGCCCTTACCCACTCCATTCCGCTTGAGCACATTTGCAAAGAGGCAAACCTCCCGGTGCAATTGACGATACGTGAGCGTCCGCTCCTCCCCCGGCTTCCCTGGAGCGGCGGGTTCGCCTTCCCAAATAATCGCGGCCCGGTTGGCAACCTCCGTCTCCAGATGGCGATCCAGGCAATTGACGGTGGCGTTCAGCTTGCCACCGACGAACCATTTCGCGTTGGGCGCTTTCCACTGCAGCACCGTCTTCCAGGGCTTGAACCAAACCAGCTCCTTCTCAGCCATCCTGCCCCAAAAACCTTCGGTGTCGTTGATCGATTCCTTGTGAAGCTTTTTGTATTCCGCGAGGGATTTGATATGAGCCTTCGCGGAGAATTCGGGCGAGGGCGGGAAGACCCGCTCTTCGTGCATGACCGAAGTGATGTTAACAGCAGGGACGTTCTTGGCGCTCATATCAGGGCAATTTGTGCGCGCGCATCTTATTGACCACACTTCCCGAGCGTCAATGCTTCCGCAGGGCTTTTGATCGCCCCGCAGCTTCCGCCGGACCTGAGCTAATGGGCTCTTTGGTTAAGCGCGAATTCCTCCTCCGGTGAGAGGATGAGCTTGTGGCGACCGATAACGCCGAAATAGATGAGCCCGATGGCATACCAGGCAGCAGCGGCATAAACGCCCACGCGGTAAACAGGATCCTGCAATTGGAAGGCCAAGGTCAGCAACGCAAGCACGAGCGTGATCACAGCGCCAGGAATGCCAAATGGGCTTCGGTATGGCCGCTCCATCTCCGGGCGCTTAACTCGGAGCAGAATAAATGCGAGAGCTTGCATTGCGTAGGAGATCATCGCGCCGAATACCGCCATATTGAGCAGGGTTCCCCCAATCACGGCACCCCCTCGCTCCGTGCCTAACGCAAACCAAACGCACAACATGATTGCGAACCCCAGAATCGATCCGACGTAGAGCGCCACGTGCGGAACGCGATGTTTCCCATGTGTCTTTGACAGAAACGGGAAGTAATACCCAGCGCGGGAGAGGGAATAGATCTGCCTCCCGAAAGCAAAGATGATGGTGTGGAAGCTCGCAATGAGCCCGATCACTGCGAGAAACGCGAGTGTCTTCGCAATACCTGAGCCAAAGATAACGCGGAAGCCATCCAGCAACGGTTCAGCAGAGGTGGCCAGACTGAAAGCACCGCGCATCCCCTCCCCTGATGGTTTTCCGACGCTCGCATTGAGGAACAGCACGAGCAAAGCCGAAACAGTCAGTGTGGCCATGCCGAGCAACAAGCCCTTCGGCATATCCTTCTTCGGATCGTAGGATTCCTCCGCCGCCAACGGAAGTTGCTCAATCGCGAGGAACAACCAAACCGCAAACGGCATCGCCATGATCACGCTGCGCACGCCAAACGGAAACCAAGGCCCGCCGCCGTTGGGCAATTCCACTGGTTTGCCATCCGCGCCGGGACCAATGTTCAAAGCCCACCGGGTGAAATCAACGTTCGGCGGCGCGCTCACCCAATACATCACCAGCACTGCAAGGGCGGCCAGGGTCACTGCCACAGTTACCTTAAAGGAGAGTTCCACCCCTCGGAGGTTCAGCATCAGGAACGCAACATAGAACCCGGCCCACCAGAGCGGCTGGGCAGCAGCGGGTGTTTCAAAGATCGCGCCCATGTACGAGCCAATGAAAAACACGATCACCGCAGGCGTGAGGATATATTCGATGCTTTCAGCGAGACCGGTGACGATCCCGCCCCACGGCCCCATTGCGCTCCGCGCAAACGAATAAGCGCCTCCAGTGTGAGGCATGGCTGGGGAAAGTTCGGCCAAGCTGAAGCATAGCCCCCAGTACATAAGAGAGATCACCAACAGCGCGACGAGCATGCCGCCGAACCCGCCCGCAAGACCAAGGTTCCACCCCGAGTAGTGACCGGAGATCACTGCTCCCACACCCAGCGCCCATAGCGACCATACGCGCGCATAACGTCGCAACTGCCGTTGCTCAAAATACTCCGCGCTCGCGGGGGAGTAGGTGACGCCACCGATCTTTTGCTTTTCCGGCGAAGAAGATGACGCGCCGGAAACGGGAGGAGTGTCCGTGGGGTTCATGCGGCGTCGAGCCTAGCTGCCCCTGAAGACAAGGCAATCGGAATGGTGGGAGGCCGCGCCGGATTTGAGTCCAGTACAATTTCTAGTATACGCATGTGGAGCGTTGCCAGCTGTGACCCTCCAACTTATCATCATCAAATGGCTTTCTTACTCCTCCTGCTCCTCGCACTGCCTTTGTTGATTTCGGAGCCGCTGGCCGCGCAACCACCCGGCACGGTAGACGAGAGTTTTAGACCCCCTGTGCTTGATGAGAACTTCATCACGTATCTGGGGGCTTATCCGGACGGTCGGCTCATTATTGCAGGTCCATTCACGAAAGCCAACGGCCACCGACGCCTCGGCATCGCTCGCCTACATCACGATGGTCAGTTAGATCTTTCCTGGGAAGCGCCACGTATTGGGTACGGAGTTGATGGGGCCCTTCTCCTAAGGAACGGACAAGTAATCGTACAGCCTCTCGCGACCAACGTGCAGCCCGCGTTGCGGTTGAATGAAGATGGTTCCATAGATTCGACATTCCAAGCGGGCGATCTCCGTGGCCGCCCCCCTTTTGGGATCGTGTTGTTTGAGCTTCCAAACGGCCGCCTTGGTCTCCAGCGCAGAACAGCGCGTGGCGATTTCGAGTTCTCTCTACTTCGCTCGGATGGGCAGGTTGACGAATCCTTTGCGCCCCTCACCTCTGCGCAAGTGATCCTTGTTACCAGGAGTGGCAGAATACTGTTGTTCATTCCTGAGGAAGAGGGCTCTCGTTTTCTAAACGCGTCTGGAAAACCGACCGGGCCGCTTTATAAGGGATTCCTTTCAGGAGTTGACGATCAGGACTCTCCATTGGTGGTCACGCATAATAGAGTGTGGCCTTATTATGAGCAGATAAATGCATTTCACCGGTATAATCCAGACGGTGCGCTCGATGCCAATTTCTCTCCCGCGACCCCCGGCCGAACTGTGATCGCGTCCCGCGTGGATCTACCCCGGTATGGATTGATGACAGGCACAGTCACCCCGGATGCGTTTGGGGGATACTACTGTATGGTAGGAGGGGCGATGATGTCCCCGCAATTACTCGCCCACATTAGTTCGTCGGGTGCCTTTCGCGTGCTGCGGACGAATGAGGCATGGGGCCAGGTAGTTCTGCAAGGTGTTGACAAGCTCATCGTGAACACTAGCAATAGGCCAGAGCAGGCTCTCGTGCGCTTACATACCGGTATCCTGCGGGAAGCGCCACCCGTTATTTTATCGCAGCCTCTCAAGGCCGTTGGCCGATTGGGCGAACTCTCCCGTCTTAGTGTGCATGTGGAAGGGTACCACCTGAGTTATCAGTGGATGCTCAACGGCACAAACATACCGGGAGCAAACCAGCGTGATCTGATCCGCACAGTGCGTTTGCAGGATGCCGGGGTTTATTCGCTGACGGCTTCTAACGGCTACGGCCAGGTAAAGAGCGCTCCAATTTCATTTAAAGTGAATATTTTTGGGCCCGGGGAACAAGATCACAATTTCAACGCTGCTGTGCCCGCTAATGTGCGCCATATCGCTGTTCAACATGATGGTAAAATCCTGGTCGCAGGTGAATTCCCGGGCGTTATAAGATTGTTCTCTGACGGATCCATCGACAACTCGTTCAATACGCCCATCGCCTTCCCGGTAGCTGCACTTGTTCCCGCACCAGGCGGACAAGTTTTTGTCGGAGGGGCTCTTAACGGTGTCACAAAGCTGCTCACGACAGGTGCTGTGGATGAGGAGTTCAAAAGCGCAGTGCTGGGCAGAGTTGACGAGTTGATGCCTAGACAGGACGGTAGCCTTCTAGTTGCTGGATCCTTGAGCTATGGTGGACGGGCAGGTCAGTTGGCGCGGCTTCGTTCGAACGGCGAACTTGACGGGGGGTACTTTTTCGCAAGCGAGATTCCCTTTCTTAAGGCACACTTAACAAGCAACGGGCAATTGGTGATGGTCACGCCCGGCGCCGTCTCCGTGCTTGCAGATGATTGGCAGCGGCAGACCAGGTTCCCCCTGACGAAATCTTTCTACGTCCCCGGCATTTTCGACCAGTACCCAGCCACTATCACGGACGTGCTATCGCAAACAGATGGTTCTTTGCTGATTGCGGGCGCCTTTGCGGAACCGCTTGGTGGTTTGGCGAGACTTCGTCCAAACGGCATGACCGATGGAACCTTCGCAGCCGCAGGGCTTGTTGATCTCTCCTGGTTGAAGGCAGCCTCAGCTCTAGCTGAATCTCACGATGGGAAGATTGTTGTCGCTGGAGGGTTTCGTTATTCGTTCACCTCTACTTATGAGGGCCCCGCACCTGTTGGCGTGTTTCGACTAAGGTCAAACGGACAACTGGATGCTGAGTTTAAGCCGTCCGCTGGCACCTTTCATGCCCTGGCCATTGAAGCTTCTGGAGACATCCTCGCCGCAGGCGATGGAACAAACCGGCTAATTCGCCTTTTCGGCGGTGATCCGGGCCGTCGGCTTCGTTCTCCTTCTTCGGAAACGACCACTTACAAAGCTGAGTTCCTCTCAATTGAAGGCGTTCACTACGCCCTTCAGTACTCAGCAAAAGCGGAGGAACCTTGGACTACGGTGGCGACCGGGGTTGGAACTGGTAAAACCATGAAGCTTGAGCACGTTACCGCGGAGAGGGGCTCGTCCGGATTCTATAGCTTGCAGATGACCGCGCCTTGACGGATGAGGGACGTTATCCTTGCTTAACTCGGCTGAAATTTTGTAGCTTTTTGATGGCTGATTTGGCTTTGTGCCGTGGCTAAATAGTCCGCGTCGATATCGATCCCCAGGAATCCTTCAACGCCGCAGCTCAGGGCTGCCAAAGCGGAATGGCCTATCCCGACGAAAGGATCCAGGGCCTTCATGCCAGGTGCGATGCCGTGGATTTTGAAGCAATTAACGGCTAACTGAACCGGGAAAGTGGCTGGGTGCGGGCGCTCTTTGTCGCGCGACATGATCGTTTTGTATGGGATGAACCAGTTGTTGCCACGGCAGCGGCGGTCTTTGCCTTCCGTGTGGCCCCAACGCGCGATGTTGCTCTTATGCACGTACTCCACACCAATGGCTAAACGGTCTAACTTGCGAGCGCCGCTTTTCGTGAAGTGAAAGACGTATTCGTGGCAGTCAGTCACAAAGCGCTCTGAGTTGATCGGCTTGAAGTGCCCCGCTGAGATTTCCTGCTGATCCGGCGTCGTAATCGTGATCGATTTGATCCAGTGAAATGTGTTTTGCAGCTTAAGGATTTTGCTGAAACGCAACGCCAGCTCATGCGGAAGCAGCGGGTCCGAGGGCGAGCTGCCGACATTGAGGAAGAAGGATCCATGCTCCTTCAAGACCCGCTTCAGCTCACCGCACCATTGCTCGCACCACTCCAGGAAAGCATCTCGAGAAGCTGTGTCTTTGTAGGTGTTGTAGGCAATGCCCAGGTTGTAGGGGGGCGAGGTCACGACCACGTCAATGGACTCGCTCTCCAGCTTTGGGAGTTCAACGAGACAGTCACCATGCACGAGGCGGTAATTGGCTAGGTCAGGCATTTAGCGAGGTCAGCCCTGTCGTCACTCGTCGTCACCAGCGCTGTTGCGCTTTTCCCATTTGCGCGGCGTGCGCTCGGGCAGCGTGAGATCGGCCTTGGCATAGTAGGCGTCCGCGCCAAACGCCTGCTGAATGGCTAACTGAAACTCGTGCGATGGGCTCACGTAGAAGCGCTCGTGCGCCTCAATAAAGACCATTTCGCCGCCCGGATACTTCACGCAGAGAAAGAGGGGGATTTTGCCGGGATGCGCGACGGCGAGTTGATGCGCGCTGTCCAACTTCTCGGGAGTCAACTCCTGCGCGTTGAAACGCAACTGCACCATCTTTGTGAGCTTTTTCGGCGCATCGGTGAGCTTCATCACTTCCTGCGGGAAGATCTTTGGTTTGTCCTCGGACAAGTTCACCTCACCTGTGACCAGGAGCGGCTCTCCGGCCTGCACCACGGGCATGAACTTGTCGTAGTTCTCGTTCATGAACAGGATCTGCACCGTCCCTTCGAGATCCTCCAACGTCACCATCGCGTATGGTTTATTGCTCTTCTTGGAGATGCCTTGCTGCACGGCCGACACCAGCCCGGCAATGCGCGTGACGGCGCGGTTCTGCAAATTGGCGAGGTTGTCTGTGTTCGCCAAAGCGAACTTCTGCACGAGGCTCAAGTAGGGATTAAGCGGGTGGCCGGAGACGTAAAAGCCAAGCAACTCTTTTTCGTAAGCCAACTTTTGTGCGGCGGGCCACTCGGGCAGCCGGACCAGTGGCTCTTCCTTGGGCGCATGCTTCTCCTGGAGCATGTCGAAGAAGGAGCTTTGCCCCCGGGCACGATCCTGCGCCACTGCAGCAGCCCGCGCGAGCGTGCTGTCGATGGCGTTTTCTAACGTCGCCCGAGTCTCACCGAAGCAATCGCAGGCGCCGCTGCGAATGAGCGCTTCCAGCACCTTCCGATTGACTGTGCGTGTGTCCACGCGGTCGCAGAGGTCAGCGAGCGTCTTGAATTTGCCGCCCGTTTGCCGCGCATCGAGAATGCTTTGAACCGCGATTTCGCCTAGCCCTTTCACCGCAGCAAGGCCGAAACGAATCACCGTCCCGTTCTGCGCGGGAGCGAAGACGACTTGGCTTTCATTGATGTCCGGCGCGAGCACCTGGATGTCGAAAGCGCGCGCTTCATTGATCAGAATGCTCAGCTTCGCGGTGTCATTCATATCGTTCGTCAGCATTGCGCTGAGGAACTCCACCGGGTAATTGGCCTTCAGGTAGGCCGTTTGATACGACACGATCGCATACGCTGCGGCGTGTGATTTGTTGAAGCCGTAGCCGGCGAACTTTTCGAGCAAGTCGAAGATCTGGTTGGCTTGGGCGGCTGGAATTTTGTTTCGCTCGGCAGCGCCTTTCACGAAGGTCTCGCGCTGCTTCTGCATCTCCTCGACCTTCTTTTTGCCCATCGCGCGGCGGAGCAAATCCGCGCCGCCGAGCGTATAGCCGGCAAGCACCTGGGCTGCCTGCATTACCTGCTCCTGGTAAACCAGAATGCCATAGGTTTCGCTGCTAATCGACTCGAGCAAGGGATGCTCGTACTCAATCTTCACCTCGCCATGCCGGCGCTTGATGAACTCAGGGATCAGGTCCATCGGGCCGGGGCGATACAGCGCAATCAACGCTGTGATGTGCTCAACCGAGCCGATCTGGAATTTGCGGCAAAGATCGCGCATGCCGCCAGATTCCAACTGGAACACACCGACCGTTAACCCTTTGTTCAGCAGGTCGTAAGTCTTCGCATCATCCAGCGGCAGATTATCAATCGGCACCTCCACCCCACGCGTCTGCTTGACCATCTCGCAGGAGTTGCGAATGACCGTCAGCGTCTTAAGCCCAAGGAAGTCCATCTTGAGCAAGCCGAGGTCGCCCACAGGCCCCATCGCGTATTGCGTCACAATGGTGCCGTCCTCATCCTGCTTGAGCGGCAGGAGATTCACCAAAGGCTCTGGCCCAATGACCACGCCCGCGGCGTGCACGGAGGAGTTGCGCGTGAGATCCTCGAGCACGAAGGCGATTTCCAACAACTCGCGCGTGCTCTCCTCGGTCTCGTACGCTTGCTTCAGGTCCGCCGAATCCTTCAAGGCCTTCGCGAGGGACATCTTCAGCTCCGCTGGCACCATCTTGGCAAGACGGTCGGTGTCAGCGAAACCCAAGCCCTGCACACGCCCGACATCGCGCACAACAGACTTCGCGCCCATCGTGCCGAAGGTGATGATCTGGGCCACTGAATCACGCCCGTACTTTTGGCGAACGTATTCAATGACGTCCGCGCGGCGGTCGTCGGCGAAGTCGATGTCGATATCCGGCGGGTTTACGCGCTCGGGATTGAGGAAGCGTTCAAAGAGCAAGTTGTACCGGATGGGATCCACGTTTGAGATCTCCATCAAATACGTGACGATGGAGCCTGCGGCGCTTCCGCGGGCCACGCAGGAGATGCCTTTGCTTCGGCCGTAACGAACGAAGTCACCGACGATGAGGAAGTAACTAATGAAGCCGGTCTTCTCGATTGTTTTCAGCTCCAGTTGAAGGCGATCAATGACCACCTTGATTGCGGCGGCAACATTTGGGTCGAGGATGTCATTAAACGGGCCCGTGGCGCCTTCGGGGGCTTTGAAGGTCGGGAGCAGTCGCGCGTCTTTGATGCCTTCGATAATGAACTCCGGCCCTTCCGCCCGCGCGCGCAAGCCGTAGCGGGTGTTCAAAGCTTCCGCCAACTGCATGCGCAGATAGCCTTCGCGCGTGTAAACCTCAGGCGGTTCGAAGAGCGGGTAATGCAGCTCGCCAAATTTGATCTGCAGGTTGCACTTCTCCGCCACCTCCAATGTGTTTGAGACTGCTTCCGGCGCTTCCGGAAACAATTCCCGCATCTGCTTTGCGTCCCGAAGAAAGAATTGCTCCGGCTGATAACGCATCCGATTCGTGTCGGAAACGAGCGACTGCGTTCCGATGCAAATTAAACAGTCGTGCGCGCGCCAATGATCTTTCTCGACGTAGTGAACGTCGTTCGTCGCGATGAGCTTGAGCCCGAACTCTTTGGCCCACGGGACCAAATGGCTGTTCACCTTCGCCTGCTCGGCGATGCCATGGTTCTGCAATTCAAGGTAAAAGTTGTCCGGCCCGAACACCTGCTTGAACCAATCCACCGCCGCCCGCGCGCGGCCCACATCTCCTTTGCGAATCCACTCGGGAATTTCGCTCTTCAAACAGCCCGAGGTCGCAATCAATCCCTGGCTGTGCGCGGCCAGGAGTTCTTTGTCGATGCGTGGTTTGTAATAGTACCCCTCAAGATGCGCGACAGTGACGAGCTTGATCAGGTTCTTGTAACCGACCTCGTCCTTGGCCAGGAGCACCAGGTGATTGTAAACGTCGCGCCCGCCTGCGCTCGTCTTCTTCTCAAGACGGCTGCCGGGGGCGACATAAACCTCGCAGCCGATGATCGGCTTAATCCCCTTGGCCTTGGCAGCCTGGTAAAAATCGATGGCGCCGTAGAGAACCCCATGGTCCGTGATGGCGAGCGCCGGAAACCCCATTTCAGCCGCCTTATCCATGAGCTTGTCCAGGCGGCACGCCCCGTCCAGGAGCGAATACTCTGTGTGAAGATGGAGGTGAACAAACTCAGCCGGCACGCCGTTAATTTACGTGCCCCTTTCCACCCGATTCAAGCCCAAGCGCTCAGAAGATATTCGCAAGCTTACCAAAGCTGCCCGGGTGCTGAGGAACCTCCCCCGAGGACCAAATACAGGGAGACGGATGAAAGATGTGGGGGGGGTGCTAAAAAACGTGTTTTTCGTGTTTAACGTGTCTTCCCTAGAGAAAATCGTGTTTTTGGCTGCTCCGGAAACGTGTTTTTTCATCCCGAAAACGTTTTTTGTGTTTCTCGACAAGGAGCATTCCGAGATTTCTCGCGCTAAGCGCGGTTACGACGAAGAAAGCGCCAACAGGCACGAAGATCGACGAGCGCAAAGAAGCCACACACGTTCTCAAAGATCGACCAGCCCCGGCTGCATCGACGGCAGAATGCAACTCCTCTCCTTACATGTCAACTTAGGAGAAGAAAGGCGGGGGCGCAATCAACGTAGAAGTTCATTCATTTGGAACCGCCGAGGTCGAGACGCCAAGAAGGTCCCACGCCTCCGCAGGCGCGAGCCTTGCTTGTTCGTAAAGCTAAGGTTCACCCGGGCACCATCGAACCGAAGATTTTGTTGTCCGGTTCCACTCCGCTGCGGCAGTTCTATGGGTAGATGATGCCGATGGAAGCAGATGATGCTTTAACGACCGCTTACTCCCGGGGCTCCGAGGAGGCGTTCAACGCCCTCGTGCGCAGGCATGTGGATATGGTCTTTGCCACAGCGGTGCGCCAAGTGGGCGATCACGGGCTGGCGGAGGAAGTCACACAGAACGTGTTCATCGCGCTGGCCCGGAAGGCGCCCGGCCTGAAGGCTCACGCGACACTCGCAGGCTGGCTTTATCGGACGACTTTACTCGAGGCGAAGGCAAAGATTCGAGCCGAGTTGCGCCGCAAGGATCGCGAGGAGAAAGGCGCGCGCCTGGCCGATTTGCAGACAAAAGGCCAGACGCCAGCAGAGGCGCTCCTCCCATTGCTGGACGAAGGGTTGATGCAGTTGCGTGAAGGCGACCGGCTCGCGCTTATCGTGCGGTTCTTTGAAGAACGGTCCTTGCGCGAAGTGGGGGAGCGGCTTGGCGTTGACGAGGAGGCCGCGCGGAAACGTGTCTCCCGCGCAATCGACAAGCTCACCGCCTTCTTCCAAAAACATGGCTTTATCGCGAACGGCGGGAGCGCCGCCGTTCTCACTGCGGCTGTTTCGGCCGCGCCCGCATCGCTCGCGAGCGCGGTGACTCAATCCGCGCTGGCCAGCACAGCAAGCGCCTCATGTCTTGGCGGCATCGTCACTCACTTTATGGCGCTAACAAAAACACAAACAGCCATGGTGTGCGCCGTGCTCGCCGCAGCGCCGGTGGTTTGGAACCGGCACTCGACAGCAGCGGTGCGCGCCCAGGAGTCGCAAATCCAAACTGTGCTCCAGGCCGCCCAGGCGGATGTTGACTCTTTATCAGCGGCATTGCGCGGGCTTGAGGTAGAAGCGGAGCGCCTGCGGCGCCAGGAGAACGTCGCGCAGCAGCGGTTGGCCAAAGCACGTGCCGCCGCGTCGAACGGTGCGGAGCTTCGGTCTGCTTGGGATGACAGTTCTCCTTTGATGCGCGTGCCTAAGGCGATGTTGCAAGGGATGCCCATCACGCCACTTTACCCCGGCCTCACGCAAATCACTCCCAATATGAAAATGGCGCTTCAGCTCACCGACGCTGAAGCCGGACGCCTCGAGGATGCAGCCAACCGCCTATTGATGGAATATCACGGCTTGCAGATGAAGAAGATGCAGGCCGTCGAGCCGACTGCAAGCGAGCTGGATGACCGCTCCAAAGAGGATGTGCGAGTCTTCGAGCTGCCGGGACTAACCGCAGAGGTCGCCACCTTGCGCACCAATTTTCTTGCGGAAATCAGCACGGCCATTGGCGGGGACCGCGCAAAACTGTTCCAGCAGGAGTTGGATGACTGGATGCCGATGAAAGATGAGCCGATGGGTTTGAACACGGGCATGGCGATTATCAACACGCCGCATCGAGCTGCGTTTTACAAGCCTGAGCCCGGCGCGAAGCAGCTCAAGCGCAGAATCACCACCAGCATGGGTTTAATGAATTACTGGGTGGATGCTGACCGGGTGCCGAGTCCCTTCCAACCGCACCTTCAGGATTGGATCCAAGTCGCCCTAACGCCTGAACCGCAATGAAACGTCGGTGGATTATCCTGATCTTTGCTGCTGTGGGCGTCTGGTTCGGAGCCACGAGCTACACCGAACTTCAAAGCGCTCGGGGCCAACTCGCCGGGAGCCAGCTTGCGGATGAAAACTTGGACAGGCAGAAAGCCGAACTTGCGGAACAGGTCGCCGCATTGCGCGAGACCAATCGTGCCGGGAGCATCAACCTTGCAGCCCATACAGGGGAACTGCGGCTGTTGCTTGAGCGTAAACCGGTTCAGCATGCCGTCTGGAACGAGCCCCCAGCCCAATGGCCCGCCTGGGAGCCGGACTCACCTTTCATTTGGGTGCCCAAAACTCAGATCGACCATTTAGCCTTCGACATCTTTGACGGGAGCGGCCGCATATTGCCGCAATTCACCAACCTCTTCGCTCTCACACGCCGGCAGACCGAGGCGTTGAACCGCGAGCTTCGTGACATCGTTGAGCAATATTCCGCCTTGGAATTGCGCCACGCCCACCCGACCAATTCCCATCTCCCCGGGATCGATCCCTCACAAGGCCCTGCGCTCACCATCGAAGTGCCGGAATTCGCTCAAGAAGCGGAACCGCTCAAGGTGCAGTTCGACCAAGCTCTGCGGAAGAATCTTGGGCAACAACGCGCTGAGATGATGATGAATGTTGGAAGAAGTTGGATCGGCGAGCGGTTAAACAACTTTGGCGCTCAACCCCGGAAAATCTCAATTCAACGAAGAACGACGGACTCCTATTACATAGCCATGCAATCTTCCGCTGGCTGGCTTAGCATGGGTCGCCCAAATCTGGAGGGCCTTGTGCCACCCCACCTTATAACATTTTTCGAACCACTGCTCGCGCAGCACGACGAGCGCAGTTCCAAATAAGCTCCTCCTCTGCGTTCTCTGCCCACCTCCGCGTGCTCCGCGTTCGTCTTTATTGTTTAGGTCCAAATCTGCCGGTCTAGTGACCTGTATTGAATCGCCTCCGCAATGTGGTCGGTCAGTATCTTTTCTGAGCCGGCGAGGTCCGCTATCGTGCGCGCCACTTTCAGCACGCGATCGTAAGCCCGCGCGCTCAAGCTCTGGTCTGTCATGGCGTGCTTCAGCATTTCCAAACCTTCCGCTTCCAATTGGCAGAAGGTCTTGATCTCTCGTGTGGTCATTCGGGCGTTGCAGGTCACACGCGCTTTGCCGGCGAACCGGGCCTGCTGCCGTTTGCGCGCTTCCACCACGCGGGCGCGAATGCTGGCGGAGGGCTCACCCGGCGTTTGGCTGCTGATGTCGCGGAACTTCACCGCGGGCACTTCAATATGGATGTCGATCCTGTCCAGCAAGGGCCCGGAAACGCGCCCGAGATATTTCTGAATCTCATGCGGCGTGCTGCGGCTTTCATGCGGCATTTTTCCGTCTGGCGTCGGATTCATAGCGGCAACCAGCATAAATTCTGACGGAAACGTCATCGTGCCCGCAGCTCGCGAGATGGTAACACGCCCTTCCTCCAACGGCTGCCGCAGCGTCTCCAGCACACCACGCTTGAACTCCGGCAACTCATCCAGGAACAACACGCCATGATGGGCCAGAGAAATCTCGCCCGGTGTCGGGTTCGCGTTGCCGCCGAGCAAACCCGCATCGGACACCGTGTGATGCGGCGACCGGAATGGGCGGCGGGTGATCAAGGCCTGGCCGGAGTTCATGAGACCGACGATGCTATGGATCTTTGTCGCCTCCAGAGCTTCGTTCAAAGTGAACGGCGGGAGTATCGTGGCGAGCCGCTTTGCGAGCATCGACTTGCCGGTGCCCGGCGGACCAACGAGGAGGATGTTGTGACCACCGGCTGCCGCCACTTCCAGAGCCCGCTTCACCGACTCCTGCCCCTTCACCTCGGAAAAATCGACATCGTCTTCCCGGGGTTGATCGAAGATGTGGGATAACTCTACCTTCGTCGGCGCGATCTGTATCTCCCCTTCCAGGAATGCGACCGCCTCGCGCAAGTTGCGCACCGGGTAAACGTCCAAACCAGACACCACCGCTGCTTCGGCCGCGTTCTCTGCCGGAACGAGGATGCCTTTCTTCTTCTGAGATCGCGCGGAGATGGCCACCGAGAGAACGCCTTTGACGGGACGAATCGCGCCTGTGAGGGCAAGCTCCCCAACGAGCACAAAATCTTCGAGGCGTTCGATGGCCATTTGCTCACTGGCTCCGATCATCCCAACAGCAATCGGGAGATCAAAGCTCGGCCCCTCCTTCTTAATGTCCGCAGGCGCGAGGTTAATCGTTGTTTTCCCGAGCGGAATCTTGAACCCGGAATTGATGAGCGCAGTGGTGACCCGATCCCGGGACTCCTTCACCGCCGCATCGGGCAGCCCCACCACGACGATAATAGAGTCGCCGAAGCCAACATTGACCTCGACCTCCAGCGGGTGCGCCTCAATGCCTTGGATCGCGGACGAGAATACGCGGGCGAGCATGGGCGAATTGTGCTAACCCCCTGCCCAAGCGCAAGAATGTAAGTGGCCGCTGGCTCAGGCCGCTGGCTCAGGCCGCGCGCACAGGCAGAGTGAAGGTGAAGCTTGCGCCGAGTCCCGGCTCGCCAGTGGCCCAGACCTGGCCGCCGTGCGCCTCGATGATCCTCTTCACAATGGCCAAGCCCACGCCTGCCCCTTCAACCCCGGAGTTTCCGGGCAGCCGGTGAAAGGGTGTGAAGATCTTATCTGCCTCGCTGCTATTGAAGCCAACGCCGTTGTCCGCCACCGTGAACGACAACCGGTCAAGTTGCTGCTGGCCAGTGACTCTGATCTCAGGATGCGCTTTGCTGGAGGAATATTTCAACGAATTGGTCAGAAGATTTTCCCAAACCTGAGTCATCATATTGCGATCCACATTGGCTTGTGGGAGGTCTTCAATCTGGATCGTTGCGTTACTGGCCTGCAAACGTGCGGCGACTTCACGGGCCAGGAGGGTCATGTCTGTTGGGTCGATTTTCAACGCCTGGTGCCCGATGCGGCTAAGCGCCAGGTAATCGTCCAGCAACTGCACCATGCGCTGGGCGTTGCCGCGAATACGCATCAGAAATTCCGCATTGTCGTCAGCGGCCCCGCCGTTGGCTGGCTCGATCAAGGCGGCATAGCTGGTGATGGCCCGCAAGGGGGCTCTCAGGTCGTGGGAGACCGTGAAAATGAACTCCTCCATGCGCCGATTCTCAGCTTCCAGCAGGGTTGAGCGATGAGCTTTGGCCTCCAGCTCTTTGTTTAAGGCTTTAAGTTCGCGTTCCGTGCGCACACGCTCTGAGCTATCGCGGAAAACGATCACGGCCCCGGTCACGGCGCCATGGTCATCGCGCAGCGGCGCGGCGGAGTCGTCCACGTAGAGATCGCCGCTGGCCCGCCGCAGGACTACTCCATCCCGGAGATGGACGACGACACCCTCGCGCAACGCTGCAAAGATCGGATTCTCGATGGCCTCGTTTTCGGCGGCCAGGATCAACGGCGCCACCTCCTGAATGGGCTTTCCGCGCACGTCATCCAGCGCTTGTTCTGTCAGCGCCTGAGCCATTGAGTTCATGTAGGTGACGCGCCCCTCCACATCCGTCGCAATCACCGCGTCGCCAATGCTGCGGAGGGTGGTGGCGAGCCATCGCTCCAGATTCCGCAGCTTCGCCTCCACCCTGCTGCGGTACAACGCGATCTCCACCGTGGCATGGAGTTCCCTCTCTTCAAAAGGCTTGATGATGTAACCGAACGGCTCGGTGACTTTCGCCTTCGCGAGAGTGTTCGCGTCCCCGTGGGCGGTGAGAAACACGACGGGAATGCGCAGCTTGTTTCGGACGACCTCCGCAGTCTCAATGCCCGTGAGCTGCCCGCGCAGCCGGATATCCATAAGCACCAGGTCTGGGCGAAGCTTCTCCAGGGCAGGCAGGGCCTCTTCCCCCGCCGGGGATTTCCCCACGACGGTGTATCCGAGCTTCTCCAGGCGCATCTCAATGTCAGCAGCGATGATGCCTTCATCCTCAACAAGAAAGATGGTCGGCTTTGCTTCAACGCTCATAAAGGTCAGAGAATTCAAGTTTGAAACGGGCGCCCTCCCCAGGAAGCCACTCGGCTTTTCCGAGCAATTGTTCCCCCAAAATTTTCACCAGCCGCAGGCCGAGAGATGACGAACGCTCAACGTCGAAGCCGGGCGAAAAGCCTTTGCCGTTATCCTCCACCAGTAAACAGTAGCGCTCAGCCTGAAGCTGGTTCAGCGCAATGGTGATGGTGGGCCGCCCGGAGCCATTGGGAAAGGCGTGCTTGAGCGAATTGGAAACCAACTCATTAATGATAAGGCCCAGCGGCACGGCTGTGTCGATGCCGAGATAAACCCGGTCGCATTGCACATCCAGGCGGACATCCTGCGTCGATTGCTGCGCGCGCATAATCATGCGCAGGAGGCTCTGCACGTAATCCACGAAATCGATCCGGGCCAGATCCGTCGCCTGGTAAAGTTTCTCATGAATCAACGCCATCGTCCGAATGCGTGACTGGCTTTCGCGGAAGAGCTGTATCGCGGATGGATCCTTGATCTGGGCGATCTGCAGCTCGAGCAAACTGGAGATCACCTGCAGATTGTTCTTCACTCGGTGATGGATCTCTTTAAGCAGCGATTCCTTTTCATTCAAGGAGGCCCGAAGCTGGGTCTCAGCCCGCTTGCGATCACTGATATCGCGGGAAATGGCCGAGGCGCCCACCACCTGGCCGTCCTTGTTGCGAATGGGGGAGATGGTCATTGAGACGCTGACCGGCGTCCCGTCCTTGCGAATCCGCACGGTCTCGTAATGCTGCACACGCCGACCGTTCTTGATTTCTTGAAGAATGACATTTTCCTCATCGGGGCGATCCGGCGAGATCAGGATGCTGGCGGAGCGGCCAACCACGTCGGCTGCGGTGTATCCATAGACCCGCTCAGCGCCGCTGTTCCAACTAAGGATGCGCCCTTCCAGGCTCTTTCCAACGATTGCGTCGTCGGAGGACTCCACGATAGCCGCCAGCCATTGGGCGGCCTCGTCCTGAAGGGTGTTGGCAATGGCTTCGCCGGGTGGCATGTGATTTCACAGCATACCCGGGGCGCGACAGCCGGGCAAGGTGAGCGCCCGCAATAAACCGTGCCGCCGTAGGAAGTTAAGCCACGAAAAGTTGGCGACCCTAACGGGATTCGAACCCGTGTTACTGCCGTGAAAGGGCGGTGTCCTAGGCCTCTAGACGATAGGGTCGTCTCAAAAGAGAGGACGGGAATATACGGATGGCTCCCGCCCTGTCACGAAGAAAGTATCGCTTTCTTTCGAACTGTCCAGCAGACCCACTCCAAGTGTAAGCCTTCAGCCGGGGATTGCGCCGCTTCTGTCAAAAATAAGAACACCTTTGGTGCGCAATATTGGACAAAATCCGCAAAACGCATTGACGCTCTGCGTGGCTTTACTTACGGTCTTCCCCGATCCCAAACCCATTCAAAGTATGGAAACTAAAACCCAAGTATTACGGCGGCTGACGATGCTCGCTGCGGCCTTATTGGCCACAGGCGCTAGCTGGGCTCAGTCCGACGTGACCCAACCGGCCGATCCAATTATCGCCAGCTCCTCTAACAGCCCTGGCTCCGAAGGCGTGGCCAACGCCATCGACGGCAAGACAACGAAGTACCTAAACTTCGATTCGCGCACAGCCAACTTCAAGCCGTCAGGCTTCGTGGTCAGCCCATCGGCTGGCTTAACTCGCGTGACTGGAATGACAATCCAGGCGGCGAACGATGCTCCAGAGCGCGATCCGAAGATCGTCACCCTCGAAGGCAGCAATGACGCTGCAATTACGAATTACGCCAGCGGAACATGGGAAGCGATCACCACGATCACCACCGCGCCGTTTGCCACCCGGTTTAGCACCCAAACATTCAGCTTCGAGAACAAGAAGCCGTACAAGCACTACCGATGGGTTGCGACCGAAACGGCTACCCCAAACACCTGCTGCATGCAGGTGGCTGAGGTTGAACTTTTAGGAACAGTCGTGCCAGGGGACATTACCCAGCCCGGCGATCCAGTGTTCGCATCCTCATCGAACTCCCCCGGCTCCGAAGGCGTTGCCAATGCCATCGACGATAAAACAACGAAATATCTCAATTTCGACAGCCGGACGGCCAACTTCAAGCCTTCGGGCTTCGTGGTGAGTCCCGCCGCAGGGCGCACACTCGTCACGGGTCTGACCTTGCAAGCGGCCAACGATGCCCCGGAGCGTGACCCCAAGACGGTGACGCTGGAAGGCTCGAATGACGCGGCGACGAATTACACCGATGGCACATGGACGATGATCACCACGATCTCGAACATCCCGCCATTCGCGACCCGGTTCTCGAAGCAAACGTTCCTGTTCGACAATCACACCCCATACCGCAGTTATCGCTGGGTGGCCACCGAAACCCAGACTCCGAACACCTGCTGCATGCAGATCGCCGAAGTGGAACTGCTCGGCACTGGCGCTCCAACAGACATCACCCAACCAGGTGATAAGATTGTTGCTTCATCCTCAAACAGCCCAGGCTCCGAAGGTGTTGCCAACGCCATCGACAACAAGACCACGAAGTATCTGAACTTCGACAGCCGCACCGCGAACTTCAAGCCCTCGGGTTTTGTTGTTACGCCCGCAGTTGAAGGTGAAGTCGTCATCGGCATGACCATCCAGGCCGCGAACGACGCCCCTGAACGTGATCCAAAGGTGGTTCGCCTCGAGGGGTCGAACGACACGAACGAGGTCACTTCGTTCGACAGCGGCACCTGGGAGCAAATCGCGACCATCACAACGGCTCCTTTTGCCACGCGCTTCTCTTCCCAGGAGTTTTATTTCCCGAACGCAAAGACCTACCGCCACTATCGGTGGACGGCTCTGGAAACCGCGACGCCAAACACCTGCTGCATGCAGGTGGCGGAAGTGGAACTGCTGGCTGTCACAGCCTCGGCTCCTCCGAACGCCCGCTTCGTTTCGCAACCAACTGACACCCCAGTGCTCGCCGGCCAAAGCGCCACCTTCTTCACAGAAGTCAACGGTCCATGGCCTCTGCAATGGTACGTCAATGGCGTCAAAATCGCCGGCGCGACTGGCAAGAGCTACACGACTGCCACTGTGGACGCGGTTAACACAACTAACATCTACACGGTGGAAATCGTTGGCCGCGAAATGAGCCAACCTGTTCGCGCGGTCGTCTTTACCCCATCGGCCACCCGAAGCATCGGCATTCAATTCGAAGGCGGTGGCGCGAATGGCGCACCGACACCAATGCTGAAGACCGACATCGCTGGCGTGCATCCTCAAGCATACTGGAACGTGGGCGCAGCCCAGACCGGTGATCTCCCTGACTTCAACGTCGACCCTGCTTTGCCTCTCCTGGACAGCAGCAATCAGGAAAGCACCATCACTGTCAATTGGGCGACCGGCGCTGAATGGGGCTCCGGCACGGGCGTTGAAACGCCTACCCAGCGCATGCTGAACGGCATCATCGGCAACGGCGGCGTCAATGCTGATAATCCAGGGACACTGACATTCAGCAATGTTCCGGACGGCGCGCATTCCGTTCTGATCTACGCTGTTAGCCCTCCGCTGCAGTTCCAGACGGTCCGTTACAAGATCACTGGCACCACGGAGCAGACCACCTTCGCCCGCGTGATGAACTCCGACGAGTACAATGCCGCTCCAGGCTTCTATCGTGCCGTCAGCACGACTCAGGCAGGAGCGACCATTGCGAACTTCATCCGCTTCGACAACGTGCGCCCCGCAAACGGCGTCATTATGTTGGAAGTGGCGACGGTCGCAGGCAGCGGGCAGGCATCCGGCATGAATGCTATCCAGCTCGTTCTGAACGCGGTGTCCCCAGGCGCTCCTCCGGTGATCACTGCGGATCCGCAGCCAACCGTTGCGGCCATCGGCGGGACAGCTCGCCTGTCTGTCACAGCAACGGGCCAGAACCTCACGTATCAGTGGCGCAAGAACGGCCGCAACCTTTCTAACGGCGGCGGTGTCTCTGGCGCGACCACAGCAAACCTGGTGATCTCGGACTTCAACGAGAATTCACCCGGCGTTTACAGCGTGGCGGTCTTCAACCCAGCAGGCAGCACGGTCAGCGGCAACGCTTCCGTCCGTCTCTCGACATTCAACATCACTCAGGATCTAGGCGTTTACCTGGCCTTGAATGAAACCAGCGGAACAACCGCTGCTAACACCGCGACCGGCGGCCGCCCTGGCACTGTTGTCGGCACCCCAAGCTGGGGCGCAGGCCGAATTGGCGGCTCGTTCGGCTTCGATGGCGGCACCTACCTCATCGTGACCAACTACACGAAAGCGCGGAACGAGTTCGGCCTTTCAGGGTGGTTCAACGTCGATCCAAGCGTCACCACACCTGTGGCATTCGCTCGCAACGCTGAAGGCAACCTCACCGTTGGCTTCGAGACCGCTGGCCAGTTCGAACTCGGCCTCGTCGCTGACGCAACCAGCGGAGCGCTTCATCTGCAGGCAACTGTGGTGGCTGGGCCTAACTTCGTGACCCTTCGCGCCCCAGAGCCGTTCACCCTCGGTTCATGGCAGCACGTTGCTGTGTCCGCCGACGGCGCGCAGATGCGGTTGTATGTCAACGGCGCTCAGGTTGCCTCGACGGACTACTCTGGCGCTATCAACACTCCAGCCGTTCAATCGCTCACATTGGGCGCGCGAGTGGCCCGGAATGCAGACAGCGGACAACTCGAGTTGGACGCGGACCCTCAGGCCCTCATTGGCCGCATCGACGACTTCGCATTGTGGGGTCGCGCTCTGACAGCGGACGAGGTGAACAAGATCCGCACCGCGGGCAACGCTGGGCAGGCCGTCACCACGGTCGTTCCAACACCTCCAGCGGCTGATCCAACCATCCGCATCGCGAGCGCGAATGGCGCAATCACCATCACCTTCGATGGCGGTGTGCTCCAATCCTCTGCGACAGCAAGCGGGCCGTATGAGAATGTTGCCGGCGCAACGAGCCCATACACCGTGAACGCAAATGAGCGCATGCGCTTCTTCCGCGTTCGCCGCTAAGCGATAGCTTCTCAATCACAAAGGCCGGGATCGCAAGATCCCGGCCTTTCTTGTTTTTACCGCCTGTTCACAGCAGAGTGACCCGCGTGAATCGGTTGCCGCCTTTTTTAGCGTGCCTTCTTTACGTCGTTCAACTCGCGCCAGGCGCCGCGGGCAGTTCTCGCGCATGGCTGGAAGCCGCACATGGACGCTCGGCGGAATTGCCGTCGGCCACTAATGCGCTCAAATCAGTTGGCTTTACCGCCCTGCCTTCAACTGCCACCGATCTCCTTTTCACGAACAGCATCAGCGACGAGGAAGGCGCAACCAATCGCACCCTTTACAACGGATCTGGTGTGGCGACCGGCGATGTTGATGGAGATGGCTTGGCCGATGCCGTTTTTGCCGGAATTCGGAATCAACTCACCCTCTTCAAAAATCTCGGCGGCTTCCGTTTCACCAACGTCACTGCGAGCGCAGGGCTGCGAATCACCAATCAGGTTTGCCGCGGTGTCACGCTCGTCGATGTCACCGGGGATGGCGCCCTCGACTTGCTGGTCAGCGCGAATGGCCGCGGGGTGCAGCTTTGGAAAAATGACCGCAAGGGGCGCTTCACAGATGTAACTGCCGAGAGCGGCACCGCGAGCCCTTATGGCAGCGTGACCATGACTCTCGCGGACATTGACGGAAATGGTTCGCTGGATCTCTACGTCGGGAATAATCGAACGGATGACATTCGAGATCGGGGGAGCGTGGATATGCGAATGGTTGGCGGTCGAATGCAGCCACCGCGTGAGTTGGCCAACCGATTGGTCGTTCATAACGGCCAAATCTTTGAATACGGCGAGCCTGACGTGCTTCTCCTGAACGATGGGCATGGAAAGTTCCAGGCCGCCAAATGGAATGAGGCGTTTGCAAACGAGTCGGGGGAGGCCCTCAAGCAAGCGCCTCTGGACTGGGCTTTGACCGCTGCCTTCCGCGACCTGAATAATGATGGCGCGCCCGACCTTTACGTTTGCAACGATTTTTGGACTCCCGACCGCATTTGGTTGAACGACGGCAAAGGCCGCTTCAGGGCGGCCCCGACTTTGGCTTTTCGACAAATCAGCGGCTCATCCATGGGGGTGGACATGGCGGATCTCGACGGCAATGGGCGGCCTGAAATTTTCGTCGTCGACATGCTCAGCCGATTGCCTTCGTGGCGAAAGCGGCAGATGGATGCGCAAAATCCACAGCTCAACATGCCCGGCGTGATCACGAATCGCCCCCAAAGCTTGCGTAACACTCTTTTCCTCGCGCACGAGGACGGGACGTATGCCGAAATCGCAAACTTCTCCGGCCTCGCCGCTTCTGAATGGGCGTGGCAACCCATATTCATCGACGTTGATCTGGATGGTCACAAAGATCTCCTCGTCACCAGCGGCCACGCGCATGATGTCCAGGACCGTGACGCTGAGGCGCTCGTTCGCTCAAGGCAGCGGGATTACAGCAAGATTTCCAACCCAAAAGAGAAGCAACGCCAGTTCACCGTGGATCAACTTGCCGCGCTGCAACTTTATCCCGTGTTAAAAACCCCAATCGTTGCTTTTCGGAATCTTGGAAATCTGCGGTTCGAGGATGTCACCGAGAGATGGGGGACTGACGCGCCAGGGATTCATCACGGGATTGCGACGGCAGATTTCGATGGCGATGGCGACCTCGATTTTGTGGTGAACAATTTGAATGAACCAGCCCAGATCTTTAGAAACGACGCCACGAACTCGCGCATCGCCGTCCGGCTGAAAGGGAAGGCCCCGAACACGGCCGGGATCGGCGCCAAGGTCACGCTCCGCGGGGGAGCGTCGCCCGCTCAAACGGAGGAAGTCGTTGCCGGAGGCCGGTATTTGTCCGGCAGTGATCCACTGGTTGTGTTCGCCACCGGAGCGGCGCGCGATGGAATGCAGTTGCAAGTGCGTTGGCGAACGGGCGGGGTGACGACCATTTCCAATGCGATCGCGAACCGCATCTACGAAATTGCAGAAGATTCCGCGGCAACTCGTCCGGGGACCGAAGGTGTGCCGATAGTGGGTCCGAAGCCATTGTTTACCGACGTTTCCGACATGTTGAGCCACCAGGCAAAAGAGGAGTTGTTCGACGATTCAGCCAGGCAAGCGTTGCTTCCCTCAAGGCTCTCTCAAGACGGGCCGGAGGCGCTTTGGTGTGATCTCGATGGAAATGGTTGGGAAGACTTGGTTATCGGGACGAGCGCTGGCGCCACCCTGCGCGTATTCCTGAACCGGAATGGAGTCCTGACCCAGAGCAACACGCCCCCTCATTCTGTTCCGCTGCCCCGTGAAACCGCTGGCCTCCTTCACTTGCCGGGGCTTGGCGCCGTGGCCGCGCTTTCCAGCTATGAGGATGGCCGCACAAACGGAGCATCCCTGTTTTTGTTTCGCACGAACGCTCCTGGACCAGTGGCCCTTTGGCGCGACTTGGCTTCCAGCGCAGGCCCTCTCGCAGCCGCGGACTATGATCGCGATGGCGATATGGACCTATTCGTTGGAGCGCGAGTTCTCGCTGGCCGCTGGCCCGAAGCCGGCCCCTCCTTGCTCCTCCGTAATGAGGCGGGAGCGTGGAAGGAAGATTCAACGAACACCACCGCGCTTGGCTTCGAGCCAGTCAACGCCGCGGCCTGGGCGGACCTGAACGGAGACTCCTGGGACGACCTGGTTTTGGTTGGCGATTTTACGGGCGTGCGAATCTTTAAGAATGCCCAGGGCCGGCTGGAGCGCTGGGACGCTTCCGTGTCCGGTTCACAAGCCGCAAAAAGCGCAACCCAGTTAACGGGGCTGTGGCAAAGCCTCGCCGCCGCCGACCTGAATGGCGACGGGAAAATTGATTTGCTGCTTGGGAATTGGGGTGAAAATGGAGAATGGCAAGCGACGCCGAGCCAGCCGCTGGTGTTGCTGGGCGTTGATGCAATGCCCGGAACCTTGAGTTTGATGGAAACCATGTGGGATCCAGAGCGCAAAACTTTGACGGCCCGCCGCCCGCTCTCCGATCTTGCCAATGGATTTCCCCATCTTGCTGGCGCGTTCGCTTCACATCGGGAGTTCAGCGACAAGACTGCTGATGAATTGCTTCTGCCATTCCAGGGCAAGGTCAAACGCTTCCAGGCCGTGACACTGCAGTCGCTGGCCCTTATCAACAACGGCAATGGGTTCTCGGCACGTCCGCTTCCACTTGAGGCCCAACTGACACCCGTGTTCTCGTTTGCGGTCGCTGATTTCAACCTCGATGGGAAACAAGATGCCTTTGTCGCGCAGAACTTTTTCGCAACCCGGCCCGGCGTTCCTCGAATCGACGCGGGGCGCGGATTGCTCCTGTTCGGGGATGGCGCCGCCGGTTTCCGTGCAGCTTCCGCGACTGAATCAGGGCTTCACATCTACGGCGAGCAACGCTCTGCGGCAGCGGCTGACTTCAATCGTGATGGAAAGCCGGACCTCGTCGTCACGCAAAACGGCGGCCCAACACGCTTATTCCGCAACGACGCGGAGAATCGTCGTTAACCTAAGCTGCGAGCCCCACTCAAACATTTCCAACAGGCGCGCACTTAAATAAAGTTCCGCGCGCGTGGAGCACGGTCTCATTAACGACATCGCTGTATGCATTCTCATGGCATGGACCATGGCGGTGCTCGCACGCGCCATTCGCCAGCCTCCTATTCTCGCTTATCTCGCGGCGGGTATCGTCATTGGGCCCGTTGGCCTTAAGTGGGTCACGGATGCGCACTCGATTGAAACCGTTTCGGGCATCGGCCTAATACTTCTCCTCTTCATGATCGGCCTTGAGATTGATCTGAAGAAAATCCTCAGCTCCGGCAAGCTCATCATCGCCACCTCGCTCGTGCAGATGCTCGGCGGTTGCGCTCTCGGTTTTCTTCTCTTCAAGACGCTCGGCTTCGCTGCCGGTGGCTCAGGGCTCGACGCGCTTTACATTGCGATCGCCTGCGCGCTCAGCAGCACCGTTGTCATCGTTAAATTGCTCTACGAGAAACGGGAATTGGACACTCTCCCAGGACGGCTGACGCTCGGCGTGCTCGTCCTGCAGGATCTCTTCGCAATTCTTTTTCTTGCGGTGCAGCCCAATCTGCAAAATGCGGATTGGCTCGCCCTTGCGAAGTCTCTCGGAAGCACCGCGCTGCTCGTTGTGTTTGCCTTCGCCGCGAGCAAATACGCGCTCCCGCCCATCTTTAGGCATATCGCGCGCTCGCCTGAACTCGTCCTCGTCGGATCCCTTGCCTGGTGTTTTCTCGTTGCAGGTCTGGCTGGCGTGCTCCATGTCTCGCGTGAAATGGGCGCCCTCGTTGCAGGCGTCGCGATCTCCACGTATCCCTACAGCTTGGATGTCGCGGCAAAGGTCACCAGCCTTCGCGACTTCTTCCTTACGCTGTTCTTTGTCGGCCTTGGCATGACGATCCCTGCGCCCACCACATCAGCGCTTTCCTGGGCTCTGGTCGTTTCTGCCTTCCTTATCACGAGCCGCGTCCTCACCGTTTTCCCGCCGCTCTACGCAATGAAGCAAGGCTTGCGCGCCAGCCTGCTGCCGGCGCTTAACCTCTCGCAAATGAGCGAGTTCTCGCTGGTCATTGTTGCCCTCGGGCTCACTGTTAATCATCTCAGCCCGCAAACCTCCGCGATACTTGCTTACACCTTCGTCATTCTAGCGGTGCTTTCGACCTATCTGATTGGGCACAGCGAACTCTGGGTCTCTCGGCTCATCCCCGCGCTCAAGAGATTCGGCTTCAAAGACCTCGACCAGGCCACTGAGTTTGATCGCGGCGCCCACCGCAAAATTTACGTTCTCGGCTTTTACTGGACGGCCAGCTCGCTCTTCGAGGAACTCCGCCGCCACTCGCCTGAGGTGCTTAATGAAATCGTCGTCATCGACTTCAACCCGAATGTGAATCGGGAATTAACCGCGCGCGGCATTCCCGTTCTTTACGGCGACATTTCCCAACGCGACAGCCTGCATCACGCAGGCATTCATCATGCCGAAGTTATTCTTTGCTCGATGCCCAATAGCATCCTCAAAGGCACGAACAACCTCCGCCTCACCCGCGAGCTGCGGGCGCTCAATCCCAACGCCCAGCTCATCATGCACGCCGAAGTTTTCTCCGATGTCCCCCAACTCTACGCCGCCGGCGCGGATTACGTGCTGCTCCCTCGCTTGATCGAGGCCGAAACGCTCCAATCCGTTCTCGTCGCGGCCCGCGCCGGGCGCCTTGCGGAAAAACGCGCGGAAGTGGACGCTGAACTCGCCGACCGAAACGAAGTTATTGCTTAAACATGCTCAAATCTTCAGACCAAAAGCGCGCACTCAAGGCCAGCGTCGATATCGCCCGCGAAACCGGCCTCCTTCTGCGCAAGAATCTTAACTCGAGCACCAAGCGCATCAACGAGGCTCACCAGCACGACATTAAGCTCGAGCTGGATGTCCGCTGCCAAAAGCTCATCGAGCGCGGCCTGGCGAAAGCGTTCCCCGACGTTGCGGTGCTCGGCGAGGAAGGAGAGTTCAATGCCGATGACGCTCCCGCGCGCTGGGTGATCGATCCGATCGACGGCACAGTTAATTTCACTTACGGGATTCCGCACGCCTGCATCTCTATTGCGCTTCAGGTGCGCAATGACACCCGCGTCACTGCGAAAACGCATCCCGATGCGCTCTACACCACCGTCACCGGCATGATCTACGATCCGTTCGCTGACGAAATGTTCACCGCCATCAAAGGCCAGCCCGCGCGGTTGAACAATCGCGTCATCCAGGTGAGCAAACGCACCGACACGCGCGAATGCATCGTCTCCATCGGGTTCGCCAAGGAGAAGCGCACGGTCGAAGCCATGGCTCCCGTTCTCGCGCACATGCTCGGCCGTGTCCGCAAAATCCGCATGATGGGGGCAGCGGCTCTGGCCATGGCTTACGTTGCGTCCGGGCGCTTTGACGCCTACCTGGAATCTGGCCTGCGCCTCTGGGACATCGCTGCTGGCGGCTTGCTCATTGAATGCGCTGGCGGCGAATATTGGCACCGGCCCCTGCCCGGCGCGCATTACTACGAGATCGCGGCGAACAACGGGCTGATCCGCCAAAAGCTTCTCCGGGGGCTGAATGCCACTGTCCTCGGCGCACGCCCTGCTTGAACCCTCCACCGCCATGAGCAACGAAGAACGTTTCACCCATCTAAACCTTCAACTCCCGCCCGCTCCTAAACCAGTCGCCGTTTATCGCCCCGTCGTGGTGGTGCAAGGCCTCGCCTATGTCTCCGGCCACGGCCCTGTTCGCGCGGATGGCTCGCTGATTGTTGGCCAGGTCGGCTCCGATCTCACTCTGGATGAAGGCAAAGCTGCCGCACGCCAGGTCGGTCTGGCAATCCTCGCCACCCTCCGCGATCACTTTGGCACACTCGACAAAGTGAAATGCGTCATCAAAACGCTAGGCATGGTGAACTCCGCGCCTGCCTTTTACGACCACCCCAAAGTCATCAATGGTTGTAGCGAATTGTTCGCCCAGGTTTTCGGCGAGGAAAACGGCATCGGCGCCCGCAGCGCTGTCGGCATGGGCCCGCTTCCCGGCAACATCGCCGTCGAAATTGAAGTGATTTTTGAACTCGCCTGACATGACGCTTCCCTGGACCGCAATCACGGGCGAAGCGGAGATACCTTCGCCCGCCCTGGTCATTGACCTCGGCGCGGTGCGCGAGAACGTCGAGCAAATGATTCGTATTGCGGGCGGAGCCAGTCGTCTCCGCCCGCACATCAAGACACACAAGCTCCTCCAGCTCGTCCAACTTCAGGTGAGCCTCGGCATCAGCAAAGCCAAATGCGCCACCATCGCCGAAGCGGAACTCGCGGCGCTCGGCGGTTGCACAGACATCTTGCTGGCCAACCAACCTGTTGGCCCAAATGCTGGCCGTCTCGCCCAACTCGCCGCCGCATTTCCCGACGCTCAGTTTCGCACGATCATTGACGATGCCCGGATCGCGCGCCCCCTGAGCGCGGCTGCGTCACGTTGCGACGTTCGCATTGGCCTGCTCATCGACCTCGATGTGGGCCAGCATCGCACCGGCATTGCTCCCGGCCCAGAAGCGCTTCAGCTCGCGAAGGAGCTAACCGCTCTGCCGCAACTCACTTTGGACGGCCTTCACGCATATGACGGCCACATTCATCAAACGGATCTCGCCAGCAGGCGCGCGGCCGCCGATGAAGCCCGCGGTCTCGTGCTCGGCTTCCGGGATCAATTGCGAGCCGCTGGCATCGCCGCGCCTCTGATCGTGATTGGCGGCACACCCACTTTCCCGATGCACGCCGCCTCCGCGGATGTGGAATGCAGCCCGGGCACGTCCGTTTTGTGGGACGCTGGTTACGCCACGCGCTTTCCGGACCTCGATTTCAAAATTGCCGCTGCGATCCTCACGCGCGTTCTCAGCCGCCCGCTCCCCAATCGCGTCTGCCTCGATCTCGGCCACAAAGCTGTGGCCAGCGAAATGCCGCACCCACGCGTGTTCTTCCCCGCTCTCCCCGACGCTCAAGTCGCGGCTCATAACGAAGAGCATCTCGTTCTGGAAACGGCACAGCCGAGCAACCTTCGCCCCGGCGATCTGCTTTACGGAATCCCATGGCACATCTGTCCCACGATGGCCTTGCATAATGCCGTCCACATCGTGCGCAACGGCCGACTGGCCGAAGAATGGCCTGTCATGGCGCGCCAACGAAAGCTCACTTTCTGAACCCTCATCCGACAGCCGGTTTCCTCCTTCTCCTCGCCCTCTTCGCGCTCGGGTTGCTGGTCGCGCTTGTCACCTGGCGCAAGTGGAACGCTTTCATCGCTCTGTTGCTCGCCTCCATGCTCGTTGGCATTGGGGCAGGCCTCCCTCCGCTCGCTGCTCTTGTGGCGTTCCAGGAAGGCCTCGGCGCCACCCTCGGCGGCATCGCGGGCATTCTCGCCCTCGGCGCGATGCTGGGTAAATTGCTTGCGGAATCAGGCGGTGCGCTCGCGCTGGCGGATCGCCTGAATGCCATGCTTGGGCCGCGCCTGGTGCTCTGGTGCGTGGTGGCGATGGCCACGCTGGTTGGCCTCGTCACATGGTTCACTGTCGGCTTGCTCCTGCTCCTGCCCGTGGTGGTGATGCTCGCGCGGCAATCCCGGCAGCCACTTATGCTTCTCGCTATTCCGATGCTTGCATTCCTCAGCGTGCTGCACGGGCTAACCCCTCCGCACCCCGGGCCGGTTGTCGCCATGAACGCTCTACGCGCTGAAACCGGCCGCACTCTCGCTTTCGCTTTGCTCGTCGGTCTTCCAACGGCCTTAGTTGCCGGGCCGCTGCTCGCGCCGTTGCTCCTGCGCTTCGCGCCCAACGCCTCGCCGCCTTTGATCTCCGCGGACAATATCGGCGGTCGTCAAGTTTCAGCGTCGAGCGCCCTCTTCATCATTTTGCTCCCAGTCAGCTTGATGCTTCTCACGCTCCTCAATCCAAAACGCTCCGAAGGCGGCTGGATCGTGGAGCCCGTGCTCAAGATTTTGGCCCACCCCACAATCGCTCTGCTCATCGCTCTAGGGGTGGCTATCCTTCTTATTCGGCGCGCTTGCGGATTCAGCCGCAGCGATATCCTCAAGTTCACCGAGCAAAGCGTCGCCGCGATTGGAATGACCCTTCTGGTTGTGGGCGCGGGTGGCGGTTTCGCGCGCGTGCTTCGCGATGCCGGTGTCGCCACCGCTCTCGGCGAAGTCATGGGCCGCATGAGTTTTCCGCCGTTGCTTTACGCCTGGCTGCTCGCTGCTTTCATTCGAGTCGCCACCGGCTCCGCGACCGTGGCTATCACCACCGCTGCAGGACTCCTCCTGCCAATGCTTGCGGAGAATCCCGGCCTGCCTCCCGAACTCTTCGTTCTCGCGCTCGGTTTCGGCTCGTTGTTTCTCTCGCACCTGAACGACGGCGGGTTCTGGATCGTGAAGGAGTCGCTCGGCCTCACCGTTGGCGAAACTCTTCGCACCTGGACGGTCGTTGAAACTGTCATCGGCATTGTTGGCCTTGCCTTCACCTTGCTCTTAAGCACGATTCTCTAAGATGAGTCAGCCCTTTATCTTCGATGCCCATCTCGATCTCGCCATGAATGCGATCGAGTGGAATCGCGATCTCACTCAGCCCCTCGACGAGATCCGCGCTCGAGAATCGCATCTCAAAGACAAACCTGATCGTGGCCACAGCGTCGTCTCCTTCCCAGAGATGCGCGCCGGAAACATCGGCCTATGTGTCGCCACGCAAATCGCGCGCGTCGAGCACGCCGCTTACAGCCCGGTCGCCGGCTGGCGCTCCGCCGCGCAAGCCTGGGGCATGACCCAGGGCCAACTCGCCTGGTACCGCGCCATGGAGGAAGCAGGTCATCTGCGCAACATCCGCGATCTCGCTGCGCTGGAGCAACATCTCGCCGCTTGGAACTCCCACGATCCCCACGCGCCTATCGGCTACATCATGAGCCTGGAAGGCGCCGATTCCATCATCACCCTGCAACACCTGGAGCGCGCTCACGCCTCCGGTCTCCGCGCGCTGGGCATGGCTCATTACGGGCCAGGCCGCTACGCTCAAGGCACGAGCACCGAAGGACCGTTTCCGCCGCAAGGTCTGGAAATGCTCAAGGAAGCTTCTCGCCTGAAGCTCATCCTCGATGTCACCCACTTGAGCGACGACTGCTTCTGGCAAGCGCTCGATCTTTACGATGGCCCACTGTGGGCCAGTCACCACAACTCGCGCACTCTTGTTCCCCATCAGCGCCAGCTCAGTGACGAGATGTTCAAGGCCCTCGTGCAGCGCGGCGGTGTTGTCGGCCTCGCTCTCGATGGCTGGATGCTCAAGCCCGGCTGGGTGCGCGGCCAAAGCACTCCCATCAACATGGATCTTCACCTGCAGGCCTACATCGATCACCTGGACCACTTCTGCCAACTCGCTGGCAACGCTCGCCATGTTGGCATTGGCTCAGACCTGGACGGCGCGTTTGGCCGCGAGCAAACACCGCAGGAAATTCGATCCATCGCTCACCTGCAAAAGCTCCCGGAACTTCTGCGCGTCCGCCGTTTCTCTCCCAATGACATCAGCGGCATTCTTTCAGAGAACTTCCTGAACTTCCTCCGCCGCGCTTGGGCTTAAACTCGCGGCACACACTCCCCCCGATTGACAAGCCCCTGATACGGGTCAGGCATTCTCAGCATGCAAGTTGAGGATTTTACCGGCTTGTCCCGAAATCATCTTTGACCATTTCGACAGCATTCACCGGAAGGCCATTCCCGGCGCCTGAACCATTTCTGCGCGCCAGTTCAGGTGCGAGTTAAAGGTGTGGTGATTGGTGGATGGATGACAAGGGTGGGAATCCTTGTGGCAGCGCTCGGGATGGCGCTCGCCGCAAGAGCAGGCGATCTGCATTTGTCCGACGGTGATTGGGGGCAAAAGGAGCTTCACGTCGGAACAGCTCCCCGTCTCGGTTATATTCTGGAAAGCGCCAACCAACTGCCGAATTGGGTCGTCCTCCGCCAGGGCGAAGGCGATGGTTCCGAAGTCTCCATTGAAGACTGGGTCGCTCCCGTCCTCTCTCGCCGCTTCT
>DASPKX010000153.1:0-9147 GCA_035627835.1 Candidatus Methylomirabilota bacterium
CCCCCACCCCCGCTGTCTCTTACACAGTGAAAGCGGAGAACGCGATTGGCGGCGTGATGATCACAGCCAGCCATAATCCGCCTATTTTCAATGGATTTAAGTTGAAGGCCCATTACGGCGGTTCGGCGGATCCAAGCATCTGCCAGGCTGTGGAAGGTTTGTTGGACAAATCACCGGTGAAAGCCGCAAAGTATTCCGAAGCTGTTTCCAGCGGCAAGATTGCCGTCCGGGATATTCGGGCGGACTATTACACAGCCATAAAAAAGCTTGTCGATTTTCCTCTGATCTCGAGATCCAACGCTCGTTTTGCGCATGAAGCTTTATTCGGCGTGGGCGCGGGCGCATTCGACGATCTCCTCGCCGGAACCACTTGCAAAGTCACGACACTGAACGCACAGCATGACCCCTGGTTTGGTGGGATCAACCCCGAGCCGATTGCCAAAAACTACACGTTCAGCCAGGCCTACCTGAGCAAGAATCCGCATGACATCTGCCTTGTCACCGACGGCGACGCGGATCGCGTGGGCGGCATGGATGGCAACGGAAACGCGCTGAGCACACATCAAATCATTTGCCTCCTGCTGCGCCATTACATCGTCAATCGCAAAGGTAAAGGGCGCGTCGTAAAAGCGCTCACCACCACCTCGATGGTTGATAAGATGTGCAAAGCGCACGGATTGGAACTCGTCGAAACCGGTGTTGGTTTCAAATACATCTGCTCCGAGATGATCAAAGGCGGCGTGCTGCTCGGGTTTGAGGAGAGCGGCGGCATCGGCTATCCCGGGCATGTCCCCGAGCGCGATGGTATCTTGTCAGGATTGATGCTTCTCGAGTTGCTCGCGACTGAGCGCAAGCCGCTGGATGAACTTCTTGCACAGCTCACCAAGGATTTCGGGCCGCATCACTACGCCCGCATCGACACGCATTTTCCATTGGCGAAGCGCGCGGATCTCATGGCTTTTTGCAAGAACTCCGGGCCGAGGGAACTTCTCGGGCAAAAAGTGGTGGAAGTGAAGAGCTACGACGGCGTGAAATACATCACCGACGCCGGGGCATGGCTGATGTTGCGCGGCTCTGGCACGGAGCCGATCCTCCGCATCTACGCGGAAGCGCAATCACTCGAACAGGCAGAGCAGTTCCTGCAAATTGGGGTCGGGCTAACGAAGAAGGTAGCGTAACTCTAGCGCAGCTCGGCTTTAAACGCGGCCAGACGCTTTTCCCAATCGGCCCAACTCTGCTCCCAGCGCTCGCCGGTAAAAATCTTGCGCCCTTCTGTCATGGCTTCCTCAGCGGAAGGAAGCGCGCGCCGCGCGCGGATTTTATCACCACTCTTGATCAACCCCTCGATCATGCAGAGCTGGTTTTCAGGAAATTCAGGATGTAGCGTTAAGGCATACTCAAGGTGCTGCCGCGCCTTCTTCTTGTTACCAATGCTGGTTGGCCATCCAGGAGCGTCCAGGTAAAGCAACCCAAGTGATCGGTCTGGCCCTCCATAATCAAAGCTCTTGTCGTGCGAGGCGGCAGATTGAAGGTGCTTTTCCATCTGTTCAACCAGTGGCAAGGCTCCAAGCGTTTTTGTGCGGGCTAATTGGCCTTTGTTCAGAGCAAGGTAATAATGCCCGGCTGCGCCATTCGGAGCGGCCTTTATAGCCGCTTCGGCGGCGGCGATGCCTAGTTTCGCTAATCGCTCCCGCTCGACTTTTGTTTCGGAAAACTCCGCGAGGTCAAAGCAGGCCCGGGCGAACAGCCATCCGTTCGTGGCGTTTTCCGAATCTTTGCGGAAAGCGGCTTCAGCGGCCGTGTAAATCTCTTCAGCGCGCTTTTTAAACTCCGCTGGGGGGGCTGCGGCAATCAGCAGGGCGAGGAGATGAACCGAGCAGCAAAGAAGAAGCCCCCGAAAAAACCTGGCGGAACTCGCCAAAAGCTTCATCGGCCACTGGGATTTAAGTGTTGCACCGTCAGTGACCATTTCTATACTGCTATCGTGAAATTGAATTGGAAGCTGGCCGGATTAGCAATGTTTTCGTTGCTCTTCCTCGCTGCCACCGGCTGCAGCGGAGTGAATGCTTCCAGGAGCGTTTCGCCTGCAACATTCCTGTTGCCTGGGCTGGGGGCGAAGTCCCCTGCCCCTGATCAGGCCTCGCCCAGTTCCGGTTCAACCCAGCTCGCTGGGATCTCCAAATAAATATGCGTTTCCCCTTGGCGCTGACGGCGAAAATCGCCGCGCACATCATTCGGCATAAGCTCGCGCGCACTCCCAAGTTTGCCATGGTTCTGCAACTGGAGCCGTTGCACACCTGCAATCTCACCTGCACGGGGTGCGGTCGGATTCGCGAATACTCCACGAGCCTCAAGGACATGATGAGCCTGGAGGACTGCCTGGGCTCAGCCGCGGAATGCGACGCGCCGATGGTCTCCATCTGCGGCGGCGAGCCGTTGATCTATCCCAAGATCGAGGAACTTGTTGACGGTCTCCTGAAACAGGGCCGCATCGTTTATCTCTGCACGAACGGCATGTTCATGCGGAAGAAAATGAAGGAATATCTCGCAGCCTCTTACAACAGCGGCAGCGAAGCTCTTCTTCAGCGCCTGATTGCTGAGAAGCTCATTAGCGATAAAGACGCTGAAACCATCCGCAAGGGAAAGAGTGATGGCCGCCCGGTTATTGCCCCAAGCAAGTGGAGTTACTGGAACGTCCACATTGATGGCTTGGAATACACTCACGACCTGATTGTCGAACGCGAGGGCGTGTTTAAGGAATGCGTCGAAGCGATCCGCATGGCGAAGATCCTCGGCTACCAGGTCGCCACCAACACCACGGTTTATAAGGAAACCGAGGTCAAGGAGATCGAGGGGATGTTCGAGTTCTTCTCCTGGCTCGGCGTGGACGGCCACACGATTTCACCTGGGTACGATTACGACGCCGCCAAAAAGGATATGGTCAAACGACTCGGCAAACAGCCAGAAGATTTCTTCCTCACTCGGGCGATGACCCGCCAAAAGTTCGCTCGCATTCAGGAGTGGGGCGAAAAGTTCACCATCTTCGGCACACCCGTTTACCAGGAATTTCTTGCGGGCAAACGCGAGCTGACCTGCACCGCCTGGGCTATCCCAACTCGCAACATCCGCGGCTGGAAAGCGCCCTGCTACCTGATGACCGACGGGCATTATCCCACCTACCAGGAGATGCTCACCAAGGTCGATTGGAACAAATACGGAGTGGTTAACGGCGTGGCCCGCGATCCGCGTTGCGAAAACTGCATGGTCCATTGCGGTTACGATCCAAGCGGGGCGCTCGGAACCAACCCCTTGCCCGGCGACACCTGGAAGAACATTAAATACAATTTCGGAGCGAAGCCTCAGCCTGACCCTGCGGGAGCCAAGGTGAACGCGTACAACGGCTTCAGCATTGGGAAAGGCCACCTGGCCGAAGCAAAGGCTGCGATTAACGCATCTGCTGGCAGTTCCTGCTCCTCCACGAACTCAAGCGAGCGAGATGCGCTCCTAAAAAAGGTAGCGGAAGCTAAAGCGACCCCGCCCACGGGCATTTAAAACCAAAAGCTCCATAATGGCAGATGCTCGCGCAGCAAGTCCTCAATTCCCGCTTCTGCACGATTCGCGATTTCCTGTGCACAAAATCGCAGATCGCGTTGAGCCCTACCTGCGCGTGCTCGTCCAGAAAATCCATCCTGAAAAGATTATCCTTTTCGGCAGCCAGGCCTACGGTGATCCCACAGCGAACAGTGACGTGGACCTGTTGGTCGTTCGGGCGGACAAATCCGGAAAAGAGAGCAATCTCGAGATTCGCGAGGCTTTCTGGAGCGTTGACGCGCCACCTACATCTTTCACCTTGCTCTCCCGGACGCCGCAGGAAGTGGCGAATCAAATCGCTGCGGGAAGTCCCATTTACAAGGATATACTCGCAAAGGGCCTGCTCTTATATGCTGCGTAAGCAAACGAACGCCAGCGACCCGAAAGATTGGTTTGCGTTCGGAGCCGAACGCCTCGCTGCGGCTGATTTGCTTCACAAACACCACGGCGTCACCGCCACCGGAATTGAGACTCTACAGGAAAGTGTGGAACGATTCCTTAAAGGTTATTTAATCGCCAGAGGTTGGGCTTTGGTTAAAACACACGATCTGCCGCGGTTGCTGCGTGAGGCTGCCGAGCACGAGCCGAAGTTCGCCAAATACCGGAGCTTCGCGGCAGAGCTAACCGAAGATTTTTTTGCCCAGCATTACCCCGGCGAAGACACGACGCATGTGGGTGAGAACTACGAGGATTTGCGTGCGCAGGCTGGCGAGCTAATTGACCTCATTCGTTCGGGATTGCCACATTATTTTAGCAACCAGGATCCTGCTGCCTAACATTTACCGCTGATGAAAACTCTGTTCCTCTCTCCTCCCTCTTTTGATGGCTTTGACGGCGGCGCTGGCGCTCGCTATCAAGCCAAGCGGGAAATCCGCTCGTTCTGGTACCCGACCTGGCTCGCGCAACCCGCCGCCCTTGTGCCTGGCAGCAAGTTGATGGATTGCCCGCCGCACGACATTGATGTCCAAGCCTGCCTTGCCGAAGCCAAGAATTACGATGTCGTGGTCATCAACACCTCGACGCCTTCGTTGAAGAACGACTGCAAAGTCGCGGAGGCCATTAAGGCGCAGAAGCCCTCCACCTCCATCGGGTTTGTGGGCGCGCACGCAGCGGTGTTGCCGACGGAAACGCTTAAGGCTTCGAAGGCCATCGATTGGGTGGGCCGCAAAGAGTTCGATTTCACCTGCAAGGAAGTAGCCGAAGGCCGCCCCCTCTCCGAGGTCCATGGCCTCTCTTATTGGAAAGACGGGAAGATCGTTCACAACCCCGAGCGCGAGTTGATCCATAACATGGATGCGCTGCCATGGGTGGTGGATGTCTATAAGCGCGATCTTCAGATCGAAAAGTATTCCATCGGCTATTTGCAGGAGCCTTACATCTCCCTTTACACCGGCCGTGGATGCCCTGCGCAATGCACCTTCTGCCTGTGGCCGCAGACGATTGGCGGTCACAAATATCGTGTGCGTTCTGCTGAAAACGTGGCTGCCGAAATGGCCCACGCGAAGAAGCTCTTCCCGCAGGTGCAGGAATTTTTCTTCGATGACGACACTTTCACCGCAAACCTCCCTCGCGCCCGCGAGATTGCCCAGAAGCTGAAGCCGCTCGGCCTGACATGGTCCTGCAACAGCCGCGCGAACGTCAACTACGACACTATCAAGCTGATGAAGGATTGCGGCCTTCGTTTGTTCCTCGTCGGCTATGAATCGGGCAATCAGGACATCCTCAATCGCATTAAAAAGGGCATCGACATTGAGGAGGCGAAGAAGTTCACCAAGGCGTGCAAAGACATCGGCGTGTTGATTCACGGCACGTTCATCCTCGGTCTGCCGGTCGAGACTAAGGAAACGATTGAACAGACCATTCGTTACGCGATGGAACTGGACGTGTTCAGCATTCAGGTCTCCCTCGCCGCTCCTTACCCCGGGACGGAGCTTTACGAAATGGCCCGCCAAAACGGGTGGTTCGCGAAGAAGGACAAGACCGACATTCTTCACGAAGACGGCCTCCAGCAATCGACGCTGGAGTACCCGGGCCTCAGCAAGGAAGAGATTTACGAGTCGGTCGAGCGCTTTTACCGCGCATATTATCTCCGCCCAAAACCGATCCTTCGCATTGTGAAGACGATGCTCGAGGACAAGGATGTTTGCGTTCGCCGCCTCCGCGAGGGGTACGAATTTTTCAGCACCATGTCGCAGCGCCGAAAAGATCTCCAAACAGCCTCCGCCAGCGCCGCAGTCGGTATTTAAGGTCGCACATGGAAGCCGTTGCAGCCCCTCCCCCGTCCGCTCCTTCTCGGGAGACGAGCGCTCCATTAGCGAGCGCGAAGCTCCCGCCTAAGAAGAGCGTGTTCAAATTGATTGGCGAAGTCCTTGACCATGGCGGTCCCGGATACCTGCAATTCGCGATCACAAACATCTGCAACGCCAAATGCGACTTCTGTGGTTTTGCGGTTGATAAGTTCGATCCAAAGAAACGTCGCAGCGTGACCTTGCAGGAAGCCAAAGATGTCATCGACATCTCAGTAAAGAACCATATCGGCTACATGCTCTTCGTCGGGGGCGAACCACTCATTCACCGCGATCTAGCTGTGATGGTTCGTTATGCGGCTGAACGAGGCATTCGACCGATGATCTGCACAAACGGCTCCCTTTGGACAGAGCAGAACATGCGCGAACTCGCACGGATGGGGCTCAGCAGCGTCATCATGTCGATCGACGCCCATGATGTCGCCAAGCACGAGAAGAACCGCGGCTTGAATGATGTTTGCAGGAAAATCAAAAAAGCGAACGCGACTTTTAAAGAACTCGGCATTCAGACAACGGCGAGTGTCACTGCGAGCCGCTTGATCGATGATTACGAAAAGCTCCCCGCCTTCCTTGAGGATCTTGGCTTCACGAGTTGCACGTTCAGTTACCCACTGACGACGCTTTCTTCCAGCTACCTGAGCTTCAGCGAATCGAGCCTGGTGAACTACAAGACCGATGAGCTCATCCAGGTTTTCGAGAAGATCAAAGACATGAAGCGCCGCAGCGGCTATCCGGTGGTTAACCCCACGGAGTCGCTCTCAGAAATGCAGCGCCACCTTCGCGGAGAAAAAGAGCAGTTCGGCTGCCTGGGCGGGCATAAATACTTTTACCTGGACTGGAATCTTAATCTTTACCGTTGCCATTTCTGGGAAAAACCGATGTGCAACATCTACGAGTTTGATGAAACCAAACTCATTCGCGACGGCTGCACGCGTTGCATGATCGACTGCTACCGCGATCCGAGCGTGCTCCAGTTTGTCGCAATTAGCGCCAGCGACGCCTTCAAGAATGTTAAGCAAGGCAAGCTGCTCGCGGCCGCCCGCAATGTTTTCGATTCACGGAACGTCACTTCGCTTAAGGCGGTTTGGGAAGACCGTAAATGGATTGGAAAGGTTTAGCCTTCAATCACTAGACGGAATTCTTTAACCAACGTGAATCATTTTCTTCCCCTCACACTTGCTCCTGATATAGTGCGCGAGCGCTGATCGCATGGCTCGATCTCCAAAAACCAACGGCCAAAACGGCCGCGCGTCGTCCAATGCAAAATACGACGCGCATCAAACTGTCCTCAGCAAGGCATATGGCGCCTTCGCTGATTTACGCCGCGAACTGGCTGATTCAAAAACAGCTCTCGCGGAGCGCGCGGAGCTGCTCAAGAGCTTCGCCGAATGCGCCGACTCCCAGCGCGCATGGCTGCTCCTCGAGGACTATTTTGAGAAGCTCTCCCTCGCCCGAAAAGATTTCCCTGGCCAGACCTGGTGGCCCCGCATGTTGGCGGCGCGCGGCAAAACCCGTTTGGAGGAAGCGGCGCTGCTGTTCCTAAAAAACGGCCGCAATCTGCCGACCGAACTCGCGCCCTACGCCAATCTCAAACGCTTCGCTGAGATCGAGCAGGCCGAACAGGAGAACGCTTTTCTCGATCAACTCGAGCATTGGCTGCTGCCCCCTCCCCCTTCGCACTTGGATTCACCTCGCGCGACGATTCGCGCGATAGCTCGCGTGGAGCCAGCCGCTGGGAAGCCCCTGCTGCATCAACTCGCCATCCAGTGCCATCTCTTCCGCCCCCGCACTGGAGAGAAGGTGAAGACTCCCGCCGAACTGGTCGAGTTGACCACCCGTTCGGCGCACGAGCGCGAGTTGTTCCACGCGCACGATTGGGAATTTATCGAGTGGGTGGGCGAGCAATGCGGCGCCAAGGAAGGCGACACCATTACTCTCACTGGCCCCGATCTGCTTCTGTGGCTCGCGCGTTGGGGCAACAGCGGGCGCATCCACCTGCACAATGGCGGGCGCCTGAAATTTGTGGGTGAAGTCGGCGAAATGCTTCCGGATCTCCACAGCGAAAAGTCCGACCTGGCGCTAGCGTGGAAGTTCGTCCGCGCCGACGGCAAATCTCTCAGCCTAGCCGAAGCTAAGTTCTTCGCGGGCCAACCGCTCTTCGCGTTGGTGGATGACACCTTCGTGCTCGTTCGCAACGCGCCAGCTTCCGAGCTGATGCACACTTTGCTTGAGCAAGGCGCCATCCCCGTAAAGAAGCTCAACGCGCGTGTTCTCACGCATCTTCGCTCGCGCAGCCGCGATGGGGATTCGCGTTGGAAGGAGCTGTGCCGGGCGCACAAGGCGATTCCGCAATTCACGTTCGAGTTGAGCGAGGAAACCGTTCGGCTTCGCCTGCTCGCTCGCAGTGAGCTGGATGGAAGCATTTGGCAATGGAACGGCCACGATTGGCAGCCGACTCTCGAGCGCGAGACAACCCAGCCTGAGATTCTGGACGACGCCCGCCTGCAACCAGCCACTCTCTGGCTTCGTCGGCTCGATTGGTTTACTCCCGAGCCGGGCATCTGGGTGGGCGATGCTAGCGAAGCGTTCCTGAACGCCCTGGCCTCCACATGGCAAGAGCGTCCTGCGGAAGCCGAATACTACGGGGACGCTGCTTTCCAACGTCTTTTCCTCACGCCAAAGCGCCTGAAACCAAAATTGATGGTTCAAGGCAGCGGCATCGACTGGTTTTCTGTCTCCGCCGCGTGGGAACAGGAAGGCATGCGCCTCAGCCCTGCCGATCTGGAGCGTTTGGCTTCCGCCACAGGGCGGTACGTCAAGCTCCCCGATAGCGGATGGGTTGAACTCGACACGGTGGCCGTCCATGCGGCTCATGAAGCCTTTGCCGAGCTGGGCCTGGAAGGCCTCGCGCCGATCGCCCAGAAGGTGGATCTGATGCACGCGCGGCACATGGACGAGCAAGCGCTGGCCCGCTTCGAGCAGCAAGCCGCTGGCAAATCCATTCGCGAGCGTCTCGCGGATTTCAAAGGCATTCCGCCCATTGGTCTGCCCAAAGGGTTGCAAGCCGAGATGCGCCCATACCAGAAGGAAGGCTTCGATTTTCTCTGCCACCTCACGCACAGCGGCCTTGGGGGTGTGCTGGCGGACGACATGGGTCTGGGCAAAACACTCCAAACACTCTCATGGCTGGGTTGGCTCCGCGAACAAGCAGGCGCAAAGAAAAAGCCTGCCTTGGTCATCTGCCCTGCCT
>DASPKX010000154.1:0-49586 GCA_035627835.1 Candidatus Methylomirabilota bacterium
GCAGGTCGATGGCGTGTTTTGCTCGTGCGAGCCTATCACGACCGGAATGACGCTCGCTCTAAAAGACATTGGTCGCCTCGGTGGCGCGGTCAAAGTGGTGGGATTCGATGCCGGCTCTCAACCGCTCAGCTTGCTGCAAAAAGGGGACGTTCAAGCGCTTGTGTTGCAGAACCCCATCAAGATGGGTTATCTGGGCGTCATGACAGCCATGCAGGCGTTCTCCGGCAAGGCTGTTGAAAAGCGCATCGACACCGGTGTGTCGGTGGTGACTCGCGAGAACATGTCGCAACCCGAGATGCAGGAGCTGCTTAACCCTCCCCTCGACAAATACTTGAAGTAACCCGCACACGTGCGCGCGCCCCCTGAACCTCAGTTGCGCCTCCGGATGGAGGCGGTGCGCAAATCCTACGGCGCCACGCGCGCGCTGCGTGGCGTTTCATTGCAAGTCCAGGCGGGGGAGGTTCATGCGTTAATCGGTGAAAACGGGGCCGGGAAGAGCACTCTGATGAAGGTGCTCAGCGGCGCGGAATCCCCGGACGGAGGTGTGATTGAGCTGGACGGCAAACCGTTCACCCCGGCCAATCCTTCACACGCGCGCCGTTCCGGGATCGCCATGATTTACCAGGAGCTGAACCTGGCTCCCCACCTCACCGTTGAAGAGAACATCACGCTCGGGGCTGAGCCTCGGTGGTTAGGGTGGATCAGTCCGGCACGGCGACGGCACCTTGCCCAGACAGCGCTTGCACAGCTCAACTGCGAGGATGTGCCCCTGGGTAAGGCTGTGGGAACATTGCCGATCGCGCAGCAGCAGATGGTGGAAATTGCCCGCGCTTTGATTGCCGAGCCGCGCGTATTGATCATGGACGAGCCCACCAGCAGCCTCGCGGCCGCCGATGTGCTGCGTCTCTTTGATGCTGTTCTCCGTTTGCGCGCGCAGGGTGTCAGCATCATCTATATCAGCCATTTTCTAGAAGAATGCTCCCGGCTGGCGGACCGGTTCACCGTTCTTCGCGACGGCGAAACGGTTGCCACCGGCCTCATGTTGGAGGCGCCAATCCCCAACCTGATCCAGTGGATGGTCGGCCGCGAGATCACGGACGCTTACCCGAGAATTCCGCACGAGATCGGCGAGCCCGCTCTTCACGTGCGCCAACTCTCAGGAAAGGCGAAACCGCAGGCGGTAAGTTTTACTTTGCGAAAAGGCGAGATTTTCGGAGTGGCCGGGCTGATTGGCGCGGGTCGCACTGAAACTCTGCGTTCCCTCTTTGGTTTAGACCCTGCAGAAGCCGATGCAATCGAGATCCATGATCAAGCTGCACTGAAGATGAGCCCCGGCGCAGCCATCGAACGGGGGCTTGGTTTGTTGAGCGAAAACAGAAAAGAGGAGGGGCTTCTGCTGAATAGAAGCCTGGCGGAGAATCTCACGTTGAGCCGCCTCACTCCATTTTCATCCGCTGGGATCCTCAGCCTGAGCGCCCAACGGGCATCCTGCGCCGCGTGGACAGAGCGGCTCCGGGTCAAAGCAAGCAGCCCGACACAGCCCATTCGCCAACTTTCGGGCGGGAACCAGCAGAAGATCGCCATCGGCCGCCTTTTGCATCAGGAAGCCGAAATTCTGCTGCTCGATGAGCCCACTCGTGGGATCGATGTCGGCAGCAAATCCGAGATATACCGGCTCATCGGGCAATTAGCCGCCGATGGGAAAGCCATTCTCCTTGTCAGCTCATATTTGCCCGAGCTGCTCGGCATCTGCGACACCATTGGCGTGATGTGCCGGGGGCGTTTGGTTGCAGTTAGGCCCGCTGGAGAGTGGACTGAACAAGACATCCTGGCCGCTGCGGTCGGGCAGTGCTGAATTTCCCTGGGGTCGTTCTAAAAAGATGTTGACCCCAGGCAGTGTTTGCAGCCATTTTCCATCAAAACGATAGAGAATATCCGGGAACTATGAAGAAGACCATCTTGTTAGCCGCCGCTCTCGCCAGTCCTTTCATTGTCAACGCTCAAAACTCTGCGGAAGGTACCCGCATCCGCGAGTTGGAGCAAAAACTCGAATCCCTGGAGCAGAAATATCGCATCCTGGAACGGAAGTTGGAGATCGGCGACGAAGCAGCCTCGGAGAAATCCAAAACGGCCCCAGCCGTTACGATCGGCGCCAGCGGATTCACTATGCGCTCCGCAGACACGAACTTTGTCGTCAAAATCCGGGGCCTCCTGCAGATGGATAGCCGGTGGTACATTAACGATCCAGATATTCGCGCCAATGACACCTTCCTGCTCCGCCGCGCCCGGCCTGTGATCGAAGGGACGGTTTTCCGCGATTTCGACTTCCTGTTTGTTCCTGAATTCGGGGGAACTGGCGCGCCGAGTATTTTGGACGCCTATATTAATTACAAGTATTCACCAGCCCTTCAGTTGCGGCTTGGCAAGTTCAAGGAGCCAGTTGGTCTGGAGCAGTTGCAATCCGATTCTCAAGCTCCATTCATCGAGCGCGGGTTGCCTTCTCTCCTGACGCCCAACCGCGACCTCGGCATCCAGCTTCATGGTGAGCTTTGGGAGACTCTCCTTACCTACCAAGTGGGCGTCTTCAACGGAATTGGTGACAATCGCAACACGACGAATGCGGACACGGATGACGAAAAAGATGTGGCGGCTCGAGTGTTCTTCCACCCGTTCGTCCGTTCCGAAAATGAGTACCTGAAGGGTCTCGGGGTCGGCATCGCGGGCAGCTACGGCAACCACGAAGGGGAATCCGGCCTTCCAGCGGGCAATGGTTACGTCACTTCCGGCCAACAGAGCTTCTTCCAATACGCCCCTGCTGCGATAGCGGGTGTCAGCCCAACCGTCACCGCCGATGGTGACGCATGGCGCTGGACGCCCCAGGCATACTGGTACTACGGTCCATTCAGCTTATTGGGTGAGTACGTCGTTTCTTCCCAATGGCTTCGCCTGAGCGCTCCCGCTCCTGGCGCTCCGATCATCAATGAATTCGAGCATACTTCCTGGCAAGTTGTCGCTGGCTATGTGCTCACAGGTGAGGATGCCACCTATCGCGGTGTTACACCTCGCAAGACCTTCAATCTTTCCGAAGGCAGCTGGGGCGCGTTTGAAGTGGTTGCCCGTTATGGTGAATTGGACATTGATGATGATGTGTTTGCCAGCGGCGGCCCAACACAGTTCGCGAACCCTGCGCGCTGGGCTACAGAAATAGCCTCCTATGGCCTCGGGTTGAACTGGTATCTGAACCGAAACATCCGCAGTGCGGTGAACTATTACCATACAGACTTCAAAGGCGGGAATGCTCCAGGGGCGTTGCCTTCGGAGAACGAAGACGCAATCTTTACCCGCGTCCAATTGTCGTTCTAAGCCAACCGCACCAGACTATGAAAGCCACCAGAATTCTCACACTGCTTCTTGCGCTCGTCTTCTCGGCGCAACTTTTTGCCAAAGATCAGTCGATCCTCAACGTCTCTTACGACGTCTCCCGTGAACTTTACGCGGATTACAACCAGCTATTTGTAAAGCACTGGAAAGCCAAGAGCGGTGACAACGTCACCGTGAAGCAATCCCACGCTGGTTCCAGCAAACAGATCCGAGCTGTTATGGATGGCTTGGAAGCTGACGTCATCACAATGAACCAGGTGTCAGATGTCGAAACCATCGTCGATAAAGGCGGTCGTCTCGTGGGAAAAGATTGGCGGACACGCTTTCCAAACAATGCTTCGCCATACACTTCCACGATGGGCTTCATGGTGCGGAAAGGTAACCCAAAAAACATCAAGGATTGGGACGACCTGATTAAGCCAGGCGTGTCCGTTGTGATCCCTAATCCGAAGACGGCGGGGAATGGCCGCTACAGCTACCTGGCTGCCTGGCAATTCGCGATGGAGAAGTACAAAGACGAAGCCAAAGCCAAGGAGTTCATGGGCAAAATCTTCAAGAACGTGCCTGTGCTCGACACAGGTGGGCGCGGCGCCACAGTGACCTTCGTGCAACGGCAGATTGGTGATGTGCTTTTGACTTTCGAAGCCGAGATCCTCACCACCATCAAGGAGTATGGCAGCGACAAATTTGAGCTGGTGCTGCCATCTATCAGCATCCAAGCCGACTTTCCTGTCGCGGTGGTCGATTTCGTGGCGAATCGCCGTGGGACAAAGCAACTGGCGACCGAATACCTGAACCATCTCTACTCGGATGAAGCTCAGGAGCTATTCGCCAAGCACGGCTATCGCCCACTCACGCCAGCCATCGCGAAGAAGCACGAAGGCACGTTCAAGTCGATCCGCCTGTTCACAGTCGAGCAGGCTTACGGCGGCTGGTCCAAAGCCATGAAGACGCACTTCCTAGATGGCGGAAGCTTCGATCAAGTTTACAGCAAGTAAATGCCGGTCTCGATCCTCCAGCACAGACTATTGCGCGCTTCCGCCAGCATAAGCCGCGACCACGGCGGGTTGGCGGAGGTTGGCGCGGGCGCGCCCCTCAGCACCGGGGTGGAGGATCTGCATGCGCTCGCCAGCCGCAACAGCATGGTCAAGGCGGCGAAACTGACCTTGGGAGCAACCACCCTCGACCGGTTTGTTTTTGAAGGCCCGGCTAGCGGAGGTGAAAGGATCCGCATTGGCGTCTTTGCCGGCATCCACGGCGATGAGCCAGCTGGCGTGACCGCTGCAAAGCGCTTGATCTACCTATTGGCAGCCCATCCAGAGATTGGGACCGGGTACCAGATCTCCGTCTATCCAGTTTGCAATCCGACCGGGATCGCCCTTCGCACACGGCTTTCCTTGACCGGCAAGGATCTGAACCGGGAGTTCTGGCGGGGGTCAACCGAGCCTGAAGTTCAACTGCTCGAGACTGAAATCCGGAAGGGGCGGTTCAACGGCTTGATTTCACTGCACAGCGATGACACCAGTGATGGAGTTTACGGGTTCGTTCGAGGGGCTGTGTTGGGAAAGGGCTTGCTTGAACCCGCTCTCAACGCGGCGGAACGATTCCTTGCGCGAAACATCAACGCAGTCATTGACGGTTTTCCAGCAGAGCGGGGGATCATTACTGATTGCTACCAGGGGATTCTCACAGCTCCCCCAACGGTTTGCCTGGAGCAACAGCCCTTCGAGATTATTCTCGAAACACCGGCCGCGGCGGCGGAGGAGTTGCAGGTGCAAGCCTTCCTGGCCGCTCTTGAAACCATATTCAGAGAGTATCAGGATCTGCTCTCATTCGCGGCGAACCTTTAATCAGCATGGCCCAAAGGTTCAACGCCCTGCCGGGGTTCAAGCGGACGCTTGGTTTCACGCTGTTCTACCTTTCAGCCATTGTTCTTATCCCCATTGGGGGTTTGGTCATTAAGGTTCTTGGGTTGAGCTGGAGCGAACTGTGGGAGCTAGCCACCAAGCCTCGCGCCATCGCAGCTTACAAACTTTCCTTCGGAGCCTCATTTATTGCCGCATCAGTCAATGCCGTCTTCGGGACAATTCTCGCCTGGGTTCTCGTGCGATACACCTTCCCAGGGAAACGCTTTGTCGATGCGCTGGTCGATATTCCCTTCGCCCTTCCAACGGCCGTGGCTGGTTTAACGCTCGCGAACCTCTTTGCCCCGAATGGGTGGTTGGGAAGCTTCCTCACACCCCTGGGAATCAAGGGGGCCTATAGCGCGCTCGGGGTTGTGATTGCGCTGACCTTTGTGAGCCTGCCTTTTGTCGTCAGGACGGTTCAGCCGATACTCGAATCTTTGGAGCGGGATGTGGAGGAGGCTGCGGCTACGTTGGGAGCTGGACGGGTCACCACATTCTTTAAAGTTGTCCTTCCGGTTCTCTTGCCGAGCGTCATCACTGGCTTCGCTCTCTCCTTTGCGCGGGCGGTCGGAGAGTTTGGATCCGTCATTTTCATTTCGAGCAACATTCCCCGCCAAACCGAGATCGTCCCCTTGGTCATCATAACTTATCTGGACGAATACGAGTTCACATCCGCGATGGCGCTTGCTACGGTGATGTTGGTCGTTTCCTTCGTGCTGCTGATCACGATCAACTTACTGGAGCGATGGGCTTCCAGATACCAAGCATAATGGCCGGAGGTCACACCATTTCAGGCAAGTCGCAGCGCGGCAGTGAAGACTCTCCGATCGCAAGAGCGATTCTTTTGACCGTGGCGCTTGGATTCGTGCTTCTTTTCCTGCTCCTCCCGCTGGTCAACGTCTTCGTGCAAGCGTTCGCCAAGGGATTGGCCTTTTATCGCGAGTCGCTGGTTGATCCTGATTCCATTGCTGCCATCAAGCTCACTCTCACCATTGCGGCTATCAGCGTTCCGTTAAACCTCATCTTCGGCCTGGTTGGCTCCTGGGCGATTGCAAAATTCAACTTCCCGGGCAAACCGTTCCTGCTCACCCTTATCGACCTTCCTTTCGCCATTTCACCTGTGGTCGCTGGGTTGATGTTTGTTGTGTTGTTCGGGCGGCAAGGCTTCTTCGGTCCCTGGCTGGAGGATCACAACATCCGCATCATTTTCGCTCTTCCCGGCATGGTCCTGGCCACCGTCTTTGTGACTTTCCCGTTCGTGGCCCGCGAGTTGATACCTATCATGGAGGCGACGGGAACCGACCAGGAGCAAGCAGCCCTGACTCTCGGTGCGAATGGTTGGCAAACCTTCTGGCATGTCACCTTGCCCTCCGTGAAGTGGGGCCTTCTTTACGGTGTCATTCTTTGCAACGCGCGCGCCATGGGCGAGTTCGGCGCTGTTTCTGTGGTGTCCGGGCACATCACTGGCCAAACGGACACACTGCCGCTTCGCGTTGAGAAGCTTTATCAAGGGACTACCTCCGGAACCGCGGCTTTTGCTGTGGCCAGCCTGCTCGCTTTCCTGGCGCTAATCACTCTGGCCGTGAAAACATTCCTGGAATGGCGGAGCGCCCGCGCGGAAACGGCTGCCCAACGCCTGGTCCCAGACACCGAAGTGCAATGAGCATTGAGCTAAAACAAGTCAGCAAAAAATTCGGCGATGTGGTCGCTGTTGACCAGGTCACCTGCACGATTGCCCACGGTGAATTGGTCGCCTTGCTGGGACCCAGCGGCGGCGGCAAGACTACAGTCCTCCGCATGATCGCCGGCCTTGAGGAGCCAAGCGCTGGCGATCTTTTCATTAAAGGCGAGCGGGTCAACAACATCCCTGTTCAACAACGCAACATCGGTTTCGTCTTCCAGAGCTACGCTCTATTTAAGACGATGAGCGTTTTCGACAACATCGCGTTCGGCCTAAAGATCAAGAAGTGGAAGAAACCCGACATTGAAGCGCGTGTGCTCGAGTTGCTCGATCTGCTCGGGTTAAAAGGCTTGGGCAAGCGCTACCCACACCAGCTCTCCGGTGGCCAGCGGCAACGCGTTGCCATCGCTCGCGCTCTCGCCTCGCGTCCCTCTGTTTTGCTGCTAGATGAACCCTTTGGCGCAGTGGATGCCAAGATCCGGCAGGAGCTTCGCGAATGGCTTGTTCGCCTGCATCATGAGTTGAACGTCACCACGGTGTTCGTCACGCATGACCAGGAAGAAGCGATGGAAGTCGCCAATCGCATCCTGATTATCTCCAAAGGCCGCTTGGAACAAATTGGGTCGCCCCGCGACGTTTACGAGGAGCCGGCCAACGAATTCGTTGCCCGTTTTATCGGCGTGATGAATGTGCTCGAAGTGGAAGTTCGCGACGGTGTGGGGCGCGTAAACGAACTTTCCTTCCCGATGGCAGGGTTGCCCAATGGCCAGGCTCGCATTGGTTTTCGTCCTTACTCTGTCGAAGTCTCTCCAGACCCGGTCCAATACCCATACCGCGCCGTTGTGAAGCACACCTTCTTCCTGGGTGTGGCTCTCCGGGTGGAGCTGGAACTCCCGTCCGGCATGATTGTGCGGGCGCGCATGAGCAAAGAGGATTACGCCCGCATGGCGTTGGTTGATGGAATGGAGGTCTCCTTCTACATCAAGCAATTCCGCTTGCTCGGCAGGGAAGGGGGCGCGCTTCCCCCTGAAGTCGCGACCACTTACCAACTGCCAGCCACGATCGCTGAAGGAATATAAAAAAGGGCGGCTCAGCGTTCGCCGAACCGCCCGCCCGAATCTGGCTTCGTTAGCCGCGGATCAACTGTTCAGCGGCTTCGACCATCTTGTCAGCAGTGAGGCCGTGCTTCTTGTACAGTTCCTCAGCGACGTAGGCTGATTGGCCAAATTCGCCGTGGATGCCCAGCGTGCGGACTCGGTGCGCAACGCCTGCGTCAGAGAGCGCGTGCGAAAGTTGCGCGCCCATGCCGCAGACCGCTTGATGATCCTCGATTGTGACCAGGCGTCCCTGCGCCGTGCGCACAGCGGCCGCGATGGTTTCAACGTCCACCTTGTTGATGAACGGATTGTTGATCACCGTGGCTTGAATCCCTTTGGCAGCGAGCTTCTTGCCAGCTTCCAAAGCCTTGCTGAAGAGCGGCCCCGAGCCAACGAGCACCACGTCCTTGCCCTGCTGAATCACCTGCGCCTTGCCCCACTCGTACTTGGCATTCTCGACCCAGTAGAGCGGATAGTTTTCCCGCCCCACGAAGAAGATGTAATTGTCGCCATCTTTGCCTGCGGAACGATCAGCCGCATAGCGCTTGATAGCTTCGTACATGAGCGCTTCCGCTTCATCCGAGCAGGAAGGGGCGATCACCACGGTGTGCGGGATCGCGCTCATCGCTGCGAAGTAAGTTGTTGCCTGGTGCGAAGCTCCATCAGCGGCATCCTGGAACCCGACATGCGAGAACATGGCGATGACTGGCGCTTGTGAAAGAGCCGCCATCGTTAAAGGCAAGTTGCCCTTGGTGACGCCGAATTGGCCAAAAGTATCGACGATGGGAATGTACCCGCACTTCGCGAATCCCGCGCCGGTGCTCACCATGTTGGACTCGGCAATGCCAACCTCGATGTAGCGGTCGGGGAATGTTTTTTGGAACGCGCTGATGCCCGTCGAGCCTTGCACGTCCGAGCTAATCGAGAAAACGGGATAACCTTCCTGCGTGGCGCGAATGGCCGCTTTGGCGAGGCCCGTCTGGATTTTATCCTTCTTAACAGCGGGCGCAGCGGGTGTTTCGGCAGCCCGCGATTTCTTCTTCGCCTCGTTCTCGTTCCACTCCTGCTTCAAGGCTTGTGACCACTTGCGGAACTCCTCCGGAGCCTGGCCGGCGTAAATCTCATCGACGAATTCAGGTATCTTCTCGCCGTTTGCGAGCGGGAAGCCGTGGCCGCCGGCCGCATTGTCTTCGGTCGATTTAATCCCTTTGCCTTTAATCGTCTTCACCCACAGGCAAACCGGAGCCTTCAAATTGGCTTTGGCCTCAGTGATCGCGCGCTCAATCGCGTGGTAAACCTCCTGCAGGTTGTGCCCATCGTTCACCTTGATCACGTTCCATCCCAACGCGCTCATAGCTGAGAACGATGGCGTCATGCTGTAGGAATCCTTCGTGATGCGGCCGGACAACTTCGTGTCATTGTCGGAGAGAATGAGCACGAACGGATTAACGCGATCCTTTGCTGCCATCCCTGGAATTGCGGCAAAAGCTTCCTTCGCTTCACCTTCCATCGCGGCGCCGTCGGAAACCGTGCAGATTGTCACGCGATCATTGCCGGCCACACGATCAGCCATCGCCAAACCTTGCGCCTGGGGCAAAGCAGATCCAAGCGGCCCGTTGCTCAGCAACACCCCTTCAGGATTCAAGTGCGATTCACCGTGGCCAGTCAGCTTGCTCTTGATGCTGCGGAACCCTTTCAGGTCCTCGAACGTCATGTTGTCGAAGCCCAGGTTCGCACGCAGCGCATAGATGCCGTTTTCAGTGTGTCCGGCATCGTTTACAAAATTATACGCCTCATGCCACTGCCGGCCTTTCACAGAAAACATGATGCCGTGGATCGCCGCCATGATCTCAGCGAAGGCGCTGGGCCCGCCCCAATGGCAAGCAGCGCCGCCATGCACCGCATGGACGTTCATCAGCGCAACCAACGCGCGCGTGGCATTGGGGTCGCCGAGGGTGACTTCGGCGCCCGCGGTGTTCTTGATCTTAACGGCGTATTTCGGAGCGCCTGTTGGGGTCGGCGCCAGCCTGGACTTGATGGTTAAAGGCTTAAGTGGAGGAGCCTCCAGCTTTTGTGCTACTGTCGTGTCTGCGCCCATAGTTTCAGGTTCTTAATTTAAGCGGCGCACTCTAAAAACCACCCCTTCAAAAGGGAAGCCTGAAATGTGCCCTCAGCGCACCACTTCAAAGGAAAACCCCTTCAGGTATTCCGTTTCTGGAATGGCCGGAACGATCGGGTGATCTGGCGATTGGGTGTGTGTCGCAATCCGCCGCACCAACCTGCGGGCGTCGAACGCCGCTTCAAGGATGACCTCCTGAAACTTGACGGCATCAATGTGATGCGAGCAGCAGAAGGTCGAAAGCGTCCCTCCACGTTTCAGCAGCTTCAAAGCGCGCAGGTGAATCTCCTTGTATCCACGAAGTGCGTCGCCGATGGCGGAGCGCGTCCGGGTAAACGAAGGCGGGTCGAGGATAATGACATCGAATCGCGGGATGACTCTTTCATTCGGAGCGGCAGAACCATGCTGCTTGAGCCAATCGAACACGTTCACTGTCTCGAACACGCAACGATCCGCCACTCCGTTTCGCTCCGCATTTCGTTTGGCGACCGCTAGCGCGTCTTCGCTCTGGTCAAGCGCATGCACACGAGCAGCCCCAGCGCGCGCCGCGTGCAAAGCGAAACCTCCCTGGAAAGTGAAGCAATCGAGCACCGACATCCCTGGGGTGTATTGCGCCACCATCTCGTAATTCACCTGCTGATCCAGGTAATAGCCGGTTTTGTGCCCACCCATCAGGTCAACCTCGAACTCCAAGCCGTTCAAGCGCATGGAGCCTTTTTCTGGAGCTTCGCCTGCCAGAACACCGCGGCGTTCCTCAAGTCCTTCAAACTTACGCGAGCCGATATCATTTCGCTCCAGAATGGCGCGAGGGCTCAGGAGCTTTTGCAATACCCGAACGATTGTCTGCAACCGCTGGTCCATGCCGAGCGAGGAGGTCTGCACCACCAGCACATCCTCGTATTTATCGACGATTAAGCCGCTCAAGAAGTCGCTCTCGGCATTCACCACCCGGAAGGAGGTTGCCTGCGGGAACTGCTTTTTTCGGTGAGCGATGGCTTCAGAAATGCGCGTCGTGAAAAATGCTTCATCAATCGCCACGCGCTCAGGATCGAGCATGCGGACGTTAATCTTGGATTTCGAGTTGTAAAAACCGACCCCCAAAAACCTTTGGCGCGAGTCCTTCACCTGCACCACATCGCCATCCTTCGCAGGTTGCGTGAGCCGTTGCACCGATCCTGCGTAAATCCAGGGATGCCCCGCCACCAAACGCTCCGCTTCACCCGGCCGCAAAAGGACCGTCGCTAATTGCTCCATATCTCCGCTCAATCTAGGCCATGGCTCCCGCAATGGGAAGAACAGCGCTCAACGGATGCGCAAATTATAAGATTCTGCTAAATTCCTCCGCATCACATGAAGATCATCGGGACTACTCTGGCCGCGCTGGGGGCGTTGGCCGTTTGGACGCAAGCTGCTGAAGCTCCACTTTTCCGCCACGTCAACGTCGACAAAGAAGTGCAGATCGGCTACGGCCTGGCCATAGCGGACGTGAACGGCGACAAGAAACCTGACATCCTCCTCGCCGACAAAAATCTGATCGTCTGGTACGAGAACCCAGGTTGGACTAAGCATGTTATCGCCGAAAAACTCACCGCCTTGGATCACGTCGCCATCGCTGCGCACGACATCGATAATGACGGCAAAGCTGAAGTTGCCGCTGGCGCTGGTTGGAATCCGGGCGACACCATCAACAGCGGCGCTGTCTTCTACTTGAAGCCAGGGGCTGACGTTCGCCAGAAGTGGAGCCCGATCGCGTTGCACCACGAGCCTACGGTTCACCGCATGCGCTGGATCCGCACCAGCGCCACAGAGCACAAACTCCTCGTTTCACCGCTTCACGGGCGCGAGAACAAAATGGGCAACGGCGCCCCAGTTCGCCAACTCGCCTACACCCGCCCCAGCGATCCCACCGAGGAATGGAAGCTCGAAACGGTCGATCAAAGCATGCACATTACGCACAACTTCGATCCTGTTCAATGGGACACTGATCCCGCGCATGAAGTTCTTCTTGGAGGCCGCGAAGCCATCCTCCTCCTCGATCGAAAAGATCAAGGAACGTGGACCAGTGTTCAGCTCGCGAAGAACGGGGTCGATGGTTTCCTCGGGGCAGGGGAGGTGCGCGCCGGGAAGCTTGGCTCCAAGCGCATCATTGCCTCGGTTGAGCAAATGCATGGGACGAACCTTTGCGTTTACATCGAGCCTGATCAAGTGGCCCCCGGCCAACTCTGGCCTCGTCGAGTTTTAGCATCGGATTTCGCCGAAGCCCACGCGCTTGCCACCGGTGATTTATTCGGGAAAGGCCACGATCAACTCGTCGTCGGATGGCGCAACAAAAATGCTGAAGGCAAAGTGGGCGTCCGCGTCTATATGGCTGAAGACCACAAGGGCACGACATGGAAAGCGTTCACCATCGATGACAACACCATGGCTTGTGAAGACCTCCAACTCGCTGATCTGGACGGCAACGGAAAGCTCGACATCATCGCCGCGGGCCGCGCCACCAAGAATCTGAAAGTCTATTTCAACGACTAGCGGCTAGAGTGGCATGCGTCCGGAATAACCGGTCTCCAGGTCGTGCCAGAACTCGATCGTTTCCTCTGACTTTTCCCAGCAGAGAAAAACTTCACGCCCAGCAACGATCGCGGGAAAGTCCAGGAGCCCGCGGTCGATGTCCTTTATCTGGATCTCCCGTGAAACGAACTCGCGCAACGCCTCCTGAAACAAGACCTGAGTACGGACCGAGTCGTTAATGCTTTGGCCGCCGAGATCGTCACCAAAGCCGAGCAAACGAGTGATCTCCTCATCCGCCTGCATCAACTCATCCCTGCAAGCCGTTAAAGTTGCGAGCCACTGGTGGATGTCAGGCAACAACGCCTGCGCTTCCTCCCGAGTGTAATGCTTGGAAAACTGGTAAGCCATGAATCAGGGCTTCGATTCGCCCGTTGCCTCCTTCAGCTTGGCTTCGATCTCCGGAGTCTTTTCGATGCTCAAAGCTTTCATCCAGGCTTCCTTCGCTTTCTTAGTTTGGCCAAGCGCGGCAAGGATATCTCCAAGATGGTCGAAGAGGGTGCCGTCAGGATCCGTTTTGCTGTGCGCAATGGCCTTCTCCATCCACGGCAACGCCTCCGCGGGTTTGTTCAGCTTGAACAGCACCCACGCCATGCTGTCCAGAAACGCCGCGTTCTCAGGTTCGAGCTTAACCGCTTTTTCGATGAACTCACGAGCCTCATTCAAATTTGTGCCCCGTTCAGCCCACATGTACCCGAGATAATTAAGAGTTTCCGCGTCGTCGGGCTTCAGAGCTAGCGCCTGACGAAAGTAGCGTTCTGCGGCTTCGTAATCCTTCGCTCGCTCCGCGGTCGAACCCAACTGGAAGTAAAAACCCGCAGTCAAACGCGCCGGGTCACTCGTCTTAGCCATCAGCTCCGCGGATGTCAGATGCTTCAGCGCGAGCGTGTAGCGTTCGGCCATCCCATGCGCAACTCCTGTGTAGAACTCGATCGGAAAGCCGACCTTAAATCTGCGCCGTGCGCGCTCCATCAACTGCAGGGCTTCCTCCGGCTTGCGCAATGTCAGCTTCAAACCTGCCAACTCGTAGTAAAGCGGCTCCAGTTCCGGCCGAAGCTTCAGCGCGGTGTCAAACATCTCCTCGGCGCGCGTGTAATTGGTGCTTTGGATCGCAACTGTTCCTGCCACCACGTATAGCTGCGCATCAGTGGGATTATTCCGCAACAATGCATCCAGTTGCGCGCTAGCCTTGGCGCGGTCACCCGACTTCAAATAAATGTCGGTCAATTTTTCTCGAACACCCGGCAGATCTGGATGGTCCTTCAGCACACGCGCGTAAACCGTCTCCGCTTTTTCAGGAACGCCGTGGAACATGTATCCATCCGCTAGCCGAACGAGCGCCACAGGGTCCGAGGTTTCTGTCTTCGCCGCTCGGTCCAATAGCTTTATCGCATTCGTGAGAGCGACGTTATTCGAGATAACATTCAGCTCTCCAAATCGCGTGTACAATCCGCTTAAACCGATGTAAAACTCAGCATCCCCATTCTTCTGGCGAGCTGCGTTTGCCAGCGTCTGCAATGCCAGATTGGTCTGAGCCGTTTGCAGGTAAAGGCTGGAGAGATTCTGGTAAGCTGCGAGGTGGGTCGGAAGTTTCTTGATCGCGGCTTTATTGGCCGCAATGGCTGCATTCGTTTGCCCGGCTTGCGCATAGGCTAAACCGAGCCAGGCGTCCACAGCCCCAGTGGAATTCGCGTGGGCCGCAACGGGCTTCAGCGTTTCAATAGCTCGTTCCGGCTGCTTTTCCCGCAGCAGCCTGCGCGCGACTTCCAACGCGAGCGGCTCGTAACCGGGATTCGCTTGGGCTGCCTGGATGTATTCCTCCAGCGCGGCAGTCGGCTGGTTGTTGAGATCGTAGTGAAGCCCGGTGGCGTAATGCGCGTAGGCCGCGATGCGGCGCTCCGTGTCCTCAGGTGTTTCAAGTGCTGGCGCGCGAGCAGCCTTCTTCGCCGATGGAGCAGGGGGCTTGCTGGCGCAGCCAGCCAGAACCATGGCCGCAGCCAGACAAATGAACCAGAGCGCGCGTCTGTGCACAGGCATGCTAAAAAAGGGGAAGGCGCAGTCCTCGCGAACTGCGCGCTTCCCTTTGTAAAACTGTATGTGAGCTGCGGATGGCCCGCAACTACTTCTGCCAAGTGCGCTTCTTGTGACGATTCGCGCGCAGCTTCTTGCGGCGCTTGTGCTTGTTGATCTTGGCTTTTCTACGTTTCTTCAGTGAACCCATACGGTGTTAGTTAAAATTGGTCAGTAAACCACTTTGTTGAGCGGATACTCAATGATGCCCTCGGCCCCAGCCGCTTTCAGCGCCGGGATTAATTCGCGAACCACATGCTCGTCGATAATAGTCTCCACGGCCACCCAGCCTGAGAGGCTCAAATTCGAGATAGTGGGATTACGCAAGGCGGGCAAAGTTTGCAACAAATTTGCCAGATTCTTTTGCTCGATGTTCATCTTGAGGCCGACTTTGGCCTCCGCATCGAGCGCTCCTTTCAGGAGCAGCGCCATCACTTCGATCTTCCGCTTCTTCCACGTGTCCGCCCAGGACTTGTGGTTCACAATGAGGCGCGGCGTTGATTCGAGCAAGGTGTCCACGATGCGCAGCTTGTTCGCCCGCAGCGAAGAACCAGTCTCGGTGATCTCCACTATGGCATCCACCAGCTCGCGAGCCTTCACCTCCGTCGCGCCCCAGGAAAATTCCACCTCAGCTTTAACGCCGTGCTTGCGCAGGTATTTCTGAGTCAGGTTCACCACCTCCGTGGCAATCCGTTTGCCTTCGAGGTCTTTAGCCGACTTGATCTCCGACTCGTCGGGAACAGCCAACACCCAACGCGCGGCCTGCCGAGTGGCTTTGCTGAATAGAAATTCGCCAACTTCATGCACGTTGGAGTTGTTTTCCTCCACCCAATCGCGTCCGGTGATGCCCGCGTCGAGATAGCCGAGTTCCACGTAACGGCTGATTTCCTGGGCGCGAATCAGCCGAACTTCCAGCTCAGGATCATCCACGTAAGGCACATACGAGCGGCTGCTGACCTGGATGTTCCATCCGGCCTTGGCCATCTTCTCGATAGTCGCGTCCTGCAGGCTGCCCTTGGGCAATCCGAAGCGTAATTTGCGTGGCTCGCTGCTCGTCATTCAATGCGCTTAGGCGCAAGAGCGGGAAAGATTAAACATCTTTGACCTGAGGACAATAGAAATTCGCCGAAAAACTTGGCCTCAACCGATGATTGATTGAACCCTTCGGCGTCCGTAAAGTCCCGCGCCGTGTCGACGCGCCCCTCACGCTGGACAATTCTCCACACTGAAGCCTCTTTAGGCTGGGGTGGGCAGGAGATTCGCATCCTCAGTGAGTGCCAATGGATGCGCGCGCAAGGCCATCACGTGGTGATCGCAGCTTCGCGAGAGAGCGCCCTTCACAAAAGAGCAGGGGAGCAAGGCTTTGAATTGTTCCATCTCCCCTTCAAGCAAGCAACGCAACCCCTGGATGCAGCCCGTCTTGCCGCCTTTCTTCTAAAGCTCAAGCCGGACTTCATCGGCACCCACAGCAGCAGCGACACATGGGCCGGTTTAAGCGCTGCTACCCTGGCGCGAATTCCCGGGCGGGTTCGCTACCGTCATGTGAGCACTCCTGTCCGCCCCACGGCCATCAATCGCCTTCAATATCGGCAATTGGCAGATCATATCATCACCACAGGTGAGTGCATTCGCGGCCCGCTAATTGAAAGCTTGGGCGTTGATCCTGAGAAGGTGACGGTCGTGGCTACCGGAATAACGCCACCGGCTTTCACTTTTGACCGCGAGCAAGCCCGCCTGGCATTGGCTGAAAAACTGAAGCTCCCCTCCAGCGCGCGATTCATCGGTTCCGTGGCTGTGCTTCGAAGTTGGAAGGGCCACACCGTGCTGATGGATGCGTTCGATCAACTCGCCAGCCGTTTTCCAGATCACCATCTGGTGCTTGCGGGGGACGGTCCCGGTCGTGAGCCATTCGAAGGGTATAAAGCTCGATTAGACGCTCGCGACCGAATCCATTTTCCCGGCCATCAGTCGGATCCCTGGCCGTTCTTCCGCGCCTTCGATCTGTCGGTTCTCGCCAGTGTGAAGAACGAAGGAATTCCGCAATCACTGCTGCAGGCGATGTTTGCCGAATCACCTGTGGTCGGCACGACGGTTGGCGGCATTCCAGAGATCGTTGCTGACGCGAAGACAGGATTTCTTGTGCCGCCCAGTGATTCCAAAGCTCTTGCGCAAGCGATTGCCGCCACGCTCCAGAACGAGACTGCCACCCTTCAGCGGGTGCGGGCCGCTAAAGAGTTTGTGCACGCCCACCACACCTGGAACAAAATGGGCGAGAAGGTCACGGCTATCTTCGAAGCGATCCTCCAGCGCAAAGGAAGAGCTTAATTCGCTAATTTGCTGACAAGCCACTTGTGCTTCCCGCGGGCCGTTTTCTCCACTTCGGAGACCGCCATAAGTTCCAACGCGAAATCATCCCCGAGCTTCCGCCGAATGCCCGTTTCGATCGTCGCCAGCCGTGTCGAATCGAACTGAGGCCCCGGCATGTAGCGGAAGACCGCGCGTCCAGGCTCATCCTGGTAGAACTGCACCGCGTACAAATCATCAAAGATCCGATCGTGCATGTTGAATGCAGTCAGTGAGATTCGTCGACCGCTTGCGCTCACCAGGAATTCCTGCTCGCGGCCTGCCACTTCGCTCGCGGCGACCCATGGAAATTCATGCGGTGTCTGAGCGGGATCTGCCAGTCGCACGTAATCTCCAGTCCGATAGCGAACGAGAGGCATCGCTAAATTGTGAAATGATGTGCCGATCACTTCTCGCAAACCTTCGTCGTCAGGCGGTCCAAATTCAACGAAGCCGTATTGCGGGTAAAAGTAAAACAGCTCTGAGTTCTTTCCTTCTCCCGCGAGCACGACCCGCTCCGAGTGCCCGTACCAACGATAAACGCGGCAACCAAAAACCCGCTCCAGAAGCCTCTTCTGCGGCAACGTCAACCGCTCTGAACCACAGAGCAGTCCGCGCAGCGGCCAACGCCAACTCTGGCCAGAAGCTTCCAAATATTCTGCCAACTGCAGCGCAGCGGAAGGATAGGCATGGAGTAGATCCGGCTTGAACCTCTCAATTTCATCAAGGTATTCCGGCAGCCGTTCCTGTGTCAGGTGGTAGGCTGAGAGCATCATCCAGTCGCGCGTCGCGTCGTAGGACGCGATCCGTCCGCTCGAATGGGAGCTGGTCACATGCCCACGAATCACCACCAGCCGAGCGCCTTTGAAGTAGCCCGCGCGGCTCCACATGTTATCGAAGAAGGCCTGTTCCTTCGGGCGGCTGATTCCTTTATGCAGATAAAAACCGACAGGGACACCTGTGGATCCGCCTGTGGTGATGTGCAAACGCCGCGAAGGTGGAATGTCCGTGGAAGCGAGATGCTGCAGGTTATCAATGACATCCCGCTTTTCCAGCATGGGGCAATGCGCCAGATCCTCAGGCGACTGCACAGTGTCGGGCTTGAAGGAGGCCCGAGCGAATGTCCGCTGGTAGTAAGGGCAGTAGGCCTGGGCATGACGCAACGTGCGGCGCAGTTGCTTGAGTTGGTAATCCCAGATCTGCTCCCTGGACCACTGCTCCGCCTGCCGCACCAGGTCGAAAAAATCCCGGTAAGCAGGCCCCCAGCGCCAACTCTCCGGCAAGGCCCTGTAGATCGACCCAATGGGGCGTTTCACCCCAAGGGGGAGCTTCTCGTAAACGCTCAGCAGCGGGTACAGCTTGTCTTCAAGACTCATGGTCCGAGGCAAAATTTGACGCGGGAGCCCGCCGCTGGCGAGCTTTCAATGCAACAGAAAAGCAACCCGAGTGTGCAGCCTGACTAGTCAGGTTCCGCAGAAAGTCTGATAAGGCGTGTCGCCTTGCGAAGGCTCACTGAATTCGGGCAACGAGCTTTCATAATCAAACGGATTCGCGAGCACACCCAGCAGCCGGTTCAATGGACCCAAATCATTGTTCGTAGCGGCTTCCAAAGCTTCTTCAACTTTGTGATTCCGCGGGATGAAAGCTGGATTGTTCGCGCGCATTAGCTTCTGCGCCTCCTGAAGATCCTCGCTTTGCCGACTGAGGCGCGCCTGCCACCGTTCTCGCCAGGCTTGCACCTGGTCAGAACCCGCACAACGTACCGCGGAGGTCAGGTCACCAGAGAGATCCCGGAATGTATTCGTAAAATCGAGCCCTTCATCAGCCATCAAACCCAGAAGGCTTTCAGCCAGTTGGACATCATCCGGTTCTTCGTTAAACAGACCAAGCTTCCGCCGCATCCCGCGAAGCCATGCCCCTTGATACAGTTCGGGGAAGGCGCGCAGCTTCTCGTTCGCCACCTTCACTGCCTCTTCTTCACTCTCGTGAAATAGCGGCAGCATGGCCGAGGCGAGGCGAGACAAGTTCCAATGCGCGATCAGCGGCTGATTTGAATAGGCGTAGCGACCATTCCGATCAATGGAGCTGAAAACTGTGTTAGGATGGTAAACATCCATGAAAGCGCACGGCCCATAATCGATCGTTTCGCCCGAGAGCGCCATGTTGTCTGTATTCATCACGCCGTGGATAAAGCCGACGAGTTGCCATTTGGCTATCAGCTCGGCCTGCAGACGCATCACTGCTTCGAACAAAGCGAGATGCGGCTGTTCAGCCGACGACAACTCAGGGTAATGCCGGCCAATGGTGTAATCCGCCAGTTCCCGCAGGTTCTCCACCTCTCCAGTGACCGCTGCGAACTCCATCGTTCCGACACGAATGTGACTGGCCGCAACGCGCGTCAGGATTGCGCCCGGCAACATGGTGTCACGCCGGACATGCTCTCCCGTTAAAGCCACTGCCAGACTCCGGGTCGTCGGAATCTTCAGCGCGTGCATCGCTTCGCTGATGATGTATTCGCGCAACATCGGCCCGACCGCTGCGCGACCATCGCCACCGCGTGAGTATGGCGTCCGGCCTGGGCCTTTAAGTTGAATGTCAAAGCGCTCACCGCGCGGCGTGATTTGCTCCCCCAGCAGAATTGCGCGCCCATCGCCGAGGATTACAAAATTGCCGAACTGATGCCCTGCGTATGCCTGCGCTATGGGCGAAGCTCCAGGTGGCAACGTATTGCCCGTGAACCAACCCGCGTGCTCCGGCGCGCCAAGTATGACTGGATCCAGGCCCAAATCTTCAGCCAAAGAATGGTTCAGCAAGAGGATGTGTGGCTTGGCAACAGGGGTAGGCCGTACGGGCGTGCTGAACTGCGCGGGCAGTGATGCGGCATAGGAATGGTCGAGGCGCCAACCGCCGGTTCCCGCCCCAAGATCAGGCGCATCAGACGCCATAGGTTGTAGGTTTTCGGATCCTTTCACTTCAACTCCCTTTATCAGATTACACCACTTCCGTCCGACCTGCTGAACATGGCCGAACCCTTTGCACAGGGGGACGATTGCTTGGATCGGCCCAAGGGCGCAAGATATGGCGCGTGAACTGGTGGGTTTATGCGCTTGGGGCTGCAGTCGCTCTCGCGGCTGCGGACGTGATGATCAAATTGGCGGCAGGAAAGATCTCCACGAACCTCGGCTTGTTGTTTTACGGGTTGGTGCCGCTCATCTGGTCCGGAATATGGCTCGCTCTCGATCCTTCGCGCGGCATGGCCGTCCCTGCCACTCGATTCGGAATATTCTGCGCCATCGGCGTCGCCGTGACCTTCACTCTAGTCACGCTGGGCCTGTATGCGGCCTTTCAAGCTGGCGCGCCGATAAGCCTGGTTTCACCTGCTGTCCGCCTCGCTGGCCTTCTCCTTGCCAGCATCGTCGGAGTAATATTCCTCAAAGAACCCGTCACTCTCCGCTACGTCGCGGGGATGGTCCTCGCCTGCGCCGGGATGTATCTGATTGTGACGCGATAACCACGAAGCCGCTCCTACGTCCAAGAACGAAAGGAGCGGCTTGTGAACCGTGAAGTCATGTCAACATCGCCAGTGCGTCCAACCGGCGAAATGACTTCACAATCGTACGTTAGCGAACGAACTCAGTTGTTCCACTCAGGTTTTCGCTGATTCCCAATTCAGCCCTGATAAATCAGCTTGCGAGCTTTTCCGCTCTAGAAGCTCACTGGCACGCCAATCGTTTGCCCCATGCGGTTCCGGTAAAACAGCTTCCGATTGGCAACGCCGAATTCATACACGAGCTTGGTGATCTTCACGTCGTAGCAGCAATACTCCGCGATCTCGGCCAGCTTCCCCTCCCGCCACCAATAAATCGCCTGCATCCCCTCACTCGTTTTTTCAACCCCGAGCGTCGTCGTGGCGACGGCATCCAGGGACAACCGATGGTTTACCACCTTCTGCAACTCGATCAGCAAGTCGCATGTTGGTATGCTGCTCGGGTCGAAAAACACGTCATAGGCAGTCAGGACTTCATAATCGAAACGAAGATTATTGAACCCCACCACCAGGTCAGCGCGCCGCAGCTCCGCGATCAGCTCTTTCACACGGTTCTCGGAATAGATTTTGTATTCCCCGTCCCGTGTGCTGTAAGTCACCCCCACGCTCATCCGCATATCGCGAATGTTGTGCCAGCCGCCCACTTCCTCGGCGGATTTCTGGGTTTCGAGGTCGAAGAACACGATGTTCTTCGACATGGGCAAAGTCGGGTTGAGCAAAGCGTCAGGATTCTTGAGATTGCGCGCCCGCTGGCAAGAATTTTTCAACCATTCCAGCTGCTTTTCGGACAGTTGCGAATTTGCGAGTCTTGGCTAGAAATTCTTGCTGGAAGGCTTCGCCTTCTCTGCCGCTATGCCGGTCGAATACAAGGACTATTACAAATCATTGGGAGTGGAGCGCACCGCCTCGGAGGACGACATTCGCAAGGCGTTCCGCAAACTTGCGCGCCAATACCATCCTGACGTCGCCAAGGACAAAAAATCAGCGGAGGAAAAGTTCAAGGAGATTAACGAGGCTTACGAAGTGCTGGGCGATCCAGAGAAGCGCAAGAAGTACGACACGCTCGGGATGAATTGGAATCGCCAGCAACCTCCGCCCGGGTGGCAAGGCGGCCAGGCAGCCGGCTCTCACCGTGGCAGGCCACCCGAAGGCTATGAATTCAACTTTGAAGGCTCAACCGGCTTCAGTGACTTTTTCGAGCATCTGTTCGGCGGGCGCGCGCACCAGACTGGCTTTCGCGGCTTTAGCTCGGAGCCTCATCAAGGTGGCGCATGGCACGAACGGGGGGCCGATATCGAGGGGGACATTCTGGTCACTCTCCACGAAGCTCTCCATGGAGCCGTGAAAACCATTTCGCTCCAGCGAACCTCACCAACGGGTCAGGTCGAGAACCATACCTTCCGCGTAAAAATCCCCGCCGGGGTAGCCGAAGGAAAATTGATTCGTATCCCCGGAAAAGGCGAGCCCGGCAGCGGGGAAGGCGAACATGGAGATCTCTACCTCCGCGTCCGTTTCGCCAAGCACCCGGACTTTCGCGCGCAAGGGGCCGATCTTTTCCACGAGCTGGATATCGCCCCGTGGGAAGCTGTTTTAGGGGCAACGGTGAAGATTCCAACGATCGAAGGCGAACTGATTTCCGTGAAAGTCGCTGCTGGCGCAACCAACGGCCAACAATTGCGCGTTCGAGGTCGGGGTCTGCCTCAAGGAGGTAATACCAGGGGCGATCTCTACATCACACTGAAAGTTCAAACTCCCTCCACAGTCTCTGAAGAGGAGCGCGCCTTATGGCAGCAGCTCGCGGATAAAAGCGCATTCAACCCCCGGAGGAACTGAGAATGCAGAACACTCCAGATGTTTTTGAGCCAACAGCTGGCAATCGTTACAACCTCGACGTCTTCGTCCGCATTACGGGGGTGCCCCGTCGCTCCGTGCTGGTTTACTGCCGCGCAGGCCTTCTTCGCCCGTGCGGCAACGGCCTGAACGACGCTCTGGAATTCGATGATGATTGCGTCCACACGCTCCGCCAGATTGAGCGCCTGCGAGATCACCACGGCGTGAATATAACAGGCGTGAAGATCATACTGGACCTGATGCAAGAACTTGAGGCCACCCGTCGTGAGCTTCGCTTCCTCCGCGGCCATTAAGATACGTCAGCCTCATTCACGAGCCTTGCCCTGTGTTTTTTGTATGTTATGAAGTTCTGAATGCCCTCTCCAAGCCGTGTTGCTAGCTTGCTGCTCCTTGCTTTTTGGAGCGCTTCCTGGCTGCACGCCGCTGTGGACAACGCCTTCTTCGAAACCCGCATTCGGCCTGTTCTCGTCGAGCAGTGCTACGAATGCCACAGCGCGACTGGCAAACAAAAAGGTGACCTGCGCTTGGATACCGTGGAAAGCACACGGAAGGGCGGCCAAACCGGCCCCGCCGTTGTCCCGGGGAAACCAGACGAAAGCCTGCTGCTAAAAGCCATCCGCCACCAGGTTCCTGACATGGCGATGCCTCCAAAGAAGCAGAAGCTTCCTGAGCAAGTCATCAAAGATTTCGAAGTATGGATCCTCGCTGGCGCTCCCGACCCTCGCGGATCCGACACTGGCGCTCAACCTCCAACCGACCTTGCGGCCGTGCGCCAACAATGGGCCTACCGGCCGCCGACCCCGACGAATCTGGCCACCGGTGGTGCAGCATCGTCAATAGACCAGTTCCTAAACCAAAAACTGGCTGAGAAGGGGATCGACCCCGCTCCACCAGCGACGAAGCGTGAACTGATCCGCAGAGCCACCTTCGACCTCACCGGGCTGCCGCCGACCCCTTCTGAAGTCACAGCCTTCCTCCAGGACGATTCCGCGCAAGCTTTCCACAAAGTCATCGACCGCCTCCTGGCCTCACCACATTACGGCGAACGTTGGGCTCGCCATTGGCTCGATGTCGTTCGCTACACCGACTCCTTCGATTCCCGCGGGATTGGCGGCGAAGCCGACGTTCCCCATGCCTACCGCTACCGGGATTGGGTGATCAAAGCCTTCAACGACGATCTCCCCTACGACCAATTCGTCATGCAACAGGTCGCGGGCGACATCCTCGCGGAGCAAGAGGATGGAACCTTTGACACCAACGCCCTTATCGCCACCGGCATGTATGTTCTCGGCGAATGGGGCTTGGGCGACGCGGATAAGGAAAAGATGCTCACCGACATCGTCGATGATCAAATCGATGTTACTGGCCGCGCGTTCCTCGGCTTAACGCTCGCCTGCGCGCGTTGCCACGACCACAAATTCGACCCAATTTCCACAAAGGATTACTACAGCTTGGCCGGTATATTCTTCAGTAGTCATATACTTCCGAATCCCGGAGTCAAAACCGGCGGCTCCCCAACCCTCCGCGTTCCACTCGCCTCCAAGCGAGCAATCGCCGACCGCAATGAGAAGCTGAAGCAGGTGCAAACCCTCTCCGAAAAGCGCGAGCAACTCCTGGACGCCTGGGTCGCCACAGCAAAAATGAACCTTCTCGCGAACCTGCCGGAGATTCTTTCCGGTGCGGCGCAGGGAGAGCTTTCCCCCGTGCTGGCAAACGCCTTCACAGAGCGCGCCACTTCGCTCGTCGGCGCACTGCTTCCCCGCCGCGTCACCAACCTCGCCGGGCACACTGCAGTTTACGCATGGAAGCTCGCGGATAACTCTGACACACCCTCCGTCGCGGTTAACACCTCCGCCGCTGCCATCCCCATCAATACGCTCACACTTCCTGGCCGCAGCATCTCCATTCATCCCTCTCCCAAGGCAGGCGTCTCCGTCGTTTGGAAGTCCAAAACCAGCGGTCGCTTCCGCTTGCGCGCGTCCATCCACGACTCGGATGATAAGTGCGGAGATGGAGTCACATGGAGTGTGACCGCTCTCACTGCCAAAGGAAATTTGCTGCACCACACCAATAGCATCGCCAACGGCTCAAAGGATGCCTGCGAGCGTGAAGTCCAGCTTTCCTCTGGAGACAACCTCGCAATCACCGTCTTTCCAAAAAGCGGCTACGAGTGCGACACCACCACTCTTACTGCGGTGCTCGAAGCCGACGGAGCAGGGGAGGTGGCCAACCTGGCCGCTGACGTCATTGCATCCACCCCAGCCAACCCTGTTGGTGGAAAGCACGGTTCATGGTCCTTCAGCCTTCCCATTGAACTCTCGCCACCCGATTCACCCCTGGTTATTTGGGTCCGTTCGTCTGATCGGGTCGCAAAGGAACAAGCTGTGCGGAAGCTGCACGATCGTTTAACTGACCCGTCATCATTAACAGCCATAGAAGGCGCTTTGCTTCGCGAAATTTCCGAACCCCGCAGCGCGTTCTGGAATCCTGTTCGCGCGGCCGCATTGTCCGTCAATGGCGACGCCCTCGCTGAAGTCCGCGCCCTCGATGCTCAACGCGCCTCGCTGCAAGCCAGCATCCCTCCCGCGTTTCCCGTCACGCACGCCATTCAGGAAGGCGGCACTCCTGAGAGCGCTCACGCTGGGTTCAAGGATGCTCAAATCCACATTCGAGGCCGCTACGATCGTCTTGGCCAAACCGTGCCACGCGCCTTCCCCGCGGTTCTGGTCGAAAGCCAACCGACGATTAAGAATGGCAGCGGCCGCCTGGAACTCGCGCGATGGCTCGCCAGCCCTTCGAACCCGCTCACCGCGCGCGTCATGGTCAATCGCCTTTGGCTGCATCATTTTGGCGAAGGAATCGTTCGAACCCCAAATAACTTCGGCAAACTTGGAACGCCCCCCACTCATCCTGAACTGCTCGACCACCTTGCCCTGGAGTTCATCAACAGCGGGTGGTCCGTTAAAGCGATGCACAAAAAGCTCATGCTCACCGCTGCTTACCAACGCTCCAGCCGTCCCACGGCGCAAATGCTGGCAGCAGACCCAGATAATCTTCTCTTCGGCCGCATGAATCGTCGCCGCCTCGAATCTGAAGCTATTCGCGACAGCCTGTTGTTTGCCGCCGGCCGACTTGGCGGCAGAACCAGCGGTCCTGCCGTTCGTGAGTTGAACTCCCCTGAACGCACCTTGTTCCTCATGACGATTCGGTCCGACCGCGCCACTTATCAAACCCTGTTCGACGCTGCGGATTCGAGCGCGATCGTTGAGAAGCGGACCGAATCCACCGTCGCCCCGCAAGCGCTGTTCCTCATGAACAATCCTTTCGTCCAGGCACAATCCACAGCCCTGGCCCAGCTCGTCGCTTCGCAGGAAGCTTCCCTGGAAGAAAAACTCACTTGGCTCTACGAAAGGCTTTACGCGCGGCCGCCCACAACCAGCGAGGTGGCAGCCATCACGACTTCGCTCAACCTCCACAATCCGCAGTCATGGCCCACGCTCTGCCACACCTTGCTCTGCGCGAACGAATTCATTTACATCGACTAAGCCATGCCAGCGCCCATCCCTCCACATTTTCTTAGCCGCAGGCAAATGCTCACCCGCTTCGCCAACGGCTTCGGCATGCTCGGGCTCGCCCAACTCCTTTCCGCTGACACGGTCGCTGACATTCTGGCCAACGCCGCAAACCCGCTTGCGCCACGCGCAGGTCATCACACCGCTAAGGCCAAGCGGGTGATATTCCTGTTCATGTCCGGTGGCCCCTCGCATGTGGACACCTTCGATCCCAAGCCGCGCCTGGCTGACCTCAACGGCAAGCCGCTGCCGTTCGAAAAGCCTAAGCTCGAGCGAACCAAAACCGGCAATATTCTTGCCTCCCCTTGGAGTTTCAAAAAGCACGGCCAATCGGGGACCGACGTGTCAGAACTATTCCCGCACGTTGCGACCTGCGTGGATGACCTCTGTGTCATCCGCTCCATGGTTGCCGATAACATCAACCATAACGGCGCTTGCCTGCAGATGAACACTGGCGAGCAAGCCTTCTCGCGCCCCAGCATGGGCTCATGGCTCACCTACGGTCTCGGAACGGAGAACCAAAACCTTCCAGGCTTTGTTGTCATCAGCCCGGCACAACCGGCCCAGGGCGCACCTTTGTGGAGTTCCAGTTTTCTTCCCGCCGCATACCAGGGCACTCTTGTTGCAGACCTCAAAAACCCGATTCCAAACCTTGGTTCCAGCAACTCCGCCGCCCAACGGCAGCAACTCGACCTTTTAAAGAAGCTGAACGATCAGCATCGCGCCCAGCGCGAAGAGGACTCCCGCCTCAGCGCTCGCATCGAGTCGTTTGAACTCGCGTTTCGCATGCAGCGGGAAGCCCCGGAAGCATTCAACGTCGAGAACGAATCATCCGAAACGAAGAAGCTCTACGGTGTGGACGAAGAGGTCACCGACTTATTCGCTCGGCAATGTCTCATGGCCCGGCGCCTGAGCGAGCGCGGCGTGCGCATGGTTCAGGTCTATCACACGCAAACCTCCCGCCGCTCCAGTTGCCAGCTCTGGGATCAGCACGGCGATCTCCGCCGCGAGCTGCCCGCCAACTGCGCCGCCACGGATAAACCCATTGCTGGCCTGCTCAAGGATTTGAAAGCGCGTGGCCTGCTGGAAGACACCCTCGTCATTTGGGGCGGCGAATTCGGCCGCACCCCCACCGCTGAAGGCGACAACGGCCGCGAGCATCATCCGTTCGGCTTCACCATGTGGCTGGCTGGCGGGGGCATCAAAGGAGGCCTGGTTCACGGAGCCACCGACGAATTCGGTTGGCACGCTGTGGAGAACAAAGTCCATGTGCACGACCTGCACGCGACGATTCTTCACCTGATGGGACTCAATCACGAAAAGCTCACCTACCGCTACAGCGGCCGCGATTTTCGTTTAACCGATGTTCATGGCAGAGTGGTGAAAGAAATCCTTGCCTGACCATGAACTCGATTTTCGTCATCGCGCCCTACAAACTCCACGGCTCCTGGGTTTTCGATGACCCTGCTGTCGGCCTGAAGCAGGAACCGTTCGTCAGCGGCGCCGACGTGATCATCGACCGATTGGTGGCCAACATCCCGAACGCCCACGAAGGCTTTAAGCTGCTTTTCGCCCCAACACCTTTCCCTGGTCACCAGCTCAAGGTCGTGCGCACCCGTGAAGAATACGGCGGCAACTGGTATCGCGCTGAAAGCCTCAATCTAGAAGGCTGGCTCTGCCCCGCGCTCTTCAAATACTTTAAGAGTGCCCCCAACGAACTCTACGTCCGCGCCGAACCAAAGTCGTAAGCGGGCAGGGGAGTCGCTGTTAGCTCATTGTCGACAGCGACAGGCGTGCAGCGGGTGTTTAATGCAATTCTCATCTCCCCTGTCTTTCCTAATCTGCGAAATCTGCGCAATCTGCGGACGTCCTCTCTCTTCTTTCCAAAGAAGAAGGCGGTTCCCGTCACCCTACAGGAACCGCCTTGCCTCTTCTCCTCTTGCCCCTGAGCTATCTTCTCTTCCCTATTGTCTACCCGCGATGAATGTTGCTCAGGCAAGCTTCCGTCGCTAGGCCAACACCCCCCGGAAATGGATTCAGGGGAGCTGCTCGTCAGGAGTTCAGGGGCATGGATTTACAACTTCGTCTGCCTCGGATGCGCTTGCTTCCAGTTCGCCGTCACCGCTAACTTCATGGCCATGCCCGCCCGCCTCATCAGCCTCCTCGGTCTGATCACATTTCTTTTGCTGGCCTGGGCTCTATCATCAAACCGTAAAGCCTTCCCATGGCGCACAGTCGTCGCTGGGATTGCGCTTCAATTCGTCCTCGCCTTGCTGATTCTCCATACGGCTCTCGGCCACGCGCTCTTCGCCTACTCCCAGGCAGTCGTTGAACGCCTGAACGGCTTCGCCGTCGAAGGGGCGCGAATGGTCTTTGGGCCGCTCGCGGATGCCGCCCTCCTTGGCAAAACTTTCGGCGCGGAGAACGGCCTTGTCTTCGCCGTTACCATCAGCGCCACAATCATCCTCATCGGCGCGCTCTCGTCGGTCCTCTACCATTGGGGCATCCTCCAGCGCGTTGTCCATGCAATGGCTTTCGTCATGCAGCGCCTCATGCGCGTCAGTGGCAGCGAAAGCTTGTCCGCCGCTGCCAACGTCTTCGTCGGCCAAACCGAGGCTCCACTGGTCATCCGCCCGTATCTGCCAAGACTCACTCAGAGTGAACTTCTCGCCGTAATGGTCGGAGGCATGGCTACCATCGCGGGAGGTGTGATGGCTGTTTACGTTTCCCTCGGTGCACGCTCTGGGGACTTGCTCACCGCTTCCATCATGAGCGCTCCCGCAGCATTGCTGGTCGCTAAAATTATGCTTCCTGAGACCGAGCAAAGCGAAACCTCCGCCTCTGCTCCTCTCCGGCTCGAACGCGACAGCGCCAATAGCATCGACGCTCTCTGCCGCGGCGCCTCGGACGGCATGCAACTCGTCTTCAACATGCTGGCGATGCTCATTGCCTTTGTGGCAATTGTCGCGCTGCTGAACCACCTCATTGGTTTGGTGTCAGAGCCGCTCGGCGCCAAAATTTCTCTCCAACAAATCTTCGGCTACATCAACGCTCCTTTCGCCTGGTTGATGGGTGTTCCCGCCAAAGACTGCCTCCTCATTGGCCAATGCCTTGGTGAGCGCATCGCTCTTAATGAGTTCATCGGTTACCTCACGCTCACTCGAAACGAAGGCGCTCTCGACGAACGCAGCTTCCGTCTCGCCGTTTATGCGCTTTGTGGCTTCGCCAACTTCGGCAGCATTGCCATCCAGATTGGCGGGATTGGCGCTCTCGCTCCCAATCGACGCGCGGATCTCGCGCGCCTTGGTGTCCGCTCCATGATTGGGGGCTTGCTCCCCTGCTATATTACCGCCAGCATTGTCGGGATACTGATTTAGGAACCGCACCTGTCGCGGTCTGAACACGCATGAATGTAAAAGTTAAAATCGCGCTCTACATCGTCTTCATTGCTGGCGTGATTTTCACAGGAGCCAGATTCTATTCCGGCTACAAAAGCGTGGGCGCAACTGCCGCCACCCAGGACACCTCTGCCCTCGGCGAATCAGATCCAGTCCCCGTTGCTGTGGACACCACTCCTACCGCAACCAACGCCACCCCACCTTCCACCAATGCCGCTGTCGACACGAATGCGCCAGTGGCGCCCACGAACGAAGTTGCGGCTGCCTCGACGACAAACAACCCTCCGCCTACTGCGGCTACGTCCCCTTCGACCAAACCAAAGGAAGACGTCGTTACCGCCAAGACTGGCCGCATTGCCCAGGGCAAGATGGATTGGGGCAGCCTCATTGGTTACCTCGGCGGCTTCATCGCCTGCGCTATCGGCCTGGGTTTTCTAATTTCCCATGATGCCTCCGCGTTCATGGCCACCAAAGCCGTGGACACTCTTTACAACGATGACGCCGTCGGGATGAAAACTCCTGATTACGAAAAGGCGGAGGAAGAATGGGCCAACGGAAACTTTCTAAATGCCATTCAGCTCCTGCGCGATTACCACAAGCGCAACCCCAAGGAAGTTCACGCACAAATTCGTATCGCAGAGATCTACGAAAAAGATCTCAACAACTTCCTGGCTGCGGCTCTCGAGTACGAGGAAATCCTAAAATGCCGGCTGCGGCCGGATCGCTGGGGCTGGTATGCCATTCACCTCTGCAACCTCTACTTCAAACTCGACAAAACCGACACCGCTGTCGCGCTCCTCCAGCGCATCAATTCCGAGCACCCCGACGTCCCCGCAGCCGAAAAAGCCCGCAAACGTCTGACCGAAATGGGCATCGCCTACGAAGACAACTCCTCTGCCGAGACAACCTCCGAGCCCACCCAAACCCAATCCGACTCCAACCTCCCACCCGGTTTCCGCAAGAAAAAGTAAAACCGAATCGAATGATGTAGCCGCAAGCTTCAGCTTGCGCCTCGGCTGCGCCGTTTGCGGCCGGCATTTAGAGTACGTTAGCCTTCCCTGACGACCCACCCCCGCTAGCGGACATCCAGCCCGCTTCCGTTCGCCTCAAACGCACGCCTGCCGACGTTCCTTTCCTTCCTCCCTTCCTCTTTGTGTTCTTTGTGCCCTCTCGTGGCCACTCTTCCTTCTCTCCCCCGCCTGCGTTCCGAACTTTGCGTGCTCTGCTTAAACTCCATTATGGCCAACACTTCGCCTCCCTGGCCTTGTCTAAACCGCATCACCGCAAACGAATGCCCAGACGCCCGTCCACCTTCCTCGCCTGGTTTATCCGCCTTTTTATTGTCGCGCCGCTCATCTCCTGGCTCCTCTACCTGAATTGGGCCGGCCCCAAATACGAAGGCCGCCGAATCAAACAATGGGAGCGTCTTGCCCTCGAACCTGACGCACGCTACTCGGACGATAATCACTTCAATGAAGCCGTCGTCGTCCTGCAAACATTCAAACCACAACTGGGGGGAAACCTCCTCGGCTCCATCCCATCAATGTCCGACAGCGGTGCGCCCGGACCAATAGGTTGGTTGGCCGCCAAACTCCCCAGCAACCTCGGCAGTCGCTTCAGCATTCACACCCCTGCGGACAAGAAAGCGGCGGCAATAATGCTCGCCGCAGAACTCAAGCCTCCACGCGAACTAGCTGAACCAATCCTGCTCTCACAACTCACCAGCCGTTCGACCCAAGTTCGCTACGCGGCCTTGGGCGGGCTTGTGACGCTAAAAATTCCGACAGAACGACACATAACTTCGTTTCTAAAGAGTTCCGACCCAGAAGTGCAGATGAACGGGCTCCATCTGGCATATTTCCGGCGTGAATCCACCGCTCCCTGGTTTAAGGAACTCAGAAGTTTAAGCCAGAACCCTAAACAATCCCCAGAGGGGGTTTGGGCGACACGCTTGCTCCCGTGGGCCGGACCCGACGCGCTTCCCGCCATCAAGAGCGCCCTTGCCTCCACCAACGACTTGGTAGTTCGCCTCCTCCTTGCGGGGATCCGTTCAGCGCCCAAACACCTCAAATTCTCTCAGGAACTCGCGCCGGAGTTACTGAAGCATTGTGATCTGTCAAAAGATAGACCTTCCACCAATGCCCAAAGCGCCCTCCATGCCCTTGGACGTTTGGAACGCTTCACCCCCGAACTCCGGGGCGTCGCAATCGAGCTTTATTCCACCGGCAACAACCGCCGCCTTGGCGGGCTTAAACAGGCTCTGGATGCCTCGCAAGCCACTCCCGCTCAAATCTGCGACATCTTCATTGAAGCGCTCCCGCAAACGAAACCCAAGGATCTCGACCGCTACGTTATCGGACTTTGTGAATTCGCGTACGGCACCCCCTTTGTTTACCGGCAGCGGCCGCGCTCTCTGGTCACTGCAACCAACGCGCTCGACCTTGCCCATACGTTGATGAACCACATCGAAGGGCCCCGGTTGCGTCGCCACCCCCTCGTTCTCACATTATTGCCCCTTCTCGCGCCCGATGCTCCCCAGGTCCACTCTCACCTTGCCTCGCTGGCTCGCTCCGGAGATCCCGCCATAGTTTCGTACGCACTCTGGGCCCTCCCTCGCACCAGCCTGGGCGTCGAGGAGCGCATGAAAATCGTCTCGCATCTATGGCGCGATCCCCGCACCCCTCCCATGCCGCTCTTCTACCTGCTGCACTCTTGCGGTGAAGCCGCCGCCCCACTCCTTCCCGAGATCGAAATGATCGCCACTACTCCTGACCACCCCTGGCGCGACCAAGCCATAAAGTTCCTAAACCAATATCAAACCCAAACCCCATGGTCTCCGCGCCATACCCACGCAGCGCATGTTGGTTACCCCGAAATCCTGGTTTACGAAGGCAAACTTAAGCTTCACTCAAAGTAAGCGCTGTCTCCCGGCGGCATGTTATGCCTTGGCCTGTGTTGCGGTGGTAGCCTGGTCGCGGACCGGGGTTTCTTCACTCGCGCCTCGATCCCGACAACTTGAAATGGGTGCTCCCACCCCCCCGAGGGGCCGTTCCAAATCGGGCGGCATCGCTTGGCCTCTCCGTTGCTTGGCGTTGCTTGGCGTTGCTTGGCGTTGCTTGGCGTACATCACACATCTCGCCCTCGCGGGGCCCCGGAGGGGCCGAACAGAGTAGCCCACGGGCAAGCGCCAGCGCAGCCCGTGGGTTAAACCATTCGTTGTAAACCAGGCTCCGTAGGGGCCGAACAATCCGTTTGCGGTGTCTCATTCGCGTTCTCCTGCTTGCCTTCTCCTCTTTGTGCTCTTTGTGGCCGCTCTTCCTCCTCTGCGGCCCGGATTCCTCTTGACCGACGATGTAATATAAGATTACAAGAGCATCAAGTCCGGTGGCCCGGACTTGTCGGTGCTTACAGCTCCAGCTAAAGCGCGAGTTCACCAACTATGGAACTTACCAGGTATTCCCACATAAAACCGGCTATTCCCGGCTAAAACCGCCTAATCCCGCATTTTTCAAAACTTTTTTCTAAACCACTGTTCATCTCGCAAGCCTGAGGCCCTGCGTTGCCATCAATCACAACACAAAAATGAAAACCGTTGCCGTCATCGGCGCGAACAAAGACCGCTCCCGCTGGAGCAATAAAGCCGTTCGCGCTTACCTGTCCCAAGGCTACAAAGTCTATCCCGTGAACCCGGGCGAGGTTTCTGTCGAAGGTCTGCAGACGCTCAAAAGCGTCGCCGATATCCCGGAGCCGCTCTCGATCATTTCCGTCTATCTCCGTCCAAGCCTCACTCTCAAGCTTCTGCCTGAGTTCGCCGCCAAAGGTTGCCAGGAATTGTGGCTGAACCCCGGCACCTGCGATGACGCCGTCCGCGCGGAGGCTCGCCGTCTCAAGCTGAATGTGATTGAGGCGTGCAGCATCATTGGTGTAGGTGTCTCGCCAGCAAGCCTGTGACACTGCCATTACGACTCCTGGTTCCTGCGTTATTCTTCTGCTCCGGGGCCGCTGCCCTGGTTTATGAAGTCATTTGGTCAAAATACCTCGGCCTGATCTTCGGCAGCACTGCCCAGGCGCAGACAACAGTGCTTGCGGTCTTCATGGCCGGCCTCGCGCTCGGAAACAATTTCTTCGGGCGAATCGCGCATCGGCAGCAAGTCCCCTTGGAGCGTTATGGCTACATGGAAGTTGGTCTCGGTCTCTGGGCCTTCTTTTTCCCGCAACTTTACGCGCTCGGTGATTCGCTTTTTGTTGCTGTGGGCGCGCCGTTTCTCGGCTCGAACACAATTTTGCTCCTCATCAAAGGCGCGATCAGCCTGCTGCTTCTTTTCGCGCCCACTTTCCTGATGGGCGGCACCTTGCCGATGATGGCTGTGTGGCTCGCGCGCCGAAGCGATGATGCTGCGCGCCTTACAGCTCGCTTCTACGCCATTAACACCATCGGCGCGGTGACGGGCGCCGCTTTCGCTGGATTTTATCTCGTGCAGAATCTTGGTCTCCCAACGACCTTGCAGTGCATTGGTGGACTGAACGTCCTGCTCGGCATCGCTGCGATTGCCGTTAGCCGCCGGGAACTCCCGGGCTTTGCTCCCAAATCAAGCGCCACGGCAACAACCGAGCGACCTGCCTTGGATTGGCGAATCGGTTTGCTCGTTGCAACCACAGGAGCGATCTCCTTGGCGCTTGAAGGCCTCGCAGCCCGGGCGCTCGCTCTCGTTGTGGGCGGCTCCCTGTACGCGTTCGCCACTGTGCTGATTGCGTTCATTTTGGGCATTGGCGTGGGCGGCTCTGTCATCGCTTCACCGAGACTGTCGTTGCGCTGGCCAGTCGTGTGGATATTGCTCGCAGCAGCGAGCCTTTACATAACGCTCTTTATTCTGGGCCTCGAGCAATGGACCATCTTTTACTCCCAGGCCAAGCTCGGGCTCGCACAAAACGCCACAGGCTACAGTTATCATCAGGCGCTCGTTGTTCTGGTCGCGATCATCGCCCTTGGGATCCCTGCCGCTTTGCTGGGCGCTGTGCTGCCTCTCTGTTTGCGCACACAACTCACCCCCGGCGGCGATCCTGGCGCGCATGTCGGCCGCTTGCTGACCTGGAACGCGCTTGGAGCTGTGGTTGGAGCCCTGGCCTCAGGTTTTGTTTTGATGCCGCTGTTTGGCCTCCGCGGTTCCTTAGCCGTGTGCTCCGCGCTCCTCGCCATTGCTGCGTTCCTTTACGCGAGCGCGAACAACCTTTCATCACTGAAGCCAGCTAGCGTTGTGTTGGCGATCCTCGTGATCCTTGGCAGTTCTCTCGGTGGTGAAGGGTGGCGGCATGTGCTCGGGTCTGGCGTGTTCCGGCTTCGCACGATGGCCATCGACAAATCCGTTCTGGAGGAGCGGAAAAAGAGCGTCCGCATTCTGTATTACGAGGATGCTGCGGACGCCACGGTCGCCGTTGAGACGAGCCAGAACCCTGCTTTCCCCGGACAACTCGTTCTCAAGGTGAACGGTAAAGCGGATGCTTCCAGCGCGGCGGATCTCTCCACCCAGATGCTGCTCGGGCACTTGCCGGTGATGGCTCGCCCTGACGCGAAGGATGTGTTCGTGCTCGGCCTTGGCAGTGGCATAACCTGCGGAGCGATCCTTGCGCATCCAGGCATCACAAATCTCACCGTCGCCGAAAATTGCAGGCCCATCATCGAAGCCGCGGAACTCTTCGCCCCCTTTAATCAGGACGCGCTCAAGAACCCTCGCACCCGCCTGTTCTTCGAAGATGCGCGCACTGTCCTCAAACTGAGCCCACAGCAATACGACATCATCATCTCAGAACCGTCCAATCCCTGGACCGCTGGTATCGGCTCTGTCTTCAGTCTCGAGTTCTACCAAATCGCCGCCGCGCGCCTGAAAGAGGGTGGGGTGATGGCCCAGTGGTTTCACATCTACGAGATGGACGACAACATCATCAACATGGTCCTCCGCACCTTCCGGATGGTCTTCCCGTATGTTGAGATCTGGGAACCGCAAGCTGGCGACCTTATCCTGATAGGCGGGCAAAGCCCCTGGGATATTAACCCCGAAAAAGTGAAGCGAGTCTTTGCGCAGCAGCAGGCTCAGAAACAACTCCAGGACGTCGGGCTCTCCACTCCTGAAACGGTCTTCATTCGCCAACTCGCCTCTCAACGCACTGCCTGGGCAATTCCTGGCGATGGTGGCGTGCAACAGGATCATTTCCCCGTGCTCGAATACACGGCCCCTCGTGCCTTCTTCATCGGTCGTTCAGCCACCCAAGTTTTTGATTTCGACGAGCGCACCGAACAGTTCCTCCTCGCTTCGCCTGCGAAACGCGAACTGCTCCGCGGCATTGGGGCAGATGAAGTGTGGAAGACGCTTACCAAGTATCCCTCCGATAACACTTTCCTGATGGAAAGCATGCGCGCGTATATTCCGCTCGCGCGCTCCACCAACGCCGCAACAGCCCTCGCGCCTGCGGGTTCAGCGACGATCTTCCATCCTCGCGCGAGCCTCGGTGAACTGGCCCAGGTGCTCACGAACGCTGTGCCAGACGAGAAGCTCCTGAATTCAGCCGAGAACGCAATTCTTGCCGAGGCCGAAGAATCGCCTGAGGTCGCTGGGATGATTAACTCAGTGCTTCGCACCCTTCTTGCCGAGGAGAAAGACAACGAAGAGCGCCGCTCCTCCCTGGCACGGTTTGCCGCGATTGGCGCAAAGGTTTGGCTCATTCATGGCCGGCCGACCCCGGCTTTGGAACTCATCGCCCTCGGCCGTGAATTCGATGCCACTCTGCCTCAGCTCGGCTACCTCGAGCGGATCGCCAACGGACTGAATGCTCAAGCTGCGGAAGCTCAGCAGGCCCGCTGACGCGCGCGGGTTCCTTTCATTTTGACGCGCTGATTGCGAGCCGTAACATGCGCCCCATGTTCGGCTCCATTCGCTCCGTTCACTTTGTTGGAATCTGCGGCACCGCCATGGCGTCTGCCGCTGCCGCAATGCGCGAGCGGGGCTATGAGGTCACTGGTTCCGACCAGGGCGTTTACCCGCCCATGTCGACCTTTTTGGAGGCGCAATCCATCCCGGTGATGAGCCCGTATTCGGAGAGCAACCTCTCCCATAAACCGGACCTGGTCGTGATCGGGAACGCCATTTCGCGAGGCAATCCGGAAGCTGAGGAGGCGCTTGCGCAGAAGCTCCGTTATTGCTCGCTGCCCGAGCTTCTCAAGGAGTTCTTCATCCGCGGCAAACGCTCTCTAGTAGTCACCGGCACTCACGGAAAGACCACCACCACCTCACTCCTCGCCTGGGTGTTCGAGCACAATGGCTTTAATCCAAGCTTTCTCATCGGTGGCATTCCCAGCAACTTTTCCCAAGGTGCCCGCTTTACCGACTCACCCTGGTTCATCATTGAAGGAGACGAATACGACACAGCCTTCTTCGACAAACGAAGCAAGTTCGTCCACTACATGCCCGAGGTTGCAATCATCAACAATCTCGAGTTCGATCACGCGGACATCTTCGAAAACCTCGCCGCAATCCAGACCTCGTTCTCGCGGATGATTAATCTCATCCCTCGGAATGGTCTGCTCCTCGCGAACGGGGATGAGCAGACCATTCAACCGTTGCTGAATGTTAAGCATTGCCCCATTCAGCGCTTCGGCCTGGGGGACTCGAACGACATCAACGCGGCGCACCTGAAACTAACCGGCAACGACTCCACCTTCGAAGTGCAGGGCAACACGTTCCGGATTCCGATGACCGGTGAATTGAACGTGCGAAACGCCTTGGCAGTTGTTTCCTGCGCGTTGCACTGCGGTCTGCGCCCGGAACAAATTCAAAGCGCCTTCAGCACTTTTAAAGGCGTGAAGCGCCGTCTTGAGGTGAAGGGAGCGGCGAGGGGGGTAACGGTCGTGGATGATTTCGGCCATCATCCCACCGCCATTCGTGAGACGCTGAGGGCGCTGCGCTTGAAGTATCCCGGACAACGTCTCTGGGGCATCTTTGAGCCGCGCTCCAACACCACTCGTCGTCGAGTTTTCCAACGCGAGCTTGCGGAAGCTCTGGCCCTCGCAGACCAAGTCGTAGTGGCGCAAGTTGCCCGTCTTGAGTTGCTCGCCCCTGAGCTGCGCCTGAATCCCGAGCAGTTGATCAGCGACATTGAGGCCGCTGGCTCAGCGGCCTCGTACGTCAGCGCTGTGGATGACATTGTTGCCCAGGTCGGCTCTTCCGCGAGGGAAGGGGATGTGGTGTGCGTCTTCAGCAACGGCGGGTTTGGTGGCATCCACGAGAAGCTCCTCCGCCGTCTGGCCGAAGCCGCACCCGCGCTCATCTAAGCGATTCCCATGCGCGTCCTCATCGTTCCCGACAAGTTCAAGGGCACTCTCACCGCCAAACAGGCCGCTGAGGCGATTGCCGCAGGTTGGAGAGCTGCACGCCCGCTGGACGAGCTGGAACTGCTGCCGATGAGTGACGGCGGCGACGGCTACGCTGAGGTGTTTGGCTCCATGCTCGGGGCGCGGCAGCAGATGGTGCAAACGGTCGATGCAGCGCATCAACCTCGTGCCGCCTCCTGGTGGTTCTCCTCAGAATCGAAGGTTGCGGTTGTTGAGACTGCTCAATCCAATGGGCTCGCGTTGTTGCCACCCGGCAAGTTTCACCCGTTTCAGCTCGACACCTGGGGTGTGGGCGAGTTGCTCAAGGACGCGGCGCGCCAAGGTGCGCGCACTTGTTACGCAGGGGTGGGAGGAAGCGCCACCAACGATGGTGGTTTCGGAATGGCGCGGGCCCTCGGCTGGAAGTTTATTGATCATGCGGGCCGCGAAATTGCTGAATGGACCAAGCTCGAAGATCTGAAAACAATCCATCCACCGTCTCGGAGACTCTTCGACGAGGTGTGGGTTGCAAACGATGTGCAGAACCCGCTGCTTGGCATACAAGGCGCATCGCGCATCTACGGCCCGCAGAAAGGGCTCAAGCAGGCCGACTTCGCTTTGGCTGAAGCTTGCCTCGGGGGTTTAGCTGAAGTCTGCCGAGGTCAATTCGGCATCGATTATGCCGCCATTCCGGGAGCCGGCGCCGCTGGTGGGCTGGGGTTTGGCATGGTCGCCTTTGCCGGTGGGAAGTTTCGTCCTGGTTTTGAGTTGTTCGCCGAAGTGGCCCACCTCGATGGGCGGATTGGAAAAGCTGATTTGGTGATCAGCGCGGAAGGGGCAATCGATGAACAGACCGCGATGGGCAAAGGGGTCGGTGGAGTTGCCGTGCTATGCGCTAAGCAGGCCAAACCATGCTTCGGGCTAGCGGGAGCCCTCTTGTTGAAAGAAGCTGGGCCTTTCACGAAGTCTCTCGGCATTTATCCGCATCTCACGGAGTCCACAGATCGCGCCAAGGCGGAAGCGTCGGTATTGCTCGCGCAGCTTGCGGAACGAGCGGCGCGAGACTTTAAGCCTTAGTGGGCTGCGGTGACGACGAGGACTTGCTCGAGCGTGGTGATGCCTTCGCGGACCTTGTCGAGGGCGACCTCGCGCAAGGTTTTCATCCCTTGCTTCTGGGCCATTCTGCCGATCTCCATCGCGCTCTTTCGCTCAATGACCATCTTGCGAATCTCGTCGCTGACGCTCATGACCTCAATGATCGCGACGCGGCCAGCGTAGCCGGTGTTCTTGCAACGCTCGCAGCCACGGCCCCGGAAGAGGGTGACGCCTTCAAATATTGCAGGATCAATCTGCAAGTCCTGGAACATCTTTGCAGGGTACGTCACTGGCTCTTTGCAGACGGTGCAGACACGCCGCATCAAGCGTTGCGCGCAAGCCAGGATCACGGCAGATGAAATGAGGAATGGAGCAATGCCCATGTCATCCAAACGAGCAATGGCGCCGGGAGCGTCATTGCAGTGCATCGTGCTCAGCACTTGATGCCCCGTTAGCGCTGCTTCAACTGCGATCTCAGCCGTTTCTTCGTCGCGGATCTCGCCGATCATGGCGATGTCTGGATCCTGGCGCAGAATCGAACGAAGAGCGGCGGCGAACGTGAGGCCAATGTCTTTGTTCACAGGCACCTGGTTGATGCCGGGAATCTGGAACTCAACCGGATCCTCCACCGTGACGATGTTGTAGTCCGGGTTGTTTAGCTCGTTGAGAGCGGAGTAGAGCGTGGTCGTCTTCCCGGAGCCGGTGGGGCCCGTAACGAGAATGAGACCGTGCGGAGAATCGATCGCAGCCTTGAAGCGGCGGAAGGTCTCGGGGTCCATGCCGAGCTTCTCGATGCTGGCGGAGAGGTTCGATTTATCGAGGACGCGAAGCACGCATTTCTCGCCATGCACCGTTGGGAGGAAAGAGACGCGCAAGTCGATGTCGCGCCCGCCTACGCGCATGCGCATGCGGCCGTCCTGAGGCAACCGGCGCTCCGCAATGTTCAGATTGCTCATGATCTTCAAGCGCGACGTGAGCGCGAGTTGAAGATTCTTTGGAGGAGGCGGGGCGTCGATTAATGCGCCATCAATGCGGTACCGAAGACGAATCGTCTTTTCAAAAGGCTCGATGTGAATATCGCTTGCGCGGTCCTTGATGGCTTGAACAAGGATTAAGTTCGCGAGCTTGATGACGGGGGCCTCTTCGGTGGAAGCAGCGAGTTGGTCAACGTTGACGTCCTCGAATGATTCTTTGGAAAGCTCAACATTCTCAGCGTCCGACTCGAGTTGCTGGCGCTCAGACTCGCGGATGATGTCTTCGAGTGTTCCGGTCTTGGTGTCGAGGTTGTTGAGTTTATCGACGATCGCTTTTTCGGCAGCGATCATCGGGAACACTTCAAGCTTCGTGATCCGGCGAACGTCATCGAGGGCGAGGACGTTCAATGGATCAGCCATTGCCACGTAAAGGCGGTTATCGAGACGGGAGACGGGAAGGATCTTGTGGTTGGAGGCCACCTCCTTAGGTATCAAGGTAGCCACATCCATCGGGATGTTTACGCGGGCCAGGTTGATCGGTGGCGTGTTGAGCACACGGCCCATGGACACGACCATGTCGGCTTCCGTGACGTAGGACTTTTCAATGAGCAGCTTAATTAAGCGGGTGCCTTCTTTCTTCTGCTGCTCCAAGAGTTCCTCGACCTGCTTGGGCGTGAGCAAGCCGTCTTCGACGAGGGCGTCTGCAATCTTTTCGCCAAAGGTTTTGACGGGAGGCATAGGCTTAGCGGAAAACTTTCTTCAAAATCTTGATCAGCTCAGGCGGGTTGGCCACATAGAAGAGGACGCGGTTGCGGCTGATAGCTTCAATCTCACGGGCAGCTTGCTTGTTGAACGGATTGGCGGTCGCGACCATGGTCGCTTTGCTCATGCGATCAAAGGGGAGCACAGCCCAGCGTTGGCAAAGCTCGCGAGGAAATAATCGGGCATACTCCACGTCGACGTCATATTTCTCAATCGGAATATAGCCGGCGCGTGATTTCTCAACCAAGTGCTTCACGGACTTGTCGAGCGGAAGCACCTGCTTTTCGGCGAGCACCTGCAGGAATGGCTCAATGATTGCAACAGGAGGCTTGTCCAGCGGGGGGCGCGGCCAATAGAGATCGAAGTCGGCCACCGCAAGCAGCTTGCTGTCGATATAAAGCTTCTGCATCGCGAGGCGGCCGTCATCAATGTCCGCGTGCGTGAGCGGCTTGCCATTTGAGGGCGCCGGCTCAGCGGTGGAACGGGCTGAAGGCGCGGCGGCCTTCATCAAATCAGTGTCAACCGCAGCGGAAGGGCCGGCAAAGCTGTTGGCCTTGCTCTCGATTTCAGCAAGGGCATTCTGCGCGTCCGCGTCGTCGGGATAACGCTGCAGAATCGACTCATACTCCATGATGGCGGAGGAGAGTTGGCCAAGCTGGACGTAAGCCTGGGCGATGCGCTTGGCCGTGCCGACCACGTCCTGCTCGCGCCCGAGCTTCATGTAAGCTTCCTTCAGAATTTCGAGGCTCTGGTAATCGCTGGGTTGCGATTGGGTGATGACCTCGAACATCTCAATCGTCTGCGACAACTGAGCTTCTTCGTTCGGCGTTAGCGCTGCTGGCATGGAATCAAACGGACAACAAAACGCCGCGCGCAGCCACAAGCTGCCCCTTGAACTTAGCCCTGAACCGCGATGCGTTCTGAGATTTTATCAGAGCGGACGTTACGAGATTTGAAGGGGGAAACGCAATGCTAGAGTCAGGCGGCGTGGCTCCACGGGCGCTGCTAAAGGAACTCATTCGCGCAGTTAACAAGTCAACCCGCATCAGCTAGAGCCTGTGGCTGCAATCCATGCCCGCCTCATTACACGATGCCGAAGTTTGTGTTGAAGTTGCTTTGCCGGTTAAGAGGTTATCCGGCTTTGAGTGGGTACTGTGTGGCCCACCGAACAAACAACCCGCACTGGGTTGGCCTCGTTGGTAATGAGGGTTACGAGGTTGAGGGTTAAGCAGGGAACACGGGGCTGGGGATGGATTCCCAGCCCCGTTTTGATTTTCGGTTTGCAGAAGGTAGAAACAGGACGCCCGGTCGGGTGCCGGCCTACCATCGAAGCAGCGCGGCCGCTCAGGTGGCTTTCTTCAGCGTTGAAAGGTATTCGACGAGGTCCGCCAGCTCTTGAACAGACATCGTTTGCTCCAGGCCCGCGGGCATGATGGATTGTTCCTTTTTTTCGCGCTTCTTCAGGTCTGCTTTGCGGTAGTTGGTGGTGATGCCCGACTGGATTTTTAACGTCACTTCATCTGCGGTCTCACTGACAATTAAGCCGAACGCCTCGTCACCGTCTTTCGTCTCGAGTTCCCAGGCTTCGTAGCCGAAAGCAATGCCATTGTTCGGATCGATGATCGATTGATAAAGAGCATCCTTCCCGAGCTTTGTGCCGATCTCTGAGAGCTTTGGGCCGAAGTCGACGCCGACAGAATTGACTTGATGGCAATTGGCGCAACCCACTTCCTGCTTCTTGAAAATTTCTGCGCCGCGCTTTGGGTCACCTTTCATGGCCATGAGTTCGGCGACAGGTGGGAACTTTCGCTCCTCGGTCTGCGTCTGGAACAGCTTCGCAGCGCGGTCTTTCACTTCGGACCAGGAGGCGGCAGTCAATTCCGTTTTGGCGACAGGCAGGAGGTCTTCAGGGATGCCTTTTGCTGGAACCTGATCCAAGAGCCATTTGGCGCCTTCTTCGTTGCGGGTGAGCGCCTTGATGGCAGCGGCTTTGGTTTCTTTCTCCAAGCCGGTATCAGCCAAGAGCGGTTGCAAAAGTGGGAGCATCTTGCGGGAGCCAGTATTGCCGAGCGCCTCGGCTGTGGCTGCGCCTTTGGAGGATTTGAGAGCTGCGGTGATGGCGTCTTTGGCATCTGCCTCGAGAACCATGCGCATCGCTTCGACACCTTGCGAGGAGCTGGGTTGAAGCTGGGCGAATTCAATAAGCCCATGCGTTTGGTCTTTGAGGTTAAAGTCTTTGACTATTTGAACGTATTGCGGCGTGCCTTTGGTAGCCTGGAGGATTCTGCCAACGCTCGACTTGAGCTTTGGGTTTGAATCGAGATCTGTGCCCTTCAGCCGTTCAAGGGCTTCCACAGCCGTTTTCAACTTCTCGGGATCAATGCTCTGGGCGTGCAGGACCGCAGTCCCGCAGATGAGAGCGAGTGCGACTAAAGCTTTCATTGCAATGATTTCAGTATAATCGAACAAACGGGCCGTGCCACTCGCGCGGCACGGCCCAGAATCTTGTGAGGCATTAGCGCCTCTAGCGGACTCTTAGAGATCCAGAGCGTCACCGGCGAGTTCAGCCAGCGCGGCTTTCTTCTCCGGAGAATCTGGAACAAAGTCCATGGCGCGCATGAAGCGCTCACGCTCAGCTCCGATCGATTTATCCTTTAAGATCTTCGCGAGCAGCGTTGGAGTTTGCTTTGCGCGTGAGCGCCAGATGATTTCACGTCCGGCTGGAGTGTTCCATTTATCACCAACGGCGGCCAGCCAGGCTTGCAGATAGGCGTCGTGTTGGCGGTCAGCGCCGATGCCGAGCGCTTCAAGATACCAACGGTCCTTGCCGTCGTGTTGAGCGGCGAGTTCGGCCCAGAGCTTGGGAGCATCGGGCGACTTGCTATGGCGAAGGGAGATGGCGCATTCGCGGCGAACTGCTGGGGAAGGGTCCTTCACCAGGCGCTTCACGAGAGCAATCGTCTCTTTGTTCTCTGCCCGGGCATAGCGGAGGGGCAGGGAGCGGATGTTCGCGTCTTTGTCCTTAAGCGCAGCGTCGATGTAGGCTTGATCCTTGCCGGGGATGCGCACGAGCAACTGCCACGCGCGTGCGCGTTGGGTGTTGTCGTTGCCATTCCAGATGCTCTTGAGCGCGCTCTCAGATTGGGCGCCTGCTTCCTTGAGCTTGGTGTAAGCAAGCTGGCGTGTGGCGAGGTTCGGCGAGGAGAGCGCTTTGGCCGCGCCTTCGACGGTCGCGAGGTCGTGCTTTGGAATGGTGTATTTGTGATTCTTTGGAGCGACGCGATAGATGCGCCCTGTCATGGTTTCCAGCTTTTGGTCAGCCATGTAATGGCCACCAACGCCGGCGTCATTCCAGTCAGCGACAAAGAGCGAACCGTCGGGAGCCACTGTGACGTCTGAGGGCCTGAACCAGGTGTCTTCGCTGGTGAGAATGTCCGCGATTTCGGCGGTGAATCCAGCGCCTTCGGGCTTGGCGATGTAGGCGCGAACCACACGTGGGCCGGCATCACAGTGGATGATTTGATTCCGGAATTTTTCAGGCAGGAGGTTGCCTTCGTAATAAGCAATGCCGGTGGGGGAGCCCGCGCCGGTTTGAATCAAATTAGGTACGACGCCTGGATCGTTGAGGTGCCAGTGCTGGAGAGGAATGTCCTTCTCCATATTGGTGCGCTTTTGGCGCCAACCAGCGCCAGTGGCTTCGTCGGTATAACCGAAGTTGCCGTAATCCATGACGTAGTTAATGCGCACACCACGGTTACCGTCATCATCATTGTCTGACTGCCAAATGCGGCCGAAGGAATCGACGGTCACTTCGTAGTTGTTGCGGAAATTGTGGCCGAGCACTTCAAAATCAGAGCCATCGGGATTGCAGCGGAAGACCAGGCCCTGGCGGTAAGGCTTGCCATTCCCGATCACCTCATTCCCTGCGCGATCAACAACGAGGCTGCCATCCGGACGGTGAATCTCTTTACCATCATTGCCTTGGTTGAAGTAGAGCTTCCCATCTGGCCCGAAGATGAAGGCGTGAACGCCGTGATCGTGATCGACGCCTTTAATGCCGGTGAAGAAAACCTCTTTCTTGTCTGCCTTGTCGTCGCCGTTTTCATCGGTGAAGACGAAGACATTTGGCGAGCATGAAACGATCACTTTGTTGCCGAGAACACAGATGCCCAAGGCTGTGTTGATGTCGTTGCCCTGGTAGAAAGTCTTTTGCGAGTCTGCGGCGCCATCGCCGTTCGTGTCTTCAAGAATGACGATGCGGTCCCCGTCAGAGCGGAGCTTTCCCCATTTTTGGAAGAGCCGGTAGTTTGCGCCTTCCGTCGCCCAAACGCGGCCACGGGAATCGACGTCCATGTTTGCCGGGTTGAGCACCATCGGCTCGGCGGCGAAAAGAGTGACTTCGAGGCCATCAGCCACTTTCATTTTCGAAAGTTGCGCTTTGGCAGCTTCGAGGCCGGAGCGGCCTTCCGGAGCCTGAGCGTAGGCTGCGTTGGCAGCCAGCGCCGCGAGGAGGGCGGCGGCAAGTAAAGAGCGTTTCTGCATAAAGGTTATTTGCGGGTTTTGGGATCCAAGTTCTTTTTGAGGTCGTCGGCGGTCACTGTGGAAGTGACGCCGGAAGATGGGACATCTGCTTTGGCGATCCAGAGGAGAGCGTTCAGAACGAGTTTTCGGTAATCGTCGTTGCCCCAATTGGAGTGTTTATGGCCGCCGGTGAAGCCAAAGCCGCGTCCACCGTCGGGCCGCTCGACAGCCCACATGAGAACTTCGTCACGACCCGAAGCTGCAACGATGTGCGGGTGGGGCCCTTTAGGCCAAGACGTTTTGCCCTGGCGGGCTTCATCATCGGGTTTGGCAACCAGGATAGGCGCAACGCCCTTCATCCCATCGCGGAAGTTGATATTGAAATACCATTCGTCGCGCGCCTTAAAGGGTTTAACGCCACGGGTGATGGCGTGGTCTGGCAGTTTAATAATGTCAGCGTCCCAATGCGGGTTTGTGGAGAAGCCATCCTGGTAGAAGCCGCCAATCCATTCTTTGAACTGCTCGCCGCCGCGATCCTTGGGGATTTCAACGGCATAGTGTGCGCAGCCGAGCCCGACGCCTTTCTTCATTAACTCGCCCATTTTCTGCAGGCGATCACCTTTCAGGATGGGATGTCCGCCGCCGCCATCCATGTAGAGGAGAATAGCGTCCGCGCCCTCAAAGGCATTTGGATCTTCAGGCCAACCGTTGAGATGGACCTTCGTGGTCACGCCTTTGACGCCCTTGAGGCATTGCTCCAGGAGCAGAACGCCGGCGTTGAACTCATGATCTCCGGGGCCGTGGCTGGGGGTGCCCGCAACCATTACGATCTTCTTGTCCGCTGCTGAAGCTGTGAGAAGCCCGAGCGAGCAGAGCAGGGCGAGAAAGGCGTTCTTCATGGGAGAGCTTACTTGCGACCTTTGGGGTCCAGGTTTTTGGTTAAGTCTTCTTCTGTGAGTTCGCACTCAACACCATTGGCAGGCACTTCGGCTTTGGCCGTCCAAAGCAACGCGTTCAGAACGACTTTGCGGAAGCTAGGCTCATTCCAGTTCTTGTGATGATGAGCGCCCGTGAGGCCGAAGCCGCGACCGCCATTCGGACGCTCATACGCCCACGCGACATGCTGAGGTTTTCCTTTCATGGCACGGACGTGCGGATTGCCGGAGTGCGGGCCGTCCGGGCGGCTGAGTGTATCTTCCGGCGGAATGGCAGTGAGGATCGGTGTGACGCCTTTCATGTCGGGTTGAAAGCGCATGTTGTAGTACCATTCGTCTTTGATTGAGAAGGGCTTCACGCCGCGAGTGATCGGGTGCTGAGGGATCTGCTTGAAGTCGGCAACCCAATGAGGGTTCACGGAGTAATGGGTTTCGAAGTAGCCGCCCATCCAGTTTAAGAATTCCTTGCCACCTTGCTCCTTGGGAACTTCGACGCCGTAGTGAACGGCAACGAAGCCGATGCCTTTATCGAACACGCTGGAGAGCTTTTGCAAACGATCTTCCTTGATGAAGGGATGCCCACCGCCGCCGTCCGCAAAGACCATGACGGTGTCGGCATTATCGAACGCGGTTGGATCTTTGGGGTAGCCGTTCAGATAGAAGGTGGAGAGAACGCCCGGTTGGTTCTGAAGGCATTTGTGCAGAAGTTGCACACCAGCATTGAACTCGTGATCACCGGGGCCGTGGCTGGGTGTGCCGGCGACCATGACGACTTTCTTCTTATCCGCAAGCTTGAGGCGCTTCAGGCGAATGTCCTTCGCTTGAACTACCATCGGCGGGCCCGCGTGTAGTTGAAGAGCGAGAATGCCGGAGCTTGGGCGTTTGTCGGTGTCGTTGTCGGTGACATCGGCAGTAACACGTCCGTTGATGCGGTGAATGACGCGGTTTCCACGCGCGGTGATGTGATACTCGTTCCAGTCTTCCTTCTTAATGGCGGCTTGGATCTCGGCGGAATCACCCACTTTTTCGACGACTTCTGGTTTGCCGTCTTCGTTTACGATGGTCTTTTGGCCGCGTTGCGCGAGGATGCCGCGGCCGCGTTCCTCATAAAGGATGCCGGAGTAGGTCGTGCCCGCCTCGAAGTCGCCCTGGTAACCGCCAACCACCCAGTTGCCCATGTCTTTGCTGCGGTATTGCATCCCAGAGTTTCCGCCGACGATGCGATACGAGAACTTCAACTCAAAATCATCCACGGTGCCGTCGCGCCAGATGATGAAGGTGTTTCCCTTAGTGGGGTTCTCTGCGGTCGTTTGGCCGTGAAGCGTACCGTTGGTGACGGACCAGAATTTGGGGTCGCCGTCCCAGCCGGAAAGATCCTTGCCATTGAAGATTTGCTTGTAGCCTTCCTCATTGGCTTCGGCCGCCTGAAGCGGAGCGAAGGTGACGGCAGCCACGCAAAGACCGAGCAGAAAACTAAATGTGCGGGTCATAACTGGTAGTTTTGACGTTGGGATGGGGCGAACATTCACTTGCCGGGCCGCCGCACGCACGAGCGCTCAAGCGGCCCGCGCCGGTCATTATTGTGCAAAAGCCTTTTGCAGGAACTTAACGCCTTTTTTGGCGATGTCGTCGCGGTTCGGCTCGATCGTGCGCCAGATGCAAGCGGCGCGCGCGATGACTTTGACATCAGTGGTGAACGATTCGATCACAACGTCACCTTTGTATTTCACGGCCTTGAGCGCTTTGACAATGTTCGGCCAATCGATGTGGTCGCCGCCCGGGGTGCCGCGATCACTGCCGCAGGCATGGAAGTGACCGAGGAGCTTGCCAACTTTTTTAATGGCAGCGGCTTGGTCCTTCTCCTCGATGTTCATGTGGAAGGTGTCGAGGTGAACCTTGAGAACCGGGCTGCCGACATCCGCGACCATGCGGAGGGCCTGGTCAGCAGTGTTGATGAAGTCGGTTTCGAAGCGGTTGAGCGGTTCGAGGGAGATGATGCGGCCGCGCTTTTCTGCGTATTTGCAAAGCTGCTTGAGGTTCTTCACCACCGTTTTCCATTGCTGTTGGTATTCCTTCTCGGGAACGGCGTCCGCACGGCCAACGGATGAATAGACTGGGCCGATGAGGTTGGGGCAGTCGAGTTCGACCATTTGGTCGAGAACCTTCATCATGTATTCGAGGCCGGTCTTCTGCTGGGTGGCGTCACCGCGGAGGTCGCGATCAGGGCCCATGCAAGCGCAGACGGTGCCGCAGACCAGGCCTGCTTTGTCGAGTTCGGCTTTGACGTGCTTGGGATCGATGTGGGAGGGGTCTTCGATCGGGATCTCGATGGTTTCAAAGCCCCACTTCTTGAATTGGGGAAACAGCTTGGTGCTGTCGTTCGTGAACGGAGAGGTGAAAAGAAAAGTATTAATCCCGAGTCTCATAATGGTTTCAGCGGAGGAACGTATAAAAGCGATGGGTGCGGGTCAAACCAAACCGGGGAGCGGAAGGAAAAGGAGATCCGCAGATGCGCGGAAGCAAGGAAGGGGTCGTCCGCAGATTGCGCAGATTGACGCAGACGGAATAGAACTCAGAAGACATGAACGAGATGGGAGCACCTTGCATGGGGGCGTCCGGCCATCACACCACGCCTTGTGTTTGACATGCAAGTCAACTTTCATGGATCGGGAGGCCACCAAGGCAGAGGGTCGGATCGGCCACCTTTCTTTTAGCTCTTTTGGAGGATAAAAGGTCTGCTTGGCTAGTCAGGGATCATACTTATGAATTCCTTTGCACTTGCAGCAATGCGAGTCTCGCTTTGGCTCGCGTGGCACCAGTAACGAACGCTTCCATCGCAATGGCGAAGGAAGAAATTTCCTTGGTGTCCACGCCGAGGAGATAGACCTCTTTTCCTTTCCACCACGCAGCTTGAAATGGCCGCCTATCCGCTTCTCTGATCAGGCACGCGATGGTGAGTTCCTGATCACCAAAGGAAATCCGATTAGGAAGGCCGAGCTGCTGAATGGCTTTATCAAGTGAAGTTTGTGGATCTTGCATGTGGCATTTTGGCAGAACCTGGCATATCGCCGCTCATAGAAAGGAACGCGCAGGCTTCCCCACATTGCCTTTCAAGCGCCGGATGTGCCAATCCGGAAATAACGGTTGGTGTTAAAGGATAAAGGCGGTAGAAGTTTGGGATTCCAATGCTTCGATTGCTTTTAATTTCGTTGAGCCTGGTGGCGCAGGCCTTTGCGCAGGGTCGACAGTTAGATTTGGTTTCTGAGTTCGTTGAGCCGGTGAGGAGCCACGCGTTTGTCCACTTGAACTCGATTAGCAACATCGTGCTCGCGCCTGCTGGATCATCAGGGACGAACTTTCTGTTGATCGATGCCGCCGGCCCGGGGCCCCGGGTGGTGGGTGGGTG
>DASPKX010000155.1:0-2836 GCA_035627835.1 Candidatus Methylomirabilota bacterium
GGCCCGGCGAAGCCGTGCACCGCGCCCAAGCCTGCATTCGCCAGAGCCAATCCGCCGCACAATGAAGCAAAGGACATCTCCTCGCGGGCCTGAGCGTTATCGAACTCACCGGAAGCAAACATCCGGAGCGCAGAGGCCGCCCGAGGCAATGCTTCGCGGCAGAGAGCGTCCACCAAAGGATTGGCCCGTGACGAGAGGAACGGCTCGATGAGCTGAGTCAGGGCATCCATGCCCGATGCGGTGATAACGGTGCGCGGAGCGCCCCGGGTGAGTTCAGGATCAACGAGCGCGACGAGCGGCAGCATGGCGGGGCTGCGGATGCTGACTTTCACGCGGTGCTCGGGAGCGCTCAGGACTGCATTGCGCGTAACCTCGGAACCGGTCCCGGCGGTCGTTGGAATTGCCATGCAGGGAAGGGGCGTTTGCCTGAGCGGCTGCCCACGACCGACAACCTCTAGATAGTCGAGAGGATCACCAATGTTCGTGGCTAGAGCTGCGATGGCTTTCGCAGAATCTAATACGCTACCCCCGCCGAAGCCGAGGACCAGTTCGGCCCCGCTTACACGGGCGAGGCGCGCTCCCTCCACAGCGATGGTGATGGTTGGCTCCGTTCTAACCTCGCAAGCGCCGACGATCTCCACGCCAGATGCACGGCAGATGTCCATCAAAGCTTCTGCCCGCGCAGCATTGGAGCCTCTCACCAGGAACGCCTTTCGTCCGAGGCCGCCGGCTGCTTTCCCAGCTTCACGGACCGAACCGGAGCCGAAGATGATGCGCTGGGCAGTGGCGAACTCGAAGTTCATCGCGCGGCAGGGCGTGGAGGTTATCTCCAGATCTCGTCTGCGGGGAAAATGTTCGTGAACTTCACGCTCGTTCGCGGCGCAGCCATCATGTCGGCAACGGTGTCCCGCCACTTGGCGTAATGGGCAGTCGCTTTGTGAGCAATGGTGGCTTCCTCACTGCGGTAAATCTCCACGAGCAAAAATTTGGCTGGGTCATCGATCTGCTGGATAACGTCAAAGCGCGCAATGCCTGGCTCTTGCACGCTGGCGGCGGCGTTCTGGATGGTCGCTGCCTTAAATGCTTCGATCGAGCCGGGCTTCACATGCACATGGACGTGAACGATCAGCATAGGTTATTTCGTGAGGCCTCTTTGGGATGTGCGGGCAAATTGAAGGAGGCGCTCAACCTCCGGAAGTCGGGGAACATCTTCTTCAATCTTTAGAAGCGCGTTTGAGACGGTGAGTCCTTCGCGGAACAGAATTTTGTAGGCTTGTTTGAGGGCGGACTGCGATGCTTCGGGAATGCCATTTCGCTCAAGGCCGACCTTGTTGATGCTGCGCGTTTCAGCCGGATTGCCATCCACGAGCATGAATGGAGCTACATCCTGAACGATTTTGGAGCAGCCGCCGACGATCGACATCGTTCCAATCCGGCAAAATTGGTGAACCGCCGCGAGGCCGCCGATAATCGCATGATCTTCAACCGTGACATGGCCTCCGAGCGTCGCGACATTCGACATCACCACGTAGTTGCCAACCGTTACGTCATGGGCGACGTGACAGTAGGCGAGAATATGATTATGCGAGCCGACCCGTGTGGCTTCACCGTCAGCGGTGGCGCTGTGAACGGTGACGTACTCGCGAAAAGTGTTGTGGTCCCCAATCTCCACGCGGGTGAGCCCGCCTTTCCACTTCAAATCCTGAGTTTTCAGCCCAATGCTCGCGAACGGGAAAATTTCATTGTCAGACCCAATCGTGGTGTGGCCATCGACCACCACATGCGAATGCAGGACACAGCGCTGGCCCAAACGAACATTCGGGCCAATGACGCAGTAAGGCCCAATTCTGCATCCCTCGCCCAGCTGAGCGTTGGAATCTACTACTGCCGTGGGGTGGATGGTAGGCATGCTTAAGCGTCCATGATAATGAACGCCACGTCAGCCTCACTCACAGGCGTGCCGTTCACGGAGCAGACACCTTTGGCTTTGCCGATCTTGCCGCGCGATTTCGTCAGCTCAACGTCGATCATCAAAATGTCGCCGGGCTTCACCGGGTTGCGCCACTTCACATTTTCCGCGGACATGAAGTAGGCGATTTTACCCATATTCTCGATTTTCTTGAGCATGAGGATGCCGGCTGCTTGTGCGATTGCTTCGAGCTGCATCACACCCGGCATAATGGGGTGCCCGGGAAAGTGGCCTTGAAAGAACTGCTCATTAATCGTGACGTTTTTCTGCGCCAGAATTTTGTTTCCCTCGATCTTCAACACCCGATCGATCATCAGGAATGGGTAACGGTGCGGAAGGGCCTTCAAGACATCCATGATGTCCATCAGCGGCTCGCCCTGCTTTGGAGCCGGTTCTGCGGTTTGCTCCGTTTCAGCAGGCGGGGCGGGCGGCGGGGCGAAAGTTCGCGCGGCGACCTCCGGCTTTCGAATTTGCGCTACGATGTGCCGCGCGAGTTCGCAGTTGGCGCTGTGGCTCGGTTTCACTGCGACGATATGGCCCTGGAGAGGCCGGCCGGTAAGGGCGAGGTCGCCAATGATATCGAGAATTTTGTGGCGAACGAATTCTTCCGGATAACGAAGCGGCTCATTGGTCAGCACGGCGTCATCCCGAATAACCACGGCGTTTTCCAGGCTGCCGCCACGGATCAAGCCGTGCTTGATCAGATACTCCAACTCCTCGAAGAAGCAGAACGTGCGCGCGTGCGCGATTTCCTTTTCCCAACGCTCTGGGGTCACCTCCACTGAATAATATTGCGTGAAGCGCCCGTGGTTGTCCGAACTGGTGCACGTGACTTTGAAGCCATCGTGCGGAAAAATGGAAAGGGAG
>DASPKX010000156.1:0-32544 GCA_035627835.1 Candidatus Methylomirabilota bacterium
AATTGAGCGAGGCTCTTCAAATCGCCACCAGCACCGTTAAATACCGCCTGCGCCAGGCCATTGACCAACTCCACGCCCGCGCCGCGGCCGCTCCACTCCAAAGCTTTCGTTAAAGGCAAATGAGAAAGAAACTATATGAGCAATGAGCAAATTGAAAATGCCCTGCGCAAAGCGCCAACACCTCAGCCCCCCGCAGGGCTGGAGCAACGTCTAGTCGGCCAGATCCAGCTTCCTCGCGCCCAACGGCAACAGTCCGGCGGCCGATTCAGCCTCTTCAGATGGGCTCCCGGCTTTGCCACCGTCCTCGTCGTGGGTGTGTTTGCCGCAGTCGCCATGCAGCAGGCGCAACTCACCGAGCTTCGCGAGCAAACCGCCTCTCTCCGTTCTGCCCAACCGCAGCCCGTGGACGGTGCAGACGATGTGGCTCGCCTGGAACAATCCCTTGCCGCCCTCCAAAAACAATCCACGGAGCTGGAAGCCCTCAAGAAGGAAATGGCCGAGATCAATGCGCTCATCCCTGAAGTGCAAACTTTGGCCACACAAAACCAGAGAATGCGCCAGGAACTCGCCGCGCTCGTCGCCGCCGCCCCTGAGGATTCACCCGAGTTCCGCGCCGCGTTCGCCGAAGCCAACGACAAAGCCAAACGCATCAAATGCGTGAACAACCTGAAGAACGTCGGCCTCGCCGCTCGCATCTTTGCCACAGACAATGCCGACAGCAAGTTCCCGCAGACCTTCCTTTCCATGACCAACGAACTCAGCACACCGATGGTCCTGGTCTGCCCAGCGGACCCATCGCGCGAGAGCATCAAGACCTGGGAGCAATACCAGGCCCTCGGCAGCTCCTACGATTTCCTCAACCCCGGAGGGTCAGAAACGATGCCTCAAGTTGTGCTCGCTCGCTGCCCCATCCATAACAATGTCGCTCTTTCCGACGGTAGCGTGCAGCAATTGAACGATCGGCGCCGAGTCGTGCAGAAGGATGGCGTCTGGGTCATCTCGGAGGAACTGCAATGAGCCGGGTCATTCGCCTCAGCTTGATCCTGGTCTTCGTGGGCGGCGTTCTGTTTCTGATTCAACGGAATCAACTGAACGCCGCCCGCGCTGATTTGCTCGCACTAAAGTCAGCGCCCAAAGTCGAAACTCCCGCCGGCGGCGAGGACCTCGAAGGACGTCGCGAGCAGCTCAAACGCGAGATCGCTCGCCTGACAGAAGCCAACCAGGAGATCCACAAACTACGCGGCCAAATCCGGGTCGCTCGCCAACAGCGCCTCACGGCCGAAACATTGCGCAAAGACAACAAGGACCTTGAAGCTCGCCTCGCCGATGCCAAGCGCAACAACGGCAAGCCCAGAGTGCAAAATCCATTCGCCAACCGAGGTCAAGCCACGCCCGAAGCCGCGGTCGAGACCATGCTTTGGGCCATGCGCGAAGGCCGAACCAACGAACTCTCCCAGGTGAATTTGCAGATCGCCGGGCACCTTCCGAACATGCGGCCGCAAGACCTTTCCAATACGATTCTGCTCATGCGCGGCACAACGGCCAATGTCCGCGGCATCCAATTCCTGCCTCGCCAGAAAAACCCCGACGGTGACACCGTCCTCCAGGCCCGAATCATTCGCCCGGAAGGAAGCTCTGAGACCCTCCTCCCGATGGGCCCGTTTGGCGCGTCCGACACCATGAACTTCACCCTCCAGCACACCAACGGTCACTGGGTCATCGTGGGCCAATTCTAACGGAATTTCGTCTGTTGCCGACTGCCGCTTTCGGGCATGCTCATAGGCATGGCTTCGGTTGCCTCAGACGATTGCATCAAGATGCTTAAAGCGCTCGCGGACCCCTCCCGCTGGCGCATCGTTCAGAGCCTATTGGCGGCCCCGCTGACCGTCACCGAACTGACTCTCCGCCTCGGGCTGACGCAGTACAATACATCGAAACATCTGAGGATCCTGCGCGAAGCCGGAATCATTCAGACCGAAAAGGAGGGTCGGCTTCTGATCTGCTCAGTAGTCCCAGCCTTTCGCCAAAAACTCGCCCGCAGCAAAAACCAACTCGACCTCGGCTGCTGCACCTTCCGCTTCGATTAAAACCGCCTCAGACATTCCGCTTGCCTGAACAGGCGCAATGTATGCACACTTGCGCATACATTATGGGATTACGCCGAGCGCTTGTTGCTGCTGCGTTGCTGGGGGCCCTCACCTTCACTCCGTCTGCCGCCGTAAAAATCAACGGCTCCACCACCGTCAATCTTCCAGTCGCTGAAGCCGCTGAGATCCTTCGGTCTGAGCACAAGCTCGCGATTCATGTGGACACTCAAGGCGGCAGCTCTGGAGGCATCTCCTCCCTCGGCGACGGCCTCGTCGAGATCGGCATGATCTCCAAACCCCTAACCGATGCGGATAGAGCGAAATACCCAAAAGTCGATTTCAAAACCCACCAGATCGGCTCCGACGCTGTTGCGCTGATCGTCTCCCGCGATGTGTGGGAAGCCGGAGTCGAAGCGCTTTCCCGCGAGCGGATGCGGGGCATTTACGAAGGCAAGATCCGCAACTGGAAGGAAGTTGGCGGCCCGGACCGCCGCATCGCCTTCTTTAACAAAGAGCCAGGCCGTGGCACCTGGGAAGTCTTCGCCCAATGGCTCTACGGCGATCCTAAAAAAGCCCCCCAAGTCGCCTTTCCAGAAGTCGGCGGCAACGAAGAAACGCGCAACAAGGTCAGCTCCACCCGCGGCGCCATCTCGCAGCTCTCCGCCTCCTGGGCCGACGGCGAAAATGTTTTCGCCCTGGGACTCAAGGACGATACCGGCAAAGCCATCCTCCCCACCAACGACGCTGTTCGATCTGGCGCTTACCGGATGAGCCGCCCCCTTTACCTCCTCACGAACGGCGAGCCCACAGGCGAGGTGAAGCAGATCATCGATTTCATGCTCAGCCCGCGCGGCGCCGAAATCATTCGCAAACACGGCTACCTCCCGATGGTCGACCTCAAGTAAGTGAGCTTCCCAAGGGCGAGAGAGTGGTCATGGACCAAGCTATTCAGCTGGTCCTTCACCCTGTTGGCAGCCGCATTCTGCGCGGCAATGCTGCTGACTTTCATTGTGCAAAGCGTTCCAGTTTGGAAGCATGCTGGCTTCAGCTTCCCCTTGGGCAAAGAGTGGTTCTTTCGCACCGCCTTATTTGGCGCTCTCCCGATGATCTACGGCAGCATTGTGGTCGCCCTCATCGCCGTTGTTATTGCCGGCCCTATTGGCTTGGGCGCCGCTCTATTCACCTCCGAGTATCTCCCATCTAACGCGCGTCGCTTCGTCAAAACAGCCATTGAGCTGCTCGCTGGCATTCCTTCGGTGGTGTATGGCCTGCTCGGCGTCCTGCTCCTCCGCGATTGGGTTTACCACCTTCTGCAAAGTTTCGATCCTCTCAGCGGCGACACTCTGCTGACTGCCGCCATCCTGCTCGCCATCATGATCCTGCCCACCATCATGACGTTGGCAGACGATGCATTCCGCTCCGTGCCTCATCAGCAGCGCGCAGCCGCTCGCGCGCTCGGCTTGAACAAAGCCGAAGCGACGCTATTCGTCAGCCTGCCACAAGCACGCGCGGGCATAGTCGCAGCCATCCTCCTTGCCTTCGGCAGAGCGATCGGCGAGACGATTGCCGTCTTCCTTGTCGTGGGAAGGCAGGATAACCAACTCCCCTCCTCGGTCTTATCGCTGCGTCCTCTCGTCGAAGCGGGTCAAACCATCACGAGCAAACTCGGCGGTTCAGAAACCAACATCGCCTACGGAGATCCGCTTCATTGGGCTGCCATGGTCGGCCTCGCTCTGCTGTTGCTGTTGGGCGTCAGCTTTCTCACATGGTTCGGGTTGCGCCTGGGAGAGCGTCCAAATGCGTAAACTGGTTAACATGGCCCTGCCTGCGCTCTGCGGTGTTTGTGCATTATTGGCTTTAGTGATCCTCGCGGGCATCGTGGCTGCCATCGCGACGAGAGGCTTGCCCGCCATCTCCACGAACTTCCTTCTGCACGAGATGAAGGAAGCCGGCGTCAGTGGCGGCATTCTGTATAACTTGCTCGGCACATTGCTCCTGATCGCCACCGGCTCGCTTGTAGCCGTGCCCATCGCTGTCGCGCTCGCCTTAGTGCGCTGCGTTTACGTAACGTCGCCTACTAAGAAGCGTGTCACGACTCTGTGGCTCTATTTGCTAAACGGCACACCATCGATTCTATTCGGTATCTTTGGCTTCATCCTTTTCGTGAAAGTGCTCGGCTGGGGCAAGTCCTGGCTCGCAGGTGGAATCCTGCTTGGGGTCATGATGATCCCGACCATGGCCGTGGCCTTGATTGATAGGATCGAGAGCATTCCGCGCCGGTATATTGAAGCCGCTGCCGGGCTCGGGTTAAGCCAGCGGCAAATTATCTGGTCGGTGCTGCTGCCGCAAAGCGCGGGCAGTTTGCTCACGGGGTCCTTCCTTGGTCTCGCGCGTGCAGCCGGAGAGACCGCTCCGATTATGTTCACTGCGACGATCTTTGCAGGAGCCACGCTGCCGTCGGGTATCAAGGATAGCCCGGTGTTAACGCTCCCCTATCACATCTTCATCCTGGCGCAGGATTCCTTCGATCCAGCCGCTTCCAGCAGGCTCTGGGGCGCGGCTTTGGTGCTCCTGGCTTTGGTGTTCGGCTTAAGCCTGCTCGCTTTGCCACTCCGGTGGCGCAGCCATGAGGAGGCGAGGAATGACTAACATCCCAAGTTCTGGGGACTATGCGCTGCAAGCCGTGGACCTCAGTGTGCGCGCAGGCGCGAAGCGCTTGCTGGCGAGTGTGAACTACAATGTTCCACGCACCGGCGCCCATGGAATCATCGGACCGTCAGGCGCAGGCAAGAGCACACTGTTGCGCTGCCTCAATCGGTTGATCGACTTAACACCAGGGCTGGAGGTCTCAGGCGATGTTCGGTTCAATGGCTCCTCTATCTATCACAGCGGCGTCGATGTGGATGCCGTGCGCGAGCGCATTGGCATGCTGTTCCAGCAGCCGGTGATCTTTCCTCAATCCATTTCCAAGAACGTGCTCTTTGGCGCCGGACGGCTTCGCAAGCTGAGCGCCGCGGCGCGAGAGGAACTGCTCGAGCAGTCACTGCGGGAGGCGGCGCTCTGGGCCGAACTCAAGGACCGTTTGCACGAGCCTGCGGCGCACTTGTCGGTGGGCCAGCAGCAGCGGCTTTGCCTCGCCCGGGCTCTGGCGATGAAGCCAGAGGTTCTGCTAATGGATGAGCCCACCAGCGCGCTCGACCCGAAAGCAACCGCAGCGATCGAGGAATTGATCCTCGAGTTGTCGAAGACCCGCCCGGTGGCGTTGGTCACGCACAATCTCAGGCAGGCAGAGCGGGTCTGCTCGACGGTCTTTGAGCTGCAGCCGACTTTAGATTAAACGTCGCGGACGGCGGCGCCCAGGGCGGTGCGGAGGCTGGCCACAACCTTCTCGTGGCTGGCGTTCACTTCAGCGTCAGTGAGGGTTTTCTCGTTGTGACGGTAAGTGAAGGCGTAAGCCATGCTCTTCTCGCCTTCAGGCACGTTCTTCCCGCGGAAGATGTCGAATAGATCGACCCGTTCCAGGAACTGCGGCTTGGCTTGTTTGACTGCGTTCAGCACGGCTTCGTGCGTCACGGCTTCGCCCACGAACATCGCCACGTCGCGGCGGCTCGATGGGTAAGCAGGGAGCTGCTTGTAAGAGCGCGCGGCATTTCGGCGAGCCATGAGCAAGTCGAGGTTCAGCTCGGCGACGAAGACCGGGTCACGGAAATCGTAAACCTTCGCGAGTGTCGGGAGAACCTGGCCGATTTCGCCAAGAACCTGTTTTCCGCTGTAGATCGTGGCGGATTCGGCGAAAAGGTTGGTGGGATTCTGACGGCGCTGGAATGTGACACCGCGCATGCCGAAGGCTTCCAGGAATTCGTCGAGGAGTCCTTTGAGATCGTAGATGTCGAGGCGCGCGTTGCGATCGTCACCGGACCAGAACGGCTGGTTGCGTTGGCCAGTGATGGCGAAAGCAATGCGCCATTCTTCGCGGGTGGCGTTCTCCTTGCGACCGAAGACGCGGCCGAGTTCGAACAGGCGCACGTCCTGAACTTTGTGGTTCAGATTGTTGCGGAACGAATCGAGCAAGCCGGGTAGCAGGCTGGCGCGGAGGACGCTCATGTCGCTGCTGAGCGGGTTCGCCAAAGTGATCGGCTCACCCGGGATCGTCTCAACGGAAACAAGGCGCACGGTGTCAGCGTGGAGCAGTGTTTGGCCCTGGGCTTCATCGAGGCCGAGAGCAGTGACAAGGCGCCGACACTCCGCAAAGGTGTCGAACACAACGTCGAAGGGATGTGAGCCGAGCGCGCCGCGTGGGGGAGTGGCTGGGATCTTGTCGATCCCGAAGAGGCGCGTGATTTCCTCAATGAGGTCAGCCTCGCGCTTGAGGTCCGGGCGGAACGGCGGGACTTCGTAGGTGGCAGTTGAGTCACTGGATGCCACTTCACGCAATGAGAGCCGGGTGAGGAAAGAGCGTTGTTCTGCAGGCGGGATGGAGATGCCGAGCAGAGCGTCGGTGCGCGCGAACGCCACCGTGATCTGGCGCGGGACGAATGGCTTTGGATAGGCATCGATCGCGCCCGCGGAAACGGAGCCGCCAGCCAGTTCCGAGATCAGTTGAGCGGCGCGACGGCTGGCCCATTCAGCGGCGTCGATGTCACTGCCACGCTCGAAGCGATAGGAGGCATCCGTGCGCAGCCCGAGCTTCTTGGAAGTGCGGCGAATGTTGGATGAATTGAATGCCGCGCTTTCGATGAGCACGTCGCGGGTGGTGTTCTGGATTTCGCTGTTGAGGCCACCCATCACACCGGCGAGAGCGACAGCTTTGGTCTCGTCCGCGATGACGAGCATCTCGGAGGAAAGGGTCCGCTCCTGCTGGTCCAGCGTGGTGAACTTTTCACCTTCGGAAGCGCGACGGACAACAATGGTCGGAAGACTTCCGCCGGATGTAGCGAGCAGATGCAAATCGAACGCGTGGAGTGGTTGGCCCACTTCCAGCATCACGTAGTTCGTAACATCAACGACATTGTTGATGCTGCGGATGCCGACCTTCTCGAGGGTGTCACGCAACCAGGCAGGGCTGGGGCCGACAGTCACCCCGCGCACAACGCGAGCGACGTAACGAGGGCAGAGTGTCGGATCTTCTATGCGGACATTGACGACGCTGGCCGCCTTCTCGGTCGTGCTCTCCGAAAAGTTTGGGCTCGGGATGCGCAGAGGGTTGCCTGTTAACGCGCTGATTTCGCGCGCGAGGCCAATCACGCTGTTGAGGTCCGGACGATTCGGTGTGATCTCAAGATCGTAAACGACATCGCCGGCAGAGCGGCCGAGGAATTCGGCGAAGGCCTGCCCGACGCGAGCGTTCTCAGGAAGGATCATCAGCCCTTCGGCGTCCTCGGCAACGCCAAGTTCTTTAGCGGAGCAGAGCATGCCTTGCGATTCAACCCCGCGCATCTTGCTGGCTTTGATGACGAATGGCTGCTCACCGGGAGCGGTGGGCATGGCGCAGCCGGGCAGTGCCAGAGGAACCTTGTCGCCAACTTTGTAATTCTTGGCGCCGCAAACGATCTGGCGCTCCCCTGCCCCGTCCTGGACGCGGCAGACGGAAAGTTTGTCAGCATTGGGATGCTTGTCGCTGGCGAGAATCTGCGCGACGACGACTTTGTCGAATTCGCCTGCGCGGGTCTCTACCCCTTCGACTTCCACGCCGAGCATGGTTAGGCGCTCGGACAGTTCTTCAGCGCTCCAGTTGAAATCAACGTATTGGCGGAGCCAATTGTAAGTGACTTTCATGCGCTTAGAATTGTTTCAGGAACCGTGAGTCGTTGGCGTAAAAGAGACGGATGTCGTTGATCTCGTAACGAATCATCGCGATGCGCTCGATGCCGAAGCCGAAGGCCCAGCCGCTCCATTGTTTGGAATCATAACCGACGTTCTCGAAAACCTGGGGATGGACCATGCCGCAGCCAGCGAGTTCAAGCCAATCCTTGCCCATCTTCTTCACGAGCGGGCTGGAGAAATCGATCTCGAAGCTTGGCTCAGTATAGGAGAAGTAGTGGGGGCGGAAACGGATCTTCACGTCGTTGCCGAGCAGTTGGCGGAAGACATATTCGACGGTGCCTTTGAGGTCGCCAACGGTTACGCCCTTGTCCACGTACAAGCCTTCGATCTGATGGAAGGTGGGGTTGTGGGTCGCATCCGCGTTGTCGCGACGATAGACGCGGCCGGGAACGATGATCCGGATGGGGGGCTGCTGCTTCTCCATGACCCGAATCTGCACGGAGGAAGTGTGCGTGCGGAGGAGAGAGCCGCCAGGGAGATAAAAGGTGTCCTGCGAATCGCGCGCGGGATGGTCCGCTGGTGTGTTGAGGGCGTCGAAGCAATGCTTCTCATCCTCAATCTCAGGTCCATCAGCGACCACAAAGCCGATCTTGCGGAAGATGCTGACGATGTCCTGGGTGACTTGGGTCAGCGGATGGAGTTTGCCGATGGAACGACGGCGGCCGGGCAAGGAGAAGTCAGCAGGATCCTTCGGGAGAGCGGCTTTGAGTTCCAGCGCACTGCGGCGGGCGGCCAGCGCTTCGTCGAGCTTTTGCTTAACGGTGTTGAGGAGTTTGCCGGCGGCGGGCTTTTCCTCTTTCGGAAGCGCGCCGAGCTGCTTCATGAGCGCGGTGAGCGCGCCGTTGGCGCCGAGGTATTGAACGCGGGCCTGGTCCAACGCGGGAAGATCGGCTGCGTTCTGGAAATCGGACAAGGCCGCGCTCTCCACGGGGGCCAATTGTTCATCGAAACGTCCCATAAAAAGAAAACGGGCGGCTGCGTTAACGCGGTCGCCCGTTGCGAAAAGTTCAGGAGCTAATCAGTTCGATAGCAGACCGGCTTAAGCCTTCGCAGCAGCAGCTTCAGGGGCAGCTTTTGGAGCCTTATCCTTCAAAGCTTTCTGGGCAACGGTGACCAGCTCAGAAAAAGCAGCGGTGTCGGTCGCGGCGAGATCAGCGAGGACCTTGCGGTCGAGGGTGATCTGGGCGGCCTTGAGGCCTTCCATGAAACGGCTGTAGCTCAAGCCAGCAGCGCGGGTGGCTGCGTTGATGCGCGCCTGCCAGAGAGTGCGGAAAGTGCGCTTTTTGGCGCGGCGATCGCGGAAGGCATATTGACGACCATGATCAAGAGCGTCGGCCGCATAGCGGTAAAGCTTGGAACGGCGCATCCGGAAGCCCTTGGCCGCTTGCAGCGTCCGTTTGCGGCGCTTCCATGAAGCTGGAGCATTTGTTACACGCATAAACTACCTCAAAATGTGTTAGTGGCTGAAAGGAAGGCTGGCGGTGATGCGATAGACGTCCGTCTTGTCGACGACCATGGCCTTGCCGAGTGAACGACGGCGTTTAGGGGCTTTGCCCTGGAGGAGGTGGCGGCGCCCGGCGCGTGAACGCAGCACTTTGCCGGTTCCAGTGATCTTGAACCGCTTGGCCACCGATTTCTTAGTCTTAATGCCTTTTGGGCGTCGCATAAAATTCTCTCTTCTAAAAAGAGCGCGAAATATAGGGGTCACCCTGAGGTGAATCAAGCGTTTTTGTGAAAAAGTTCACAAGCACACGAATCGCGGACTCTTCCCCGGTGAAAGGGAGGCGGAACTTGGCACACCCGCCAGCCCGGGGCAAGAAGGAACGATGGTTGGTGGGGCTTAAAAAACCCGTGTTTTTGCGTGTTAGAGCGTGTTTTGCTGGGAATTCAGTGTGTTTTTAGCGTGTTTTTTAGTGTGTCTGGGACGGTGCTTTATCGTGACCAGACACGCTCCATAGGTTAGGGCCGGGGTTTGCACAACCAAGCCGCTTCTTGCACCGATCCCCCCCTCAAAGAGCGATAAGGCAGCGACGGGCCGCCTTTTCAACGCCGAAGAGACTACAGGTGTAACGTCAAGACGCAAGTAACTTTGTTCCCCTAAGCCGTTGCCTGACCCTCACAATACATGGAGAGAGATTGAGTGCATCCATGTCGAGAGCGACAATTAATGCCGCCAAAGCGATAAGTCTCCCGCTTCGGTCGATGCCACGATCTCCTTTGATGTGGGCGACGCCAAGAAACGGGTACACGATCTCGGCACATCCTGGGGCATCTAGTTCGATGAACCTAGGAGAACAGGGGAGTCCGAGTTTAGGTTTTTGAATTCTGACAATAAAAGTAATAGCCAAACTCGTGCTAAAGCATCATGCTCCTGTTCGACTCGCGAAGCATGGGAATCTCGGACACAGGCCAGGCACCGCCAAAGGCTTCAGCCCTCGCAATAGCAGAATATTTCGGTACGCTGCAAAAAAGATGCAGTGAAATCCTAGAAGAATCAGTCCGGGGCTCAAATGCCCTCTCCATGGGAAGAAGCCGTCAGTTCCAATTAGAACTTTCTACGTGGCAGCAAACGCTCAGTCAACGTCGCGAGTCGAGCTTAATCAGAACTGCAGCATCAGAATATGAGTTCGCCCTTCTAGCCCTTGCGCAAGGGCACTACCGACACGCCTTTAAAGGCCTGCGTCTTGTTTTGGAACTGTGCCTGCAAAGCCTTGCACTCTCCGTCAATGAGCTTTGTCTCCGAGAATGGCTCGATAACCGCAGAGACACTGTATGGGCGAGCATCCTCGACAGTGATGGCGGGGTTTTTACGCGGAAATTTGCACAGGCGTTTTTCCCTGAGCTTCAAGGCCACGTTCAGCACTATTCGGGGATGGCCCAAAACATATACAGGGAGTGTTCCGAGTGTGTGCACGGAAATGTCCCGAAACATGTTCTACTGCCCGCGGCGTTGTCTTTCGATAAAAGCGTATTTGATCTGTGGCATGATAAAGCTGTAATCGTTGCGCGTATCATCCACTTCGGCTTATGCCTCAGATACCTAGCAGATCTGACGGAAAGTGAAATTTCCAATTTGGAACCCACCCTTTCCGAGCGATTAGGACATCTCCCAGAAATCCGCGATCGGCTGGGCGGGCCAGTCAAGTAATAGAAGAATGACAAGTTTAATAATTCGAACTGAGGACATAAAACCTGAGCACTTACTTGAGCTTTACGTCGAGACCGCTCAGGACAAGAAGACGGTGGAACTGCTCAAATCGGCAAGTCCCGTTATTTTGGAGGGAAGCCGTGGAACGGGGAAATCCTTTCTTTTGCGTGTAGCAGAGGTCCAACTCCGTCAAGCTTTTGACCAGGACCGCGTGCTGCCGATCTACGTGTCATTCACGAAAAGTTCACTTCTCCAAAGCGGCGACCCGAATCAGTTTCTCAATTGGATGATGGCACTGCTATGTACCAAGATTATTCGAGCACTTTACCAGCAAGGTCTACTGGTAAAGCCTGACTCGACCCTTGCACTTTTAGGCGGGGGACAGCTGCCCTTGGACTTCGGAGAAACGAGGTTAGAGAGGCTTGCGCGGGAATACGAAGAATCCTACAAGCGCCCTGGTGTTCACATCGACTCTTCGTTCGTGCCGAGCGTTGATTCTTTTAAGGACGCAGTGGAAGACATCTGCCGTGCAAAAGGGCTTAAGCGGTTCGCAGTATTCTTTGATGAAGCAGCACATATTTTTCGGCCTGAACAGCAGCGGCAGTTTTTCACACTGTTTCGAGACCTGAGGTCACCCTTCATAAGTTGCAACGCAGCCGTCTATCCCGGTGTCACGTTTTACGGACAAACCTTCCAAACGGCACATGATGCGATTGTGATGTCGCTTAATCGGAATCTCGATAGCGAGTATTTGGGTGGGATGCGTGAGATAGTCACTAAACAGGCAGAGGATTCTCAATTGGCTGCGGACATAGAAGAACGCGGTGAGAATTTCAACGCACTAGCATATGCCGTGAGCGGGAATCCTCGGCTCTTACTGAAGACTGTGGCACTGTCCGGGCGTCTGAAGACAAACGACGTCGAAAAGGTCATCAAGGAGTTTTACAGGACAGATATTTGGTCAGAACACTCCGGACTCGCCGACCGTTATGCAGGACACGAGGCCTTGATTCAGTGGGGGAGAGATTTCATCGAAAAAACCGTCATACCTGACTCGATTGCCAAGAATGATCAATGGAGCCGGGAGGGCAAATCCGAAACTACATGTTTCTTCTGGATTCACCGTTCCGCCCCGGCTGTTGTTTTGGAAGCACTTCGCCTACTGAGTTACACGGGCATTGTAACTCGGCTCGACTCAGGCATAGTCGCCACGCGTGGTGAGATCGGGACGCGTTACGCAGTTAATCTTGGATGTTTGGCCGCACCATCTGCTAATCCAATACCCACCCTCACGAGTTTTGGTCGAACATTGGCGGTGAAGCGTTTCACTGAGTATGGCGCGAATCATCCTATATATTCTTCTTTGACTTCCGTGGTCGGTAAATTTGAAGAGCCTGATATTTCGGCAGTTCTGGACAGCCAACTTGCCAAGACCATTGATGTTTTGGATCTTACCAGCTTTCAAAGGTCCGGACTCAAATCGATTGGGCTGCATACCGTTGGAAAAGCTCTTCAAGCATCTGAAGACGAATTCCAACAAATTAATTACGTGGGCCCTAAACGCTCACGAAAGATGATGAATGTGGTCGTCTCATCAGTGTTGGAATATTTGTCCGGATAAAGGCCTGCGTACGGCTGAGACCATTGTCGGCTTCACCCTGTTCGTGCTCACCAGCACCGAGCAACGTGCATCGCACATACTACTCAATTCCCCGGAGCAACTCTGGTGAGGGTGAAGGAATAACCGAGTAGAGCCAAGAGCACGATCAACACACCCGCGAGTATTTTGACGGCACCCCGAACGCTGATGGAGCCGTTAGGGGGCCGCCTTAAGGATGAGAAACCTCGCATTTGATGACTGTGCTCAAAAAACGCGAGGACTCTCCGCCATTCATAGCGTAAACGGCGAGCCGTTGGTACATCGTGAAGAAAACCCAAATCGCTAAAATGGCGCCAACGCAACAGACGGGCCGGACTCCATCCGACAAGTTGTTAAGGCTGAGAGGTGCTACAAATGAAGCCAGCATTCCGGCCACGACCACATGCGACAAACTATCGTAATGCTTGTGCTCCAAAACTGCGGCATTGTAAACGACTTCCGGAAAAGGCGTTCCCATGTATAGGGGGAGAGTTCGCCAGACTGCCAGATCATCCTTTTCGACGCCGTTGAGCTTAGCGGTGGCGCGCATATTGGGCTTCACTCCTGATACCACTTCGGTTGTCATGTCCGCTACTTCAGGAAACGCAAATGCGAGTACGTCTAAAGCACAGGTTTTACTGTGCTTACTGCCATCTAGGAGGATAATGAATTTATCCAAGCGGCTCAATATCTTCCCATCGATTAACAGTTTGCGTAAATGCAAAGCAGAGTAAAGAAACGATGCCGTTCCAATCGTTTCGGAGTTCGTTTGGACCGTGATTGGAGGTTCCAGATGGACTGCACCTCCTACCAACGCAATGCACACAATTGAACAGCCTGCGACACCCTGTAGGTTTTTGGCATAATCTTTAATCGTCGACATCGCCTTGGCGTCATCATAGATCGGCACGACTAAAAGCGAACCGGCAGCCCCTGCTGCTGGAGTGTTGGGAGGGATTATCATCACTCCTTACACTTGGATTCAGCGGGGTTGTCAAGGTCTCTGTCATGGACCTCGGAGCTGCTCTGCACCGGTCCACGTTAATATTCAGTCTTTTCACCGCCAGAGTTGCAAAAAGGGATGCCAGATCCCCCTGCAATTCTCAAAGGAAGCAACGGATTCTATATCGAAATTAGAAGCCGCAAATAGGTTTTCACCTCGATTTGCGCGGACAAGAAGGCGAACCGCCATTCGAGGGAGTTCAAAGAGATCGGCCACCCCATTACCGATTCAGTAGTGATTTCACAGTTGCTCTGCCAAACCGGCCTTGGAGCGTTGACGTGAGGGACTGGGCCTGGAGCCCCGGGCCATTGTCTTGCATGACGACCCGGAGAGAGCCTCCCGCTTGCTCTGTAACGCGCGCCTTACAGCAAATCGAGGACGCGCTGGAGTTCGGGGTCGGTGTTGTAGAAGTGGGGGGAGAGGCGGATGTACTTCGTGCCCGCTCGGTCGAACCGGAGGGAGGTCACGATTCCGGCGGCTTCCATTTTGGCGTGGAGTTCGGCCATGTCAGCGCGGGGCTTGTGGAAGGTGATGATGCCGCTTTGGTTTTCGGCAGGGACATCGGCGTGCAGGACGGTGTAGCCTTTTTCTTTGATTGCAGGGACCAGCCAGGTCCGTTTGCCTTGGAGTGCAGGGTGCAGCGTAAAGGCAAGCTTCCATGCGTGCGGCGCCTCCTAGTCATGCGCTGGTTGCGTTAAGCTCGGCGCGAGCAGAGGACCACCATGCAGAAGATGGCGCGGCCCAAGGGGGCGTCGGCAATGGGGGTGATTATGTGTGGGCCTCCGTACGGAGGCTGGGACGGGGGCATTATACCCACAGGGTTGGCTGGCGCTTCGCCTCTGGGCTACAAATATTCCGCCCCTCCGGCGGTTCGGGGGTAGGACATGGTGGTGGGCGAGAACGCCAGCAACTTACGGAGCCTAACCCTTCAGCCCACGGATGCTGCCTGTTGGCTTATCGTCGCAGGTATTCATCTCGGTGGGGCCTGCTGTCGACGTTCCACCTGGAAAGCGCGTCATCTGTTGGCTCAAACACTTTCTTCATGCGCTCCTTCTCCACGTGAAGATCATAAAAGAGCCGATTGGCATTGGCGCGATGGTTTTTGAAGCTGCGCTGCTGCTGTGGTCGAATTGGTGACGAGGCAAGCCCATAAGCTCCGATCAACGAATTTCCGGGGTGTTGGACCCCAATAAACCCCAAAAGCGATTGCGCTCCATCAGAACTTTCATGCTCAGAGCGACAAAACCCGTCGCCGAAGGCAATTAACTTACTCGGAGCCATGATTCTACTTTCTCTTTGAGCTTGGGTTATCACAGATGTACCCCTCGGCGCGTAACCACCCAAGCCAAGGAAGTTTTCAGATGGGTGACCAACCCCCCAAGCATTGTACCCATAGCTGACTACGGCTTGGCTTGTGCGCTCAAAGCGAGGGCCACCTGGTGAGTAGCTTCCGAAAGTGACCGTTCCGTCGTACAACGGGCAACGAAATACGCCAGTCAAATACCACTCAGGCAGGATCACCTCATGGGGAAGCTCAAGAAACTTGTACCACGCCGCATTCGTTCCAGCATGCATTCGTGTGGCAGGTGGAAGAGCTTCGTTGTCGCTGACATAACCATGCAGAGCGAGTCCGAGTTGCCGGAGATTGTTAAGGCAAACTGCATTCTTCGCAGAAAACTTTGCCCTGCCTAAGGCTGGAAGGAGAAGAGCTGCGAGGATTGCGATAACTGCTATCACCACGAGGAGTTCGACCAGCGTAAATGCGCATCGGGACGACCTCCTCATAAGGAGGGTTTACACGCTGAGTGAGACACGGTCAACGGTTCTTAGTGGGTTATGGTCGCTGGAACGTAGCGGACGCACAGATGGTGGGGGGCCGACAAAGCCACTATCTGACTACCTCTGATCGCCGAAGACCTCCTCTCCCTGCCCTCTCCTCCTTGGAAGGAAGAGAGGGGGAACCGTTGCAAGGCATTGGTTTCAAGGCGAGCCGGAGGCAGCCCACCATGCATCTGGATCCAACGAGGGCGTCGCATCGGGGTAATTATGTGTGCGCCTCCGTACGGAGGCTCGGACCGGGGGGCATTATACCCACAGGCTTCGCTAGCGCTTCGCCTGTGGGCTACTCTGTTCGGCCGCTCCGCGGCCCGGCTGAAAGCAGCAGTGGCATTCAGGGCGCCGCGTAACCGCAACCGCAGGCTAACGTGCTAGCGTTACAGCAAATCGACGACGCGCTGGAGTTCGGGGTCGGTGTTGTAGAAGTGCGGGGAGAGGCGGATGTATTTGTTGCCCGCTCGGTCGAACCGGAGGGAGGTCACGATTCCGGCGGCTTCCATCTTGGCGTGGAGGTCGGCCATGTCGGAACCGGGTTTGTGGAAGGTGACGATGCCGCTTTGGTTTTCGGCAGGGACATCGGCGTGCAGGACGGTGTAGCCTTTTTCTTTGATGGCAGGGACGAGCCAGTTGCGCTTGCGCAGCAGCTCGCGGGCGATGTTCTCGATGCCGACTTCCAAAAGCAGCTCGAGGCAGGCTCTGAGGCCGACCAGGCCAATGAGGTTGGCGGTGCCGGCCTCGTAACGGCGGGCGTCGGGTTTGTAGGTCATTTCTTCATCAGCCACGAAATTGGGGCATCGGATGTTGTGCCAACCGTGGACGATGGGACGGAGTTGGTCCTGGACTTCTTCGCGCACGAACATGGTGCCCGCAGCGCAGGGGCCGAGCATCCATTTGTGGGCGTCGGCAGCGAGGAAGTCGATGTTTTGGACGGTGGTTGGGAAGGCGCCGAGGGTCTGAATGGCATCCACACAGAACAGGATGCCGCGGCGTTTTAGTTCCTGGGCGATTTGTTCGATCTCGGCGCGGAAGCCGGCGACGTAATGGCAAGAGGCGAGCGCGACGAGTTGGGTCTGCTCATCGATTTGGCCGACGATGTCGCGCGCGCGAATGCGGCCGAGGGCGGAGACGTTCAGAAGTTGAACGGGGATGCCGCGGTCGGCGAGCTTCATCCATGGGTAAACGTTGGATGGGTAATCATCCAGGTAGGTGAAGACGGTTTTGTTTTTCTTCAGTTTCAACCCGCCAGCGATGTAGCTGAGGGCGAGGCTGGTGGGGCCGACGAGGGCGATCTCGGTTGGTTTGCCGCCGATAAGCTGCGCGGCGAGGGCGCGGGTTTGCGTGATGACCTCAGCGGGCAGGGCATGCTCCTGGTCGCCCCGCGCGCAGGCATGGATGTAGGTTTCCATGGCGGCGGTGACACGGCGGGGGAGCGGGCAAACGCCCGCGTGCGCGAGGAAGACTTTCTCCCGGACGACAGGGAATTCGTGCGCGCGGAGTTCTTCGTTAGCGTGCAGTTCCGCAATGGTCATGTTCAGTAGGAGCTGGCGGAGCCGGAGCGCTGGATGAGTTCGATTTCGTAGCCTTCGGGAGCGTCAATGAAGGCGAAGCCGCTGCCGTCGGGTTTCATGTGGGGGCCGTCGGAGTATTTGAGGCCGTGGGCGGCGAGGTGTTTCTCGAATTCAGCAAGGCTGGAGACTTGAAAGGCGAGATGGGTGAGGTCGGCCTGGACGTGGACGGGACCGCTGGAGGGAAAGGAGCAGATCTCGATGAGTTCTTCGCTGTCGGGGGCTTTGAGGAAGACGAGTTCAGAGCCGCGTGGGGATTTGTGGCGGCGGGTTTCTTCGAGGCCAAGGACGTTTTTGTAGAAGGTGATGGTGCGCTCGAGGTCGTCCACGCGGTAGCGGGTGTGGAGCAGCTTGGAAACTCTCATGGGCGTGAGGTTAGCGAGGGTGTGGCTGGGTGGCAACTTGGGGGAAGAAAGGAAAGGGTATCCGCAGATTAACCCAGATTAAAAAATGGGAAAGGGCGGGCGAGGACATTTTCTCCCGCGGAGGCGCGGAGAGGCGGAGGGAGGAAGATTTACGCATCAGGAGGGGTGGTGTCGGCATCCGCCTACGCTCAGGCTGCGGCGGGACAGGGATTCGCAGATTTAGGACAGGAACAAACCCGGAGGAGCGGAGGAGGCAAGGAGGGCGCAGTGGTTGGAGGGATGGGCCAAGAATTAAACGCCTACTCTTTCATGCGGTCGCCGGTCATTTGGTAGAGGCCGACGAGGTAGCCGTTTTCGCGCATCTCACCGACGGCGAATTTGCCGTAGATGGTGACGGGGGCGTCCATAACGGGCTTCACGCCGTTCGGGAGTTTGACGCTGACCCATTCGTTGATCTTGGGCACGGCGCCGTAACAACACATGGATTGGTCGCGCATGAGGAGGAGTTCGTTCACGAGCCCGGCTTCGACTTTGAGCGGGAGCATGAAGCCTTTCAGCGCAATCGGTTTTTGGTCCAGGGCGCGGATGTGGTCGGGGATCTGGTTGGTCGGGGTGGATGATGGGCCGGCGCTTTCGTCGGGCATGACGTAGTTGAAGGAGGCGAGATATTCGAATCCAACGACAGTGTGCTCACCATCTTTTTGAAGAGCTGCGGGGTTGTTGGTGTTCACCGGGGTTGCAGCAATGGCATTGGTGGCTGTGACGGCGTTGGTGGCTGCAACCTGGTCGCTGGCTCGTGGGCGGATGGGCTCTCCACGGAGCGCGGTGCGCTCGTTTGTTGAGGTTGATGCGGCCTCGGAGGATTGGGTCGGTTCGTTGGTGGAGCGATTGCAACCCACTGTTGCGGACAGGAGCAGGACAAGAGCGATGGGGAGCAATGGTTGGCGACGCATACGGTTCAGCCAACATTCTATTCAGGCGCACAATGTTCTCAAGCGCTCGTTCTTGCGAACGCAAAGCGCGGGCTTCGGCAACGGCCCTGAGGTGGATTTACTCCTTGCCCTTATTGCGCGGTGTCCAAGGCGTCAGGAAGGTGAAGAATCCCACCACAAGGGAAAGAACAAAGGGAACTATGAGCGAATTAAGGGAATTATTCTTGGACGAGTTGGCCGACATCTACAACGCGGAAGGGCAGTTGCTGAAGGCTCTGCCGAAGATGGCCAAGGCAGCGCAGACTGACAGCTTGCGCGAGGCATTTGAAATGCACGCGCAGGAAACGGAGCAACAGATCGAGCGCTTGAAGCAGGTGTTCGAGATCTTCGGCAAACCAGCCAAAGGTAAGACTTGCGAAGCGATGAAAGGGTTGATCGAGGAAGGTCAATCTATGATGAAGGAGTTCAAAGGCTCGGCAGCGCTGGACGCGGCATTGATTTCGGCGGCGCAGAAGGTTGAGCATTACGAGATCGCCACCTACGGGTGTCTTTGCACCTGGGCGGAATTGCTTGAGGAGAATGAAGCTCTCGACCTCCTGAAGGAAACGATGGAGGAGGAGGAGACGACTGACGAGAAACTGACGGATCTCGCCGAGGAATGCATCAACGAGGAGGCGCTCGGCGGAGGTGAGGAGGAAGAAGAGGAAGAGGAGGAAGCTCCCCAGGCGCGAGGCAAGGCGAAAACGCCGGCACGGCGGTAAGCAGGCCACGTAATTTATGCAGGGGCGGCTTTGGCCGCCCTTTTTGTTTCCCAGAGAGAACGAAGAGCGCCATGGAGGCGGGCGCCTCATGGGTTGCATCTATCATGAGCCTTCTTCCGCGGCGTGCTACGCAGGGTTGACTGACCATTGACTTTGTATTACAAAGTATGACATGGATGCTGCCTCGGCTGAAGCTCATCTGCAAACGATTCGGACACTCATGGAGCGCGCGGCTCTCTACCGGCGCGCCTTGGCTCCAGTAATGGCGCTTCTTGGTGCGATCGGAACGCTCGCAGCCATTGGCGGGTATTTGCTTGAGATCACTTCTTTCCCCGGGTTCGTCACTTACTGGTTCAGCGTGGGGGGCATGAGCGTGGCAGCGGCATTTCTGTTGATTCGGAAGCAAGCGCTCGCGGCTGGAGAGCCGTTTTGGTCTCCACCTGCCAAAAGAGTGACGCAAGCGATTCTGCCGCCGCTGGTGTGCGGGCTGGCGCTAACCGCTATTGCTCCCGGGGTGTGGCAGGCGACGGCGTTGTGGGCCGGGTTGTATGGCGCGGCGTTGCATGCGGGAGGATTTTTCACACCCGGCGGGATTCGGCGGCTGGGATGGCTTTTCATCGCCGCTGGTGTTGGAATCATTGTGCTCCTCCAGCGCGGCTCTCTCCCGGGCGTGCATGCGCATGGGGCGATGGGAGCAATTTTTGGAGCGCTGCACCTGGCGTATGCCGCTTACCTGCGAGTGCGCGAACAACGATCGTGAACCCGGAGCCTTTTCTTCAACTGGATCGGACGATCCACGAAAAGGGGCGGCTGGCGATCATGTCGTTGCTCGCAGCCTCTGACGCGCTCTCATTCACAGAGCTGCGTGAGACGCTTTCAATGACGGATGGCAACTTGAGCATGCATATTAAAACGCTGCAGGACGCGGGTTACCTGGCAGTGACCAAGAGCGTTCAGAATCGGAGGCCGCTGACGACATGCGCGTTGACGGCGGCGGGGCGGAAAGCGTTTCAAACGTATATAGATTTGTTGGAGAAGATTGTCCGTGAAACGAAACGGGGCTGAGAGCCAAAACGGCTGCTGTTTCACTTTGTAATACAGAGTTATGAGATTCGAAATAATAAAAGCTCGGCACATGGGTCTTTGCTTCGGCGTCCGCGACGCGCTGGCGCTTGCCGAAAAGGAAGCGGATCAAGGGCCACTCACCATTCTGGGAGAGTTGGCGCATAACCCGGCGATCAATCGGTCGCTGGAAGAGAAAGGGATTCAGATCGAGAGAGACCTGAGCCAGGTAAGGACAAAACGAGTTTTGGGCACTGCGCACGGTTTATCGGACAAGGCAATCGACGTGGCGCGCAACCAAGGCTTCGAGATTAAAGATGGGGCATGCCCATTGGTGAAGCATGCGCACTCAACGCTGAGGAAGCTGGTGGCTGCGGGGTATCATCCAGTGGTCATTGGTAAACGAGGACACGTGGAGGTGCGTGGGTTAACGGAGGATTTTCCAGGAGCGGAGGTGGCGTTGAACGAAGAGGAGATTGGGCAGATCGCCCCGCGTGAGCGTTTTGGTGTGATTGCACAAACGACCCAGCCGATCGGGCGGGTTCGTGAGCTGGTGGCGGCGTTGCAGAGAAGGTTTCCGCAGGCGGAGGTTCGGTTTGTGGACACAGTGTGCCAGCCGACAAAACTGCGGCAGCAAGCAGCCGTGGAATTGGCGCAGCAAGCTTCAGTCGTGATTGTGATCGGTGGGAAGAATAGCAACAACACCCGGGAGCTGGCGAGGAGTTGCGCGGTGCATTGCGAGCGGGTGCATCAGATCCAGGACGCGGGGGAGTTGGAGGAAAGTTGGTTTGTCGATGGGGATGTGGTGGGGATAACCGCGGGCACTTCCACCCCGGATGAAGTTATTACAAGAGTGGAGGCAGCGATTTTGGCGATGCAAATGGAAGGGGTTGCTTTCGACCGTTAAGGATGAAAAAGAGGACGTCCGCAGATTGCGCAGATTACGAAGCCCGGGCTTGCGGCAATGAGAGGGAGGTGCACGGCGACCAGACGACGAGACTGGGTTGAAAGCGGTGAGTAGGAAGAGGGCACAAGGAGGGGTTAGTGATGCTGTTAGGGAACGGAACAGTGGGTGGGCGCGGAAAGCGCACTTGATTTCTGAGGCGGGTTGGGCGGTAGATGGTTTCCAATGCCGTCGGCGCCTGCACCAGGTTCCCCTGCCGAGCCGCTGCTGCGCGAGCGGGAACAAACGATCCAGAAGCTTCGCAAAGCTTCGATCGCGCTGTTGGGGATCCTGCTGGTGGTGGTGGCTCTTGCTTGCCTGGCGCTGGCCATGGCGGCGTTCGGAGAAGAGCAATTCGTTCGAGCTGTTGAAGCCACGCAACTCAGCCAGCAGAAGCTTGCGGAATCGTACCTTTCCCAAGCACGCGCCGAACGGGTGAGCCGTTCCCTTGGCTCAAAAGAGCGAGCGCTGGCTGCTTTGCGTTCGGCGGCTGCGATCACGAACTCACCGCAGCTCCGGCAGGAAGCGAGCGACGTGCTCGCCTTGACGGATCTCAACTCGCCGGAACTGGCTTGGCCAGGAAAGGTCGGGACCGATGTTGCGGATGTGGATCGGGATTTTACGCGTTACCTCCGATTCGGGCCGGGAAACGAAGCGACCCTGCACGCGCTTCAGAGCAACGAGGGGCTCCATCTGTTTGGGGGCGCCAGCCGTCCGGTGCGTGGCAGATTCAGCCGGGACGGCAAACTGGTGGCGATTCGTTACGCCGACGGTTGGGTGCAGGTGTGGAATTGCACGGATGGCACAACGAGGTTCAAGGCGCTCGTGGATCAGGGTTCAACAATTGCCTTCGATAGGGAAGGGAAGATCCTGGCCGTGGGTGACGCGCGCGCCCAGAAGGTGCGGCTGTTCGACACTTCGACGGGCAACGAGGGCGGGGCGATCGATTCGGCCCCGGCCGAGCATCTCGTGTTCAATCCTGCGGATTCTCGGCAGCTTGGTGTGCTTACTTCTGACGGGGTATTTGCGATCCGGAATGTGGAGGACGGGGCCACTGTCTTTTTTGCGCGACACAACTCCCGAATCGTTTCGATCGCATGGTCCGACAATGGTCGGGTGGCCGCAGGAGGATGTGAGGATGGCCAGATCGTGCGCTGGGACTTGAGTTCCGGCCAAGCGCTGGCCTTCCGAGCCGGGGACGCGTCTCACCCCACGCCGACTATCAATCCGACGGGGACACTCATCGCCAGCCAAGGTTGGGACGGTGTGACACGCGTGCATCTTGCTGCATCGGGAGAATTGCTGCGGAGCACACAATCGGGTTTGGCGCTGGGCTTCAACAGGGACGGGACGAAGCTGGCATTTCGCAAGGAGCCAGGCGGGTTGGGAGTGTGGGGTGTTGCGCAAAGCAGAGCGTTGGAAACGTGGAATGTCAGCGGGGGCGGGCGGAAGATCATTTTTTCAATCAGCAGCAGCGCGGACGGCAAATGGTTGGCTGTGATGCGCGAGGATGGCGTGCGGCTGCTTCGCCAAAGCGACGGCGCGGTGATGGGACATGAGCCGCTGGAACGGATTTGGGATCAGTCGGTGCAATTCGATTCCAGGAGCGGCCGATTATTTGGAGCGTCACCGAGCGGAATGCATGCCTGGGCCATTGATGAGGAGGATGGGAAAGCTGTTTTCCGGCAGGAGTTGTTCGTTTCGTCACCGCGCGGATTGGAAACGGATTGGGTGCGCATAAGTCCTGATGGCATCAACGCCGCGGTGCGCCTCTCCTCGGCCCATGTGATTTGTTTTCCGTTAGCAGACCCGAAAGCATTCGTGGCGTTTCCAAACATGCCGGTGATCCGCGGGTTGGCTTTGAACAACGCGAGGGGGGAAGTGGTGATCAGCTCGGATAAATTTGGCACGCGGGTTTTCAGCGTGGCCACAGGGAAGCCGGTCCGGGAGTTAAGCGCGGCCGATGGTCAATTGCAGACGAGCGCGGATGGGAGATGGGCGTGCCTCGCCGCGAATGATCGCGCGATCCTCTACAGCTTGCCCGAATGGCGGGAGGAGAAGTCGTTCCAAGTTGAATCTGGAGGAACGAGATCGGGCTTGGTCGCGTTTAGCCATGACAGCAAGCTGCTCGCTGCGACGCTTTCGGACAGTGAAATCGTTCTTCACGATTTGAGCGCGGGGCGGGAGCGGCTTCGGCTGAACTCGATGGATCTGGGGAACATGAATGCGCTGGAGTTCGATGCGAAGGGGGAGGCTCTTTTCATCGCCACAAAAGGCGCGGACGTCATTCACAAATGGAACTTTGCGGGGGTGGAGGCGGAGTTGGTCTCGTTAGGACTTGATGGCAGGCGCCATGCGGAAGTCCCGGCTGCGGCTCCGAGCGCGCGAGTGCAGCGTTTTCAGAAGATCGCCGGGCTGATCTTAACGACGCTGATCCTGACATTGGCGGCAGTGCTCTTCGTGCTTCATAGGCATCGAGCAATGCTGAGCGAATTAATGGCCAAGGAAACCTTGATCGTGCGGAAGAGCCGGGATCTTGAATTGGCGCAGGCTGAACTGCTGCACAGCGAAAAAATGACCGCGCTCGGGACGATGGCAGCGGGAATTGCGCACGATTTCAACAATCTGTTGTCGGTGATCCGCATGTCGAATGACTTAATTGGGGAGAGCCGCGATCGGAAGGAGATCCGGGAGAACGTGGCGGAGATCGAGCAAGCTGTGACCCAGGGGCGGCAGGTCGTGCGCTCGCTGTTGGGGTACACGCGGGAGAATGCGGGTGAAGCGCAGCATTATTCCGCGGAGGAGATGACGCGGAATTTGTTGCGGCTGCTGCGGAAACAGTTTCTCGCGAACATCCAGGTGAAGGTGGTGGCGGAGCCGAATTTGCCTCCTGTCTTTGGGCATGCCGCGCGCATTGAGCAGGCGCTGTTGAATATCATCGTAAACGCAGCGGAGGCTATGCCGAATGGGGGAGCAATCTCAGTGCGTCTGAGCATGGTGAAAAGCGTTCCCGCCGCAGTGCGGCTGCGGCCGACGGGAGCGGAGGAATATTTAAGGATCAGCCTGAAGGATACTGGGCCGGGAATAGCGCCGGACCAGATTGGGAGAATCTTCGAGCCGTTTTACACAACGAAGAATGGAGGGCCGAAGCGGGGGACAGGATTGGGGCTGTCGTTGGTTTATGCTGTGTGCGAGAAGGAGGGCGCGGGGCTGCAGGTGGCGAGCGCTCCAGATGAGGGAGCGGAATTTTCGATTTATCTTCCGATCGCGGCATCGCAGAACCCGTGCGCGGAAAGCACAGTGGCCGCGAACGCCACGTAACGATTACAAGAAAAGCTATGGACGAGCAGATCGCGCCCGAGCCAACCCTTGCCACAATCCTGGTGATCGAAGACGACGAGCAGCAGCTCCGTCTATATCGCAAAACATTGAAGGAATTCCGCGTGGTCCATGCCACAACGGGAACCGAGGGGCTCGGGTTAATTGAGGAGCATCGGCCTTCAGTGATTCTGCTCGATCACATTTTGGCGGAGGGGGAGAAGGGGACAGATTTTTTGCCGAAGCTGAAACGGATCGCGCCGCATGTGCCTGTCATCGTTATTTCGGGAACACTGGACATTCAGGGGCAGTTGAAAGCGCTTCAAGGGCCGCACTCGGCGCATTATGTGATAGAGAAGCCAGTAAGCGTGCGGGAGTTGCGGAAGACAGTTGAGATCGCGCTAACGGAGTGCGGGGTGGCGGAAACGATTGCGGTGCTGCAATCGTTGGAGCGGCATGAGCTTGTTCGCTCGGAGGGAAGCGAGCGGCGGTTCACGCGGCGGCTGGCACGGCAGCATGAGATGTTGCTGCAATTGCGCCAGTCGCAAGGGCGACCGAATATTTCGGAACTTGCGCGCCAGCATGAGGTGGATCGGAAAACGATAATACGCGATTTGCACGACTTGATAGATCGCGGGCAGCTCGATCCGAGTGTTTACCCGGAATGGAAAAGCGCGGCGGCTGAAGTGTCATAAGTGTGCGCGCAAGTCACACGGGTGCGCGCTGAAGTCACAGTTGAGCGGCCCATTGCGCGTTTAGTAAAGATGGGCTCATGAGAGCCACTTCTATTTTCAGCGATTTTCGAAAACTCACAATTGCCTCGGCTGTTCTGATGTGTGCTTCGAACGGAGTCGCCACTCACGCTCAGGCTTTAGGGCCAGCGTTCTCATCGGCTTATAGCGTGAAGGATCTCGGGCCATTGCCGCTTGAGGAGGGGATTGGCGGGATCGCGCTCCACCCCACGAATCCGACCAAATTGCTTTTCCGAATGACCGCGGGGCAAGGCACGGAAAACAGCCTGCACGAGGTGACTGTGACGAGGGGCGCGGACCAACGGATCACGGGATTTAGCAGCCCGACTCGCTTCGTGGCGCTCACACCGAGTGAGAATGGCGCCACGGGGGCTTCGGATGGAAGCCTGGCGGTGCATAGCTCTGGGACGGTCCTATACACGAGTTATAACGACGCGACAGTGGGGCAGGTGAAGGCGGGCAGCCAAACACGCGACAAGCTGATTAATCTGGATGACCTCGGCTACCCCTCCGGCGGCGGTGGCCTGGCCATTGTGCCGGCTGGACTGCCAGGCGCGGGGAGGTTCAAGGTTGCGGCCTCATCCACATGGACAGATGGCGCGCTCATCGCTGATGGTGAAGGAACATTTGACCTGTCTGAGCCTTCCAACTGGATTGAATTGCCACAAGATGCGGGTGGCATTGCTTATGTGAAAGCGGGCGAGCCTGTATTCTCGACGGCATCCATTCTGATGACGACGCAGGATGACGCAGTGATTGCGTACACGGCGAATCAGGTGGGGGATCCCAATGTCGGATCCGCTCGCTTATTTTTGACGAACCTTCCGAATGTCAGCGGCATAACTGTCGATATAGTTACGGGCGATATTCTGGTGAGCGGTCGTGGCAACAGGATTTATGCGATTGGGAAATTCCAGTCGAAGCCGATCACGGTTCGGTTAGTCGAGCCGACGGCAGGAGCGACCTACCCTGCCCCGGGCACGGTGCGTGTCACGGCGGAAGCAGAGCAACCAGGAGGAGCGATCAGCAAAGTCGATTTCTATGCTGGCGACACACTCTTTGCGACCGAGATTAATTCGCCCTATGTGGCGTTCGCGCAAAATTTGGCCGCAGGAAATTACGCCATCAGGGTTGTGGCGACGGATTCGGGCGGAAGTACAGCAACATCATCCGTTGTGAACATTTCAGTGACGAATGTCATTAACCAGTTACCAACGGTGCGTCTTACCACTCCAACGAATAACACGCACCTGAACTCGTGCTCCTCGATCGCGTTGAGGGCTGAAGCTTCGGACCCAGATGACGGGGGCATCGCATTCATCGAGTTCTACAACGGGCAAGCTTTGCTCGGACGCGATAGCACATTCCCGTACGAATGGACGATTACCAATGCATCGCCCGGGAATTACCAATTGAAAGCGGTGGCCACTGACGTTGCAGGCGCCTCGGCCACCTCAGCAACCGCGCACGTAATGGTGATGGGGCCGTCGTTGCATGAGAGCCACACGGGAATGAGCCCGGAAAAGAATATGTTGTTTTGCTTCAACGGCATTGCAGGCAAGCGTTACGTGATTGAGACAAAAGCGACTTTGCAAAGCGCTGAGCCTTGGACCCCGGTGCGCACAAACACGATCACAGCCGGGTCATTGATGGAGTTCGTGGATGAGCAAACGCGGGTGCGGAAGTCTGCGTTTTTCCGGGTTCGCGCCCTCGAATAAGGGTTGTTATTCCCGAACCACGTCTCGCTTGTAGATGACGTAAGGAGGCTTTTTGCCTTGATCGGCGCGGAGGATGAGCTTGTCGCCTTTGTCCTTTGAGGAAAAAGGATAGTAAACGACGCCTGGCTTGCGGAGGAAGGCAAGCATGCTCGAGTCAAAGACGCCCAACTGGGCGAGTTCCTCTGGCTTAAGAGCCGGGAATTCGCGTTGATCTTCGTAGAACGTGGCGAGAGCAGTGGCGAACGCAGGGGTAAATTGCTGGCCCGTGATCTCGCTCTCGAAGCTCTTCGCCCGTCGGTATGCCTTCAGCACCGAAGGCACCATCATGCCGACGAGAATCATGATGATGCAGAGCACACACATCAGTTCGATGAGCGAAAAGCCTCTACGGCGGGCTAAAGCTGGACAATTTGCACGCATCTTTTGATCCCCCGTCTGAGGGAGCGCTTACCAACTTCGACAATCGGCAAAGCAGTTCAGCACGCAGGAGGGAAACAAAAAGGCGGCAGGGTTTCACCTGCCGCCTTTTGGATGAATAGAAGCTGCTACTCCGCCCGGAGACGGTAGAAGCGCTGGCTACCGCTCGCGGGAACCTGGCCGATGCTGCTCCCTGTAACCGGGTCAACGCTTGTTGCGATTGGCTGCCAGTCGTCGGCGGTCGGTGATGTGGCCGATTCAAGCGTCACGGACACACCCGCAGGAGGATCGAAGCTCAGGGTTAGGACACCGTCTCCGCCTTGTGAAAAACGCAACGCGAACGGATCGAGCTGCGCCTGGCCGGCGATAAGCGATGTGAGGCCGTCGAACGACGCTTTGCCGATGAACACAGCCGCTTCAGCGGATTCAGTCGGGTTGGCAATGTAGGAGAGTTCGCGTGGCGAGGAGTCGTAGAACGGACCCCACCGAATGACGTTCCTTTCCGCGGAATACTCACCGCCATGGGTAATGCTGGCGGCTGTCCAACCCACGGGGAGTTGCTCCTCCACGGCGTGAACGGTTGTGCCTGGCGCAGGCTCCACTGTAAGCCGAACAGGGAGAGAGGATCCGGCTGCGGCGCTGGTCGGAAGAGAGCGGCTTGCGGCGCTGGCTGAGAGACTAAACGCCCGGAAGGGTGGGTTGGTTTGAATAGGCACCCACCACATGGGGGCGGATGGAATATTTGGATCGAAGCGATAAGCCTCCCCGCCCTTCCAGAGGAGGCCTGCCCGCGTGACGTAGCTTAGAGGGCTGTTGGTCCCTTGGGTCCAATTCCCGGCGTACGCAGTGAGTTCGTTCAAGGTAATACGGTAATCGGCTGGGTTGCTATCAGCCGGGTGGCGGATTTCCACTGGCGCAATGGTTTGGTCTCCAATAATAGCCACATCCTGACCGTTGGCAGACGCACGGCCTTCGAAGGTGAAGCTGTTGATCGCGTTGGTCGGCGCAATCACCGTGTAGGTCAGTGTCCGGATTTGGCGGTCACGGTATGGGCCGAATTTAACTTTCCCATTCGCTGGGTCGTATAAGCCGTCGGGTGAAGCGTTGATAACGCGCCAGCCGCCTGGCGGCGCATCCTCAACAGCGTAAGCGGTGACAGCAGCGCTCGGTTGAACGCGGATCTGCACCGGGATCGGCGCGCCAGGTCGGTATGAATCGGGCAGCAAACGAGTGGCCACAATCAAAGGCTGCGGCGGGACAACGTAGAATGTCACCGGCGCGGAGACGTTGGTGCGGAAGCCATCATAACGAGCGGAGGCTTGAATGATGTTCGTGCCGTTCATGGGTCGGGTCCAAATGAACTCCCAAGGAGTGTCGATGGCGGCAAGGGGGCTGGGATGGGCGTCCCCTAACCAGAGGCCGTTCGAGAACAATTCAACGCGTTCAACCGCGCCGCGTGTGAGAACGCGGATGGTGATCGGCTGATTGTTGGTGAACCGGGCGCCTTGCTGTGGTGACGTAATGCGAACAGTAACATTGGTTGGAGGGCGGACCACGATGAAATTAACCGTTCCAGACCAAGCGGTGGCGCTCCGATTGTCAGTAGCGCGCGCGCTGACAGTGCGGGATCCTGCAGGCGGGTTGGTCCAGAGGAGGCGGTAGGCGTGGCCAGCAGGTTGGCTGAGCGCGAGCAGAGAGTCGGGCACGCCAAATCCGATGCTGCGTCCATCATCGAAAAACTCAACGGAAGCGATGGTGCCATCTGGATCAAATGCCCGGGCGATGAGGGCCACCTGATTTGTTACCAGCTGCCCAGGAACCGGATATTCTATGTGAACGAGGGGCGGTTGGTTCAGCGGATTCCGGATGACTGTGATTTCAACCGGTGCGGATTCGGCAACCAGGTTCCCTTGAAAGACTCTGGCAACAATGCGGTGCGAACCAGATGGCGCGTTCGTCCAGGAAAGCCGGAAGATTCGACCGGAGATTGGGTCGATGGTTGGGGGCTCATGCCCAAGGCCGAGCTTAGAGCCATTAGAATAGAACTCCACGCGGTCAGGATTAGTGAATGGGGCTTCCACGTTAGCGAAAAGATTTATGACGTGCTGATTCGTGAATCGCGCGCCTGAAGCTGGAGCAGTGATGCGAATCGATGAGGATTGGTCCCACCGTTTTTGCCAGACCAATTCGTAAGTTTCCGCGCGAGGATCAATCAGGTAGATACGCGACTCCCGGTAAGCTGTCATGGAACTGAGAGGGCTGTGTCCGGGATCGCCTTCGAGGAACAGGAGCAGTTTATCATCGAGCGCGAGAAGTTCCGAGCGGTCTGCTCCCCAGAGGCTGTAAGGCAGGTTCGTTAGCGTGATAGTTCCAACGACCTCACCGATTTGGTTGAAGCGAGTGATGTCCACGTGAGTGGTGGCGCTTCCTCCCAAATACGAGGTCTCGGCCGCATAGAAAGCGTCGGTTTGCCGATGGTAAACAATGGATTCCAAGTCGCGACCGTCCAGGCTGCGGAGCACCGTCCAGGTATTGCTCGCGTAGTAATACTGGTAGAGATACCCACCCCCCCCCAAGCTCGCGACAATGATGCGGTTACGGAGGGTGTCGTAAGCGGCGCCCATCGGCCAACTGAGTTCCGGCAGACCGGCAGGCAAGGCCGTGATCTCTTGAACTTGCTGCGTTTGACTGTCGTAGCGCGTGATGGAATGCGGTTCGGCACCGAATAAATAGCGTTGGTTCCCGCCGACCATGCGCAGACCGGGGATAAGCGGACCACCGTCCGCGGGGCCGTTTTCCGTGTAGGTTTTTTCGACGATGCGACCACCAACAAGGAATCGTGTGTCGACGTTGAACCGGACGTGGTTTGTTGGGCCAAGCACCTGGATCCCGATGGAGGGAGACCATCCGACCAGGTTCATGGAATCGGTTGCTTTCGCTTTAAGGCTATAGGAACCCGCTGTCAGGTTCGACAGCACAAGGCCAAAGACGTCTCCGTTCGTCGGCAGAATTGTGAGCAGACGGTGCGCGAACCCGAGACTGCGGTCGTTGTTGAAAACCTCCACAGTGCGGACATCCGAGTCCGCATCCGGAACCTGGATCATCATCTCGAGGTTTGAGCCAGCCTGCAGGGTGAAGCCGTTAGTAGGGTGCGTGATGCGCGGCTGGGGAGCGCTGCGGAAAGTCACTGGAGGCCAATTGATCCAGGCTTTTGAGTAAGTGAGGCTGGCGCTCGGAATTGCAGGATCAATGGCGTAAATGCGCGACTCCGCCCTGTCGAGATGAACATGGGGCTTGGGTTCAACAATCATCGCCAGTCCATCGCCGACTGCAGCCAGTTCGGTGCGGTACTGCGAATACTCAATATGCTGGGGCAAGGGCGGCAATTGGTAGGTCTGAACGAAGTCGCCATTGGGGGTAAGTTTTGTCAGACGGAGGTTGGAGCCTGTGCCGAAGACCTCGATGCCGTAAAAGGCATCGTGCGTCGGATGATAAACAAACGATTCAAAGTCACGCCCACCGAGGTTCTTGAGCACGGTCCAGTTTGTCCGGCCATCTTGAAGGGCATAGAGATGGCCATCGCCACCTAAAGTTACAATGACCAGACGACCGCGTTTAGAATCGTAAGCGGCGCCCATTGGCCAGCTCAACTCTTCCAAGATCTCAACAGCGTTGCCAGTGGCCGCATCAATCTTGAGGACTTGAGGCCACTCAGCGGCGTAGAAGAATCGCGCTGAAGGATCCGCCACGACACGCGTGCCCGGCATGAGGGCGCCGTCAGTAGCGGGTCCGGCGAAACTGAAATCCCTGGTTACGACATTCCCAACCTTGCCGGCCCACGGAGCCACATAAAAACTCATGCTGAAATGCCCTGGGGGAGGAGGGGTGACAGGTTGGCCGACGATCACTGACACCGGGCTGGAAGTCGCGGTCACGTTGAAGCGATTGGTGACCTTCGCCGAGAGGGTGTAGTTCCCGGGCACGTTAGTTCGCCACACGTGCATAAACTCCAAGGCGCCATCCACCGTGCGGAGCGGGTTGCGAGCAACTGCAAAGTAGGTTCCGTTCACCGCGAAGTGAACCTCCGCGACGTTCTCACCGGGGCGCACCTGAGCGCGAAGGGCAACGGAGGTGTTTGTTTGGAACCAGGAGCCGTTCGTGGGCTGAACGAGCTGGATGGTTAAGCCGGGAGGGGGCGAAACGGGGCCTTGGGCAGAGAGGCCGAGGCAAGCCGCTAGAGTGAGAATCACGCCAAGGAGGCGGGGAAAAGACACGCTGGCAAAAGTTTTCAACGCGAGGCTCATAAAGACAATAGTATCATGAGGGTCAATCGTGGCTACTGCGCGACTTTTAGCACAGTCCGTGCCGACAAAAAAGCGCATCGGGGAGTCCGATGCGCTTTGACGATATAGTTAGTTCTAAGCAGGGATTACATGTGGCTGATGATGTTATCACCGAACTCAGAACATTTAATTTCGGTTCCGCCTTCCATCAGGCGAGCGAAATCGTAAGTCACGCGCTTGGAGCCAATTGCGCCATTTAAGCCCTTGAGGATCAAGTCGGCTGCTTCCACCCAACCCATATAGCGGAGCATCATTTCGCCGCTCAGCACCACGCTGCCGGGATTCACTTTGTCCTGGTTGGCGTATTTAGGGGCAGTGCCGTGGGTTGCTTCGAAGATGGCGTGACCCGTGACGTAATTGATGTTGCCACCAGGGGCGATGCCGATGCCGCCCACCTGAGCTGCGAGAGCATCGGAAAGATAGTCGCCGTTTAGGTTAAGCGTGGCGATGACATCGAAATCTTCAGGCCGAGTGAGAACCTGTTGCAAGGTGATGTCTGCAATAGCGTCCTTGATGAGAACAGCGCCACCCTTTAGAGCAGCTTTCTGCTCGTCGTTGGCAGCAGCTTCGCCCTTCTCCTTTTTAGTGCGCTCCCACTTTGCCCATGTGTACACCTTGTCCCCGAAGATGCGTTCCGCCGCGGCATATCCCCAGTCACGGAAAGCGCCTTCGGTGAACTTCATGATGTTCCCCTTGTGCACCAGGGTCACCGAGCCGCGGCCGTTGGCGAGCGCATAGCGGATCGCGGCGCGGACCAGCCGCTCCGTCCCCTCGCGGGAGACCGGCTTGACGCCGTACCCGGAGCTCTCGGGGAAGCGCACCTTGCCGAAGC
>DASPKX010000157.1:0-31144 GCA_035627835.1 Candidatus Methylomirabilota bacterium
CTGTCGTCGTCAAAGCTCTCCTCAAGCATCGCGACGCGCGCATGGGCGTTTGCCTCGATGCCGGTTGGATCGCGAGCGCTCGCCTGGATCCCTCAAAGGTTTACGAGGAATATCAGGGCCGCGTGTTCGACATTCACCTCAAGGACAAGAAGGTCCACAGCACGGAACGTGGTGATGTGGCAACCGACGTGTTTATCGGACAGGGCGATGCGAATATCGCTAAGCTGTTGAAGACCGTTTCCGCCTCTGGCTACGATGGCGTGTTGGCTATCGAAACGGACAATGATCTGAAAGACCCAACGCAGCACATCGAAAATGCCTGGGCATTCCTGAAAGAGCAGGGCGCGAAGACGGAGTAACCTCCTACTTCCGGCGCACGGCTGGCCGTCTCCTTGGCACGGCCGCCGGACCGTCGTTAGACTTAGATTCTGAAGGGCGCGAGCAATCGCGCCCTTTTGCTTACGTCGGCAGGTTGTCCCGCTCCCAGCGAATCTCCGCTGCGTCCTGACCTTGCAGCGCGCTTCTTAGGATTTCTACGAGCTTAGGCGAAGCGCCTTTCTTCTCGAAATCCTCAATTGTTTCTTTCTGGAGGTAGTAATCGGGATCATCAAGCTCTTCCTCTTCGAGGTGCTCCACCAGAAAGTTGAGGTCGTTTTCCGAGATCCGGCCGAGCAATTCGTTGCTCGACTTGTTGTAGATTTTAATCATTCCCCTTGCTCCCTGAAATTTAACGCAGAGTCTGAAGCCGTTGATCACGCTGGCTGTGCAGTTCGACGCGCACCGGGCGCACCATTTGCAACGCGGCGTGCGCGAGGAAGAGTATGCCGCTCAGTTCCAGCGCCCAGTTCATCTTGAATCCTCCAAGCTGCAATCCGAGTAGTTGATCCACGTGGTGGAATGAGGACGCGCGAATCAAAACGAATGCCATGATGAACAGAATCCCAGCGCAGAGTTGCCAATTTCTTCGCAGAATTTCCTGGTACCGCGTGTAAACTCCCCAAAGCACGGCGGCGCTCGCGAATGCGAGCGCGATGATGAAAAATGTCTGGAGAATGCGCCGATGCTCGTACCAGCCTTCTGAAATCACTAACCTCCGCAGCGAGATGGTCAACCAGCTTTGTAGATCCAACTGCTTGTTGAGTCCCAGGAACGCCATCACAATCGTTGCGCCGAGCCAGAAGAGCCAATCGCCCGCCCCTGCGCGTCTTTGAGTGGTCGTCACCCGGGCGCACAGTCCCGCCGCGATGAAGTAACAAAGCACCGTCAGCCACCCCATCAAGGTGGGATCGCCGATGCCTGGGGTCCAGACGTCACCGTCAGTGAATCCGAATAAGGGGCTGATTAGCTGCAAATCCATTGCTCTCCAATCCAACACTGCTCTTTTGCAGAGTGGTTCCAGAGTAGAGCACGAGATTGCTCCAGCAATCAGTGTCGCCTATGAGGAAAGGCGCCTCCCAATAGAGCAGGGGGGCTCAGGGATTTGATGATACGCTCACAGAAGCCGCGCTTGGGAGCCCTCGGACGGCCGCACGCCAAGCTTCTTGTAGGTAAGCTCCGTCGCCACGCGCCCTTGAGGAGTGCGATGAAGATAACCTTCCATGATCAGGTATGGCTCATACACTTCCTCGATCGTGTCAGGCTCCTCGCCGACCGTTACCGCCAACGAATTCACGCCCACGGGGCCGCCGCTGAATTTGTAGATGATCGCTTCGAGAATCCGCTTATCCATTTCATCGAGCCCATTTTCGTCGATCTCGAGCAGCGCGAGCGCTTGTTGCGCCACCGCCAGCGTGACGCGCCCATCGCTCCTTACTTGCGCGTAATCTCGCACACGCCGAAGCAGGTTGTTGGCGATGCGCGGTGTTCCTCGGCTTCGGCGCGCAATCTCCAGCGCCGCGCCTTCCTCGATGTCGATCTTCAACAACCCTGCGGATCGCACCACAATCTTCTGTAACTGCGCCGCGTTGTAATAATCCATCCGCTCCCGAACAGGGAACCGGGTCAGCAACGGCGCGGACAGCAATCCGCTTCGGGTCGTCGCGCCGATCAGAGTAAACTTGGGCAATGCCAGTCGAATGCTCCGCGCGTTCGGCCCCTGGTCGATGATAATGTCCAGCTTGAAGTCCTCCATAGCTGGATAGAGATACTCCTCAATCGTCTTCTGCAGCCGATGGATTTCGTCGATGAAAAGAACGTCGCCTTCCTCAAGATTTGTAAGCAGCCCCGCGAGGTCTCCTGCCTTTTCGATGGTCGGTCCACTCGTCGAACGGAACGTTGCTCCCATGGCGCGAGCGATAATTGCGGCCAAGGTGGTTTTGCCCAACCCAGGCGGCCCATTGAGCAGAATATGGTCCAGCGGCTCCTTCCGCTGCTTGGCCGCTTCAACCGCGATCTCCAGGCGCTCCTTAACCTTAGCCTGTCCAGTGAACTCCGCGAAGTGGGACGGACGCAGCGTCTGCTCCAATGCTGGATCAGGCTTTGTTAGGACATCAGTGACCATGCGCTCAGACATGTGGCAGACGGAGCCTAAGCCCCGCGACGCTTGAGTAAACGGAAATCACAGATCGATGGTAGGCCCGGTCACCGACCGGGCGTCCTGAAACTGCCGATTAAAAAAGGCTGTAAATGAAGGGCGCCAGAGCAGATCCCTTCGCCATCACCAGGAACATCCCCATGATCAGCAGGAAGAACACAATCGGCGCGAGCCACCACTTTTTCCTCACACGCAGGAAGTTCCAAAACTCCTTCAGGATGGCTAGTTTGTTCATAGTTTGAGTTCCTTCGAAATGGTCTGATACAGCTTTTCAGCGATGATCTCGTTGCCTTCCACATTGAAGTGCACCGGGTCCGCTTCCAAATACAGCTTTTCACCTTTGGGCGCGATCGCTTCTGTCACATCCACCACAGCAGCGTTCTTCTCCTTCTGCATCGCCAACTTTGCCTGTCCAGGCAGGTGCGGTGGGGCAGGGGGAAGGTCATTTAACGTGGGAAGGACAAGGAAAATTGGGGTCACGCCCTTCTTCACCGCGGCCTCATGTATCCGCTCCAGGCTCGCTCGGTAAACCGCCGCTGGATCGCTCTGCTGCTGTTCCTTAAACAGCTCATCCCGTTTCGGGTCAACCGGAATGAACTTCGTCCGATGCTTCTGGTAAAAGCTCTCCAGCTTCACCTCAATAATGTAGTGATAGAGGGCAAACCGCCGCAGGAAGTTTTTCAGCCAAACCCGCCGCTTGAAGGCCGCCACAAACTCAGGGCTGTTCTTATCTGAGAATTGAGTCCAGAGATTCGCGTCCCCGACCACCACAATATCTGGCTCATACGAAACACCTTCGGTTTCGAAGAACATGGCCATCTGCGGATACGACCACGCGTTTACCCCCGCATTGATAACCTCCACTTTCTTAGCGGAACCCAATTTGTCCTGTAGCAGTTTCTCCAGCCGCCCAGAGAATGTCTCTTCCGCTGACAAACCCCACCCAAATGTTCGCGAATCGCCCAGTGTGAGTATCCTCAAATGATTCGCCGGCTTCGGGACGGCAAACTCCGGCCCGCGTGTGCCGCGCGAATTTGTGACCACCGGCTTTCTCCCGATTTTGGTGTAACGCTCCTGGTTTGGCTTCAACCGCCAATACAGCGTCGAATGCGGCTCATACAATTCGATGTTGCCGTAACCCGCGATTCTAAGCCCCGCTTCTGCCAGGAAAACGCAAAGGAAGAAAACGAATACCGACAGGCCCAGATTAATCAGCAGCGCCTTGACCTTCGGCTTCATCAGAACTGCTCCTCGTACCGCGTGGCCGGAACGGCAGCGGTCGATCTCTCCGTCCAATAGCTCGGAGCAGACTTATCCAACCGCCGAGTCATGAAATCTTTCCCAGCAAGCCTTGCAATCAACCCAATCGGCGTGATCACCACAAAGTAAAAGAGAGTCAAAAGAACCGTCGAAACCACGAACCCCATCACTAGCGCCATCGCCATCCACGCCAGGTAAACCCTCCGCAGAGCCTGCGGTGCAATGAGCCCCAGCAGCATCAGTGGCGCGCCGACTCCCAGGAACCATGGGCCAACTACCTTTCCGCGATACAAAAACCACGCGCCTAGCGCTGCGAAAATGCCTCCTACCAACAGGCCGAAGTTTCGCAGCTCGCGTTTGCCAGTCTTAAGTTCCTTTAGATCGCGGGCTATCATCAGTGACTCGCTTTAATCCAACTCAAACTCCCGCAGCCAATCAATATCTTTGTCGAGTGGCTTCTGGTCTTTTTTCTCAAGGAGGAAATTGCCCACTATCAAGTAATCCATGTTTGTCCGCATGAAGCACATAAACGCATGCTCCGGCGTGCAAACGATCGGCTCTCCGCGCACGTTGAACGAAGTGTTGATGATGACCGGGCACCCATGCCGCTTCTCCATCTCCTTGATCAAATCGTAATAGCGCGGGCTGTAGTTCGCTGTGACGGTCTGCACTCGCGCGGAATAATCCACGTGCGTCACAGCAGGAATCTTCGACCGCAACTGGAGCAGTTTCTCTAACCCAAACTTTCCGTCACTCCCCGGCGGCAGCGGCACCTTCTGCGACTCCGCTATCGGCGCCACCAGCAACATGTACGGGCTGTCGCTCTCAAGCTCGAAGTAGTCCGCAACCCTTTCGCGCAGCACAGATGGGGCAAAGGGGCGGAAACTTTCGCGGAACTTGATCTTGAGGTTCATCACCTCCTGCATCTTCGCCGAACGCGCGTCACCAATGATCGACCGTCCACCGAGCGCGCGCGGGCCGAACTCCATGCGCCCCTGGAACCAGCCAATAACTTTGTCCTGCGCAATCAAGTCAGCGATCCTTGGCGCGATCTCCGCATCCTCCAACTCGGTGAACGCCACGTTCTGCGCCTTGAAGAACTCTCGTGTTTCCTCACGGCTAAAAGCAGGCCCCAAGTACGATCCCCGCTGGCTGTCGTCCTTCTCGTTCGCCGTGCGCGGGTTGCCGAGATACTGGTGCCACGCAAACAACGCTGCTCCCAGGGCCCCGCCTGCGTCTCCCGCAGCGGGTTGAATCCAAATCTCGTCAAAAATGCCCTCGCGAAGAATTCGTCCGTTGGCGACGCAGTTCAGAGCCACTCCGCCCGCCAGGCAAAGCTTCCGCTTCCCCGTCTTCGCGCGCACATGCCGCGCCATCCGGAACATGATCTCCTCCGTGACATCCTGGACCGAGCGTGCCAGGTCCATGTCCCGTTGCGTGAGTTTTGATTCCGGTTTTCGTGGGGGACCGCCAAAAAGTTTATGGAACTTCTCACTCGTCATGGTCAAACCCACGCCGTAGTTGAAGTAATCCATGTTCAACCGAAACGACCCGTCCTCCTTCAAGTCGAGCAGATGCTCGTAAATCTCTTTCGTGTAACGCGGCTCACCGTACGGCGCGAGCCCCATCAATTTGTATTCGCCTGAATTGACGCGAAACCCGGTGTAATAAGTAAACGCGGAGTAAAGCAGCCCAAGAGAGTGGGGGAACTGCATCTCGCCAAGCAGTTGAATCTTGTTTCCCTCACCGTAGCCAAAACTCGTTGTCGTCCATTCACCGACGCCGTCGACCGTGAGGAATGCCGCTTCCTTATAAGGCGAAGGAAAGAATGCTGAGGCCGCATGCGACTCGTGATGCTCGGGGAACAGGATCTTGCCGGTAAATCCAAGCTCCTGCTGGATGATGCTCTTCATCCAGATCTTCTCTTTGATCCAAATCGGAATGGCCTTCAAGAACGAGTTTAACCCCGCCGGCGCATACGCGAGATAGCTGTGCAGAATGCGGTCGAACTTCAGAAACGGCTTCTCGTAAAACGCAACAAAGCTCAAGTCTGCCACCGTCATCCCCGCTTCCTTCAAGCAATACTCCACTGCTTTGTGCGGGAACGCTGCGTCATGCTTCTTGCGAGTGAACCGCTCTTCCTGCGCAGCGGCCAGAATCTCGCCGTTCTTCACCAAAGCGGCGGCGCTGTCGTGGTAAAAAGCTGAAATTCCAAGGATGTAAACATCGGCGCTCTTGGCGCCCGCCGGACGGGACTGCTGCATGGGATCGGATGTCGCTTTCAGTTGCGCGACACTTTGCCTGAGAGCCTCCCGTCAAAGAAACACATTTTTCAGCTCCTTTCCCTTGAACGGCTAGCCGTCACCCTGATTGCATTTTCTTGCGGCTGACCCTTTCGTGCTGTAATGTTATCTCAGTTGACCGCAAGCTCGCTTCAGGGGCGCTAACTGCGCGCGTTGGAATTTTTCCGGTTTCCCGCAAAGGAATCCCACGAACTTCAGGTCACGTTAATTATTATGTCATTCAGTCAACTGGGTTTATCCAAGGCTGTGCTCGAAGGCGTCACTGCCATGGGCTACGTCGAACCCACACCCATTCAATTGCGCGCCATTCCAATGTTTTTGGAAGGCAAAGATGTCATTGGCAGCGCTCAAACAGGCACCGGCAAAACCGCTGCGTTCGCTCTCCCCATTTTAAGCAAGCTTGAAGCTCACTCGAAGCAAGGCCCGCGCGCCCTTATGCTCGTCCCCACACGCGAACTCGCGCTGCAGGTCGAAACCGCAATCCACGACTTCTCCCGCTTCACCGACCTGCGCACGGTCGTCATCTATGGCGGTGTCGGTTACGGCCGCCAAACAGACGAGATGAAGAAGGGCGCGGACATCATTGTGGCGACCCCGGGCCGTCTTCTTGATCATATCGGGCGCGGAACCATTCGCCTCGAAAATATCCGATTCCTCGTCCTCGATGAAGCCGATCGCATGCTCGACATGGGCTTCCTCCCCGATGTGCGCCGAATCATTCAACGTTGCGGCCGCAATCGCCAAACCGCGCTTTTCTCAGCCACATTGCCACCCGAGATTCAGGGTCTGGCCAAGTTCGCGATGCGCGACCCGCAAACCATCGAAGTCGCCCGCCGCCGCACGCCCGCTGAAAGCGTCAAGCACGTCATCTACCCGGTTGCCCAGGATCAAAAGGTTCAACTCCTGATGGAACTCCTGAACCGCGTCAATTACGAGTCCGTCATTGTTTTCTGCCGCACCAAATGGGAAGCGGACCGCATCAGCCGCACCTTGAAAAAGGCCAACCACGCTGTTGCTGTCCTCCACTCGAACCGCACCCAGCGCGAGCGTGAGCAAGCCCTGAACGGCTTCCGCGACGGTCGATACGAAGTCCTCGTCGCGACAGACATCGCCTCCCGCGGCCTCGACGTCCCTGAAGTCAGCCACGTTATCAACTACGATGTGCCTCAACATCCAGAAGATTACGTCCACCGCATCGGTCGCACCGGCCGAGCCCAATCAACGGGCGACGCCTTCACCTTGATGACGGCTGAAGACACCAAGCACGTCGCGGCAATTGAGCGTTACATCGGCAAAGAGATCGAGCGTTCGAAGCTCGAAAATTTCGAGTACAAGTACAGCGTGGTGTTGGACGACAAGAAAGACACCCGCCCTGTTAGGGATCGTCGCTTCGTCGGCGTCCGCTTATCGGGCGGCTACTACTTCGGGCCCGCTCGCCGCCGCAAGTAATCCGTCTATCCTCGCATCGTCTCCAGAATAGTCCTAAGCGTCACATCCATTTAGGTGTGCCGCTTTCCTCGTCGCTGCTGCGCGCGTGAAAGCGGGCGAAATGCGCGCCGGTGCGACCTTACTTTGCCGCTTTGGCCTCCTGGCCCGTTTTGGTGACTGGAGCTTGGTCCTGCCAGGCGCGGATGAGCGGAGTCTTGTTCTCCACTTCCTCCAGCAGAGCGCGAGCTTGTTCGGCTGAACGCGTAATCTTCGTGCGCAGGAAGACCATAAGCTCAACCTCCCGCGCGATTTTGTCCTTCTTCCTAAAGGCCCAACCCAGGCCGGGAACACTGCCAATCCCAGGAACTTTGCGGACCGTGTCGCTCTGTTCGCGCTGGATAATGCCTCCCAAGATGACAGTTTGACCGTCCTGCACCAGCAGGTCCGTGCGGAAGTTCCGTGTGTCGAGAATAAAGCCCCCGAGCACGGTTTCACCGTTCCGGATGCTGGATGATTCGGCGCTGATCCTGAGGGCGATTTCGTTGGAGGCGTTGATGCGCGGAGTGACTTCGAGAATGATGCCAACGTCGCGGTATTGGAAGGTGTTGTTCTGCGCTCCAACATCCGTTGTCAGGCTCCCGGAGAGGAACGGGACGCGAGAGCCAACGAATAGTTTGCCGGCCTCATTGTCCGCAATGTTGATCTGCGGCTGCGCCAGAACTTTGGCATTTAAATTCTTCCGCAGAGCCTGAATTAGGAAATCCACACTGATGCTCGAATCGAGCACCCCCGAGCGCAGGGCTGTGTCTCCCACACTTCCTGCAAAGACTTCGCGGAACATAGCGCTCGTTTGCAGCATTGCGGAGTTATCCAAATCCTCGCCGGTAAACGCGCGCCCATCAGGAGCCCAACGAACTCCGAGCTTGTCGCGAAAGTCGCTCGCCACTTCCACAATCCTTGCCTCGATCAAGACCTGCGGCGTCGGTTCGTCCAGCTCGCTGATCAACTTCATGATTTGCGGAAAGAAGTGCAGGTTCGCGCTGACAAGGAGCGCGTTGCTGCGGCGATCCGGAACAACACGAACACGACCCACCAGGTCGCTCACAGGCCGTTGCGTTTGCTGGCCATCACGCCCGAATGCGTTTTCCTGCTGGCCGCCGATCCAGGGGAAATAACCATCCTCCTTCGCTTCCTGCTCAAGGCCGAAGCCGGATTGGGTTCCATCGAATGTTCCCCCTTGCTGCACCCGCGCGTTCTGTTGTTGCGGCTGGGGAGGTTGTGTTTGCCGGAGCGGCGGTGAGCCTCCTTTTGCAAAGAGGATGTTTAGACTGCTGGCCACGGTCACAGCTTTGGCGAAATTCAGCGTCACGCGCATCGTCGTCTCCCCTGCTTGCGAAGGGTTGTCCAGCTGCTGCAAAACCTCCTCGATCGCCTTCAGATTTTCGGCCGAATTCGACGTGATGATAATCGAGTTCGAGTACGGCTCACTAGTGATGCGGACCTTCCCCAGGAGTTTTCCAGCATTCGCGCTGTCGCGGCTATTGCTGTCGAACATGGACATGTACGGATCCCAATACTGGCGCTGCTGATTATTCTTCTTCAGGAACAATTCGTTCAGCACATCCGCGATATCGACCGCGCTGACATATTTCAGCCGATAGATTTTCGGCGCCAGGCTGGAATCATTCAGCGGCTCATCCAGTGTTTTAATGAGCTTTGCAATGTCGTCCATCGTCGCCGGCGGCCCCTGCACAATGACCGTGTTGCGCCGTGGATCAGCAACGACATTGACCTTCTTATTGTCCCCGCGGCTGCTGGAGCTGTAGCCGAAAATGTAATACGGATAGGTCGATCGGCTCTGATCCTGGTTCAGATCCTGTAATTGTTTCGCAACCTCCTCCGCATCGGCGTTTTCCAGTGGGAAAGCACGAACCGCGCGTTCCTGTGCATCTTCGCCGTCCAGGCTCTCAATCAGCTTTTGCAGCGCCCTGTAGTTCTCCTCACTTGAGAAGATGATCAGCGCATTTGCCCGGCTGTTCGCGGTGACTTCCACCCGATCCCGCGCAGACTTGCCGCTCATCTTCTGGAGCAGGGGAGACATCTCGCGCACGAAATCCTCAGCGCTCACATTCTGGAGCTGGATCGTGCGGATGGTCACATCCTGCGGCTTGTCTGAATCCAGTGAGTCGAGCAGTTCACGCACATCCTTCATCTTCGACTTTGGCGCTACAACGATGAGCTGGTTCGCTATGCGGTCCGGCCAAATCTTTATCGGCGAGCTTGCGCTGCCCGACGCGGGGGGGCCACTGCTGGAAGGGCTCGGAGAGGGTGATGGCGAAGGCATCCCGGGCGGCATGCCCATGGACATTCCAGGAGGGCCATCCGGGCGTGGCCGCGCTGGCGAGGAAGCGCCCGAGGAGGCGCCGGTGCCGGCGTTTACCTGGGCGTTTAGAATCTGCCCAAGCATCGCGCTGATCTCCTCAGCATCGCCATGCTTCAAAGGAAAGAATTGCACCTCGATGTCTGAAGAGGAAACGATGTCTAGCTCCTTCAAAAGCTCGCCGGCCAGTCGAATATTCTCCGTGTAATCAGTAACGATGAGCTGGTCTGCCCGATCATTAAGCTCAACAGTGGCTTTCTCCGAGAGAGCCGTCTTCAGCTTCTCGCGAGCGTCACTTGGGGACATGTGCTCCAGTTGGAAAATACGAACGAGCCGCTGCCGCCCCTCTGGAAGGTCATTCGATTTCCCATCAATGAACTCAGGCACGGACTTCGGCTCCTGCCCCTCAGGCACAATCAGAATGGACTGAGATGTTTCAATCGCTGAGAAACCTTCAAGAGCGAGCGCGCGGTAAAGAAGGTTCACTTGATCCCTCGGCTTGAGGTTCTTGGATCCCACAATTGTGAGTTGGCACTGCACCCGCGGATGCTTGACCACGCTCTTCCCCGTAACTTTCGCGAGCCACTGCACCACCATGTCCACGTTGGCGTTCTGGAAACTGAGCTGCCCGTCCTCGCTCGGTGGTTGACCGGGCATTCCCGCCATGCCCGGGGGGAGCCCGCCCGCGCCCGGCAAACCCACGGGACCGCCAGGAACTGGCGCTGCCCCTCCAGGTGGGAGAGCGGCGGCAGGCGCGGTATTCGTTTGAGCAGCCGACGTTGCTGGTGAATTTGTTGTGCCTGGAGCCGCGTTGGTAGCCGGCACAGGGGCTGGGGCGCTGAGGCTGGGCGCATTCACCGCGCCAGGCGGGGGAGTGTTTTGAGCAGACACCGTCAGCGCAACTGCCAGGCAGAGCCCCAGTGCGCGCAGAATGAGTGGAGAGGAGTTCACTTTGGTTCTTTCTTTATCAAGCTTTCACCGCCGAAACCGGAGAAGATCATCAATTCCTTTTGCTGCCCTTCGTGCTCCACGAGCACGCGGTTCGTGCCAATTTTCAGCAACTTAATGCCCCCGAGTTCCTCACCTTCACGGATGAGGCCGGTCTGTCCGTTCGCTGCCCTGAGGAATACATCCTGGCCTGCAATCGCGAGCAGAGCCATAGGTGGGGGGCGCATCTCAGGCCCAAGCAATTGACTGTTCTTAATTTTCTCGATGATTGCCGCAACCTCCGGCGGCAGAGGGGCATTGGCCGCCATCGTCACAGATTGCGTCGCCGCAGAGTTAGTCGCCATGGGAAGAAGCGAGCCGCCGCCGAACGCTTCCCGGCGCATCGTCAGACGCGCAGCCTGCCATACGACCAAGCCAGCCAGAGCGATGCAGACCAGCCGCAAAATGGGGTTCAATCTCTCAAGCATCAGAGTCGGCCTTCCATTGTTCATAGTTAAGGATGATGAGCGTGAGATTGACCTTCACCTGGCCGGGCCGGTTTTGAGCCGGGGAGAACTGCACGGAATCGATCAGGATCGGATATCCTAGAGCGCGAATCTTGTGCAGCAGGGTTAAAGTGGCGGCAGGGGCGCCTGTTCCCTCGAGTTGGATCGTGGAGAGTTCGCGTCCCTTCTCCCGGCCTGGACTTTCGCGCACCGGCCCCAGTTGAATGGCTCCTTGCTGCGCCGCCCGCTGGATTGCAGCGCTCGCGTCAGCGACGAGGGTGGCGTTCGTCAACTTCCGTGGGTCGAGTTTCAGCTCGCCGGAAAGTTTCTCAAAGAGCAACGCCTGGTTCTCCTGCGCGCGCACTTCCGATTCGAGTCGCCGGGCGCGAGCCGCTAATTGCTCGTAAGTCTCTGCGCCACCTGAGCCCCGCTTCATCACTTTAAAACCGAAGAAGCACAGGAGGTACACCACGGCGATAATGGCGCCGATGCGGAGGGTTCTTTTGTCGCGATCTGTCATTTGCCTGGTGCTTCGGGTTGAACTGAAACTTGCGGCGGCTGCGCGGCTGCCATTGCAGATGCGGCTCCACCCGCCATGTTGGTCGCGGACGGTGGGCTGTTCGTCCGAACGGCCTTTTGCTTCTCGCCCGCCACCGAGGAGGCAACCGGCCGCTCAGGTTGTGAACGAAGCAGCGCTGTTAAGCGGAAGTTCACCTGCTGCTGGTTCGGAACGGGCGTTTGCTCATCGATGGTCACCAGCGAGAAATAACCAGATTCAAGGAGCTTCGAGCGCATTTGCGATGGCCCTTGCGCGCCTTGCATCTGCCCTCGCAGCGAAAGTTCACCGCGCCTGGAAATACTCAGGTTGTCCAGCTTGATGCCTTGCGCTGAGGTCGCAACGCTCAATACAGCGTCGAGATACGACGGCTGGTTCGTCTTCAGGTATTGCAGAAACGAGACTTCCCGTTCCAATTTCGGAAGGTTGGCCTGATGCGCTTTTAATTCCTTAATCCGGCTGTTCACATGCCTCTGCCGAATCCCCGGTTCAGCCACCCGGAGCGCCAGCGCGAGGATGGCCAGGCCGACAGCAGTGGCCGCCCAACGCCACTGCGTGGTCGCCTGTTTTGCGGCAAAGCCTTGCGGGGACATGCCGAGAGCGAGAGGAGCTTCGCCACGCCGCAGCATCGCGCGTAGTCCCGCGATGGCCGCAGTCGGCGTGGCTCCAGGCAGCAAAGTCGCCGAAACTTTTGCTGCGTCGCGTCCTGAGGCGTAAACAGCTCCCTCCTTCAGCAACGGTGAACCAGGATCGATCAACCGCACGGATGGCAGCCCGCCTGTTTCCTGCAACATTTCCCAACGCGACCCGCTCGTATCCACGATCGTGCAGGAACCAACCCCCGCCGGGATCAAGGCTCGCCGCGCAAGAGCCGCAATGACGAACCGAGGCTGGAGCCCCGTCTCCGCAAGGAGTGACTGATATGGTTTAAGAGTTTCCTTTCGCACGGCGGCGACCATCAACTCTTTCATGGTTCCAACGCCGCCTGGCAGCTCAGCATAGCCCCACGCCAACTCATCCGCGGAAATTGGAAAGTGAGTGTCGATCTGCATGGGCAGAAGGCGCTCCACATCTGCGTTTGAACGCGCCGGCACTGCGATCTTCCGAATGGAAACCCCCTTGGCGGGAATCAGGCAGAAGATTTCCTCTCCAGTGGCGGAGGGGCGCAGCAGAGCGACTGCATTCCGAATTGCACCCTCATTCGGCTGCACCTCGAGCACGCGGTCTCCGCAAGCAATGAACACCGCCGCATCGGTAAACTCGATAAACAGATGATCCTCGGCTCGATGAAAAATAGCGCTCATAGGTTTTCGCGGTAATGAAGGGTGTCCACGTAGGAGGAGCCGAGCCGTATCACAACTTCAATTCGCGACCTCGCTCCACTCGATTGCACCTGCCCCTCACTGAGGATCCGAAATGTTTCTGAGCGCGCGGTGATTCGCGGCGCGATCTGTTTGTAAATGTCGCGGGTCATTCCCGAAACGCGAAGAACATGCGCCGCGTTTGCAAAATACCCCGCTGAGTTGCGGTGCATAATGATCGCTTGCGCCAGTTCGTCGCTAACTCCCGGCAACGTCCGAAGCACAAGAGCGCTGGCAGTGTTGATATTGATCGGGCCCACCGTCCGGGTTTCGTCATCCACCGCCAGGTAATCGGCTATATCGAGGAACAAATCTTCGTTGATTAACTCAGGTCCGGTCGGCTGCCGCGGAGCCTGGCCTTGCTGCCCTGCGGGCGAGCCTCCTGGCGTCGCTGGGGTGGGGGAGCCAGGCGGCCCCTCAGCCGGGGGCGCGTTCGGAGCGCGTTGCAGCTGGCCTGGTGCGCCGGGCCTCCCTCCTGGAGTTAGAACTCCAGATCCGGGCGGTCTAGGAGCGAGCGCTTTCACCTCCAGCAGTTGAGCAAGGTTTTCGATTTTGTTCTGCTCCCGCCATTCCACGATCGCTTTTGCGATTTGCGGTGTCATTCCAGCAACCCCGCTCAGGTCGTTCTCCGAAGCCGTTTGAACATTAATTCTCGCGGAGCCATCTGCCGCCGTGTTCGGAACCTCAGATTCATAAGCGAAGATTGAGGCCCACCCCACGTTCAGCTTGCCGTCGCCATTGTCGTTCGGATGACTCTCAGCGCCGTCATCTTCCTCGTCGTCCAACAGCCCATTCGCGTTCGCATCCTCACCGAGCAGCGCCGCCTCAGACACACCGCGGATGAGCAACATTTCACGCGCGGTTTGAATGCGGTCATTGCGGGGAAGGTACGGAGGCTTAAGGCTGGCGTAATACTCCTGCTCCGCGCCGCCCGGTTGGGCCTGCCCATCATTGTCCCGCCAATCTACGATCGAGGCTGCCGTTTCCGCAGGCATTTGCGGCACGCGCGTAAGATCCTGAAGCTCGCATGAATTGATGTTCAACCGGCTCTCTTCATCGGAAATCCCATAAACCAATGCGCTCCCTTCTTCATCCGACCCTCTGCGAATGACACTGAAAGTTCCCCGGCCCAGGGGAACCTCCCGAAACTCGTTGGGCGCATTGTAGAGGTCACCGCTGTGGTGACGCGCTGCCGCTTTCCTGGCGCGAGCGTCGTGGAAGATCAACGCCTTCGCCTTCTCAACGCCCGCCAGAGCGAGGAAGTGCGCCTGGATGCGGTCCTGGCTATTCTTTGAGGCCGACAACGCCGCGCGCGATGTGTAAAGGCTGCCGAACACCAGGAGCGAAAGGAAAACCATGCACCAGAGCAGGGCCACCAGCACTGAGCCTTGCCTGCGCATCATCGGGCCCCTCCGCTGTTGGTGTTTGAACCCGACGTCTGGCGGCTGAAGTGGTCCGCCAATTCAACCCGAGCCACCGTTTGCATGGCAATTCGCGCTCGCGCGCCATCCTCTTCCCGCCCCTCCGCACCGGGCGTGCTTACGTCTGCATCAACTGCAAGCGTGATGCGGACAGCCTCAGGCATGCCATACGCATTTGGCGGCGTCAGCGCGGAGGTTTGCTGTTTGCCGCTCGGGTCACCCCAATCATCATACCAATCCAGCCCGTCGTAATATTCAAAACGGAGGCTCGCCACGTTGCGCGCGATTTCTTCCCGGCTCCCGCCTTCCAGCGGCACGGGGTCAGGGGTGGGATCGCGCCTCCGGTACAATGTGAGGAGGCTCGTCTTTGGATCAGCCTCCAGGAAATAACTGACCTCGCAGAAATCTCCTTCGCGCGCTTTGCGTGGGGTAAAGTTCCGGGCGGCAAAATCGAGGTTGTCCGCATCCGTTCCGTTGACTCTGCGGCGCATTCCGAGGAATTCAAAATCACGCGACAAAGGGACCGCCGCGCTCAAATCTGCCGCAATCAAATTAAGAGCCACACGAGCAACCTGCGCTGCTTCGCTTTGCGCATTCACCGCGCGGCGGCTCTCAACCCCCGCGCTCATGCAGACATACGCTGCGCCGAGCATGATCGCTCCCAGGGACACGGTGATCATCAACTCAACCAACGTGAAGGCGGAGGACGTTTTCACACGTGAAAACCTCACAATCGTTCCCTCCGTTTCTTTGTCTTTTGATCCTCATCCGTTACGGGTGGATCAAAGAGCATCGTCTTTAGCGCGAAAATCTCGGTTCCAGACGCTGCGTCGGTAATTGTGACGGTCACGTCGAACAGCCCTTCTGGTGTGCTCTCAACCACACTCTGCTTCCAGGCAAACGCCTCCATCGGCTCGGCGAACGTCCCCTCGTCCTCGCCTTCTGTAACCCAATTTTCGGCGCGGAGAAGTTCGATTTGCCCTCGGGCCAGCTCCGCTGCCGTGGATTGGCGTTGCGCCTCCTTGCTGGAGCGAAGCGCGGTGTTCATGCCTTCCACCAGCCCGACCAACCCCACGCCCAGGATCAATACAGCGCACAGCAACTCCACTAACGAGAACCCCCAGCTCTGCGCGTATTTCTTCATCAGTCGCGCGCCTCCAGTATCCGGACGTGCGAGGTAATGGGATTAATCCTCAACGCCAACTGGACCCCCATGCGGTCCCGCAGCAAAAACTCCCTCGGCTCGCAGGTGCCATCTGGAAAAAACGTGATGACCTCGAGCGATTCTGGTTTGGCGGAGCGAGCTTCATCAGATGGATCCTCCGCCTCGCTGGATTTACTATCGATCGCGCCAGGCTCCTGAATGCTGAGGGTTATCCGGGCGTCCAGTTCCCCTCGGGCCGCGGGAATCTCCTGCACGGCTGTGCTATCCGCCTCATCACGCCGGGAGCGTCCCTTCGGACGCGCGGCGAATTTGTGCTGCGCAATGTTGAAAACGAGAACATGCGCACGCCCCGTCGAGATCGCCCGCGCGTTCGTTGCGTCGCATGCATCAATGATCTTCCGCGCGCTCTCCCGAAGAATGGCGTCCTCCAGTGTGCCGCGCATCTCGCTCACCATGGCGCCGGTGACGATTGCGAGAATGGCCAGGACGACCATCAACTCGATAAGGGTAAACCCGCTCTGACGCTGTAAGCGCATCGGTTGCTACCAGTTCCCGATGTCAGCGGCCTCATTCTCGCCGCCGTCCTGCCCATCTGCTCCGCGCGAATAAATTTCAAACCCTTTCCGGCGTGCTCCCGGGTTCCGGTATTGGTAATCGTGCCCCCATGGGTCCGGGCGCAGCGTCTTGATGTACGGACCACGCCACTTCTTGTCGTCACTCGAGGGGCTCTCGACTAACACTTTTAACCCTTCATCCGTGGTCGGGTGACGATCCATATGGATGTAGAACCGCTCCACGGCGTTCTCCAATTCGGCCACATTCGCTTTGGCAGCGCTGATCTTCGCGTCCTGCGTGGTCGTCATGAATTGCGGAATGATGGTGGCGGCGAGGATGCCAAGGATCACCACCACGACCATGATTTCGACGAGCGTAAACGCCCGCGATTTCCGTTTGGGAATATGCAGTTTCATAAAGTCAGCCTGTCACCTCATCGCGCGGCTCATTTTGAAAATGGGGAGCAACAGTGCGATTACGATAAATCCAACCAGCGCCCCGACGACCAGGATCAACGCGGGCGCAAGCAGTGACACAAGGGTTTTCGTGCGGGCTCTCATTTCTTTCTCCTGGATCTCGGCCACCCGCAAAAGCATCTCGTCCAGCTTTCCGCTCTCCTCGCCGACATCGATCATCTGAACGACTGTTTTTGGAAAGACACCCAGCTTCCGCAATGGCCCTGCCAGGGAATCGCCTCCTCGCGTTTCTTCAGACACCTGCGCGATGTATTCGCCCAACACCAGATTGCCGATGGTGTTCTCAACGATCTTGAGCGATGGGAGCAGTGAAACGCCGCTCTTCACCAGCGTCCCGAGGGTTCTCGCAAATCGGCTTAGGGCCGACGCCATGAACACGGGCCCGAGCAATGGGAGCTTCAACTTCATCCGATCAATGAACAGCGCGCCCCGCGGCGTGCGGCCCCACCAAAGCCAGCCGGCCACCATCAAGCCCAGCACAACAGCGATTAGTGGCCACCAGGTTTTCAGCCCTGCGCTTAAGCGCAGCAGAATCAAAGTGGGCAAGGGGAGGATGTCCATCATTTCGGTGAGCATCCCAAACAGCCGCGGCAGCACAAACGTCAGCAGCACCGCCACCGTCACGATGCCAAACCCAAGCACGAACGCAGGGTACGCCACGGCGCTGACCACTTCGCTGCGGACCTCGTCGTCATGCTCGAGAAGAGCCGCCAGGTCATTCATCACTGTTGGCAACGCGCCTGCCTCTTCCCCCACGCGCACCATGCTCACGTACAACTTGGAGAAAACCTTTGGATGCTCCTCCATCGCAGCGGACATCGACGCGCCTTTGCGCACCGATTCCTCCAGCCGGGCCAGCATCTGTTGAAGCGCAGGATTTTCCTCCTGCTCAGCCAAACCAGCCAACGCCTGCGGAATGGGAATCGAGGCGTCCAGCAACGCAGAGAGCTTGCGTGTGAACGCAGTGATTTCCTTGCGTCTAATCCCTTGCGAAAATTTAAACCCTGCCGCCTGCGTGATCTCAGCGCCGGTCGTGGGCGATTTAGCGGCTTCAACCGTCTCGATGGCGCTCGCGAAAAGGCCCCGAGCCGCGAGCGCTCGCAACGCGCTTTTGCGATCCTCGGCTTCGATGACACCGTTCACAGACGCCCCGCTCGCTTCCACCGCCTGGTAACGAAATGCGCCCATCTTCTAGTCTCCAGAGCAGACTCGCAGGATCTCCTCAACGGACGTGATGCCAGCGCGAGCTTTGCGCAACGCGTCCTCCTGCATGCTGAGGACTTCATCCCGCGTCGCGTCCTTAATCGCGCCGCTCGATTTGCGTTGCATGATGAGTTCCCGCACCGTCCCGGTAACCGTCAGCAGTTCAAAAACCCCCACGCGTCCCCGATACCCGGTTCCTCGGCATTCCTCGCAACCGCCGCTTTTGAAAAATGGTCCCGAAGTGTCGCGTCCGGCTAAGTGCCGCAAACGAGCCTGCACCGTTTCGCTGAGATCCCACTCCACGCGGCATGCCGGGCACAAACGCCTCACCAACCGCTGCGCCAGCACACCCACCAGGGAGGAGGAGATCAGGAACGGCTCAACACCCATATCCACCAGTCGCGTCACTGCGCCCGCAGCATCGTTGGTGTGAAGTGTGCTAAAAACCTGGTGCCCCGTGAGCGCTGCCCGAATCGCGATCTCAGCGGTTTCACCATCCCGGATCTCACCGACCATGACCACATCAGGGTCCTGGCGCAGGATAGAGCGCAGCCCAGTGGCAAAGGTGAACCCGCGGCTGGGACGAACCGGGGTTTGCGCCACACCATGCAGCTCATATTCAACCGGATCTTCGATGGTCAGGATTTTTTTCTCAGGCGCGTAAATGCCACTGAGTATTGAATAAAGTGTCGTCGTCTTCCCGCTCCCGGTGGGCCCTGTCGTGAGGAATAGCCCATGAGGCTTTTCAACCAAACGCCCCAGCACACTCGCCCGCTCCTCATCCAGCCCAAGCTCGACCGGCGAGAACAGCTTCGAGTTCTTCTCCAGCAAACGAAGAACAACGCTCTCCCCGTGGATGGTTGGCATCGTTCCCACGCGAATGTCCACTCGCGAGCCGCGGTGATGAATCTGGATATGCCCATCCTGCGGCAAATACCGCTCCGCGATGTTCATATCCGCCATGATTTTGATGCGCGACACCAGCGCGGCGTGAAGGCGTCGCGGTGGCGGCGGCTTCTCCTGCAGCAGCCCATCAATGCGATATCGCAATTGGAGGGCGTTCTCGAAGGGGACCAGATGAATGTCACTCGCCCGCTCCCGCACCGCTGTGGCGATGATCACGTTCACCAGATTGATCACCGTCGGCTCATTCGCCATGACCTCGATGTCATGGAGGTTCTTCCCGTCAGCGGAGCCTCCCTTGTCTGCCGCCAGGTTCTCGATCATCTGCTCGACCGTCACCTGGTACAGCTCCGCGATTCTCTCAATAACCTGGGAACTTTCCGCGCGACTCTCCTCAACTTCCAAACCGCTCAAGAGGCGAATGTCATCGATGAGCTGTGCGTCCGCAGGTTCGGGCGTGGCAATCCGCAACGTCCCTCCGATGATTTCTAGGGGCAGCACCTTGCGGTCCTTGCAAAACTCCGATGGGAGAGCCCGCAGCGCTTCAGGCGTGGGGTTGAGCGCTGCTTTGCCGTTCCGTTCAACGCGAGCGGCGCCAGACGGGAGAGCACCTAGCTCTTCGCCTGCGTCTGGTAACAGGTCGCCATGTATGACGCTCATTGCCGCGCGATGTGGGAAACGCAAGCGATCTTACGCACCTAAGTTCCGCAGGCAACTAGAATTTGTCCCGCTAATTATAATTAACTTTGAACGCGCTTAGAAGCCGTCTCATAAAAAACCCGCAAGTGGATTGCGAGGGATTTTCGCTGGAGCCGAGGCGCGACGAAAGAAAAGTGGGACGTCTTCTGGAAGCTCCGCTCGGGAAGCGCTGCTTATGGCTGCAGCTCGACGCGAACATCGTCAATGACGACCTCCGCGTCTCCACCGCCAGGACCGATGTCCAGACCGAGCCGGTTGGTGATCTTCGTTCGTTTTGACAGGGCGCCTCTTCCAACGAGCTTTCCATCCACATGCAATTCCTGTCCTCCCACACGAACGCTCGTGAGCACATGATGCCACTTGCCGTCGTTCAATCGCTCGGCTGTTTCCAGCGCGTTGTCGCCACGCAGCTCAAACCGCAATTTGCCGCCTCTAAGCGACACCATATGATCGCTCCAACGGTTGTTGTAACTGGAATACCGTTTGGTTTCGCAAAGGCGCATGTCCGGGGAAGCCGTTTTGAACCAGAACGAAACCGAGTAGCCCGTCTCCGGCAGGCGCAATTCTTCATCGATCGGCAGAAGCGCCGGCTCAAACTCACCCCGCGCGCTAAACTCAACGGCTTTGCCTTTCCTTCCGCGAACCAGGCGCGTGTTGCCCGTTAATCGACCGAACACGCTGCCGCCCGCACGGCTCCAGAGGAGACTCCCTTCCGCCCGGTCGAATGTGAATTCAGCCAGCAGGGCAGGGCGCTCCCTCGAAACCGCTTCCGCGCGCTCTGAAGATCCAGTCGTCGGGTGCAGGAACGCCGGCAGTATTGTCCGCCGATCCAGCATTGGTGTTTCCCAACAAAGCTTCGCCACCGCATTCCCGCTGTAACTTGCCTCCACGACTAAGTCGTATCTTCGGCCAGCGCGTAGCTTCACCTCGCCGCAAATGCCGTGGGTGGTTTCCATCGTGCGTCCTTGCGTCGTGTCGACAACGAGTTCGCCTCCCACCCGTATCCTCAGCAAGTTCGGCTTTCCTTGCGTGCCCCAGCCTTCGCCCACCCATGGAGTTATGGTTTCCAAGGTGAACCGGTGCACATCCGACACCGCCGCTTCGACTTGGCCCGACCACCGAACCGAGAATCCTCCACCACTGATTCCCTCGGGCAGGGCGTCGCGATCTTTGATCCAATGAAAATAAACAACCTTGTCCGTGCGAACGACCGCCGGTTTCCCTGCAAAGTTGGTGTTCGCATAATACTCAGCTTTCAACCCCGTGCCGTCGCGTCTCGCCACCTCCACCGTTCTCTGCGCCAGCTGAATCTTGCCTGTTTGCCGGCACCAATCCCCCCAGCCGGAAATTCGATAAACCGGCGCCCCTCCCGCAGTGCTGATCGCGTAGTATAAACGTCTCCTGTGCGAGGATCCTCCGCGATGTTGCCGAGGGCGAACTCATGGTTGTTTTGCATGCCGAACATTTCTTTCGCCGTTGTGCCCACCGGCAGCTGCATGAGGTCGCTGACATACAATCCGTCCAGTGTCCAACCGTTGGCTGCGCGACTTCGCTGTCCGCGGCGTCCGCCCAAACCACGCAGTTGCGAACCACGCCCACCAATCCCCGCGGGCTTCCCGTGGACCCCGGCTCCCGATCGTGGTCCGGGCTATGACGGCCAGCGCTCCAAAGCTGGTTCCAGTTCTTATCCCATCTCACCAGCCGATCGATTCCCGAGTTTGAGTTCATGTACCATGCGCCATGGTTTTCGTGGCCGCTCACCGGGTTGCGCAGCGAATCTGCAAAACATCCAAACCAGCCTCCATCCGGCGCGGGTATGATGTCCCACCCCCGATGCTCTTCATCACCTTCCTTCCAGGCCGGCCACGTTTCAGCGGGATCGAATTCGTAAACAGGTGTGCCGCCAGCCGTGAAACGTTTTGGAGTGAGTTTCGGCTTCGATTCGTAACTCGAGGCGTTTGGTGAGCAGAAGAGGGTAAAGTCGCCAGCCGCAATTGGCCCTCCTAAACCCGGACGATCCAACCACTGAATTTCGCCATACTGGGGAAGTCCATCATCGTTCACATCGTTCCAAAGATAGCCGCCCCGCTTCGAACCGTCCCTCGGCCGAAGTGCTTCAGGAACCTGCCAGCGATTGTTTTTAAACAGCGTCCCGCTCGCGTTCGCCATGCGCATAGTTTTCTTCTCGGGATCGTAGATCAGCGTGCCCAGCGCCCCAAATCCTGCAGCGGTGAAGTAGAGCCTGCCGTCCCGCTCGTGAATGCGATAAGCATTGTTCCCGGAACGCCAAAGGGGATTCCGCGCTAATGAATCCCGATGCGTCTCTACGACGGTCCACTCTTTCGTCCGATAATCCACTCGATAGCGGACCATACCGCCACGCTCCGCGTTTGAGTGCAGCCACACAAATTCAGGATTACGTGGTTCCGGTGCTCCCATAACCCCGTATTCTTGCGCTCCAAACCATTCCCGAAGCAACTTCCCCTGCGTGTCGAAATGCGCCGTTCTGCGCGGGGGTTGATTGTGCCCCTCCGTGACCACGAACCCCCCGCTGGCATCAGCCTCAATGTCCGTCATGTGCCGAAACTCTTCAGGTTTATAAGCTCCATCCTGTCGCCCCTCTGGGCTCCCATGCTTTGCCAGCAATTTCCCCTCGCGGGAGAACCGTTTCACTTGGTGAGATGGAGCGGTGGCATCTCCCGTCAACTCGCTATTCTCCGCAACCAGGATGTCCCCGGTGACGGAACTCACCGCAACGCGCCATGGGCTCCGCAGCTGTTCCGCCGACACAATCTGCCTCAGCGGGCCGCCATTTCGCGGGATCTCAACCACTCCCCCTTTCGAAATCACCACAGCATTCCCATCCTCCAACAAAGCGATGGCCACCGGCTCCGGCGCCGCGGCGGTTGCCACTCTTTCTCCTGTCAGCGGGTCAAACCAGCGCACGGCATTATGCTCCCGATAGCTCACTGCCAGCGCCTCTGCTTTTGTGGACCCGCTCAGGTCGAGTCCCACACGCGTTGCATATTCGCGCAACGCTTCTGCGGCCTTGCCGCTGGACTTCGCCGGGCCTTCCTCCCAGCGAAAGTTCCACAGCCCTTCACCATTCGCTTTGGTGTGGGTCTGCCCGGTCGTTGCGTCGTAACGATAAACCGTTCCATCAAAAATCAGATCGTAGAGCTGGTTGCCGACCAGCGTCAGCGCAAAGCCAAACTTGCACCACGGATCTGCTTTCTCCCGGTCCGTCGTCCAGAGGTAACGCCCACTCAAGTCGGTCTTAACTCCGAAATGCGCCCCCTCGCTGAACGTGCCGATTCGATACACTCCGCTCCCATCCACTGCCGCAGCTTGCGGCGCTTCATGATTGCTGACTCCGCGCTCCCAAATCGGATCAGGATTCTGCCCAATTTGCGTGATGAACTCCCCGCGCAATCCTTTGGTCGACAACATCCGCCACTCATAATTCCCGCCAGGCAGCGCATGACCATACCGGTCCAACCCATCCCAAGTGACGGTGTGCAAACCTTGGCGATGCGGTTTTCCCGTTACCAACGTCCGCACAAGTCGGCCCTGCCCATTATAAACGCCCAGCGAAACTCGCGCTTCGTTGTCCACTCTGAATTTGATCGGTATTTCCGCAGAGCCGTGCCCCTCAACTCCCGCTGCTAATGATTGATGAATGACAGAACAGAGCAGCGTCAGCCCAAGGAGCGCGTAACACATAGGGGGAGTCATGCATCCAATCATTTTCAGGGATGCACGAGCTAAGCAGCGCCAGCGGGGAACGCCAGCCAGAAGAATCAGAGTTAGCTAAAAGAAGCGGGCCCGTAAAAGCGAGGCACCCTCAATGGATCTCCTCGATCAAAGCGTCCATATCCAGCGGCCGAGTGAACATGCTTATTTCTCCATTCGCAGTGCGGGGCCAGTCCTCCTGAGGCCGATCCCAATAGAGTTCGACGCCATTCCCGTCTGGATCGCGCAGGTACAGCGCTTCACTAACGCCATGGTCCGAAGCACCTTCCAGCGGAACGCCTGCGTGAATCAGGCGGCGAAGAGCTTCCGCTAAAGCTGCGCGCGTTGGGTAGAGAATCGCGAGGTGATACAGCCCTGTGCTGCCCGGCGGAGGTTCAGTTCCGCCGAGGCTATCCCAGGTATTCAGGCCAATATGATGATGGTACCCGCCTGCGGCGAGAAAGGCCGCTTGTCGGCCATATCGCTGCGTCACCTGAAGACCGAGCGCATCACGATAAAAAGCAATCGCACGTTCCAGGTCCGCCACCTTGAGATGAACGTGCCCGATCTTGGCTCCTGGATTAATTGACCCTGTCGCATATTCTAGGTTCTTCTCGCCTTTGTTCATCATCACGCACCTTCCTTGCTTCTGGCGTTGCTCTTGTTTTTGCTTTCTCTCCCCCGAGAACTCGTGTTCTCACAATCCCGCTGCTGGGAATTAAACCTCCATCAGGAAATCCTCCTTCGCTGGACGCACCTTTGTGAGCGTCGCGTATTTATCGGTTTCCGCACGATACCCGGCAGCAACCATTACCACCGCGTGCAACCCGTGCTTATCCAAACCCAGAACTCTGTCGAACTCATCAGGCAGGAATCCCTCCATGGGAGACGCGTCTATGCCCAACAACGCCGCGCTGTTGATGAAGTTGCCCAGCCCAATATACGCCTGGCGCGCAGCCCACGCACGGCGCGCAGCTTCATCCATTCCGTTCACAACCCCACCGATGAGAGCCTCACGGAATTTTTGAAGTGAGGTGCGCGGCGTCGAACGGATCTCGGCAACAAGGTTCAGATACTCGTCCACCTCCTGCTCGGTGATCTGCTTCTTGGCCGCGAAAATGACCAAATGCGACGCCTCCGTCACCTGGCTTTGGTCGAACGCGAAGACCTGGAGGCGCCGCCGCACCTCAGGATCCGTCACCACCACAGCCTTCCACGACGGCAAACCATACGACGAGGGTGTCAGGCGCATTGCCTCCTCGAGTGCAGCCCAGTCCTCCGAGCTTATCTTGCGGTTCGGGTCATACTGTTTCGTGGCATATCGCCAATTCAGTTGTTGGATCAATTGTTCGCGGGAAATTGTGTTCATGATGTTTGTCCTTTCCGATCGGTTAGTTGAGGTCGAACACCAGGGCTTGCGATGGTTTCGTCGCCTCTATTCTGAGTTCTGTTTCCTCGGACAACGCCAGGGCGTCACCCGCCTTTAACTGCTCCCCGTTGACCAACGCTTCACCCTCCGCAAGGTGCACCCATGCGTGGCGGCCTGGCCGCATCACGTGCGTGACGACATTGCGCTCCGCCAATTTGGCAAGGTAAAGGTCCGCATCCTGGTTGATCGGGATCGAACCATCCCTTCCAGATTTTGAAGCAACGAGGTTTAACGCCCCCAGCGGCGCATTCGCGAACGACTTCTCAGCATAGTTGGGCGCGGCGCCTTTCCGGTCTGGCACAATCCAGATCTGCAGGAAATGCACAGGATCAATTGGCGAATAGTTGTATTCACTGTGATGCACACCTGTCCCGGCGCTGATCCGCTGGAAATCGCCTGCTTTCATCACCGCTTCAGTCCCCATGCTATCGCGATGCTTCAACGCGCCGCTCAGCACGTAGCTGATGATTTCCATATCACGATGAGGGTGCGTGTCGAACCCGCCGCCGCCCAGGACGGTGTCGTCATTAATCACGCGCAATGCGCGGAACCCCATCTGGTCCGGGTTGTAATAGTTCGCGAAGGAAAACGTGTGATAACTATCCAGCCAACCATGGTTGGCGTGCCCTCGATCTTCGGCTCTCCGTAGTTTTTTCATGCCGCCTCTATTGCTGGAATGGTGCCAGGGCTCCAGCAGCGGCATTTCTAAGCTTTTATGGGGTTTTTGCCTAAATTGTTGAATTCATCGCAATTCCAGGTGCGTTGCCACAACGCAAACGAAATACCGACCAAACGCATTTGCGTTGAGAAACCTCGGCTTTCCTTTAACATAGGTCCATGGTGCGCGACCGCGAAGCTATGCAATTACCACAAGACTCCCTGGCCGCGATGTTCGGTCAGAGGGAGGAGTTCTACCGCACTATCCTCGATAGCCTGGCCGAAGGAGTGCTCATAACCGATGCCGAAAGCCGCATTCTTTACGTCAATCGCGCGATGGAGGAGATGACCGGCTGCCGCAAAGAAGAAATGGTGGGGCAGGTGAGCTACGAGTTGCTGGCGCCCCGGAGCCGCTGGCCCTACATGCGCAAGCGGCTGCGAGACCGCCTTTCCGGCAAAGATGAAAACTACCACAACGAACTCGTGCGAAAGGACGGGAGCGTTGTCTGGATTTCCGTGCATGCCACACCATACCGGAACGCGCGAAATGAAATCGTCGGCACCATCGGCACAATCACTCGTATTGACCGCGAAAAGCGCCTCGAAATGGAAAACGCCATGCTGCGCGACGAATTGCGCCGTGATGGACAAACCACCCAAATCATCGGCAGCAGTCCCGCCTTTCAAAAGGTCATGGAGCAGGTGCGAATGGTTGCGGCCACCTGTGCGAATGTTCTCATCCTGGGCGAGTCCGGCACCGGCAAGGAGCTAATCGCCAGCGCCATTCACGAGCAAAGCGATCGTTCCAATAAACCGTTCGTTCGCGTTAACTGCGCGAGCGTTCCCAAGGACCTGTTCGAAAGCGAATTCTTCGGTCATGTCCGCGGCGCATTTACCGGGGCGATCAAAGATCGCGTCGGCCGCTTCGAACTTGCCAGGGACGGCACACTTTTCCTCGACGAAGTCGGCGAGATTCCGCTCGATCTTCAGGCGAAATTGCTGCGGGTCATTCAGGAAGGCCAGTTCGAGAGGGTAGGGGACGATCGCACCCGGACGGTTAATGTTCGATTGATCTGCGCCACCAACCGCGATTTGGAAGCAGAGGCTAAAGCAGGGCGTTTCCGCGAAGATCTTTACTATCGCCTGAGCGTGTTTCCCATCAACCTTCCCCCTTTGCGCGAGCGCGCCGAAGATATTCCTCCCCTCGCCGAACACTTTCTCCGCCGTGCTGCTGAGCGCCTTGGCATGCCAACTCCTCGGCTCACCAAAGAACATTTGAAGCAGCTCAGCGAATACGAATGGCCCGGAAACGTTCGCGAACTCCAGAACGCCATCGAGCGGGCGGCCATCCTTTCCAGAAGTGATGGCAACCTCCGCTTTGCCTTGGGCCATTCACCTGCAAAAGCCTCAGGTGTCCCGCGCGCCAAAACCGCTCATCTTCCACCACACGGTGAAAGCTCCCTAACCGAACTAAAGCGCGCCGAACTCAAACTAATCGAGGACGCACTCACAAAAACGAATGGCAAGATCTACGGCCCCGACGGAGCAGCAGCGCTGCTCGCAATGAAGCCAACCACCCTCACCTCGAGAATCCGTCGCCAAAACCTCAACCGCCCCACCAGAGGCTTCCCGGCGGACATGAATGGACATTTGTGAATAGAAAGGAGCAAAATCCCACCTGCGTTCACCGCGTCATCCATGCAAGCGGCAGACTGGCTTCGTGTTCGGGTTCATGAGCACAACTTCAGGGCGAGCCTCTCACGGGTCGTTGAATACTCAGATGTGATTAGCGGCGCCAAGTTCACCCGCAGCGGGCTTGATGCACTCATGGGCGAGGTTCGCCGCGGACGCATCAGCACCATTGTTTGCTTCAACCTGGATCGTCTCAGGCGGTCACTCGCGCACCTGGCGCAAATCTGCTCTGAGCTTACAACTCACAACGTGGCACTGATTTGCACGTCACAAGGGATTGATACCAGCCACAACAACCCCGCAGGCCGATTGCAGCTAGGCGTGCTCATGGCCGTTGCTGAATTTGAGCGCAGTGGCCACGTATGAGCGCCTGAGTAAAACTTTGCAGTTCGTTTCACCCGCATACGGCGCGCACGTGAAAAAGGTTGAGGCAGAGGAACAGAAGAAAGCCGCGAAAATTCCCAACTTCTAGCTTTGGACGTGCAACCGCATTTTTCTTTCTGGCCTTAGCGGCGACAGCCTTGATAAACAGCAGCAATCCGCCGCATGAAAATCGCTTTATCACTTTTGGCCTGCATGCTCCTGGGCGCCTGCGCGACTAACCCGGTGCTGAGCGGGAAGCCGCAAGACTGGAAAGGCCGCAGCGCTGAGGAAATGAGAGCGGCGCTGGGCAATCCCACAAAAATTATCCCGCAGAAGGATGGTGAGGTTTGGGTTTACTCAAAGAGCGGGGAGTTCGTTGCTCCTGCGGAAGAGAACATGCGTTTCAGTGCGGCAGGCGGCGGGGGCGGCACCTTCATGGGTGCTTCGGGAGGCGTGAACACGACAAAGCAGCCCCAGCGGCAGGCAGAATACGAGAACGTGTGGAGATTTTTGGTAAAGGGCGGAAAAGTGAAAAAGTGGTATGCCCAGCGCTTCGTGGACGGGCAAGTTGTTTGGGAGGATCACTGATTGTCCACACGCTGCATCGGCAGGGTCGCTAAGTGAGCATCCATGCGATTGTTCCGCCTGGGCTTCCTGGGAACGGGCATTGGATCAGTAACGCTCTGCAAAGCCGCTTCAACGTCCTTCGCGACATACAGAATGTTTCTGGCATTCAGCCGAACCGTTCGAATGTTAAAGCGCTGCACGAAGTTCCTAGCACTCTTCCTGTCCCTCAGGTGAAGCAGCGTTTGAATCTGCTTCAGCGTCATGTAGGGGCTTGCGCTGCTGTATTTGCTCAGTTCGTTCGGCATAAGTGTTTTGCGCTCCATCACGGGCTTTTTCGTTTCAGGGGAACCCCGATTCCATCCGCTGCGCAGGAGGCGCACGTTACTTCTGAATGAAGCTCTATTCAGCGCGTTCGAGTGAGCGCGCGAAAAATACCCGTGCTTTGCCTCTCGGGTGTTCGGCCCCTCTGGTGAGGGGCTTTTTTGCGTCCGGCTTACAACTCCTCAGTATTTCTTCCACTGCCTTGCCCCCCGCTTGTAGATAGCGGCTCGACTCTCAGGCGACTTTTGCAGGTGGGCGACGAGGACCTTTACTGCAACTCTTGCACTCACGCTCTCCCCAACGAGCCCTCCACGGCGCGAGAAAACAGCATATGGAGCGCGGGAGGGCACAATTTGATGCGAGAGAGTGTCTTCGTCCATAGTCGCTGATCAAACCAGCCAGGTGCAGCGGCCGCAATCAGGAGTCCTCCGATGGGGGAGGCTTGTGTTGGTTGTCCAATGTCTTGCTGTGTGGATGCCTACCCTTCGAGCTGCTCCGGCACAACTCCCTCGCCTGGTTCAGGAGCGCCTCTGTCTCTTCACGCAACTGGCGAGCGTCGTCAGCAAGCGCGAACGCCCGCACAATGAGCGACTGGCGGCCTATGTCAGGATGGTCGGAGTTCGATTCGTGCGACACAGGGACGAAGAAAGTTGCACAGGAAAGAGAAGATTCAAGGGCCTCGAGTTATTGGGTATTTCCTCGTTGCTATCGTTGCCGAGAGGATGCCGGAACAGGTTCAAGAGAGGGTCTCCCATTTGACCGTCGCCTACACACCAAATACTCCTCCTATTGCACTACCGTCGCTTACTGAGTAAATGTGAGCTGTTGATCACCGCCATTTACATCGATCCGCACCTTTTGGTCCGCAAAGCCATGATTTGCCTGATCCAGGATCAGACCAACATCAACTTCCTAGCGGACGTCGGAGACGGCGCTGAGGGGCTGAAGGCTTTTAAGAAGCACTCGCCCGATCTAGTCATCACCGAGGCAATGCTGCCGCACGGGCGCGCTGGAGAAGTTCTACGCAGCGTCCGCGAGGCAAAAGGGAACACTCTGGTCCTTTCAGCGCATTTTGATGACGCATATGTCACTGAGGCACTGCGAGCGGGTGCCTTGGGTTACGTTCTGAAGCAGGACGAACCGGAGACGCTGCTTTCCAGCATTGCTGCGGTGGCCAAGGGAGAACCTTATTTAAGCCCCCGCCTACGCGGTTGCGCTGTCCGTGCTGCGGTCCAGAAGGACCTTCCTGCCGGAAGCATACTAGAGACCTTAACCCAACGTGAGCGAGAGGTGCTCAGGCTGGCGGGGGAAGGGAACTCGTCCAGCGAGATCGCTGATCATCTGTTTATCAGTCGCCGCACAGCTGAAACTCACCGGGCGAACCTCATGCGGAAAATTGGCGCGAAATCCCAGACTGACCTGGTGCGCTTTAGTGTGCGTCATGGGCTAATCTGCGCCTGATCGGAAAAGCCGCGCAAGGTTTGATCCTGCGCGGCCATACTCCACGAGTAACCCAAAGTTGCGCGGAGGCAATTTGTGCGAAGGCTCCTGCGCCACTGCAATGTGCTTCGGAAGCTGCGCCGTTCAACCTGATTATCGCATCATACCCGTGTGGTCGGACCGCTACCTTTTGCGAGACAAGGCACGACCTCGTGCGGCGGTGCCTCTCTGCTACGTTGGCATGGACTTATCAACGCCGCGCGGGCCTTCCGCTTTCAGGGAATTGCCCGATTTCCTGCTCCACTCAACTTTGGCAGCCTCCCTGCGCGAGTTGAAGCAATGGCTTGCGATCAACTCAGGCGTGTTCGGGTGAACCGCACGAAACCCCGTGCATCCTTGCTGGGTGTTTTTGCCCCTCCTAAGGAGGGGCTTTTTTGTTGCACAGTTTTTCCTAAATATTTCTGTCTCCCGATTGATACAGGTGAGCCGTTTGATATCGTCCCGCAGCGATATGGTGCGCTGCGACAGAATTATTCTGATTGATCGTTCCGCGACTGTTCACAAGGAAGTCAAAGCGGCGATGCTGAAGATCAATCCGGCCATTGACGTCATAGCGGTAAATTCAGTCACAGAAGCACGCTTGGTGTTACCCCCTCCTGACCCCGCCCGAGTTGGGTTCATTCTGCTGGATTGCAACTCCCCCTCACCGAATGCAGCGCAGGACTTTCTAAGGTGGAGAAAAGTAACGGAGCCTTGGCCGAGAATACCCACTTTGCTCATTGGGGAGCCGACCGCTTTGGAACTTGCCCAGGCATATAATGCGGGCATCACGGACGCTATACGCAAACCGCTCTCACCTGAGCTATGGGAGCTTCTGCTTGCTCGGACTTTGGCCGATTGGTGCAATCAAGCGGAAGCCGCAAAGGGCAGCAAAGCTTAACGCTTCTCTTTATCCTCTTTGGCGTTCTGCTCTCGGATTTCTTTGCCCCGCTCCTTCGAGTCTTTGATGTGGCTATCCACCTCGTCGATGCGCTGGTGCAGGCGCTTGAGCATTTCGGTATTAGCCTCAATGGCCTTTTTCAGCCGTTGGATGTCTCGTTCGGGCATAGCACTTGCGATATGAGTAAAGAATCTGTTCCGCGCCGCCTCAGCAGCCTGATCGCGAGATCATTTAACTTACAACCGACCGGCCATAGGGGACAACCTGACGAAAGCTCAGGGTTGCCGCTTGAGGTTCGTTTCTTAACTCTCCCCCCTTCGTCGGACT
>DASPKX010000158.1:0-21017 GCA_035627835.1 Candidatus Methylomirabilota bacterium
CGTCAGCAACCCAGACGTGCCCTCGCAGCGTTTCCAGAGTCACGGGCTCGCCCAATTGATTCGTCAGAGAGAACGGCTGAACGGTCGCAACCACCGGGTAGGAAGCTTTTTGCTGAAATCCCCCTTCCCGCACGAACAAGGCGACAACGATCGCAATAACCACGGCCAACCCGCCCCAGACCAGAAAATGAATCGGGCGGGAGGGATCCTTGCTTGCGGCGCTGGTGGTTTTGTTGTCCAAAGCTCTAAATGCAAAGGGACGCTCTGGCGGAGCGTCCCTTGATGACAATTTTATCAGGCTCTACTCGTAGCTGGCGCCGGCCCCGCCGACTTTCTTCGCGTTCTCTGCCATCCAGGCGTCGAACTTTTCCTGCGAAACCACATGGAAAAAGCCGCGCATAAATGCGTGTGAGTTGCCGCAGAGCTGGGCGCAGGCAATTAGGAAGGTGCCTTCCTTCGTCGGAGTGAAGTAAGTGGGAATGCTCAAGCCTGGGATCGCATCCTGCGTCACACGGAATGAGTTGATCTTGAACGAATGGACCACGTCTTTAGAGCTGATGTGAGCAATGACGGGTTTGTTCACCACAGCGTAAAGGTCGTTCAGAACCTGGACGTCGTCTTTGCCCGCTGGATCCTGCGGGTCAAAACCGAGGGTGTTTGTGGAGCTGATTAGGTGGAGATCCTGTTTGGCAAACTTGCCATCGGCCCCAGCGTAAACTGCGTTCCACGCGAATTGCTGCGCGACCACACGCATCACAACGGATTTGCTCTCTTCCGGGAACTTGTCCGCGAACTTTGCCCAGAGCGGAATGGACAACCCGAACAGCAGCACCCCTTCAACGACAATAACCGCCCACTCGATCCAGCTCGAGGCATGGGACTTGGTGCCCACGTAGTCGGCCCGGGGAGTTTTCGGCGCGCGGAAACGGAGAAGAACGTAGATGAAATAAATAATCCAGCCGAGGAACAGCGCGCCCATCAAAAAATGGACGAACAGAATCAGGTTATCGACGTCCCGGCCATGCTCAGAGGCGAGCGCCGGTAAGCCAAGGTACTTAATCATGGTTTATTAATCTTGGGTTGCAAAATGGTCTTTGCCCGCAGCAGGCGGGGGCACAGGAATTGGGCTGATTTGGGAGCGTTTGGCGAGGTAGAACGCGAACACACCGAAGGCGCACAGCACCGCAAACACAATGCCGAGCAAAGTGAAAATTCCCCAGTTCAAGCCTTCGGCCAGCTTGGAATCGGACCGGCCGAAGCAAACGCTGCATGCCTGGGCGGTGTGCGCCCTCAGGAGCGCCAACGCCACTGCCGACCAACTCACACTTCGAGCCAGAGTTTTCATAGGTAGCTGATGTGCTTCATTTTCCGCAGGAAATTGCGCCCGTAAACCAGGAGCGCGATGGCGCCGCCAAGCGCCAGAAAGGCATAAAGCAGATGCGCGATCGTGCCTGTTGGCGACATGAACTTCATTACCCCCCACACCCCGAAGAACAAGGCCAACGCGGTTGACGCAGTGACAAATAGAACGTGGATGGCTTTGAGTGACATGTGACTTACCTCCTTATGTGAATGAAACTATCGGGAGCCATGGACCAGAGGGTAAGGTAAACCAACCCTGCAAAGAAAAACACGGTGGCGGTCAGAATAAAGTAAATCATCTTCCGCTCCGAGATGAGGTGCATGAACCAACCCGCGACCAGGAAGGCTTTAATGCTCGCGATGAACAAAGCCAACAGGACCGTGAACGTGAAGTTTTCGAAATGGATGTAGGAGGCGGCGACCGTGATGACGGTCCCCACGAGCAGCGCTCCGAAGACCATCATGTACTTCCGGACGCTCTTCTTAATCTCCTCAGGTGAATGCGTGTGAGCCATAATTTGTCGGCAAATGTTTCGCGTTACAGCAGGTACAACACTGGGAACAGGAAGATCCAGACGAGATCGACGAAGTGCCAGAACAACCCAGACACTTCGATGCGGTTCGTGAACCTTTCCGGCTCTGTCTTCCACATTTTGGAGCCAGGCCCCAACAAGTAAGCGATCACCGCTGCCCCGCCGATGACGTGCAGAGCGTGAAGGCCAGTCAGGGTGAAATAGATGGCCAGGTAAGTGTTATGCCATGGGCCATAGTTTTCCATCTTGCGAATCTCAGAGCGGGGAACCCGCACTTCATCGTGGTGCCCGCCTGCGGCATGGGAGGCGCTCTCATTTTTGGCTGAGTCTTTGGGCTGCCCAGCGGCGTTGTGCTCTTCCTTGCCATGAGTCGCAGCGCCAGTGGCTTTGTGCGACACGTGCAGCACGACTTCGTTGGTGTTCTGCGAAACTAAATGCCCATCCACGACAGTGCCATCGTGCTTGATGATCTCGTAATGAGTGAACTTGTCATAGTACTCGTAGGACTTGATGCCACAGAACATCAACGCGCAGAGCACGGTGATCGTTTGGTACATCTTGAACTTCCCAAACTGATTCATCTTTAGCGATGCCCAAGCCATCACCACCGTGATGGAGGAAGTGATCAACACGATCGTGTTCACCGTGCCGATCGGCACATTGAGCAAGCCGGTCGGCCAGGCGCCGGGAGAGGCGCCAACTCGCAGGAGGATGTAAGCCGAGAACAGCGCGCCGAAGAGCATCACTTCGGAAGCCAGGAACAGCCAGATGCCAACTTTGGCATTATACAGGCCCGTATCCTCGCGCTCGTGAACTGTGTATGGGATTTCCATGTGAGGCGTTTAGAGTGTTGTCTCAGGGATTAATGCTTGGCGGAAGCTGGTTTGCGCGGCGCGCCAGGAGCGTCCGGTTGATTTTGCGGAACGAAGTCCCCGGCCGCGCCAGGAACGCTATACTCGTAAGGCCCACGGTATGCGACAGGCTGGCCCACGAAGTTCCCATGTGGGGGCGGCGTCGGCGTTTGCCATTCCAAGGTGGTCGCCTGCCATGGATTGTCGGATTCGACTTTCTTGCCGTTGTGCATGCTCACGAAGAAATTCACAATGAACGGAATCTGCGCCAAGGCCAGGCCGAAAGCGGCAATGGAAATGGTGATGTTCGACTGGATGACGCTCGCTGGCCATGCGCCAATCACGTTCGCCATCGCGCCGGACGCGTCCACAGATTCGCCGTAGAATGCCCCACCGTCAGACATGCGGCGCAGCATGCCCGCCATGCCTTGGGCGAACATCGGTTGGAACACGAGGTTGATGAAGAACAGGGAGGTCCAGAAATGCACCTTGCCCCAGAATTCGCTCATGAACCTCCCGGTCGCTTTTGGGTACCAATAATAAACCCCGGCGAACAACGCGAAGATCGTTCCGGGCGCGACGATGTAATGGAAGTGCGCGATGACGTAATAAGTGTCGTGCAGGTGCAAGTCCGCGTAAGCCAAACCGAGCGGCAGCCCGGTCAAGCCGCCAATGCCGAACATCGGCAGGAACGCCAACACGAAGAGCATCGGAGTGTTAAATCGTATCGACCCACCCCATAGCGTGATGAAGAAGACTGTCAGAATGATCACCGATGGGATTGAAATGATCATGGTGGTCGTCTGGAAGAAGGTGCTGATCGCCGTCCCCATGCCGGTCAGATACATATGATGCGCCCAGACGATGAAGGAGAGGAATCCGATCGCCATCGAGGAGTAAACCAGGGAGCGATATCCCCAAATCGGCTTGCGCGTGTTGTTGCAAATGATTTCGCAGACGATGCCCATCGCAGGAAGGATCAGAACGTACACCTCAGGGTGCCCGAGGAACCAGAACAAGTGCTGCCAGAGCAAGGGGCTGCCGCCACCGCTGATCGGGGCCAATTGGTCGGAAACCAGGAGGCCTGTTGGGAGGAAGAAGCTGGTGCCCGCAACCTTGTCCATCAATTGCATGATGGCTGCGGCTTCCAGCGGAGGGAACGCCAGCAGCAAAAGGAAACCGGTCACGAACTGCGCCCAGACGAAGAAAGGCATCCGCATCCAGGTCATGCCCGGAGCGCGCAACTGGATAATCGTTGCCAGGAAGTTCACCGAACCGAGCAGCGACGAGGTGATCACGAACACCATGCCGACCAACCAGAAGGTTTGCCCGTTCGTCGGAATGATGGAAGCCAAGGGCGGGTAGGAGGTCCACCCTGCCTGGGCGGCGCCACCTGGAATGAAGAAGCTGATCATCAAAATGATGCCGCCAATCACAAATGACTGGTAGCTTGCCATATTGATGCGCGGAAAGGCCATGTCCGGGGCTCCAATCTGCAAGGGCACCACGTAATTCCCGAATGCCGCAAAGGCCATGGGCACCACGCCAAGGAAGATCATGATCGTTCCGTGCATGGCGCCGAAGGAGTTATAAAGATCGCTCGTCATCACCCCGCCCGCAGCCATATCGCCAACGATCTTCTGCAGGATCCCGCCAAACACGGGGATCGGTTGGCCAGGCCATGCCAACTGCCAGCGCATCAGGATCATCAGGAAGAACCCGAAGAACATGAACGCGAGGGAAGTGACTGCGTACTGGATGCCGATGACTTTATGATCGGTTGAGAATATGTACGTCCGCCAGAAACCAGGGTCGTGATGCGCGTGAGCTGCCGCGCTGGTGTGCGTCGTCGTGGTATGCTGCATGGCTTTAAATCTATGTTCTTTTATCGAACAGCTGGGCGCCCCGAAATTTTAGGCGCGCAAATTACCGTCCTCCTTTTCTGAGTGTCAACGGCAGAATCCAGTTTAGCGGACTTTGTCGATGACAAGCAGGCTTAACAACAGCGGCAGATATATGATCGAGGCAAAAAACAATTGCCGCGCATGAGTCAAATCGCTGTTCCGAGCAAATTGAATGGCGCGCCACACGAAGAACACTCCCAAGGCAAGCGCGCCAATAAAGTAAATCACTCCACCCTGCCCAAACACGGCGGGGCAAAGGCTGATCGGCACCAGGCCCAGCGTGTGGCTGAGAGCTTGCCGGGCTGTTCGTGCTCCGGTTTCATCGGAGTTCGGGAGCATCACATAGCCAGCCTTCATGTATTCCTCTTTGTACATCCACGCAATGGCGAGGAAGTGCGGGAGCTGCCAGAAAAACAAAATCGCGAACAACGCCCAGCCACCCGCTGAAATCTCTCCAGTGGCGGCTGTCCACCCCATTAATGGAGGAATGGCGCCAGGAATCGCGCCAATGGCGGTGTTGAGCGCGGTCACCCGTTTCAATGGGGTGTAAACGAACACGTAGGTGACGAGGGTGACCGCGCCGAGCAAGCTCGTGAGTGGGTTAACCGCGACAGCCAACCAAAGCAATCCAAAGGCGCTTGTGAGGCCGCCGAAGATCAACACTGTGTCGGGCTGCATCTTGCCCGAAGGGAGCGGGCGATTTTCGGTGCGCCGCATCTTGGCATCGTGCTCGCGCTCAAGAAATTGATTTAAGGCGGAAGCGCCGCTGGCGACCAACCCTGTGGCGAGCATCGCCTGCAGCATCTTAAGGAAATCGATCGGACCCTCCGCGCCCATGTAATAACCCACTAGCGTGGTCAGCAGCACCAACGCCGTGAGCCGCGCCTTGATCAGGTCCATCAAGATTGCGAACAGCGAACGCTCCTCAAGAGCGTCTGTGGGAATCGCTTCGGCTGCTGCTTTCATATTAGCTTCAAGCGGGCAAGGGTTGCGGCGCGCTTGGCTCGTTTTGCCTCTGCGCGACCAGAGGTTGGGCATGCTCCCACAAGTGGCGTTTGGAGAGCAATACCAGAGTGAACCCAACACAGAGGCTCAAAGCGCCGCCCACAACGTGCATCGTCGTGATGTCTGCCGCTTTATTGCTCAGCACGGTTGCCACCCCCAGGGCGAACTGCGCGAGAATCAACGCCACCCATATCCTGCTCAGAATATGAAATGAACGCGGCAAAGTTGCCCGGCGCATCCGCAGCCAGACCGCGAAAACAAATCCAGTAATGAGAAAAGCCCCAGCGCGATGCGCCATGTGCAGATGCACCTGGGCCGCCGTCACTGGCTTAAAGTCGCGGGAATCGACGCGGCTCAGGTTGTACTTCTGGAGAGTTTCGGCATCTGTCTTTGGATAAATGCGCCCATGGGCCAGCGGGAAGTCTGGCACTGCGAGCCCCGAATGCTGGTGGCGCATGGAGGCGCCGAGCATTAATTGCACGAAAATCAAAATAGTCGTGATCAGGACCAGGTTCCGAAGACCCGCCGTTGCAGGTGCAAAAGCGCGCCAGGCAGAAAGATCCCGCCACGACCGAGTAGTCACGATAGCGAGGAATACGGTGAGCAAAAAGAAGAGTTGAGCGAGTGTTCCATGGAAAATCCCGATCTCATCCTTCAGCATGGTGACGCGCAACCCGCCCAGCACCCCTTGAATGATCACGAGGATCAACGCCAACCTGCCCATCCACTTCAGCCACCGACGCTTCTCCGCCACCCAAAACCAGACGCAGAGGATTACGGTCAGAAACCCCACGCCGGAAGCCACCAGACGGTGGGTATGCTCGTAGAAAATGCCGCCGACCCACTGCGAGATCGGGAACAGGAACATATTGTACCCATATGTCGTTGGCCAATCCGGCACAGCCATCCCCACGCCGTGACTGGTCACCAGCCCCCCGATGCTGATCAACACCAGCGTGGAGACAGCAGTGAACCATGCAAAGAGGTTCAAGGCTTTGCTCGGCGGGTTATGTTGGGTGACTCGGGTGTCCACTGTCTCGGCAGCGTTCACAGCTGCCTCGGGTTCAGGCGCCTTGAGGCGCCTGGATAGAAAAGCACCGCTGCGACCCGAAGGCCGCAGCGGTTAGGAGAAACACGATCGGACAATTACTTCGGATCGAACGCGAAATTCACGGTCGCCGCGCCGGAAGCGTCCACCTTCACCTTTTGGGTTTGGACGCCACCTTTACGATGGTTGGCCTCGATGGTGTATTCACCAGCGGGCAAGTTTGCGATGGTGAAGTTCCCATCTTTGTCGCTAACGGCGAAGTATGGGTGATTCATCACGCTGACGTAGCTGAACATCCAGGGATGCACATCGCACTTGAAGCGGAGGAACATCTCGGGGTTCGCATATGTGAATTCCAAATCCTTGGCCTTCGGCATCTGGGCCAGGTTCTTCTCTGGGTTGCCAGTCTTCTTGTCAGGCGTCGGATGCACGTTGTGCATCACAGGATCAGAATTGCGGACGAGGATTTTTTGGCCGGTTTGCACGCCCGCGATGTACGGCACGTATTCGCAACCAACTTGATCGAGCAACAGCGGCTTGGCTGGAACTTCGAACTTCTTGCCGGATTGATCGTCCTTCACATAAATGAAGACGTCAGCCAGGCCTTTGTCTGCTCCAACGACGTAGAAGCGGGTCTTCTTGTTCGGGTGCAGTTTGCCGCAAGGATCGTTGGCCCCAATGGTGATATCCCGTTCGGCGGGAGCGTCGCCATTGAGCGTGATTTTGCCTTTAACATCGCCCGCGTGGATGGCTGGAACAGCAGCGGCGAGCAGGGCGGCGGTGAATAAGAGGCGGTTCAATTTCATAGCGCTTTCAGTAGCTCCTTAAATAGGTTGCGGAACGTAACACTCGCATTTTTTCGGTGCAAGTTTGAATTTGTGAATTTTTTCACAAGCTCTGGAATATTGGACGCCCCGCTTCCAGTTCTATTCAAGAATCGTGCAGAGTTTGCCCTCGGCGAACGATGCGCTCTACCCGCTGGTTGGCATTACTGCAACCGAAGTTGCTCTCCGCGTTCAGCGCATGGCCATCTTGAAGAATCCGAAGAGAAACAACGCCAGGAGAGCTACAGCAACAGCCCACCACATTTTCTTTGCTCCTGGTGGCCGGAGTTCTCTCTTCTTCCCGCCGAACTCGCGTTCGGTGAACTCATCGTAGTCGAACTCCCCCCGATCCAAACCGAGGGGATCGCTTTGGGCTTCCTCCGACCACCCGGTGGAATCATCCGCCCCACATTGAGGGCAGGCGCGGGCTCGGGCTGGAACAGCCTCGCCGCAGTTCGGGCAATATTCGGGAGTTCGTGGCAAGAATTAGCTCGAGTGGCTGAGGTCCCCCGCAATGCCCCAGGTCGATTGAACGGAGTAGTGGTTGATGCTCAAAGGGTCAATGCTCCAGCGGGCGGCCAGTTGAACCACTTTTTCACTGTTGGCCAAATGTGATTGGTTCGTCGAAAAGGTAACGGGTTGTGGCGCCTCGCCGTAATCATAGCAGCGCATCCCCAGAGCTTCCTCAGCTGCGGTGGCATCCCCCTCATTCCAAAGGGTCTCCCCTGCCCACGCATAAGCACGGTAGATCTTGCCGCTGTCAGCTCGAACCCAGGCATGATGATTTACCACCTTATTGAAGCTAAAAAACTGAACCTGGCCTAATTCCCGGCTGAGTTTAACGATAAACTTATAGAAATCGTCCACATCATCCATTGGCTCGGGCAAACATTGCCCCACCACCAACACCCAGCCCTGAACAGGGGGCGACAAGAACAGCCGCTTTTCCGTAACCCTCGCCAACCCGTCCGCCCAGGAGCAAGGAGTAGGATTGTGCAAACCAATGGCTTTTTGGACCTTGGCCAGGTTGGTGGTGCGTATGGCTAACCAACGGGTAGGACGTTCGCAGAAAAAGGGAAATGAGCACTGCGCTTCGCTGTCGTCCGTTTTTGGAGATTTAGGAGCGATGGTGAACCCAACCTGCCGTCTACGAGCCCAATGGCCGATCAACGCCACCCCAAGGCTCACCCCGACCACGGCCGTGGCGAGCAGGACCATCAGGAAGTAAGCGAGGATGCTTTGGTCTGTCGGTCCCACAGGTTCAAATGTAAACACGCAAAAGGGCTATTCAACGCTAAAACTCACGCTCGCCTTTCCGCCCCACGCACCCTCAGCCAAAGCAGCGCCCGCACATTAAGGGACAGGCTGAGCCGACCGCTGTTCAAGGTGAATAGCCTTCCCCCGTGAGGTAAGTGCTTCGGTAAACTCTGTCTTCTATTCCCTCTCTGCCTCACTGCGTCGCTGCGGGAACTGTGCTACTGAGAAGAATGTTTCCCGCGGAGGCGCAGAGATACGGAGGGAACTGCCGAGGCATTGCGGCTACTCCGCTTCTTTTGGCAACGGCGGAAGGGCGGTCCAGCCGCTCTTGCGGGAATGCGCTTTGACCTTCGCTTGCAGACGCTCGATGCGCTCTTTCGTCGGCGGATGGCTGCTCAGGAAATCGGGAGCGCCTCCCCCACCCGCGTCCTGCTGGAAGAACTCGATCAAGCCCTTCGGGTCAATGTTCGCGCGCGTCAGATATTCAAATGCTTTATCATCGGCTTCGCGCTCGTGGTCGCGGGAGTAGCGTTGAATGCCAACATAGGCCGAGACCATTGCGAGTCGTGCCATGGCTGAATCTCTGCGAAAGACAGCCGTTAGGGCGAAGGCTGGCCCGAGAGACTCGACCACAGTTCGCATGCCATGCCGCTCTGTCACGTGCGCGAGTTCGTGGGCGATAACGCCCGCCACTTGTTCGGAGCGTTCGGCATCGCGCAGCAGCCCGGTCGTAACCACGATGTGGCCGCCGGGCAAAGCGAAGGCATTGGCTTCCGTTTCGTTCATGAGGTGGTAACGGAATTTGTATGGGGTCGCGCCGACGCCCTTCTGCAACGCGGCGTTGATGCGCTCCAAGTACGCGAGTTGCACTCGGTTTGTAATCAACTCCGCTTCTTCGCGGAACTCGGCCATGACGGTGTCGCCCAGCTTTTCCTCCCACTGGATTGGAAGCTGGGAGACGAACGCTCTCAGGATCCGGCTGCTCTGCGTCCAGCAGATAACCGCAGCTAGAACTATGAAGGCTGCCAATCCGAGCGTGACTTTCATCACCCTGGGCAACCCTTCGCGATGGATGCGCACTTCCCCCACCTGGTCGCGCAAGTCCGCGCGGGCCTGGAAGGTGGGATGGTTCAGGATGCTGGCATCCGGCGTCCAAAACGCCCAGTCCGGGGCTTGGGGATGCTCGAACATCACATATTCGCCGTCGTCGCCCCCCGAGCTAATTCTGAGCTGGTGCAGGGGCATTTCCGCGCGGACCTCCTCCGCCAGGAAGGTGACACAGCGCTGCTCGATAAGCAGATCGCCCGCGCGTGCGTCCTCGCCTAAAGAGGGATGGCTGGCGACGCCTGCAAAGCTGGAGGCGTGGGAGGCCAACTCACCCTTTCTTCTCGGCCTTCTTCAAGGTTTCGATCTCAGCTTTGTATTTATCCACGTCCGCCTTGCGACCCAACGCTTCGCCGAGTTGCACGAGCTTTTCGTAGATGACCAGGCGATCCGGATAGTCAGGGTGATCTTTGATCAAGCCCTGGTAAACTTCGAATGCCTGACGCTGCCGCCCAAAGATCGTCAGGGAATCGCCAAGGCTGAGAGCCACGCGAAGCCGTTGCTGGGCGTTGGTGGATAGTTTCAGCACGCGTTCATAGGGCTCCACCGACTCCAGGAGATTTCCCTCGCGCTGGAGAACATCCCCGAGTTTTTCCTGAAGCACAGCGCTGTTCTTTGCCCCGGCCACGTCGCGCAAATACTCGTTTACCATCATTGAGTTCGTGGCGCCGCCGAGGTTTAACACTTTGATGTGCCCCCATTCTGTGTTTTTGCTCTTGGCCGCGAGCATGCCTTCGAACTGGTCCTTGAAGGATTGGTGCGCTGGCTGATAGAGCGGGTCGCCAACGAACGTGCTTTGCCAGGAAAGCGCTGGCTGGCAAACTATAGCCGCTTCTCCAAATGTTCGCCCGCCATGCAGCATCTCCACCAACAACAAGCCAACGTGGGGGGTTAAGCCCAGGTACGGTTCATAAACGGTCCCCATCGTGGCAGTCACTCCGCGCGCCAGGAGCGGGCCCACCCAATTCTCCCACCCCACCCGAACCGTGGCCGCGCTGTAGGAATGCAAGTGGTAAGCGATCGCGCCGGGCATGAAATCAACATTGGTGCGGGTGAATGGGCCGGATACATGCGGGTCGTACCACCCGGCATAGAGCGCCACGTTGCTTAGTGGATAGCTGGCAGGCAGCGTTTCCGCCGTGTTGTTCACGTAGGTGTCGAAGCCGTAAAGCGCGCTCGCGTGAGCTGCACGCTTAATAAAGTCGTCACCTGGAGCCAAATCGCCTTCCGCAATGCCCCGCAAGTCGAAATAGCCTCTGCCCCACAAACCTTCTTTTTCCGCCAGCATCGCTTTGTCCACTAAACCCTTAGCGATCTCGGGGCTTGGGCCATCAAGCCGTGTGACCATGAACACACCGTTGGTGGGGTGTAATAAATGGCGGTTGGTTGTGCCGTAAGCGGGATTCTGAAATGGGCCAAACAACTCATGCTTCCCTCGGCGCAGCGGCAGCAACGCCAACTCGCCTTCGACAGACGCTTCGTTCCGCTGCAATTCCTTCGGCAGCTTCTCAGGCGGCTTTTCCTTGAGATCCGCAGGGGTGATCTTCAGAGGCACTCCATAGCAAAGCGCAGCGAATCGAACCTTCGCCTCGATGGGAAGCTCTCCTTTGTCGTGGTACTTCCAAAAGCCATTCTTCTCTATGGCTGCGATTAATGGCTCCTGCAGTTTTTTGGTGAACTCTTCCCGCGACATCGTCTCGGTCTTCGGCAAATCTAGGCCAATAACGTTTGCGGGCGGCACCTGCCGCTTTGAGGCGTAATAGGTCGCCACGTCGCGGGACTCCGGCATGGAGGAATTGAAAATGACGAGAGCCTCCGCGCCGGACGGCGCCGCAAAGGCCAATGGCACACACCCCAGCAGGGCAACAAACAAAGCAAACACCTGGCGTTTCATAGCTTTACTCAATTGTGACGCGAAGCTGGTCATAAGCCAACTCAATCCCCGGCGGCATTTCCGCCTGGTCCACATCATGATCATACTCATGCGTCAGATGCGTTAAAAACGTGCGCGGCGCGCGAATCCTCCGTGCGGCGGTCAGAGCTTCATCCAGGCACATATGCGTCCAATGCGGCTCCCGCCGGAGCGCGTCCAACACGCATACCTCGACTCCGGTGATTCGCTCGACGACCGGGTCCGGCACCTCTTTGCAATCGCTCAGGTAAGCCAGCAGTTTGCGCCCATTCTGCTCGAACAAATACCCGTTTGTGATCGTGGACCCGTGAGGCAGCGGCAAAGGGGTCACCTGCAAATCCCGCAGCTCAAACGCCCCCTCAACAATATGCGGTTCCGGCGCGAAATAGTTCTTCGGGATCGGTCGGCCATCAAACGCATACGCAAAGACGCGCCGCAAATCCTGCATGGTGGCCGCGCTCGCGTAAATCGGGAGCGGCCCGCCGCGCATCTCGCAAAAGCGCCGGCAATCATCCAGCCCCATGATGTGATCGGCATGGGAATGCGTGAACACCACGGCATCGATCCAGTTGATGTTCTCCCGCAACATCTGCAGCCGAAACTCCGGCGTCGTGTCGACGACGAACTTTACCGCGTCCGTTTCGACGTAAATGGAAGGCCGCAGCCGATGGTTCTTTGGATTGGCCAGGAAACTTTCTGAATACCTGCCGCCAATCACGGGAACGCCTTGTGAAGTCCCCGACCCAAGAAAAATGAAGCGAAGCCCCATGTCCCGCCAAAGGTGCTCCAAACCCGCTCAACTGAAAAGACCCACGTTGCGCAGTTTACTCTTCACCCGGGCACGGCGTGTGATTACCTCCAACGGCTGAACGAAAGCGGACAGTTGGTTGTCGGATACTTCGGACGGCGGCTCAGGAGCCTCCAGCCGGTTGCGCGGAGGCTCAGCGCTCGTCATACTCCTTGGCTGAACCATGGGAAGCGCAGACACGAATTTCTGAGCTATGAAGCGCGGGGCTGATTCTGCCGTTCGACAACGTTCGGGGATCGTCGTGCCATTGGTTTGCATGGCAATCGGCTTCGGGGCAGGAGCTCTCCTTTGGAGAGAACCACCTCATGGGCAGGCGCCAGCAGAAATAGGCCTCCCTTCCTCTGCTGAAGCTCCCAAGGCGCAAACAACCATTGCCCGCGTGCACCGAGTGGCGCCAGCGGTAACCCAGTCGTCCTTCCAAAGGTTGGAAGCATTGATTTCCTCCCCCAGCATCGATGGCCGGTTCAATCTCCTTGAAGCGGTTCAGTTAAGCAGCGACCTCAGGATCGAGGAAATCAATATCATCAGAAAACGACTTGGGCGGCTGAGCCACACCAGCCAAGGAGTGATCATGGAAGCCCTTGCGCAACGCTGGGCCGCGCTCGATCCAGTGGGCGCCTTCCAGAACGCGCGACGTGAAACAGCGGATGGCCGTTGGCGGGATCGTCTCGGCGCTGCCGCGTCCACAGCGCTGGTCGCGCGAGATCCGGAAGCCGCCCTTGATCTCATTTCAGGCGCGCCCAGCAGAGCCCTGCAGCAGACAATCGGCGCCTGGATATTGCCCGCGCTTGCAAAAACAAACCCCGCGCGAGCTGCCGCCTACCTGGCTACCGACAAAGCATTTTCCCGAAGCCGGGAGACAGTGGGAATGGTCGCGCAACACTACGGCAGAATTTTCCCGCAGGATGCCATCGCCTGGGCGAACGGTCTCCCGACCATGGATGCAAAAAGCATTGCTCTGAAGATGGCATGGTTTGGTTGGGCGGAAACCAATCCGCAGGAGGTCGCGGCCACCATCACGCGGGATGGTTTTCGAAGCGTTGATCCAGATGTGTTTCAGGGCATCACTGCAACCTGGAGCAAAACCGATCCCTTTGCCGCGCTTGCCTGGGCCGAGACCTTGCCCGCTGGGCGAACCCGCGACAACGCGCAAATGGCTGTGTTGGCGGGTGTCAGTGAATTGCCGCCCGATGAGGCTCAACGCCTGATCGCATCCGCCAGTTCTGAGAACGTTCGGAAAGAGTTTGCGGAGCAATTTGCCAAAAGGCTTGCGCAAACAGACGTAAACCAGGCGCTCTCCTGGGCGGAGGCATTGCCGTCCGGCTTGGCGAGGTCTGAAGCGCTCAATTCGGTGGTTCAACACTGGTCGGTTGAAGATCCAGCCGCGGCGGCTCGATATGCCTCCACGCACGCGAATTCCAAGGAGGGCCTGAATATCTTTGCGCATGCCTACTCCCAATGGGTGCAATCCGATCCCGAAGCTGCCTTCGCTTACGGCCAAACTCTTCCACGAGGGAAGCAACGCGACGCTGCCGCTGCCACGGCTGTAAACGCAATGCGGGACGAGGATCCGCAAAAAGCTGTCGCGTGGTACCGCAACATCGAAGATGCCACAGCGGCCAAATCGATCGCCGAGGGGCTCCTCGGTTCCCTCGTCAAAACCGATCCAGCCACTGCCATGCAGTTCGCCAGTGAGATCCCGGCTGACGCCCAGCCCAAGGCTTACCAAAACCTTGTGCGGAATTGGGCCTTTTCGGAGCCAGAGAAGGCGGGGCAATGGGTGAACACCCTCCCACACGGCGAGGCCCGAGACTCCGCGGTCGTCGCGTATGTTTCGGTGATAGATGGCATGGACGCTGGCTCCGCTGCGAAATGGGCCAATACCATCACGGACCCGAAAAAGCGCGCCTCCCATACCGCTCAAATGGTGCATCGTTGGATGCAGAATGATCGCGCGGCCGCCGCCGCTTGGGTCCAGACTTCGGACTTCCCACCGGACGTCCGTCAGGATCTCGATCGGTTCCTGCGTCAATCCCAGGAAACTCGCCCCGACCGGGATTGATTGGTGGATTGTGACTGGTCGCGCACGGCAGGTTAGGCCGCTGCTTATCACTTTCCAGGCAGCGCTTTTAAATGGTTCGTGGAGCTTCAGCTTGCTAACATGCGTCATCAGCCCTGATCACCAAACCAAGATGGAGCAGTCCCCTGCCGCGAGACCCGCGGAGGATTTCCTGCCGCTCGTTTATGAGGAACTGCGGCGGCTCGCTGCGGCACGCCTCGACGTGGAAGGTTGCAATCGCACGCTGCAACCCACAGCGCTCGTCCATGAAGCTTGGCTTCGCCTGGCGCCCGGCGGCAATGGCGCCTTTCAGAATCGCGCCCACTTCTTCGCCGCCGCGGCTGAAGCGATGCGGCGCATTCTCATTGACCGCGCGCGTCGCCGTTTGGCCAGCAAGCGCGGCGCTGGGGCTCCAGTCGTCGAGTTTGATGAGATGATTGTCGGCTTTGAAGTTGCCGATGACGATCGATTGCTTGCCTTGCACGAGGCTTTGGAAGAATTCGCCCGGTCACATCCGCGCAAAGCCAAACTCGTGGAGCTTCGCTATTTCGCCGGGATGACGTACGAAGAGGCGGCCCGAGCGCTTGGCATCGCGGAACCCACAGCCAAGCAATGGTGGTCGTATTCACGCGCCTGGCTCAAAGTGCGGCTCGCGCGCGAGCCGCTGCCCGAATAAGGCCTGGCGTCATTCTTCGGCAGAAGCGCGCGGCACATGCGTTTGCCAGGTTAGGCCTGATTGCTGTTCCACCTGGGTGAATCCAGGCGGTTTGGGTATGCGGATCAGATGATCGCAGGCGGGCATTGCACCTGTTCTCCTGAGCGGGCAGGTGCGCATTTCAACGGCTGATCGCAATGGGAACAGTGAAATTTAAATTCAGCATCCATAACTGAACTCCAATGCGCGAACGGCAGGGAAAAAGTATGTGGGATTTTGATCATACCTTTTTCTCCTGAATTGCGCATTACCCAGCAGATGACGACTCGTGCCAATGATTCAGCCGCAGGGGAAGGTGATCGCGAGGCGACCCTGTTTGCCATGGCGCTGGAACAGCCGCCCGCGGAACGTGACGCTTTTCTCCAAAGGCAATGCGCCGGTGACCCCGGTTTGCTTCAAAGATTGCGGGCGCTCTTGGCCGCGCATTCCAACATCGAGGAGCCGCTGGAAATAAAGCCAACCCCAGCGCCTAAAGCGACTATGGAGGTCCGGCTCCCGGCGCACCCTGACCCGTTAATTGGCCAGAAAATCGGGCGTTACAAGATCCTGGAAAAATTAGGTGAAGGCGGTTGTGGTGTCGTTTTCGCTGCTGAACAAATCGTCCCGGTCCGCCGCCGTGTCGCGGTGAAGGTCATCAAGCTTGGGATGGATACGGCCGCCGTAGTCGCTCGTTTCGAGGCGGAGCGCCAGGCCCTTGCAATGATGGACCATCCTCACATCGCCAAGGTTTTCGATGCGGGGGTCACCGACGACGTCACATTCCAGGCCAGCGGAGACAGCAAAGAAACTGCGGCGATCGCCCACAAAGGCCGCCCTTATTTCGTGATGGAACTCGTGCGCGGGATCCCCATCACGACCTACTGCGACCATCAAACCTTTCGATGGCCGATCGCGTCGCGTTGTTCATCAAGGTTTGCCACGCCATTCAGCACGCGCATCAAAAAGGGATCATCCATCGCGACATCAAGCCATCCAACATCCTGGTCACACTGCATGATGGTGTGCCGGTGCCGAAGGTGATCGATTTCGGAATCGCCAAAGCGACGGAGGGGCGGCTCACCGATTCCACCATTTACACGCAGTTGCATCAGTTTTTGGGCACACCCGCTTACATGAGCCCGGAACAAGCGGAGATGAGCGGCCTCGACATCGACACTCGCAGCGATATCTACTGTTTGGGCGTCGTTCTCTACGAGTTGCTGGCCGGAAGCACGCCGTTCAATCCACGGGAGCTTCTGGCCGCCGGCCTGGATGCGATGCGCAAGACCCTTCGCGAAGCCGAGCCGCCGCGGCCAAGCACCCGCTTGGCGACGCTCCCTGGCAAGGATCTCACAACAACCGCACGCCGCCGCGCCGTTGAAGCCCCAAGGCTGATTCGCATGCTTCAGGGAGATCTCGATTGGATCGTGATGAAGTGCCTGGAGAAGGATCGCACCCGCCGCTACGAAAGCGCGAGCGGCCTTGCTGCCGATCTCAAACGCCACCTCGATAACGAGCCGGTCATCGCCCGCGCGGCGACCGCCGCTTACCGGCTCCAGAAAATGTTCCGCAGGCACAAGGCTGCGTTCACTGGAGCGGCAGCGCTCATTGCCTTGCTTTTAACCGGCTTGTGGGCCGCGACCGCTGCCTGGCAGCGCGAGAAGGTGTTGCGCACGCGCTCCGAAACTGCCGAGCACAACCAGGCGCTTGCTCGCGCTGAGGCCGAGAAATCCAGCCGCCTTGCCAGGGAAGCCGAACACGCCGCGAACATCCAGCGCGATCGCGCCGCCATTCTGCTTTCTTTGTCACAAGCGGAGACGGGCGTGCGTTTGCTCGAGCAGAATGACCCAGTGGGTTTGCTTCACCTCATTGAATCACGAAAATCCGTTGATCATCTGGCTGAAGAAAAAATGCGCCGCACCCTTCTCTGGAGCGGATGGATCAAGAGCATGCCATCCCTGCAAACGCGGATAACCCCTCTGCCCGCAAGAGTCGGTGATTGGCCTCACTTGACCGGCATAAACCTCGATCCGGCGGCGCGTTCGCCATGGCGCGCCATTGGAACGACCAATGGCGAGGTCGTTCTTTGGGACGAGAATACCGGGCGACAAATCACCGCCTTTCACGTGAAACCCGGAGCCGTGTTCGTTTCGGGCATGAGCCACAATGGACGGCTCATGATTGTAAATGCTTCGGGTCGGTTCCAGCTTTGGGACTGCGCACCGATCCGTTCGAATCTCCCCCCACGCCGTCTCCTGGGGAAGATCCTGCGCCACGCTTTCGACCCCGCAGGCCGGCGTGTGGTCACATATTCCAATCAAGGAATACAGGATCAAGGTGAAGCTCCGGTCGGGCTCCCGGCTCCGGAATCAAAGGTGCAAATTTGGGATTCGACCAGCCCCGGCGCGTTGATGGCGGCGTGGGAGGGCAACCGCGATGACCTTTCCAACCACAACTTCGCTCTCACGGCTGACGGCTCCAAGGTCATCACCGGATGGGAATCGCTCAAACAGTGGGACGCGCAATCCGGCCGCGAAATAACTCCACCGATGCGGGCAGGGCTTTCAGGCAAAGGACGTCAATTAACGGAGTTGTTGTTCGTGTCTGCGGACGGCAAATGGCTCTGGGAAGCGAGAAGGGATACATGCCAACGCTATGACCTGGCCACTGGCGAGGCCGTGGGGCAGGCAATCACGAACCTGCACCGGTGGAATCCTCCCACGGTTTCCCCTGGGCGTGAGCATCTGCTCGTCCCACTGCAAACAGGCTTCATGGTCGTGCGGTTTGCGAATGGCGAGCGCACAGGCCCGGCCATCCCGCGTGACGATAATGCCATGCGGCCCCTGGCGCTCAGCGCGGACGGCGCTCTGCTCGCCACGACAGATTCCGAACAGGCGCTGCGCGTTTGGAACACTGAAAGCGGGCAACAAATAGGCCGGACAGTAGTGATGCCGGTCCGCGTTGCGAGCGCCAGTTTTTCGCTGGATGGCAATTCGTTGTCGTGGGTCGGAGAAGATCGGCAACTGCGGGTTCACTCGCTGGCGCCAGAGGCATCGAGCTGGGTTAAGCGTTGGGAGGGGGTGAAGATCATCGGCTTCAACCGGCAGGGTGACGCCTTAACCTACCAGGTTAACGATCGCACCCTGGGCTGGCGGCGTCCTGCTGACGCGCAGCCCACCGCCGCGTGGACTGTTCCTGACCAGGGAGCGCTGATCGGCTCAGCCGTTCGCGTTGATGGCAGCGTGGCCGCCACAGCCTTCCAAACTGGTAAAGACAACCATTCTGTCATTCGCCTCTGGGATACGCGGCAGGGGGCACAGATCGGACCAGCTATCACGTGGACGAACCTTGGGGCTCTCGCATTCAGCCCTGACGGCGCGACTTTAGCGGGGCTCGGAGGAGCGGATGGTTCTGGATCCATTCAACTCTGGGACACTGCCACAGGCCAACCGAAATCCATCCTTCACGCCGAGCCAAGCCAGACATCGTGGCTGACGTTGCGCTTCAGCCCGGATGGGCGGTTCGCCGCGGCCCGCAATAGTTACGTCACCATCGTTTGGGATCTCGCAGGGGGCGCGCCTGTTGGGGGGCGCGACCAATTTTACACCGCGATCAGTGACGATTGGCGCTGGGCCATCGGCAAGGACCTATTGGATTTCTCGGATCCGCGCCAGCCAAAGGCTGCCGCTGAACCGCTCCCTTTTGCACCCAATCGCATGCCACGCGAAGGCCTGGCGCTAAGTTCCAACGGTGAATTAAGACTCTCCGCCGGCGCCCCGAAAAGCATGAGAATTTGGAACAACATTACCGGTCGCGCCGTAGGCAAGGAGATAAGGGTGGCGAACCCAGTTCGGCAGGCCGTGTTCAGTCCCGATGCGCGGCTCGTCCTGACGTATGAATCCAGTTTCGGCTCAACCAAGCCGAACGAGCCCAGCACGGTGCGACTATGGGAAACAAGCTCAGGCCTTCCTTGCGGGCCTGCTGTTCCGATCGAGTTCATCCCGACTGAGTTTTTGTTCGACCCGCACTCTCGATTCCTCGCGATACCCGCTCCATTCGAAACAACCACCTCAATCATGATTTCGCTTCCAGACCGCGATGCCCCGATCACTGAGATGCAGCAGCAGAGCGCTCTTCTCGCTGCCAGCCGGCTGGACGAATCTGGCGCGGTGATCCCATCCACGAGTTCTGAACTAGACCAACCCACGCCAACCGCAGGCGGACACCCGGGAGTTTCCAAATGAAACCCCGCTCAAAACCTTCGAGCGAGCGCTCTGGCAACCCTCTTGCCGAGACCAGAAACTCGAATCAAAATCGTCGATGGGCGACACTTGCTATGGTCACAATAGCGCTGGCTTTAACGGGCTGCGCATCCACGGACCGCGACGTGACGAGCGGCTCTTTCGGAAAGCCACCAGTCGGCCGCTTCGGACTAGGCGAATGCCCGTATGACTGCTGGCATCCCTCACATCGTAACGAGCGAGGAAGCTGGGGCCACGACTACGGCCCATTCGCCCTCCAGTCGGGAATATCTCGATCCCCGCCAACTAGCCGGCTGCCCGAAAGCCAGCGCATGTTAGCTATATATTTAGACATGAAGCACCGTCTTCAGCATCCACCACCGTGAAGCCAGCTTATCTCGCCAGCCGGTAGAACCCAGAGCGGGAGGTGGCGTCGATTTCCACGGACATAATGCCGTCTGTGTTTTGAGCAACCAGCCCTGCGTTGCTCCAGATTGGGGTTGTGAGGCTCGGTGTGACCATGAGCTGGAATCCCTGCGCTGCGGGCCAGGAGAGGCGGATTTTGTTCCCCGCTATGGCAACGGCGCTCAGCCTGGGAGGCGTCTGAGGCGCGGCTGTATTCAAGGTCGCGGCCAGCAGATACACCGCGGAGGATTGGTCCAAGGGGTGGCTCGGCAACTTAATAGCAGACAAAGTTTTCGCAGGGTTCAGCGGATAATTGCGCGCAATCAAGCCCACGGGACGGGAGGCGGGCTCGCCGGTTGTGGTCTTGAGCGCGGGGAAGACGAGGGAATCACTTTTGACGTCGATCTCGCCGGTGTATGCAGCCATCCAATACAGCCCAGGGCCCCAGCCATCGGACGTGGTGCCGTCTGTAAACCGGACGTAAACGTCCCGGGTTGGATTGTTGTTCGTCAGCGAGCGGCTGAGGTCGATAGTGTAGTAATTCCGGTTCTCCTCATTGTGGAAATCTTCACCGAACATCGCTTGAGAGTTCAGGACTTCCGTGAAGTTGAAGGCCCCGGCCGTTTCGCTCTCCACGATTTCAATCCCGCGCAAGTACGGGCCCCAGCCATCTTGCGGAATCCCATCGCTCAAGCGAATCCGCACTGTCCTGGAAGGGTTGTTTGCCAAAAAAGGGGTCAGATCGAAGCTGTGGATGGCGAGGTTGGAGAGGTTCTGGACCGCGTCGCCAGTCTGCGCATAGTAATCCTTCAAGAGGGTGTAATCGGTCTCACCGCCGCGCGCGGCTTCGACCACGAACTGGTTCCCGACATGCACTCGCGCGAAGGCTGAGGTGACGGTGTCCGGGAGATCGAACTCGTAAATCATGTACGCGCCCGCATCAGCAAAGCGCGCGTTCGGCTGCGTGGCGCTTCCGCCATCGTCCACGAGGTAAGTCGCTTCGGCTGGAG
>DASPKX010000159.1:0-60024 GCA_035627835.1 Candidatus Methylomirabilota bacterium
ATCAAGCGAGTGGTTCCAGACGCGGAGAATCTCCAACTGCGCGCGCCGCTCTTCCAAGCCGAGTTCCTGCAGCACGCCTGAAACCAGTCCGCGAATGTCGCGCACCGAGTTGACGCCCGCCCGCTCCTGCTCACGGAGGTCGATGCCACGCCATTGGGCGAGGATATTGTCGCGGCTGCGCTTCCCCGACCAGGTAGGCGCGCGGACAGATGGCTTCGGTAGCTCTTCCACTGAGCTATTAATGGCGCAGCAACCAGTGGCGCGCAACGGAAAGGACAGCGCAAGGAGTCCGCAGATTTGGGTCGAGAGCGGCAATCGTTACTCTTTAGGGGTGGTTCATTCGGCAGCGGCTCCTTTCCTGAGTGGTTTTAAGTTCTTCGGGGTTGTTTCTGTTGAAGGGGGCGCTACAACGGTGAGCGGGAGCATGAGTGTGTTTGTCCTCACCGGCCAGAACTACCCAGGAAAACTGGAGCTTCCGCAGGGCTTCACCCAGGTCGGGCGCAACCCAACGAACGAACTCCGCATTGGAGACGCCTCTGTGTCCGCCTTCCACTGCGAGGTTGAAGTGACCGCGAGCGAAGTGACCATCCGCGATCTCGGCTCGACCAACGGGACATTCATCAACGGCGAGCGGGTGTCCGAAGCTGCCTTGAAACCAGGGCAGTTCCTGAAGCTGGGTGCGGTGGAGTTCAAGCTGGAGTTGGCTGGCGAGCCCGAAGAGCCATACATCCCCGCTCCACCTCCGCGCACATTCCTGACTGGGAATGTATTGGCATGCGGCAATCACGCGACGCTGGCCGCGCAATTCGAATGCACACGGTGCAAAGGCGCTTACTGCGAAACGTGCGTGCGCACTCTGCGGCGTCCAGGTGGCGGGGAAATGGTTTTTTGCCAAAATTGCAGCGGCCGTTGCGAGTCGATTCCGGGCGCGCCACCGCGCAAACCGAGCGGCACGACCTTCCTCGGCCGGTTGACGCAAACGATGCGCGTGAAGCGCCGTTGATTATAAAGAGGCGGGTTGAGCGAGGCGACGTTTTACCCACCATGCGCCGCCGACGAGCGCGGCCAAAGTCACGAGCGGGGTCAGGGCGAGCGCAATGCCCATCAAGCGCCAATAAGCGGTGGGGAAGAGTTGCAGGGTGTAACTGGCTTTCGGGAGCTTCCAGGAGGTCGCACCGAAGAACGGATAGTGAATCCATGCGAAGAAGAGCTTCCAATCCCAGAGCGCAAGGATTCCGCCTAACAACACCAGCGCCCCAAAGATCAGCAAGGCCCGCCCGCCCGCAGCTATAAGGAATTCAGCGAAGGAGCTGACTCTGCCCCTGGCCAGGAAGGATATAATTACCAGGGCAAGGGAGCCAACAATCGCGAAGGTCTTCGCGTGCAACAGCCACGCGCGAACATCCACAAAATGCGCCATTTCCTTTTCGCCGAGAGCGCCCCCTCTTAGCCGCGCGGCGAGATCCTCCACCGGTGCGCTTCCGCCCAGCCAGCCGACAACTCTGCTGGCTTCACGCATTTGCTCCTCACCGACGGATAGCTTGTAAAATTGTCGAAAGACGAAGGGATAGCAGAAGAACCAGATGCTGAGGCACAGGAGCGTTGGGATGAGCAGCAGGGAGAAGGTCCAGGTGAGAGCGGTTGGCTTTGGCTCTTTCCAAACAAGCGGTTGCGGCTGCTCTGGCGTGCCCTCAATTCCCATTTTAATCCATCTCAGTTCAAGATTTCGCCCACCTGCCTGCGCAACCCGAACGCGACGGGGAGCGAACTCAGGATCGCCCCTGCGTTCACGCAAAGGAGGATCAAGGCGATTTCAATGCTCAAGTATGGATTAGCGGAGCCCGGTTGCACAATCTGAAATGGAAAGCCAAGGGTGCCAAAAAGTTTTCCGTGCAAACTCGCGATGGTGAAGATCGCTGCGGCCGCCGCCACATTGGCGAGGAAGGCGTTTTCCGCCCAGTGGCGGAGGTAGAGGAACACCTTGGGCGTGCCGAAGCTGCGGAGAAGCGCTGTGACGTATTGGTTCTGGCGAAATTCCAGCACGGCAATTGCGCCGTAAACAAGAGCCACGGCCAGACCGAGCAAGCTTGCGAGGAGCAAACGCCACTGAGCCTGCCGTTTCTGGAGTGTTTCCAGTTCCCGTACAAGATGCAGCGGTGTGTTGAGCTGAGGCGCATTTCGACGGTCCAGCGCGTAAACATTGTTGATGGCGTTCACCACCGCGGCCATTGGTGGAGCGTTCTCATCGCGCTGGAACACCACCGTTTCCATGAAGCCGGCGCGCTCAGCTTCCGGAGCCCAGCCTTGTGGAATGAGCAGAATGTTTTCCTGCACAAGGGGGCGAAGGAAGTTGTCCGGCCGACGCACCGTGGCCATGGTATCCTGGCGGTTGAAAGTCACATTAAAGACGAGGTCTTCGCGAAGGGACTCGCTCAGGCAAAGAATGCCGTTCGAGCTGCCCATCAGCGGCTGCAATTGCGGAGCGGCTTCCGGAGCATAGGTCATGACGAGCATATGCTGCTGAACGTCTGTGTGGGCGCGCGAGAAGAGTTGGCGAAGCGTTACTTTTCTCCCCATTTCCGAGAGCGGGCCAAACCGATCCCCGCGTTCGCCGGCGACGACCAACTCGGCATCCTGCTGGGTAATCATTTCGCGAGCGATAAGGGTGTTCAGCCCGAATGCCTCGAGGCGCGCGCGGACACTGCGCTCGAGCAGGTTGAACGCCACCAGGATCACCGTCGCCACGCTCACGAGGAGCACGCCAACGAAGATGCGGGCGAGCCAGCTACTCGGTTGCTCCAACCAGCGTGACCAGGTGTCTTTCCAGAGGTAGGAACCTATTAAAGTCCAGGATTTCATGGGCGATCGGGTCCAGGCGATGATCGTGGGAGCAAATAACGCAGACGCGCGGACCCACAATATAATTTTGCAAAGTTTGGGAGATGACCTGGGTGTTCAAGTCATCGAGCCCAGAGGTAGGCTCGTCGAGCAGGAGCACGGTCGGCTCTTTGATTAACGCGCGCGCGATGGCGGCGCGTTGTTGCTGGCCGCCGGAGAGCGCCCCAGGCCGGCGTTCGGCATAAGCTTCGAGTCCAAGCAGACCCATATAGCGGGCGGCTCGGCAATCCACTTCCTCACGCGAAAAGCCGGCGAGGCTGGCAGCCATCTCAAGGTTGCGGAGCACACTGGCTAAAGGGAGGAGGTTCAGCTGTTGAAAGACGAACCCGAGATCGCGGCGTTGGAATTCAGGGTCTCGAGGAGAGCCTCCCAACGGTGTGGTGATGACTCCCCCTTGTGGAGAAAGATACCCCGCGAGCAAACGGAGCAATGTCGATTTGCCGCAGCCCGAAGCCCCTTTGATAAGCGTGATGCCGCTGCTGAACTCCTGGGAGAATTGCTCCAGGATCCAGGGCGTTCGCTTGTTATAGCGAAATGAGATCTGCTGGCAGCGGAAACTCATAGGGTTTTCGCGACGGGAGGCGCGTTGTGAGGAACGAGGATCGCCACATCGCTCTGGCCTTCAGCGATCAACTGCGCGTCCGGCCAGGCATCCGCAACGCCGCGAGCCCATGATTTGCCTTGGAAGGCTTCTGGTTTTTCCATCAGCAATGTGAGCTTGGGAACCACTCGAGCGGATTGGTCAAGGTTCACCCAAAGCTCGCAGGCAACATCAGTGCCCAACAGGCGGGAAGCGCTCTTGGCGTTTTCCGCAGGAAACTTGAAGTAGTAAACGGATTCCTCACGCTGCTGCTGGCGCTCAATTTTTTGGAAGCTGTATTTGGCCTTCAGCTCCTCGCCGGTCGGAAGACGCACAATGGCTTCAATCTTATCCGGCTGCATGGCCGTCCAAGCCGCATTTGCAACAGGCACACGCGCGCGAACCGCGCTGAGATCGCGAACGATCCCGAGTTCCTGCCCTGTGTTCACGAGATATTCCTGAACGCCTTCGGAAACTGGAATACTCAACGTGAGCTGGCCTGCGAAAGGCATCTCAATGCGCGACTGTGAAAGGCGCCGGTCGAAATCGACCTTGCGCCGAAGCCAATCGGAGCGGAGCGCTTGCAAGTCAACGCCCATGAACGCGAGGTTCGTCTGCTGCACGTATTCATACGTGCGCTTGAGAATATCCAATTCCAGGCGGGCGCGATCCGCCGCTTCAGGTCGCAGACTGCTGGCAGCTTGCGGAGAGTAGAACGCATATTTGGCAAGTTCCTGATTGGTAGAAATTAAGTTCAGCATTGCCAACTGCCGCTGAGCCTCATCCATTTGGCGGCTGAGCTGCACCTGCTGCCGGGGAACGTCCAACTCACGTTGGAAGCGCTCACGCTCCTCCAGCTTCAAGCGCGCTTCCTCAAGCGCCTCGCCTTCTGACCTAAAAACCTCGGGCTCGAACTCAGCGATTAATGCGCCTTGCGGCAGGTTCGTTTGCGGTTGATTGACGTAAAGCCGAATGCGGCCTGCGACTGGTGACGGAATGGAGAGCATGCTCTGCGGCTGGAGCTGGCAAGAGAGCGTGGCCAGGCGCATCTTGGGCAGGAGCGGGTAAGCGTCCCAATTCCACTCCTTTTTTTCGGAGCTTGCCTTGACGGTTTGCGGGCTCTTCGAGCATCCCACCCCTGCCACAAGCAGAACTGCAGTGAGCGCAATCCAGATTCGGTTCTGAAGCATAAACAAAATTCCTCTCAGCTAAAATCTTGCCACAGTTGCCTCCCGGTCTGCGGCTACATCGGTGACCCCAACGCCCCCCGGCAAACCGTTTGCGCTCCCCCACCCTTGCTCATCAACGAACCAGAACAATGTGTTGAGTTCAGCGAGTTGGCGGCGGAGGTTGCGCTGCTCATCCTCGAGCAGGCGATAATCAGCGGAGAAGCGTTGCAACGCGGTGTAGTCCTGGCCTGGAGGCGCGGCCAGCAGCAGCTGCAAGCGGCTATTTAAAAGACGGGCCTTGAGGTTGGTTTCTTCTAGGATCCCTTGCGTGAAGATCAACCTGTCGATCAAGGCGAGCGCATCCATGCGCATGCGCTCGCGTTGAAGCGCCTGGCTGCGTTTGGTCTGGCGCATCTGGCGGCTGATATAGCCGCGGGTGTCGATGTTCCAGAAAAGATCAGCGCTGGCACGAACTTGATCGGCATCCCACCAACGGCCTTCGTTGCCGTAGCGTTGGTAAATGGGCGGGCCCGTCACATAGATATTCAGCTCCGGCCAGTAGCGAAGCCGGATGCCGAGCAATTGCGCTTTCGCGGCTTCCAGCTCGATCGCCACCAATTTCATCTGCAATTGCGCGACGCGATTAGTGTCGGCAACCGGCAACGGATTGAGATCGTAGCGCAATTCGGGAAGGCCATTGGTGGTAAGCGCCCAGCGAACGGAACGATCCCCTAAAAGTTCCGCGACCTGGTCCTGAACACTTTGAATATCGCGCCGGCGCGTTAACTCCTGCACTTCAACTTCTGCCAGCATGATCTGGGAAGTGACAGGATCAACCTGGGCCAAGGTTTCCGCTGCGCGGCGCTTCTGGCTTAGGCGCTCTGTTTCAATAGTCACCTCGTGGGCGGCTAGAAATGTCCTGTAAAGCGCGATCACCTGCTCACGCTCCGCAAGCTCGTTGGCAGTGCGCGCGCGCAACTCAAATAGCTTAGCTGCATAGAGTCGGGCTCCGAAGCTGACCATTCCAGGAACGCTAAAGAAACTATCCGCGCTGAAAGTGACGTCATCGACCCCAGTGGAACCCAGGCTCTTCAAGCTGCGGCTCACGCCGGAGCGCAGATTGAGTGTTGGCGTGAGATCGCGAAAAACCTGGCGGACTCCTTCCTGCGCATTGGTTAAGTCGGTGCGCGAGCCCTTGAGCTTCGCATTGTTCTCAATCAACAATCGAGTCGCGGTGGGCCAATCGACAACTCGCTCAGGAAGGTTTGCCTGGTGGATGGCGTTGGTTTGCCACTCGGCCTGAAGAGTCCGCATGTGAGCCCCGACACGTTTCTCGGGGGAGCGGCATCCCACGACTAGAAACATGACGACGGACAATCCCCCCAGCAGCCTTAAACACGCAGAACGTCCGAACGCATTGACGCGTGGGGACGGAGTAGCGTGAGAATGTGCGCGATCCCTGGAATTCACGTGCCGCCACCTTAGAGGAAGGGCAGGCGCTCCTGCAACGGCACACAACCTGACGTTTTCATCAGGTCCAGCCCCGATGTCCGCTACTGACGGTGAACGGGCCTTGGCGGGGTTGCATCTCAGGAGTCGGCCTGAACCGGGGTTCAGGGATGAGAAAGCCTACGCCGGACGTAGGTTAGCTCATACGAAAGGAAACTCTATGAAAGTCATACCTGCTTACATGCACGGAATTATGGATTACCTCGGCGGCTTGCTGCTGCTGATGGCGCCGAACCTGTTCGGATTTGCGGATGTGGGAGGGGCTCCGGTCCTGATTCCGCGGCTGCTCGGGATTATCATCCTCGCGCAGGCCTTGCTCACTGATTATGAAGTCGGGTTGTTCAAGGTGATGCCGATGCGCATGCATATCTTCAATGATTACTTTGCGTCGCTGTTCCTGGCAGCGTCGCCTTGGCTCTTCGGTTTTGCCGATCAACCGAGCAACGTTTGGATGCCACACCTGTTCGCAGGCTTGTCGATCTTTGTGCTCTCCCTGATGACTGAGCCGTTCCCAAGAACCCGCCGGGCAGTGGTGTAAGCGACTGGCTGGCAACGATCTACTTCCGCACGAGGCCGCTTGGGATGAGCGGCCTTTTAGTTGTCTCGACTCACCCAGGCAAAACTAAGATGCAACATTTCTTGACATCCGGTGTCCTTTAGATGAAATGGGGCCTGTAAAGATGAACTCCGGTTCAACAATTCAGGTATCCGCACCAGCATGCCAAGGGATTTGGCATCTGAAGCGCTTTGCCATGTGCAACCCGGGGGTGTCTTTCTAAAACCGATTTAATCATCACCAGTTTTCAGAGACACCCACAGTTGCCAGACAACTGTGGGTGTTTCGCTTTCAGGATGGTGATTGTGACGGGAACGAAACGAACAAATGAACACAAACAATACGACAAGGGTTCCAACGAGATTCGCCGCTCCAGCGGCGTTCCCGGTGGACGTGAACGAACCGGAGCCAGTGGCTCCGGACTACAAAGAGCAATTGGCCGATCTTCAGGAGCGGTTAGTGGCTGAAGCAGTGGAGACCACTCCAGTGCTCAAGATCCAAAAGCTCGCGCGATTGATCGGTGATGAGGCCGCTGGCTTGGCGGTGAACAGCGGCTTTCCGCTTTTGACCTTCCCAACCCTCTTTGGCGAATTGCTCGCCAGGGTGCGGCTCCAGCAAAAACGGCAGCAGGAAGTGCAACTCCGCAGTGAGTTGATGTTGGAGGAAGTCGCGTGAGCGCCGCTTCCAGCGTAGCCGTTCGGCCCGGAGCCTGTCCGCAGATGCCGCTGATTACACGAGTTGGGGAATGGAGCATGCATTGCCGCTGCTCCATTCTTCACCTGTGAAATCCGCGCAATCTGCGGATTGCGGTTTCTGGCCGGAAGGCGATGGCACACGCGATGCCGCTCCCGTCGGGGAGAGATTTTTGAATTCCCACTTTCAGCGAATTTATGGAAAGTGCGGGGCATGGCCCAAAAGGGCATTGAAGTCATTCTGACGCGGCAACTGGCGGGGTACTTGGCCATGCCAATCCTGATGGTTAATCCGCAGGGCAAACTCATCTTCTACAATGAGCCTGCCGAAAAGATCCTCGGCCGTCGCTTCGATGAAACAGGCGAGCTGTCAGCGGAGAAGTGGCTTGAGTTACTGGGTGTGCAGAATTCGGCTTCCGCTGACTTTCCATTGACGCGGGCGCTGAAAGGTCAGCCCGGCCAAGGCTCCTTAATCATCCGCTCCGCCGCTGGTCAGGACCATCGATGGGATGTGACCTGCTTTCCGTTGCTTGGTCATGAAGGGGTAAATTATGGGGCGGTGGCAATCTTTTGGGCAGCGTCGCCGCCATGAAGGTTCGGCTCTTCGGCACACGAGGCTCGCTGGCCGCGCCAGGAGCAGAAACCGCTCGCTACGGCGGCAACACCTCGGCAGCGCAGGTGATAGGGCCGGAAGGGACGGTGTTGGCCCTGGATGCCGGCACGGGCATACGAGCCCTTGGCATGGGCCTGCCGAAAACCACGAAGCGCGTGGATGTGCTGCTGACACATTTGCACATGGATCACATCCAAGGGTTGGGATTCTTCGCGCCATTGTACAACCCCGGGATGGAGGTGCATATTTGGGGTCCGGCAACGCGAGATTTCGACCTGCGCGCACGGCTGACGAAGTATCTTTCCCCGCCATTGTTTCCGGTCCATTTTCGTGACCTGCCGTGCAAACTCTTTCTGCATCACGCACCGGCCACCGCCGAGGTGGGAGAGTTGAAGATAACAGCGACGCTCGTTTGCCATCCGGGGTTGACGGTGGGCTATCGAATTGAATCCAGGAACCATGTGGTCACGTATTTGCCGGACCACGAGCCAATGTTAGGGGCGGCAGAGTTCCCGAAGGATCGCTCCTGGACATCGGGATACGACCTTGCCGAAGGGGCAGACCTGCTGGTGCATGATTGCCAGTATACCCCCGACGAATATGCGGCGCGGGTGGGTTGGGGCCATAGCTCGTTTCCGGATGCGATCGAGTTTGCAGCTCGAACTGGAGCGAAGCACTTCGTGCCGTTCCACCACGACCCATCGCACGATGACGCGCGCTTGGATGAGCTGTTTCTTGAGGCGCTCACTCGTGCGCCGCGGAATCTTCTGATCACACCCGCCCAGGAAGGCGCGGTCTTCGACCTCGGCTCGCAGCGCGAGCGATTCTAGACAGCCCCCGCAGAGATGAGTAGCCTGCGCGCTTTATGAGCGTACTGGTTGTCGGTTCAACAGCACTCGATTCAATCAAAACTCCGAACGCGGAAAACCCCAAGCTATTGGGTGGCTCCGCCAGCCATGCCGCAGTCGCCGCAAGCTTCTTTGCGCCGGTGAAGATGGTGGGCGTTGTCGGGGAGGATTTCCCGCGCCAGTACATTCGGCTCTACAAGAAGCACAAGATCGATCTGGAAGGGTTGCAGATCGTGCCGGGGCAAACCTTCCATTGGTCTGGCGAGTATGAAGTAAACATGAACAACCGCCGAACGCTCCACACGGAGCTGGGTGTGTTCGAGACGTTCAGCCCGCGCTTGACGGGGGCCCACCGCGACTTGCCTTACGTGCTGTTGGCCAACATTGCACCATCGTTGCAATCCCATGTGCTCGACCAAATGCGAAAGCCCAAGTTCATCGTCGCAGACACCATGGATCTGTGGCTGAACGTGGCTCTTCAGGATTTATTGAAGCTGCTGAAACGGGTGGATGCGTTCGTGCTGAATGACAGCGAAGCTTTCCAGCTCACTGACGATTCGAACTTGGTCCGGTCGCTGAAGAAGATTCACAAGCTGGGGCCGAAATATGTCATTGTGAAGAAGGGTGAGCACGGCTCGCTCTTGTCTGGACCCGGCGGCATCTTTATCGCGCCAGCGTTTCCGTTGGAGAAGGTGGTGGACCCGACAGGCGCAGGAGATTCGTTTGTCGGCGGCTTGATCGGTTATCTGGCGAGCCAAAAGGGATCCATCGAGAAGAATCTGCGCCGCGCGATTGTGCACGGCAGCGCGACAGCCTCGTTCTGTTGTGAAGGCTTCGGCCTTACACGGACAACGCGGGTAACGCGCGACGCGATCAATAAACGGGTGAAGCTGCTGGAGCAGATGGCGAAGTTCTGAGCCTCTTGTTGCCCCGAAGGTTTTTGAGCAAATACTCGTGACGGGCAGCGACCTGCTCGCGAAACGCGCTGACCTCCTCGCGCCATTCATCTTTTTCTGTTTTGGGAATGAAAGGTTCGAGCGCTTTCGCTCGCGCGCTTATCTGCTGATCCCAATTCTTTTTCCCGAACAAGGTGTCGGAAACTTGCTTCAAGGCTTGCTCGTAAAGGGCTTGCCCTTCCGCGCAACTCACGAACGCGCTGGCGACCAGGCCCGACATTTGTGGGTTCCATGCCGCGTTAGGCTTGGCGAAGGTTTGATCCATGCCCGCGGGAATGAACAGAGCTTTGGAATCGGGTGAACTCGGTAAGAACAACCGATAATTGTTCAGCCCAAGTGAATAGCCGTCCCAATGGCCGATGATAGTTTCAAAAGCCATGAAAGTAGCCATTCTCTCTACATCCAGCGCTGCCTGGAGCGCTGCCCATTTCTCGCGGGAAGCTGCCTCGGACGCGGCATCTGTGAGGGCGCGAATGCTGGCATTGTTTGTTATTCCGGCCTGCAGCCGCAGTGGCTTATCCAGATCCCCGAGTGTCTTTTCATAGATCCCGCCCGGCTGGTGAAAGTTGGCCTGGAGGAATCTTTCTGTGATCCCTTCCTTCATCACGTAAAGACCTAAGGGGCGGCCATTGAGGAGCACAGTGGCATGCGCGGTGCGCTGAACGGGCAAGTGCAACATTGCAGCCATATCACTGCAGATCGTGTCGCGCAGGCAGGTGGGGTCCTGGGCGGAATTGTTGAGATGGATTTTAGTCTCGCCCCGAAAGCCATGTGGCGCGTTTGTCGCGACGAAGGAGATCGTGAGACTTGGTTTCTCGTTAATCGTTTGGAAGCTCCCCGCGCCTTTTAATTGAATGAAGGCTACCGGCACGCGCTCCCTGTCTAGAGTTACTTTTGCAGGAACGTATTCCCGCGGCTGCACCTGAAGCGCTCGCAGGTGCGTGTCTGCTATTTCGATGCAAATGTCGTGGACTGGCTTGGAGCGGATCCAGTCTTCTCGCGGATCCGCATGAGCGGCGAACAGCGTCAGAAGAATCAGGATTGAGAGGAGCGGCCTCATCGCGTTTTTACGATGAGCAGAGAGTTTGCGACATCGCGTTCATAGCCGTCTGCGAGGAAGTTCTTCACCTTGCCCTCGTGCCAGAGCGTCGAGGAACCGCCCCCATCGAGATTCATTGCGGCAGTGCATCCGAGTTCAACCAGGAAGGCGCTGAGTTCATCAAGAGTCATTCCGACAGAGCCATTCTTTTGGCGACCATCAACCGCGACGAGGAAGAGGTGCGTGTTGTTCCAACCAACGGCGGAGCGCGGATGGCGCTCGATCATGGTGCTCAGATTGTAAGCGTCCGATTCGTTGGCTGAGAACTTTTGAGCTTTGCCGTCAATGACGAGCAGCGGGCCTCCGCTAATCGCTTCGCGAACTCCGCGGAGACTTGGTTGCGTGGCCGTGATGATCCGGAGTTCAGCGCCGTTGCTCAAGGCTGGCAAATTGATAGCAGGGCCGATGGAGAGGAGCATGCCCGCTGCGTCGTTGCCGCTCGCGGCGTGAACCTTCGCCGTGTAAGCCTGGCCAGTCGCGAGGACCTGAGAGCTAGGCTCATTAAACTCGAGAAAGTAACTACGCCCAGTGGCGGGAACGACGTCACGACTTACAGTTGGAGAATAGATCGTTGCTTCGTCGTCACCTCGGAATTCGTTCACAGTGAGTGGGAGTTTGCGTCCGTCCGAGAGCATCAGTTGAATGCGTGACTCGACGACGGCGACCTGCGGCTGCCCACGCGGGTCGATCCAAAAGGTGACATTTCCGCCGGGGTTGCTGATCAAACTCCCATTCATGATCTGCACACCGCGAACATCACCTGCAAAGTCCCCTGCTCTCTCGTAGTAATCCGCGTTGATGGCGGCGAGCACGACCGCGTTTGTCACCAGCGCGGCCTGGCTGGAGACTGGAGCGAGGCCGAGCGGCTTGCCAAAGGCATGCATTGTGCGCAGCTCAACCGTGGGGCTTCGTAGCGGCGCCTGCACGACGTGAACGGTTGCTGGCCCCTTTCGCTGCAGCTTCTCATAGGTGACTTCGGCTGCGAGGCGGCCCCGCGCCAACGCGAAGGCGAGGGCCGCAAAGATCAGCCGGCTGGAGACCTTGTTCAGCATTGAAATTTGGTCAACGAGCATCGTACACACAGAAGACAGATAGGCCAGAAGAACGGTAGGAATTCAGCCACAAAAGAAAAAGGCGCGCTTTGTGGGCGCGCCTTGTGAGTGGATTTCTGGAAATTACTTGGACTGGGGCTTGGCCGCTTCCTGCTCCTTCTTGAGCTGATCAGGCTTGATGACTTCGATCTTGGCGCCTTTCTTCAGCTCTTCAGCGGAGGGAACCTTGATGATGTCACTGGTGACCGGCTCAGTGGTTTGGGCGGCTTGCGGCTTGGTGTCGAGAAGCTCAATCTCGAAAATCAAAGCGGAGTTCGGCGGAATGTTCTGGCCGAAACCGCGCTCGCCGTACGCCATTTGCGGTGGGATGTACAGCTCCCACTTGGAGCCGACTTTCATCTTCTTCAAAGCTTCGGTCCATCCTTTGATGACGCCGTTGATATTGAAGGTGGCTGGCTGCCCGCGCTTGTGTGAGCTGTCGAATTCCGTGCCATCAATCAACTTGCCCGTGTAGTGAGTGGTGACGTTGTCATTCTCGCCGGGAGTGGCGCCGGCGCCTTCCTTGATGACCTTGTATTGGAGGCCACCTTCGAGTTCCTTAACGCCTTCCTTGGTCTTGTTCTCTGCGAGGAATTTGTTGGCCTTCTCCAGGTTGGCCGCGCCCTCAACTTTGCGCTTCTCGTCCATTTTGGCCCGGACGGTCTGCTGGTAAGCGCTCATCGCAGCGGCGATTTCTTCATCCTTCAGAGCAGGAGAGCCGGCATAGGCATCCTTCAACCCTTTCGCGAACAGCTCAGGGTCGATATCGAAGCCCTGCTGCTTCCATGTGCTGCCATAGCGAACACCAACGCTGTAGCTGGCTTTTTCGCGGTCATCCTTAAATTGCGGGGCGTCCGCTGCGTTGGCCGCAATGACAGCGGCGGCAGCAAGGGCGCTAACGATCAAACGATTCATGAGTCCTCTATCTAATGGTTTACTTACCGGGTAAACAGAATCCCGGTGCCCCCCAAAGTCAAGTTTTCGTTCCTCAGCACCAGATTAAAGCTCCCTAGCTCACGCGCGAGGTGACGCCGCGTTCCCGTGCCGCGCGACGGATGGCGTTCCGGAAAGTTTTCGCATTGTGAATGGCACGGGCATCCGGATCGTTGTTGAAATAGACCCAGGCTTCGCTTGCGCCGCTCACAGCCAGGCGCTGAGCCCAATTGCGCAGCTCGGGGTGCGAGTAATTGTAGCGATACCAGCGATCTCGGCCGTGGAAGCGGAGGTAAACGAAGTCAGTCGTCCGAACCAACTCATCGGGCAAACGAGGACCACTCACGCTGCAAAAGCAGACGCGATGTTTTTGGAAGGCGTTGAAGACCTCATCGTTCCACCAGCTCTTGTGGCGGAACTCGACAACACACTTGAGCGAAGTGGGCATCTGATGGAGCACGTTCTGCAACATTTCCGGCGAGTAGCGAAAACTGGGCGGGCACTGAAAGAGAAAGCAGCCGAGCTTTGTGCCGAGGGTTTCAGCCATGCCGCAGAAATCGAGCACCCGCTCACGAGTGCCGGCGAAGCGCTTCTCGTGTGTGATCTCCTGGTTGACCTTGATGCAGTAGCGGAATCCTGCGGGAGCGTCGCGGACCCACCGCTTGACCGTGGCCGGAAGTGGCCAACGATAAAATGGAGCGTTTAACTCAACGGTCCGGAACGTGGTTGTGTAATGACGGAACCATTTATGCGTCCCCTCCTCCGCCGGGTAGAACAGCCCTTTCCAGTGCCAGTAGAACCAGCCGGAACAACCCACCCAGGCGCGCAAATTGCGCGAGTCCTCCATGCTGTAAGATAGCACGGGCGGCGCTCGGAGTGAACGCTCAGGCGCGCTCCTGAACGCAAGCGGTCAATTCCTGCTCGAAGCGCTGGAGCACCTCTGGAAACCTGAATTGCTCCACGAATCGACGGCCTGCCTCGGAAAAGCGCTGCAAATCAGCAGGGGCATTCATGAGTGTTTCGATCGTGCGTGCGACGAGCGCAGGCTCCCCCGGCGGGATCGCTTTGCCGAATTGGCCCTCACGAGTGGCCAGTGCAAGGTCGCTGGTCTCATCCGCAATGGTGAGCACAGGTTTGGCGAACGCGAGTGTGGTCAGGAGCTTGCTCGGGAAGAAGAAGTTGGCGGAGCGGGTGAGTTGGGGAATAACGCAGAGATCGGCATCGCGCAGGAGTTCACGATAATGTTGCTCGGACTGAACAGGGAGCATCAGGACGTTCCGGAGGTTGAGTTCGGTTGCTAATTTGCTGAGCGCATCGCGCTGGTTGCCTTCCCCGCAGATAACGAGGCGGAAGCGAGGGTGAGTGACGAGAGCGGCGGCGCGGATGAGAAGGTCGAGGCCTTGTTTCACCCCGACGTTCCCAGAGTAAACCACGAGAAATTCGTTGCTGGAGATTCCATGCACGGAGCGAAAAAGGCCAGCCTGCGGGAGGAAAGCCATATCAGGGAGATGCACGCCGTTTGGAAAATAAACGAGCTTTTGTTCCGGGACGCCTTTGGCCCGGAAAGCATCGAGCATCCCTCGGCTGATTCCAGACACACGCGCTGCTTTCCGATACGCAAAGGCTTCAAGCTTATAGAGGCCGCGGACAAGCAGGCCTTTCTTGAGCATTCCCAAACCGGCAGCCGCGTCTGGTTGAAGATCCTGCACGTGAAAGATGAAAGGCACATTGCGCAAGAGGCCGTAGAACCAGGCGGCGGCTCCCAGGAGCAGAGGCGGAGAGACGACCACCACGATGTCCGGGCGCTTAAGCGCGAGCAGCTTCAACATTGAGCTGAACACGAAGCTGAATTCATGAAGAATGCGCCGAACGGTGGTGACTTTCGAAGAGACATAGTGCCAGCAGCGATGGACAGTCACCTCTTCAATATTGTCGGTGCGGTAGGCGCTGTATTGCTCCGTTGGGAGTTTTCGCCAGGCGGGGTAGTAAGCGAAGGTGGTCACCATGTCCACGATATGCCCGCGCGCTGCCATAAACTCGCAAAGCTCCGTGTTGAAGGGCGCAATACCGATGACCTCGGGCGAGTAGTTAATGCCCCAGACGACGATGTTCATTCGTTCGCGCTTCTGCGCCGCTGAGCACGCAGATAGAGCGCGCCCACCCAAACAAGGGCTACCCCGCCCCACCCTGCGGCTAAATCCAGCAGATCGGGCACACGGCCCGGAATGAAAAATTGCGCGGCCTCAAGCAGCATGACCAGCAACAGAAGAGTAGCCAACACAGCGGGGCGCCTGCGAAAGAACGATCGGGCGGAAGCCTTGCCAAAGCTCGCGCTGCCAAGCACAAATGCGCCGCCCGCCAGAAGCGCGAACGCGAGCAGATTGCTTAGGAAATCACTGGCATTCACGATCGCAGCGAGCCTGGACCCCAGCTCTTTGGCGCGTCCTCCTCCAGGGGTGGGCGTCAAGGTGAACCAAAGGATGAGGGCCGTGTAAGCGCCAACCAGGACGCGCGCCAGCGTGAAATTAAGCGGTGTTGCCGGAGCTGTTTGCTCGGCCCGGTCGGCTGCAAGTTCGTAGGTCTTGGCAACGCTTAAGAATTCATACGTCGCATGCAGCCGGGCGAAATAATACCCTTCCAAGCCATCCAGGAACCCGCGCTGCCAGAAATAAATGTAGGCAAAGCGCAGCAAGGGGCGGAACGGCAGTTCATGCGAGATGCGCTTGAGCGCGCGACGACGGGCAACTTGCGGATCCTGCACGTGCTCCGCTGAGCTTAGGCGACCATCAAGGGCGACGCGAGCTTCCCAATTGGAGTAGCGATTATGCTTCTCCATGAAGACGTCCACTGAGGGGAAAGCGAAGTGGTCCATCTCGGCTTTCAATCGTCCGGTGCGTCCTTGAACGATCACATGCTCATGAACCTCGTTGTCACCGCTCTGCGTGTTCTGCGCCGTGGCCTGCTCGTAACGGCCGAGCCGATGCTTGAACAATCGCAGGTTCCAATTGGGATAGTAAGCATGCTTTAGCCACCGTCCCATGAAACGAAAGCGACGGTTAATCCAATAGCCAACCACATCGGCTTTCGTGTCGCTGACGATCGAAAGGAACTCAGCTTCGGCCTCTGGAGGAAGCGTTTCGTCAGCGTCGAGGATGAACACCCATTCATGCTTGAACGGGACGTTTTCCAACGCCCAATTCTTTTTCTTTGGCCACACGCCATTGAAGTGAAATTGCACAACCCGCGCGCCATGCTGTTCAGCGATTTGGATGGAACCGTCGGAGCTTTGCGAATCGACGACAATAATCTCGTCTGCCCAGCGGACCGACTGAAGGCAACGAGGGAGGTTGCCAGCCTCGTTCTTAATCGGGATGAGAATGGAAATGGGAACGCTCACTATTCGCGAGTGTAAGGCCGCAAAGGCTTGCAGGGGTGGCCGCCGCATACCGTCCATGCGGGCATATCCTTTAAGACAACGGCGCGCGCGCCAATCACCGCGCCTTCGCCAATCGTTACGCCTGGACCAACGAACGCCTCCGCGCAAACCCACGCATCTGCCCCGATGCTAATAGAGAATGCCTGCAACTCGAAGAGGCGCGATTCATAGTTGTGCGTTCCGCAACAAAGGTGAGCGCCTTGGGAAATCACCGCGCGAGAGCCGATGCTGATGAGCGCCTGGTTGTAGAGAGTCGCCCCGCTCGCGACACCGCAATCGTCGCCACACGCGAGGTTCCACGGCGCCCAAATTTTCGCTCCTGGGTAGATGTGGCAATTGCGCCCGATCTTTGCCCCGAATAGTCGGAGCAAGAAGCTGCGCCACGCATGGAGCGGACGGGGGGTTGGCCGGAACAGAAGCAAAGCGGTGGCATTCCAAAGAACGCGGGCAAGGCGATTGGCAACCGAAAAGCTGGGCGCTTCGTGCGCCGAGCGCCCCGCGACTACGACTTCTTCGTTGCCTTGATTTGCTCGCATATTCGATCAGCAACCTGGCTGATCTCGAACCGTCTTTGAAAGGATTGCTCCGCGTTCCGCGACATGGTTTCCCGTTCCAGTGGCTCTAAGGCAAGCCAATCGTGAAGCAATTGCGTCACGCCTTCGAGCGTGTCTGGGCGCACCAGGCCTGCTTGGTCCTCCTGTATCTCGCGCCAGATGTTCACTTTGTCCGTGATGAGCGCCGGCTTCCCACAAGCGAGAGACTCAGCCACAACCACCCCAAAGTTTTCCTGATGCGATGGCAGGATAAACGCTTCCGCGGAATGGAACGCCCCCCATTTCAGATCGCCCGAAAGCATGCCGGGCCAGGACACGCGCTCACTAATTTTGAGCTGTGCCGCGAGTTGCTTTAACTCGGCCACCCAATGGGTTGGGTCGGGTCCAGCCATAATGAGATACAAATTTGGATTTGCGTCCGCCACGCTCGCGAACGCTTTCAACAACAGGTCACACCCTTTCTTCGGGTGAATGCGGGAGAGATAGAGCACGAGCCTCTTGCCGCCAAGCGAAGGGAACGCCGTGTGGAAGGCAGCCCGTTGCGCAGCGGGATCGCCGGAAGGGCGACTCGTCCCATAGCCCACAACGCGCTCGTTGCAGACGTAAGGTTTGAAGGACTTGCGCGCTTGCAATCGCTCCTCTTCGGAGGTGAAGAAAACTGCGCGCGCATCACGAAGGGCCCAGCTTTCCGCCCAGGGCCAATAGAGCTGTTTTTTGAGCCGCTTGAGTGGGTAGGCCTTGTTGAACCACGGGTCGAGCATCCCATGCGTGAACACGAAATACGGCGTGGTGGAGTCATGCAAGGCGCGCCAGACACCGAAGCTGCTGAATTGCCAAAGGCCCTCCACGATAACGGCATCGAACCGTGAGGCATTGGCGCGCATCCAGGAGACCCAACGCCTGGAGTAGCCGTAGTTTCCAACTCCTGGCCCCAGTGCGTGAATCGGCAGCGGAAATGCCTGCACATACTCGGCTGACGGGGAATCGAGCGACGCCACTTCGACCTGCCGGCCCGCGGCAAGATGCGCGCGGCCGAGTTGAACAACGCCCTCGATGGGGCCTCCGCCAGCAGGGTTGACCGAGTGAATCGCGTTAAGAATCCGCACTGCGGAAATTGTAGGCTAGCGTCGGTGCGGGCGTTTGCCGCCGGCGTTCGGGTAGGGCCTGCGCGGCGGCAGAGCGCGGGGGCCCTGCATTCGCTTCGGCAGCGGCATGGTTTTAGGAGCCTCCGAGGGAGAGCTTAACTGGCCCCGTTTCGCTTCCGCGGAAGCAAGGCAGAGGCCAGAGAGCAATGTCGCAAATCCAAGCGCGGTCGGTTGCGCGATCTGGCCGTTCAATGCGGGAAGCGCGGCAGCGCCAAAAAGGAGGATCGGCAGCAGGTGCCCCTTCGTTGCTGATTGGATGCTCAGGCGCCCGAGCGAAAGCACGAGCATAATGCGGAAAGCAATGAACATCAGCCCGACCAGCGGCCCCATCTCCATGAGCACACGGCCCCATTCCCCCTCCGAAAGAAGGAACTGCGCTTTTCCGCTAATTAGATATGCGCCTGCATTCGTGCCAACGCCAAGGCCATGGCCGAAGAACGGGATGGTGAAAAGAAGTTTCAGCGGATTCAGCAACTGATCGGTGAACCGCCCAATCAAGCCACCGGTGGCGCTCTCCGATTGCGAAGCGAGGTTCCAGCGCTCGCTCATCACTTCGGCGCCTTGCTTCATCACTGTGACTTCGTCGCGGAAAAAGCTGAGGTTCGTCACGAGCAGCGTGGCGACGATCGCAAACCCGGCCAGGCGGGTGGCTGTGGCGACGAGGCGGCGAGATGCCATTGCGCCCGCCGCCCAGAAGACAAACACCAATGCTACGCTGATAATCGCGGACCGGCTTCCTGAAACAGCCATCGCGAGGACAATGGCCACGCCTGCGGCCAATCCCAGCAAGCGCGGGTAACTTGCCCGCTCGGCAATGGCATGCGCGGTGAAAGCCGCCACCATCGTGAAGAAACTCACGGCGCCCGTGATAAAGGAGAATGTGCCGGGCGGGCGAATCTTCCCAAGCGCCGATGCAAGCTGCGGGCCCTCAGAGGCGCCCACGGTCCTGTTAATCCATGCTGAAGGATCTGAGCGGAATTGCTGGGCCATGAGCAACGCCATCGGAATGGAAAGCGCAAGGACCGCCTTGCCCATTTTGATGATGTCTTCATGGGCGAAGATCCTGGGCAGGATGAAAATGAGCGGAAAGTGCAGAAAGTCCGCGCGCCAACCATACGCCAGAACATGCGCTGGAATGCCGAGCGTTAGGAATTGGATGCACGCAAGAAAGGCTGAGGCCAGTCCGACTCCAAACAGCGCCTTCAAAAAGCTGCTCTGCGGAATCAGGTTCTCTCGAAAGGCTAAGACGTAAATCAGAATGACAACGGGATCCCGAATGACCAGCAGCGGCGCGCTGAGTCCAGGAACGAACCATTTGCGGAGCGCGCCTTCGAAGATCAACAACCAGAAGTACACCCAGACGAGTCGCTTGAGGTTTGGGCTCCCATGCGGCGCAAGGTCCGGCGGCAACGGGTCTGTGAGGTGTGCGGTCGGCGAATACATGCTGTTCAGGAACCGGGCTGCGGCGAGGGTAACGCCAATAAACTCTCGTACGCGCGGATGTAGCCGTCAATCATGCGATCAATGCTGAACCGTGCCGCGTTTGCAAAACCGGCGTCAACAACTTTGGCGCGCAGCTCTGGGGCGCGGAGAGCCAGGACATCAGAAGCGAAGCCCTTCGCATCGCTCGGTTCCCGAACGAAGGCGGCATCCCCCGCCACTTCAGGAACTGATGTGCGGTTGCTGCAAACGACAGGGCAACCGCATGCCTGGGCTTCCAGGATGGGCCAACCAAAACCTTCCGCCCAGGATGGAAAGAGCAGCGCGTGGGCGGCATTGTAAAGAGCCTCCAACTGTAAGTGGCTCGGGCGCGGCGCCTCGATCACAGCGGCCGCAACCCCGAGCTGCTGAGCGAGAGCGCGCTGCTCCGAACTGAGAGGCTCGCCAGCAATCACAAGGCGCATCCGCCAGCTTTCCGAAACAATCTTCAGCGCATGCAGCCCAGCCTCGCGGTTCTTCCGTTGGTGATTGGAGCCGACCATCAGCGCGTAAGGCTCACCGGAAGACAATGCCGCTGGCAAGCGGCTAAGGGCATCAGCGCGGGGGATGGCCTTGAAATCCATGTTCAAGCCCAAGGGCACAACCTCCAGGCGCCCTGGGGCAGGGCTGACGAGGCGGCGAACATCCGCGGCGGTTGCGTGTGAATCACAGACGATTGTGTCCGCCTGGGACAAGTTCCGGAGAATCCATTTCTGAAGAAGCTTTCCGGTTGGCCGAGCTGGACAATGCGCATCAATTTCCCCCAGGGCGCCACGAACGGCCAGCAAATCGTGGCAGGTGATAAGTTTTCGATGCCGCCGAACGTGCGGTATGTATGGCGAGTTCGAATGGTCGCAAATGTGAACGATCGTGTCAGCGGGCTCGTGCTCCAGGCGCGCTTTCAACCGCCGAGGGAATCGCAGGAACTTGTCTGCATAGCCGAGCCATTTTTTCCGCGAAAGGCTTTGTCGATCATTTGCCAGAGAAGGCTCCGGCGAAATGACTTCGACAGCTATATTCCGCTTCGGCAATTCACGGGCCAGGCAATCCGCAAATCGCAGCATGCTTTCCTGCTGGTCCAGCGCGTAGTTGCGGATAAGCAGCGCCTTCAATTTGCCCCCTGAAGGCCAATGCCCGAGATGATTCGACTGGCGTATGCGTCCCAAGTCAGCTCCGCGGCCCGCTTTTGGGCGCTACGCCCCATCTGCGGCAGGGCATCACGATTATCCGCGAACCAATTGAGGCGTTCAGCAATCGCCTCCGGTGAGCGGATCGGCACGATAAACCCGGTTTCACCCGCGATAACCAGGTCTTCCCCGCCTGCGTTCGCGGTGACGAGAATGGGCAGCCCGCAGCTCATCGCTTCCTGCTGCACCAGCGCGCGCCCTTCCGCAATCGATGGCAGCACCAGCAGATCACACGTGCGCATCAAATCCAGCGCCCGGGCATGCGGGCGGGGGGATTCATACGTGAAGGCGCATTGAGAATGGTAAAATTGGAGCGGCATGGGCGCGGATCCCAGCGCAATCAACTCCACATCAGGGCGCTTGAGCAAACGGAGAGCTGCGAACAGGTCAGCCAACCCCTTGCGCTGCGACAGTGTGCCCGCGAACAAAACGCGCAGCTTGGGATGCCGGCGCGCCGGTCGTTCCGCGCTGCCCGGCGGTGATCCGAACGGGGCGACCACGACCGTTTGGGTTGGCTGAAGCGGCGGCAAAGACCGTGCGACAAATTCACTGGGGCAAATAATCCATTCAGCAAGCCCAAGTTCCTCATCCTTTCGCTGGAGCTTCGCTTCTGAATCGCGCGTGCTCTGCAATGTCGGCTCCCACTCTGGGTAGCGTTCCGCTTCTTCCCGAAGGAGTGTTCGCACGGTGGACCAATGGGCAATGGGCAAATCGTAAACCCGCCGGAGCCCGAGGTCACGCGCCCGCTTGAAGGTCGCGGCGGCGCCATCCTCATACGCATAGACGTGGCTGGGCTGACCAACGTCGCCGCCCTGGGCCAGGGACGCTGCCACACGCGCGTCCAGGTCTCGATAGACGTTGTCGATGGCAGCCCATCCTTTTTCATGTGCCGTTAGGCCGGTTAATTTTGCCTTTGACGCGACCAACCGGACCACCTCCCTGGCCATGTGGGTCTTTAACTTGGTTTTGGGCAGTTCGTACACGCGCCGGGCGGCTTCCCCAAACGGCAGCGGGTTCGAGTTGGAAAATCCGATGGTTGTATGGAAAGTCGTGAGTAGGCCGCGCTTCTCCAGCCCTGCAAGGAGCGCCCGGACAAAAGTGTTGCCGGTGGGATGGCTTACAACGACCACGAATTAGCTTCAGTTTAAGGCGCTTTCGAAAACTTGCAGGTAACGCTCTGCCACCGCGCGGGGCTGATGCTTCTGAAGATGCGCCTCGGCATGCCGCCGATAACCTTCGAGCTGATGGGGGTCCGTCAGGAATTGTTCAAGAGCGCAGGTTAAGGCAGCGACATCGCCGTTGGGAAAGGTTGCGCCGCACGGACCGATGGCGTCCGGCAATCCGCCACCAGTCGAGCCAATGACCACGCAGCCGCACGCAATTCCTTCGAGCGCGACAATGCCGAATGGCTCATTCCAACGCGAGGGCACAACCAGGATGCGGTGATCGTTCAACAGTCGGGCCAGCGGCTCGCCGGTCACCTTTCCCGCGAAGGTGACTTGCGCCTGGATCCCCAAATGGGCGGCTAGCGCCCGCAGCGAATCCAACTCCGGGCCATCGCCGACGACCGTAAGTCTTGGTGTGCGCTTTCGCCTCTTCAGCTCCGCGAGGCTTTCGATAAGCAAATCAACGCCCTTATCTGAAACGAGTCGGCCAACAAAAATGAGATCCGAGCGTCGGTCCTGGGAAGCTAACTGGCGAAAGGTTGTTGCGTCGTAGGGGTCCGGGATGATCGTGGACGGCTGCCGAATGCCCGCAGCCATAGCCTTGCTGATTGCGATGTTCCGCGCTCTCCTCAACGCAAAGTGTTTTAAATGATCAACGATAGCCATCTTCCCATCCGGCCGGGAAATCCACGTATGATGCGCCACCACCCAGGGCTTTCGATGGAATAGAAGAGGCCAGGCGACGCGCAAACTGACGTTGTTATGAAAAAAAACATCGCACCATTTCACGAGCCTGAGCAGCTCTTTAGGGGCAGGGTTTCGAACAATGGCGTGCGGAGTGGCATCAGGCTGATTGGAAGGAGTTTCCGTGATCACATGAACGTCATGGCCCAGTGAAACGAACTCCCGGGCCAGCAGCCTGGAGACTTCTTCGATGCCGCCGACGCTGGGGGCAAAAAGATGCGATGAAAAAAGGATCTTCACAGAGGTCTAAGCGAAGATGCCGCGCCCGGCCGCAGCGCCGCGGCCAAGTCGTCCAGGAAGAGAGTCGCGATCTCCGGCAAACGGCGGTGAGGAATTCCGCGCGTGGCTTTTAACAGATCGGCAGGCAAGGATTCCGTGAGCGGGATGAGCAAGGGTGAGCCTGAGCGCGCGTGGTCAAACCCAGCAAAATGAACATCATCCCGGTTCACGATCACGGGTAGCCCGTGCTCGACCATTGCAGCCACAGAACCGCTTTTCCCCAGCAAAGCCCACGGAGAGGTTGCGATGCCGAAGTCCCCCATGCTTAGCAGGGTTGAGATGTGTTCCGCCGACTGCGCGCCGAGAAGAACAAAGGTCAGCTCCGGCGAATATTTCTGAGCAAGCTCCGTCCACAACTCGGCGCCTGGGCCGATTCTCCCAACGCAAACAATCAGAATGCGTTTGCCTGCTGCTCCTGCCGCAGCTTTCAGGTGAGTGAACAAAGGTTCGGGAGGCCATACCGGATGGAGTGCGCCGAAAATGACGAACACCCAGATTTCTGCCCGCCTTCCCGACGCGATGCCTGCCCTTTCCAACACTCCCTGAAACCACTCCTCTCGCGGATTAGCGGCCACAGGGATATTCCCAAAGATTGGCAGGAGCTTGGCCTCAAGCGCGACCTGCTTGAGCAAGCGCTGATACGCTGGAATTGTGGTGTGCGCCTGAATCGGCCGGAGCGTTGATAGCAGGCGTTTGAACAATGCGCGTTGCACGACGCCAACCAGGCGCTCCTTCATCCCCGATTGCCCAGTGGCGGCCAGCCACGTTTCATGCACCAGCAGGTGGAATGGAGCGCCGTTCCTCGCTGCTCCCAACGCCCGGGGGAGCGCCCATGGGAATCCCCGCGAGTCATACGCATAAGGCACGAACTGCAGGCTTGCGATATCCGGCCGGAAGGCAGACAGGAATGAGGCAAGCATCTTCCCTCGTTCCATCCAGGGTAGCGTCGCTGGAAGTCGAAGCGTGGCAAGGGGCGTTTCCTGCTGAATTGGATTCCTGACCGCAATGTCATTCAGGGATGCCACTGCCGAGGGATGCCCTTGCCGCGCGCACTCTGACGCTAACTCGCGGGTGTAATCCCCCACCCCATCAGCGCCCGGCTCCGCGCCCCCGCAGATGAATGCGATTCTCACGATCGTTTGAGCTTCGCCTTGGCTTTCTGCAGCAGCGTGCCTTCGCGCAGATTGCGCCAAAGCTTCTGGTGCGGCGCCAAACCATACGGCGCGTAAAACCGCCAACTGCGCCACAGACGCTCATAATCAGGAACACCGTGGCGCGCGGCGCGCATTCGCGCGGTCAAATCAAATGCGCGGGTTACGCGGTGGACGGGGCTGAACCATTCTTCCCAGGCGCGGCGTGCGAGTCTTCCTCGCTCGGAGGCTGAGACCTTTTCGGCGTTGAGTATAGAGGGGATGCGTGATACCTCCGCCTCCTTTACGAAGATTGCGAAAGACTTCCAGTCCGGCCCGGGTGGAGGCGACCAGTCGTCCGCCAGAATCACAGGCGCTCGCCCGCAAGCCATCGTTTCGTACAAGCGATGGCTGGAGGGACTGATGCCGCGCGGGCAAAGCACGAACTGGCTGTTCAGTATCTCCTCCACGAACTCACTCTGCTGCTGCGCTGAGTTGCTGAAAAAGGATCCCTGCTGCAGCCGGGTGATGATCGCATCGCTCGGCCAATGGGCCGCATGCTGAAAGATCGCCTCCCGCACCGGGGCTGTTCCCGTGCCGCGAAACGAAAAGAGCCATCGAGGGTCACGGGCGCGGTCTAAAGCTGAAACCTTCTCGACGAGCGGGTTGGGCGATCCGAGCAGATAGCACCACGTCTCGTATCTCGAGTGGTCCACAAATTTTTTCGGCACCCCTGTGTAAAGGCCGGGCAGGAACCCGAGGAATGAATCACTGTACCCGACAGCAAAGCATTTCTCGGGATGCTCTCGAATAAGCGGGTTCTTAAGGAGGACTTCCGCATAGCTGCGATCCTTCCAGGAATTCGGCTCAAGAAAGAGAATGACATCCGCGTCCTCCGCCGAGGTGACCAACGAATGGCCGCGCTTATCCTCAGCGGCCTCGAAGCTTTTTCGCACCGTTTCCACGTAGGCGGCGCCTTCCCATGGCCATTGCTGGGTTGCGTCCGGAAATGTGAGAAGGAATTTCACTATCTTTCCTCTTAAAGCACATTCCAGCCTCGCGGCCTTGCGCAGGCTTGAGCCTCAGATGGATTTAAGGTCGCGAGGAAGTTTGGCTCCAGATCTCCGGCGATGGCCTCGTCACAAGGCTTCAGCGCGGGGCCGCGCAGTTCCTTTTGCAGCGAAAACACCTTAAATCCGTGGTTCCGCAAAAAGCGCGCGACCTCCGAGTCCAAACCCTGGTGGTCTTCGAAAAAGAGATGCTCGACCTGACGTCTTTCAAGCGCGTTTTGCATGCCTTGGAGAGCGGGTAACTCGTGGCCCTCCACATCCATCTTTAAAACGCGCACGAGCCCGCGTGATTGGAGCCAATCATCAAGGCAGGCCGCTCGGACCTCCACCATCTCCGCCGACGCAGTTTCATCGCAAACTCTGCCGAGCCCTGCGTTCGCGCCCAGCGCTCGTTTAAACCGCAAGATCCCTGCCGCGGACGATACGGCAACCTGGTGCGCCTCGACGATTGAATCGAAATGATTGCCGGCAGTGTTGGATTTGAGTTCCTCGAAAATCCCGGGGTCCGCCTCATAGCTCAGGCAACGGCCTTCAGGACCACAGCGCGACGCCATCAGAAGCGTGATATAGCCAATGTTCGCGCCCACATCCACGCAGAGATCGCCGGGCCGGATCATGCGCCAGAGCAGCTCGCTAAGCGCTGGGTCATGGCAACGGGTGTTGATGAGGTGATTGCCGATAAACTCCCCTTCCCTCGCCATCAACACAGGCCCTGCGACCGTGCGAACAGGCACTCGTTTGCCGCGCCAAAGCGCCCGCAGAGCCACCCGGCGAAATATGTTGCCAGGCCGCAGAAGGTATTCAGGCTCCCGGAGAAGGCGCATGCGCTTCACGTTTCTGAGCCCTTATGAAGTTGGGCAAATGGCCAAAGAAACCCTGGGTCGAAAGAAGGTCGAGGTATAGCTGCCGCGCCTCCCTTTGCCGCGCGGCGAATTCCCCCGGCGACATTTTATCATGGTGCGCACGCACTCGCTTCCCGATATTCGCGAGATCCCGTTCTTTCACGATGACGGCGTGGCGGTCCCAGTCGATCACGGATTCAAAAGGAAGCACCGTGTCCGTGTCCACGAGCACAGGAAGTCGGCCCATGCTCAAAGTTTCGTAAAAGCGTATCGAGCAGTTCGCATAGCCTCGCGCGCAGAGGACGTAATCGCTCTCAATGATGTTGCGCGCGAAGGCGGCGCGGAAGGTTTTCGCCTGCTCAACGCTCCCGCCTGGCAGCAGGGCTCCATAGGCGTTGGCGAAGGCGGATTGATCGCGAATGACAAAGTTTGCCCGCACGTCCGGCGAGCGCTTGAGCAACAGAAGCGCGCGGGCTCGAGCCGCGTGCGCCGCGCGTTCGGGCGCGCGAGCCAGGAGCCCAAGATTATACGCCAGCAATCGAGCGCTCTCCTTGAGGCGAGCCTTGCTCCACGACATCCCAAGCGGAGGCGCGTAACCGCAGAAACCCACCACCGGGATCGCCTCCTTTGGACGAATGACTAACTGCCCGCCGCATTCGTCCGCGATGTAGTCTTTGCTCCACTGTGGCACAATAAACTCGTTTGAGGCTCGGGTTGAGCGGTGCAAAGCGATGCGGAATACGATGGCATTTTCCGGCCAATTCACCTGCGTGGGCGCATCCGTGCAGAAGAAAATAACCACCGGTTTGCCTGCTTGGGCCATGCGCCGACAATAATCTCGGGCGCGCTTCTCCAGGTCGGGACGGTCAAGCAACGCCTGCCAATCCGCGGGGATAAGCCCCGCATCCGCCTCCTCCATGGAGCCAAGGCGAAACCATTCGCCCGCTCGGGCCATGTATTCCGCTGAGGCGGCCCGCGTCACTCCTTCAGGGTCGTAGCGCTCGAAGCCCCAAAAAGGGTCCAGCATTTGCACATGCGCTCCGCGCTGCGGCAGAAGCGAAGCGTCTGTGTGCAGTGTGAACATCAGGACTTAGCGCCCCTCTTGATCTGGCAAAAGTAGTCCGAGCCGAGGTCCGTTATTGTGTAGAGCGCTTGAAGCGATGCGCGAGCCTCCTCCTTGGTCGCGGGGCTCAAGTGCGCATGTTCAAACAGGATCACCTCTGGATTCCATTTGGAAAGGTCAAGTTGCTTCAGGATATTCCAGTCGTACCCCTCAGTGTCGATGTGCAGTAAATCCAGCTTCTCGATCCCATGGCTGGTGAAGAGATCCTCCAGGCGCATCGTTTGAATCGGAGCACGCATGATGTAAGGGGCTACACGATGCCCCAAAAGCTTCTCGATATGGGCTGGGTTAAAGCTTCCGAGTTGGTCATGCCACGGGGGCAAATCGGGCATCGCTTCGCGCGCTTTCTCCGAAAGATGGTAGAACGTCGCCGAACCGCTCTCCTCGCCAATGGCCACTTGGGCGAAGGCCGTTCGAAGGCGGCCCGCGTAAGTTTGCTTCAAGCGCTCAAATAAAAATGGGACCGGCTCCACCAGCAACGCGCTCCAGCTTGGGTTTGCCATTAGCAAGTCATGAATTGGATCGCCAAGCGCCCCGTCATTGGACCCGATTTGAACAACGACCAGATCACGGCGCCCAGCCAGAGCCTTGCGAATGTGCCGGGCAGGATCGCGTTTCCAATGGTAATGCCAGCGGCCCGCGCGCCTCAGCAGGGGGCCGAGCAGCGGAGCGGCCTTCATTGTTTGTTTGATGAATTTAAGCACGCGCTTTGCGCCACTGCGCGCGCAGTGACTCGATGGTTTCGTAACAGCCGTTTCGCCACTTCGCGCGAAGCTTACCCCCTGGAATGCGCGAGTAGTACAATTCCTGAAAGTGTAGAAGCAGGTCGCTGCGCGGGCTTTCCGCCAACCGAAGCTTGCGCAACCCGCACCAATGCATAAGCAACGGGCGCTCGACCCCACGTGTTAGCGTTTTCACTTGCACTGAGTCCGCGAGCGGGCTGGCTGGCGTGATCATTATGGGGGTTCTCGCAAGGGTGATGCGCCCGGCCGCAGCCTGTTTCATCACCCAATAATTCAAGAACCCTTGCTCCCCCAGCTTGAAGATGTCCGGCCGCTCGAGGCGCGTCGGGGAGTCCCAATGGATATGCCCCTGCATCTCCTCCCGGGCGAACATTCCTGTAGTCGCCACAAACTGCCCCGTGTTGAACGCAAAACCGGGGAATTTGAATTCAGGGTCAAATGCCCGGAGCTTTTCCAAATCGAAATAGTTTCCCTCCACCATCCCCGGCTTCAACTCCTCCGCGTCCACCACGAAATCTTCACCACGTTCGTTGAGAGCATCCAACACTCGCCCCGCGAAAATGATGTCGGAGTCCAGCACCAGGCAGCGGTGTCGCGGCTGGATGAAGAGCGGCTCCAGCTTTGCAAACCCCCACCCGAATGTTTGGTTCGTTGGAAAAACATCCACATTCCACGCCCGCTCCATCTCGCCGCTGTCAAATTCTCCGAACCTGCGGTCCTTGAGCAAGGTGATGGCAATGTTCGGATACCAGTAGCGAATGCTCGCCACCAGGATGCGCGTCAGCCGAAAATCGTGCTTATAACAGGCCACATATATGCGCTCTATTCGCACGCGAGTTCAGCTTGGAAATTGTTTGAACAGAAGCCGGAAACCCATGCCGAGTTCGTGCGCGCGCTCCCGCAGATCTTCCGCGAGGCCGCGCCCCCTATACTTCACCAATCCAGCCGCAGTCTCCTTCACAAGACGCCGGGCAAACACCTCGAAGTAATATCGGCTGTTAATGCGCGCGCGCTCCTCTGGATGCAATTCCAGATACGTCAGGGTCGCTTCGTCATGCTTCCGCCGCGAACCGCGGGTTATTGGCCGCCACGGATGGCACACGGCCGCCTCCCGCACGAACACAGGTTGATGGCCCGCTTTGTGAAGCCGCAGCGCCAGTTCCGAATCTTCCATCGCGGCGTGCTTAAACCGCTCATTAAAGCCTCCGAGCTGTTGGAATAAACCGCGTTCAATGGCGAAATTGCACGACCATAGGCAGCCCCCTGTCTCATTGATTGGAGCCGTCTCGCTCAAGGATCGCTTTGGCCGATCGGCGTGGGTTCTCCCTTCAAGCACCCGCGCGCTGGGGTTCGATTGCCTGGCGCGGCTAAAAGCGCTCAGCCACTCAACCGAAGGCACACAATCGTCGTCCGTGAACACCAGCCATGCGCCTCTCGCCAGGCGCGCTCCATGATTGCGGTTAGCGGCTGGGCCTCTTCGCGGTCCCCGTGTCCAATGACAATTGCCAAACGTCTCGGTGACCTGTTTGCTCGCATCATTGCCGGAATCGTCGCTCACAATGACCTCCACCATGCCCAGTTGCACTTCACTCGTTGCTAAACGCACAGCATCCAAGCACCGGCGCAGTAAGTCCGGACGATCGCATGTGGGCACAATGACGGAGAATTCCACCATTTTACTGAGCCTCGTTGAAGGCGCGCAGCTTCCGTTTCAGCTTCCGCCCGCGACCAACAAAGGAGCTATTGCGCGCTGCCTCCGCGCGGCGTTTGGCCTCAACCTCAGCTTCCCATTCCGCCCGCTCTTTCCGGGTGAGGAAGCTGAGAAAGATCTCATCTATCGGGCGCGGCGCGTGCATCGGCACCCCTGCCCAATGAATCAGGTACGGTGTTTCCTCAACGCTCTTCCAATAGCGTCGATACTCGCCACAGTAATCACCCGCCCAAGTCGACTGCATGCGGAAGGGGGGCAGAGTGAGATTCGTCACAACGACGCCGCTTGCGGCCACAAGCATATTCACTCCGGGTTGCTCGTGGAATCGAAACTCCAGGCAAGTCGCGCGAAAACGTGATTCTTCGGCCTGAGCCCTTAACTGTCCAAGCTCATAGAGCGCACGATCACAAGCCCACTGCCCGGTGTTGAAGACATTGCTCTGCCAAATCGTTGAACGCTCTTCCAAGTACAGGCGCGACTCCCCCGTGAGAGTTTCTCCGGGATTGTGCCAATGCCCGCATGAAGTGATGAACCCGCTGACCGGTTCCAGAGTTTTCGCGGGGTTGCGGAGGAAGCAAACATCCGCATCCACGAATTGAAAGTTGCTGACTGTCAGAGCCAGATACTTGCGCATGGTTGGATGCGCCTTGTGGCTCTGGAGCCAGTTGAATAACTCGGACGATTCCCACCAGGTTGCCTTCGCAGGCAATTCAAATCTCTGGTCATCGTACGGAATCACTAACAACGGAAGATCACATCCAACAGCCCTGAGAGAACGCTCCATCGCGAGGAATCGCAGCCGGACCTTTGCGTTGGCCAGTGTGATGATTTGTTCCAGCTTCACTTGTTAGGACGAGAGTTCCTGGTAGGCACGCAGGTGCTCTGCGGCGACTTTTGGCCAGGCCAGGCGCTCGACCGCAAACTCGCGCGCCGCCTGTGATATTTTCATCCGCGCGGTCTCGCTGCGAAGAATCTGGAGCGTCAGGTCGATCAACTCATCATCCGCATCATTCTTCGCCAACGGATATATTGTGCCGCCGCCATAATCCCTCGCGCCACCCACGTCGGTCGTTAAGATCGGCAAGCCGCAAGCGAGCGCTTCCACAATCGCATTGTTGGCTCCAGAAGCGTTCATCGGCAGCAGCAAGGCCCTGGAGTTCTGATAAATGTTCAGCAACTCCTCATCCGGAATGCCAAAATGCCAGTTCACGCGGGCAAGCTTTTGCAGCCCGGACAAAGGCCCTTCCGCGAATGCCTTGCTGGCAATGACAATGTCGATCTCCAGCTCGGGCTCCGCATCCAACAAACGGGGAACGATTCGCGAGAGCATCGCTGTGTTGCGGCCGAACTGCCCAACATAAGCCAGGCGGTTTCGGGGCCCGACAGCGGGCGGCGTGAAGAAGTGAATATCCACACCATGCGGGATAAAGTGGACGCGCCCCTCGCCAACAGCTTCTTCGAAGATGGGGATGTCGCGCCTGTAAAGCACAATGGCGGAGCTGAGGCGTGGCAACGCTTCGCGCGCTTTCTGGCTCATCTTTTCCGGAGGATAGTGCAATGTGGCAATGAGCCGACGGGGCGCGCGCTCACCCAAGGGCAGCGCCCAGTGGTTGTCCTCGAACGTGAGCAAATGCCCGACCTTTTCTGAGTTCTTCCAGGCGCTCCAAAACCGTTGCTCAGCGTGGGTGATCGATTGGTTGCGCGGCGGCAGCCCCAATCTGATCGCGGCGAGTTTTCCGAGACCCCGGTTAACCAGATTGTTTTCAGGAGTGAACACCTCGACGTTCGCGCCGATTTCACGCAGGCGCCTTGGAAGCTGCTCGTAGTACCCTGAGTGCTTCCCATACCACCCCGTTTCTTTCGTGAGAAGAACCGCCTTCACGTCACTCTGCCAGTCTCCGCATCCGCGAGAGCAGTTGAATCCACCGATGTTTCCGCTGCGCCAATTTCATGAACTTGCCCGCCCATCGGGTGTTCCGAAACGCGACGAGGTTCCCGTTCGCATCCTGGTCCAACAGCTCGCTCGGATATGGCACACAGCGCCGCCACTTGAAGGGCCCCTGGTAACTCACGATTGGAGCCCACTCCGATACCAAAACCGTGTATCCACGCCCGACCAGATCCTCCGCCATCTCCTCCCATGTGTATCCGAGTGGGCGCGTCTTGCGGTCTTCGAATTCACAAAGAACCACTTCCGGTTGGATGCGGCTCCAGGGAAAACCGCGCAGCACGAACCAATCATGCCCTTCGGCATCCACCTTGAGGAAATCCACCCGCTCGATTCCTTCACGGTCACAGAAGTCTGTCAGCGACACTGCGGTCACAGTAACCCCTTCCGAATGTGAGGAGTCGAACGCGCTCAAACTGCCAATGTACGAATTCGTCGAGCTGCGATGCAGAGTGAGCGCCGCGGCGCTCTGCTCAGTCACCGCAACTTGATGCGCCACCACGTGCGCCATGTGCGCAATCGAGGCCTTGAGAGCCTGGTAATTCTCCGGGTCCGGCTCAAAGGCATGCACACGCCAGCCTTCCGCAGCGAAGGGCCCGCAAGTATGCCCTCGGTGCGCACCCACATCGAACATTGTGCCCCTTCTCCCCGCCCAGTTGAAGACCTCGCGTGCCAGCTCGCATTCGTCGATCACCGCCACGCTGTTCAAGCGCTCCCGCAGTGTTCCGCGAAGGGATGCAGGGAAAAGGCGCTTAAGCAATCGGAGCATGATTTGGTCGGGCTGGCCGCATTCCTGCCAGAGCTTCTCGCGCGTGCCGCAGCGCTTCCTCAACGGAAATTTTGCTCATGCACGCGATGTCATGCGGGCAAAGCTGCCCGCGGCTGTCGTGCAGGTAACAAGGCCCGCACGGCATCTGCACGAACAGGTTGATGTTCTCCGCATACCCAACATTCCCGGGGGTGCGCGAGCCGCCGAAAATGATTATAGAGCGCACATCCACCCCATTGGCGGCATGCATCAGAAAACTGTCCGGCCCGATGTGAAGGCTGGCCTGCGACAGGATCGCCATTGATTCGCGAAGGCTCAGCTTGCCCGCGAAGGAATGAACACCTTCGAACAGCGGCTCACGCGAGTCGCCCAATTGCACAACGCTCCCCTCCCCCTTCAACTTCTCCAAAAGCTTCGCCCAATAATCTTGTGGCCAGGTCTTCACACGTTCTTTGCTGACGGTGTTCACAGTGATGATCGGCCGCTTCAGATCGCGCAGTTGCGCTGCGGCCCAACGCAGCTCTGGTTGCGTGAGGTGGACCTTCGCTTTGTATTCATAATGGGCCATCCCGAGACCCGCCATCGTTTGCGCAAGCGCGTTTTCATCCCCGCGGCGGTGCACAAGGAGGTCAATGTATTGAAAACTCGTGTGCCAGCGTGTGAGCGGCGCATTCAGTGTTTCAATCGCTGGATCATGCTCAATCAACGAGGGGTTCGCTGTGCGGCAGTTGATTCGAATTCGAGGATGCCTTTCATGAATGTTGCGGCAAACCGTCGCCGTCATCAGCGTGTCACCGGGCGAGCCAAACTGATCGATGATTGTCAACCGGGCGCCAAAGGCGTTGAGCAGTCCAAGTCTTTTAATGACCGCTTTGTTCAGCCGTGAGCGGAGATTGGTTAAGGCTCTCACGTGGAAGCGCGCACAAACAAAGCCAGCCCGCACCGTGCTGGCTTCCCTTCCCAGCTTGTCTCCCGGCCTTCCTCGGGTGGAGACTGCAAACGAAAGCCCGAGCGCCCGAGCAGCTCATGCAATTGCCCAAACCCGCCCCCCCCAGTGTGCCACGAATGCCACTCCAGCAGGATCGCTTTCGCTTGCTGAACCACAAGGCTGTAAGCGGTGAAGAAATCGTGCTCGGCGCCCTCCACATCAATTTTGATTAAATCATACGGAGGCCGAAGGGAGGTGACGATTTGCTGGGCCGTTAAAACGGGGACTGTGCTCGCAGGCTCCGCGCGAATCGAACCCGCCAGAGACGAGGACATGCACGAGCGCTCCACAAACGCCACAGTCTCACCTTTTGCGGCGATCGCGGCGTGGCGGTGTTGCATCTGATTTTGAAGGCCGTTGAGCTGAATCAGTCGTTCAACCGCAATCCGAGATCTTGAATCGGCGTCCACCAGCAAGGCTTCCGGAGGTTCCTTTATTCCTTTCGCCCGCCGCCGCGACAATATTTTCAGTGAGAAATAGCCAGCGTGGCATCCAAGATCCAACCAACGCCTCGGGGTCGGCAACTGGTCGAGCAGCGCGTATTCGTCTGTAAAAAATATTTCCTCGAACGAGGTCAGATGCTCAGCCGCCGTTACCGGCGCGACTAAACCGTTGCCGATGGGAATGGCGAAGTTCAAATCGGCATAGTGCAATGTGCCGATTTCATAGATGAGCTTCGCGCGCAGTGGCTTCGATTTTAGCATCGTGCGCAACGGCCACTTCACCACCCCTGAGACACCGCCACTCACTTCGCCCCCTCCCTCACTGCCGCATGCGCCCATGCCAGCCGCGGCATCACCACGCCGATGGATGAGTAGTTGCCGTAGCGGGAATACACAGTGCCCGTGTCGTTCACGGTGAAAGGCACAACCCCTTCCTGGACGTCGAACAATTCACCAGCGGGACGGTGGGCCGCGATGTTGATGAAGTATCCACCCGGCATCAGCAGCATGCCTGGAACTGTAATGGTGGCCCGGTACATTCCTCTTCGTGTTTCGCTCGGGGCTGAAGGATCCGCCTCCGAGTGGAGCGATGTGAACACCGCGCGCCCGTCTGAGGTGAGAATGCGCAGAGCCAATTCTATGTCACTCAGCGGCTCAACCACCTCGTAAACAACCTCCACGGTGAATGGATGCCGCACATCAATCGTTGATCCGACGCCAGCGGGAGACTGGCTCACACTGACTTCTCTGAAGAACAACCGTTTGCGCTTCCGCAATTCTTCGAAGCCGCGATACACCCAATGCCCGTCGCGCTCCTGCGCCGTTGCCAAGTAAGCTCGGATGGTCTCATCAATGCTCCCCATTGCCTCGATCTGCCCTCCTCGCAGGCAGATCCCTTTCCGGCAAAGCTGCGAGATCGCGCTCAGTTGATGGCTGACGAACAGGACCGTGCGCCCTTCACTGCGCGAGACATCCCGCATTTTCCCAAGGCACTTTTGTTGGAAGGTCGCGTCTCCGACCGCGAGCACTTCGTCAACGATCAGAATTTCAGGATCAAGATGCGCGGCCACCGCGAACGCCAGGCGCACATACATTCCGCTCGAGTAACGTTTAACAGGCGTGTCGATGAACTTCTCAACCTCCGCGAAAGCGACGATTTCATCGAATTTGCGCCGGATCTCCGCGCGCTTCATTCCCAGGATCGCGCCGTTGAGGAAAATGTTCTCGCGCCCGGTGAGTTCCGGATGAAAGCCAGTGCCCACTTCCAGAAGGCTCGCGACTCTCCCTCGCAAATGTATTTCACCAGTCGTCGGCTCGGTAATCCGGCTGAGGATCTTCAGCAACGTGGATTTTCCCGCCCCGTTTCGACCGATGATCCCGACCACCTCTCCGCGTTGCACTTCAAAGCTGACATCCCTCAGCGCCCAGAAATCAGTCTCTCCGGTCGCGCCATCATCACGGCGCGCTCCCAGTCCGCGCGCCCACCGCGCCGGCGCCTTCAGCGCGTCCTCGAGCAGATGCCGGAACCCTCGTGACCCGTGCTGCCGCGCGCCCAGGAGATAGCGTTTGCCCAGGCTGCGCACAGAAATGATCGGTTCGGCCATTAGATTGTGTCCGCGAACGTCCGCTCTGTTCTGCGGAAATGCCAGACCCCTATGGCGAGCAGGGCGCCCGCAACCAACGCAGACATGAGCACCGAATAGCCGTGCAATTCCACCCCGGAGTCCAGAAGAGCCCAGCGAAATCCATTGATGACCCCCACCATCGGATTGGCTGAGTAGAGCAACCTCCATTCAGCAGGCACTTCCTCCAGGCGATATCCGAGCGGAGAAAGAAAGACGCCGAACTGCACAATCAATGGAACGATAAACCGAAAGTCCCGGTAGCGAACCGTGAGCGCAGCCAACCACACGCCCGCGCCGGTCGCGGCTATGATCGCCAGGGCGAGAAACAGCGGGACGAACACCACGCGAGCCGAGGGAATATACTGATACCACACCATCAATCCGGCCAGGATCGCGAGTGAGATGCAGAAGTCCGCCAACGCGGTCACCACTGAACTCAGCGGCACAATTAAGCGCGGGAAATAAACCTTCGACACGAGGTTTGCATTTGAGATCAAGCTATTGCTTGAGTCGGTCAGGGCGTTGGCGAAGAACTGCCAGGGCAGCAGCCCCGCGCAGACCAGTATCGGATACGGCACGCCGCCTGACGAAAGCTTCGCCACCTTGCCGAAGATGACGGTGAGCACGACCAGGGCAATCAGTGGCCGCAACAGCGACCAGGCTATTCCTATGATAGTTTGCTTGTAGCGAACGAGAATGTCTCTCCACGCGAGGAAGTAAAAAAGCTCACGATAATTCCAAAGGTCGCGCCAGTACTGCCGCTCCGTCTCACCGGCGCGTATCAACAATGTCTGCGGTTCAACAGGCATGCTGCCGCCCTTGGCCAATTCCCAGGTTTGCCGCCCAGGAGGCTTCTCGCGTCTTCAGGATTTTCTGCTGCGCCATTCGCACAGCCGCTGCCTTATCCAGGCCGCGTCAAAAATAATTTTGCCAACCCGAGCAACTCCCCGCTTCGTTTTTCCCAGGCGCGCAGCTTTTCGATCCGCGCGAGCGCGTGGCCCGCGTCTTTGCTCCGCCCGGCCAGCTTCTCGGCCCGGTCCAGGCGCGCGAAACCCTCCGCGAGGTGCAGTTGAAACTGCTCATCAATGATGCTTCGGAGAACCTGCCTCAACTCGGTCTCTGGCTCGTAGCGCTCGCGGCGGTCACCGGGCGTTTTGATCCGTCGAACCGCGTGCAACTCGCGCAGCGCCTTCAAACCTTGGCTGGCAGCCCCTTTGCTCAACGAAAGCCGTTCAATCAAATCCCCCATGCTTAACGGCTCTGGTGAAATGAAGAGCAAACCGTAAATCTCAGCGAACGACTTGGGGTAGCCGACCACACGGGAGAACTGGACAAAAATGGCGATAACCTCCCGCTCCAGGGGTGTGAGCCTGGCCGGTTGCGGGGTCAGAGCGGTTTTAAGCCGTTCTCGCATCCGCTTCTTCTTAACTCGTTCCGGCCTTTTGTTCAATTTATTTTGAACAAACAGAGCCGAGGCCTACCGCGTCATGGCCAGGGATAGTTCCACAGCGGTTTGCGCGGCCTCGTCCAGCCTGCCCAATTCCTTTTCGGTTTGGAACACCATCCACTTAAGCCTGTAAGCTGCCGGATTGCTCGAAGCCGCCTTCCGCAGCTCAGAGAGATCTCTCTCCGGCGCTGCCCGCTCAAAGATCTGCTCCGCGCCGGCAACTCCGCTTGCTTGCGGCGCCGGCAGGATGAAGCGCGGGTGTGTGATCTGCCCAGACTCCCAGAGCGCCTCCGCTTCTCGAATCGCTTCCACCGCATTCCCAAGCTCTCGATGCGCGCGGGCCCGCAAGGCTCTCTCGCGCGGACTGCTGCCCGCCAGCAACCGCAGGGCGATGTGCGCGTCACCCACGTTTATGTGGTTCTCAGCGCGACGGGGGACGGGGATGCCTGCGCTCAACCGCTCATACGCCTGGCGAGCCATTTCGCGCATTCCTTGGGCAGCGGCGAAGTCGCCCAACTGCTGCAAGCCCTCATCTGTTCCAGGCGCCAGTTCCCAGAGCAAGCCCGTGTCCTGCTCCAATTGCCAGGCCAGAGCCAACGTCCGCGGAAGGTTCTTCGGGTAACGCGCTGCTTCACGCAGGAATTCAACCGCGGCCGGTTCCTGGGCTCTAGCCAGCGCCTGCGCCACGAGCAGCGAGAGCTTTGGCTGCAACGGGTTTATCCGGACAATCCTCCACCCCTCTTCCACCAGCGTTGAAGGCTCCTCCCCCATCGCCAAACGCATGAGGAAGATTTCCAGCCGCAACCTCCAGTTCAGGGCGTCCTTTTCCAGCAACCCAGCCAGGCGCTCCCCAATAGCGGCGTCCTCTGGCGTGATGCCAGCCGTCAGCGTCCTCACGCGCAATGTTTCCGCGTGCGCGAGCGCCAGCGCGCGATCTGAGTTCCATGGCCAAAGCCCAAGCGATCGCTGTATGAGCCCGATCCGGAGTGTTATGTTTTCGGTTTTAGCCGCGCGCCGGTATTTGTGCCACGCGGCGAGCTGGGCCACGGACAATCCGACCAACGCGATCCCAAGCGCGTAGTTCACAGCCACGCGCCGCAAGCGCGGAGCCGGCACAATTGGCTGCCTTCCGCGATCTCGCATCCCCACCAGGTAGCCCAGCATCGCTGCGCCAAGTGTGGCGGTCGCAGGAATTTGAAAAACAAACTCCACGAGCCCGTGCGCGATGAACGCCACCAAAGCCGCCTCCGCGCTGAAGACCAGCTCAGGCCGAGGCGCTTGCCTGGCCGTGTCCCCCAGCAGAATTCGCTTTAGTGTCACCGCGAGCAAGGCCAGGCCCAACACAGCCGCTGCTATGCCGCTCTCCGCCGCAAGTTGGAGATACTCGTTTTCAGCATGTATGAACGTGACCTCCCCGCCTGTGGTTTTGTAGTGGTCCGAAGCACGTTCAAAACTTCCAAGGCCCACGCCTGTGAGCGGATAACGAGCAGCGATGCTTAAGGCTAATTCCCAAATTCCTCGCTTGAAACCGGCATCAGATGTCGTCGTTGCCAATCGCTGCACAACCAGCCCCCCGCCAAGCAAGCTGAGCGACACGATCGCCACAGCTCCCACCGTCAAACCGAGCCGCGCCTGATTGCTTCTGACTTTGCGCAACGTCAGCAGCAGCCACGCGGCCGATCCTGCGATCAACGCCAGCAGTCCGCCACGCGATCCGGTTAGCGTCGCCACCACAATTGCCACTCCGGCGCATGCAGCAATCAGCCCTCCACGAAGGCGCGGCGCTGAGATTCTCTCATCCTCAGGGCCATGGGAGTGGATGGCGAAGGCGCGCCAGATCGGCCCCAACAAAAACAGGCTCGCCACAATCAGCCAGTTCGCGAAGTGATTTCGGTTGGCGAATGTTCCGGCTGCATGCCCGGCGCTATCCACCCACACGCCCAGCAATTTCCCCGATCCACCCACTCGATACCAAATATCTGTCGCCGCCAGCAGCAACGCCGTCCACGCGAGTGTCGCGGCCAACGGGCGGTCAATGCGTGAGCGGGACGCCCCAAATCGGGCAAAGGTGAAGCTGAGAACAACGAGCGCAACTTCCCAGGCGCGCCGAACCGTTGAAGTAAGTGAAATTGAGAGGGGCGCCCAATCTGTTCCCCGGCCCTCCACAGCAAAGTCCCTCGCCAGGCGGGCTCGTTCGGGAGACAACCACTCCACCCACGAAATCGGCAGCGGAATCAACGGGAGAGCCAATGCCAGAAACCCGAACGTCCACGCGGCGGCTCGCAGCCATGGAGACCCAAAACCTCCGCCCATTTCCCGGGCCACCAGCAGGAGTCCGATGCCGAAGATCAAACCGAGCAGCGCCTGGTGCTCAGGATTTACAGACCCGAAGAGAAAGGGCGCCAGGCCCAGTCCAAGCAGCCACGGCCCAAGGCGCCACGAGTCTGTTCCGACTCTGCGCGCCCGCTTCATTCCGCGATCGCGCCGCGTCTCAACCGCCGCTCAATCCGGTGGCGCTGACTCGCCGCAAACACGGTCACAGATCCCTTGCCGCTTCCTCTTCCCGTTTTGTTTCGCGGAACTTCCGCTGCTTTTTCGGAGGAGCCATTTTCAAGGCCGGCCGTGAAGTCGCGTCCGCGCTGCCGCTGGAGCCTGAGGCCGCCGCATTGTAATAAGTGTAGTAGTACTGCTGGTAGTAGTGATACGGATTGTTCGGCTTAATCCCGTTCAGGATCACACCCAGTATCGTGGCCCCGCGCTGGGCCACCGCGTTGAGCGCGTTGCGCGCAAACCGCATCGAGGTCTGGCCCGACATCACAACAAACAGCAATCCATCCGCAAGTCCAGCGAGCGAGAAGGTGTCGTCAATCGCGGTCAGAGGAGGGCAATCGAAAATCACATAATCGTACTCCTCGCGCGCCTCTTCGATGAACTGCTTGGTGATCGGGCTCACGAGCAGCTCGCCTGGGTTTGATGGCAGCTTGCCCGTCGTGATGATATTCATCGTGTCCAGGTGCGTGTCCCGGACCACGTCAGTCCAGTGCAGCTCACCCTGCAGAACCTCCGCAAACCCTCCGTCGCGGCCGCCCGCGAAATAGGCGTGCACATTGCCGCGGCGAAGATCGCCATCGACCAGCAGCACCTTGTGCCCGGCGATAGCCAGCGTCATGGCGAAGTTGGTCGTGATCGTCGTCTTGCCGTCGCCCGGCGCCGCGCTGCTCACGATCAACACTTGCTTCCGCTCAAGCTCCGGCATGCCCAGGAACACCGCCGAACGCACACCACGCAGCGCTTCCGCGAACATGCTGTGCTTGTCCAGATTCGTGATGAGCACCCGCTCCTGCTTGATCTCTTTCAAATCGACCAATGGAATCTGGCCGAGAATCGGCAGCTCCAGTTCCTTTTCCACATCCTCTGCCAGCTCCGCGCGGTCATCCAGGCGGCCCAGCAGGTAAATCAACCCGAACCCGGCGCCCAGCCCAAACACCAAGCCGGCCAGCACCATCTTCGTCCGGTTCGGGCGCACGGGAACAGAGGATCCCACGCCTTGCTCCAGAACATTGAAGGTGGTTTCATCAATGTTGCCGAACGTCAGCGATTGCTCGGTGCGGCGCAGCGTTTCCAAAGCTTGTTGGTAGCTCGTTTCTTCGTCCGTTAACCGCTTGTATTCATCACGAATGCTTTGGGAGGCGAACAACTTCTCGCGCAATTCCTTGATCCGCGGCGGATAAGTGGCCTCTTCCGATTTGAGCCGTTTAATGCGCGCGAGGCGGTGCTCCTCGATAGTGTCCAACTGGTACCGCATCTCCTGCTCCATCTGCTCAATCTGCGCGCGCAACCCGCGCATATAAGGATGGTTCGGCTTCAGCGTCTCCAGGCGCCGTTTCTCCTCCGACTGCCGTGTGCGCAGAGCGACCTTTAGTGTCGCGTAATTCGGGTTGTCGAAACGCGCCAAAGTGTCGTTGTCTCCCTCGTCCTTGGCTGTCCCCGGCGCTTTGGTTGGGACCAGGCCCAACTGCTCAGCTTCGCCGTCCGCCGCCAACTCCGCCGCGCCGCGGCTTTCCAGCCGCTGGAGCTGTTGCTTCAGGTTCTGGTGCTCATTTTCCAGCGCGATTAATTGGCTGGCTGCCAGGTCACCGGTTTCCTGCGCGCTCGCGATGTTGTTTGTGCGCTTGAACGTGTAAAGCTCCGCCCGCGTCTTCTCCAGCAGCTTCTCGTACCGCTTCAACTCCTCCCGTGTCGAAACCGCGGTCTTCGTCAAAGCCGCGTCCTTCATGCTCTCCTTGAAGGCGATAAACTCATTTGCCCAGGTGGTCGCAAATATTTTCGCGTATTCCAGGTGAGTGCTCTCCACATCCATCGTGAAGGAGGCGGGGCCTTTCGCGGCGCGGTAGGTGAGTTCAAACTTGTCACTCACCGGCTGCTTCTCGCGCGTCTTCTCATAAACCTTCCCGAGCACCGGGCTGCTCATCATGTACTCGAGCTGGCTGTCATAATAATTGTTCAACGCCTCCAAGTACTGCGACTGGCTCATGTTCGGCGTCTGGAACTTCGGCGCGATGCTGATCTTCGAATACGCCCTGTAGATGTTCGGCGAATTCACCGCCAGATAGACCGAATACGCCACGGACACCGCGACGCAAAACGCCAGGATCATCCATCGCTCCGCCACCCATTTAAAGTAGCGGCGCACACGGAAGAAGATGTTGACTCGATCAACGAGCCAGGTGCCCTGAATGAGCTTATTTTGAGGGGTGGCCATGGTTAAAATACAATTCCGCGCTCGGGAACTTCAATGCGATCACCGTCAATGACTGGAATGTCCTTGGTCGGGTTCTTTTTGATGTCTTCGACATTGATCGTCTTCATGTCGAGCTTTCCCGTTTCCGGGTTGATTCGGCTAAGCTTCACCTTTTTCAGGTTCGCAAATTCATTCGGCCCCGCTTGCAGGATGGCTTCCAGCAGCATCTTTTGCTCGCCCGGCTGGATGATCACAAAGCTGTTGCGCACGGAGCCAAACAGCAGCACCTGCCCGGAGCGCACCGTCTGCTCTTTCAAGCGCAGTGTCACCGTTGCGTTCTGGTAAAAATCCTGGTCCAGCTTCCGCTTCAGCTCGCTCCGAACCTCTGAGATGGTTCGGTTGGTCACGCTCATCGTGATGATGTCCGCATGCGTGCGGCTCACCAGGAAATGCGCTTCCCCAGCAGGCGTCACCAGCACCTCCTCCAGCGCGGGCGTGTTCGAGGGATCCTCCACCACCTTGTAGAGGAGCTTGTCACCGGTCTTCAACCGCTCTTCCGTCCCGCCGCCCTGCGCGGGCGTTTCATCCGCAGCGCGCACCTGCGCGGGCGCCAAGCTCGCGAGCGCAACCAGCGCCCCGGCCAAAATTCTTAAGCAGCGTTCTTTCATTAAAATTCTCGATTGATGTCAATGGTGATGCGGTTTTGCACATAACCGCGGCCCGCAATGTCAGAATCCCGTTGGCTGTAGGTGTAGCCCGCATTCCAGCTCCACTTCCTCAGCCACTGGTAACCGGTCCCGATGTAATACAACTGGCGCAAGGCCGACTCAGCCGCTGGCCCTTCTCCGCTCAGCGTCTCCGCCATCGCCGTTGTTCGAACACTCACCTTTGAATTTAAACGGGCGACAATACCATACTGCGCGACGAACGTCTCATTGAACGTTCCGCTAATTCCCAAAAATCTGCCGTGCGTCAGCTTCAAGTCGTGGCTGATCACCCGGTTGAACCGATGCTCCACCGCCACGTTCGCGGACACCCCACTCAGCGACCCTTCAGGGGTCACGCTGGAAGCATCCTGGTTGATCACCGTGTACCCAACAAAAGCGCTCCCTGAAAGGAACTCCGTCGGACGATAGACCGCCACCGGCCCCACGTTGTAACTCGTCCCATTGTTCTGGCTCGCGTCGGCGTATTCCAAAAAGGAATACGACGCCAATCCGCCCAGCGTCAGCCGCGGCGACAGTGTGTAGTAAGCCGCCGCTGTAAAGTTGTGCGTGGCCAGGTCCAGAACTTTGAACCGCTCGTTCAACGACACATTGAACCCGTAGCTGTAGCCAGCGGACATTCGGAACTCGCTGTTCGGCTGCCACGAGACCAGTGTGCCAAACGTGTTGTTAAAGCGCCTGAACTCGAGCACATCCTCTTCCTGCCCCGTGATGTCCACGCGGCTGAATGGATCCACTTCCAGCCCAAACGTGTCATAAAACCGCACCTCCACGTCGCCCAATATTGTGATCTTGTAATCCAATGTGGATCGGGGATCGATGCTGTAAGCCGCGACGGACGGATGGTTCAAATACCATCGATAGCCAAGCCCGAGGTTGAACTCGAGCAACTGGATCTTCGTCAGCTCATACACAAACCCAATCTTCAGGTTTGGGTTGAACGCGATGTCCGCTTCCGGATTGCTCTCCGACAACGCGATGTTGTCGATGAACTCAGTTTGCAACGATCCGCGGAACCGGGCGTTCATCCGGCCAATCTTAATGTTGTAGCGCGCCGGGTCCGGCTCGATAAAAGCCGGCGCTGGCGAAGACCGGCTGATAAAGCCGAGGTCCACACCTTGCCCGTGACTTTTGCTGCGCGCTATCATCGCTATCAATACGACCGCTGCCAAACACCCGCGCCGCCACAATGCGCGCGAGCTTCCAATTTCAGGTAAACAACTCATTCCACTGCGCGAATTCGGCTAACGAACCACGCTCACCGGTGTTTGATCCACCCGGTCCGGAATCAACGGGTCATGATCATCGTTCAACAGCGGGTCTTCAGCTCCTGGGGTGTAATTCACCAGGAACCCGCTCGCTGTCGTTGTCATCGCTCCGTCTTTCTTGATGTTGAAATTAATCGCCCGGTTTGCCCCCACCTGCGGCGCAAATCCATTCTGCGTGTCCACACCGACCGTGAACGAGTTATCAATGCCCGTTTGCAGCGTGAACGTCCCCTTGCGTCGATCCAGAATCATCTGCACCTCGTCACCGGCCTCAAGCTCCACCAGCAATCCGTTCAACGACTCAATCTTCAGCGAAAATTTGTGCTCCGCCGCTGCCACCCGCAAAAAGCCGCCCTCTGAGTAATACAAGTGGGCTTCCCCTTCCTGGCCGAAGCGCACCACGTGCTCACTCCCAGGCTTCAATTGCGCGTAATCAACAGACGCGTTCACGGAGAGAGGCGCCCCAGTGTCCCAATTCAAATGCAGTGGCAGCCCCGGCTTGCGTATCAGCGCGTCATCCCGCGTGATCGTGAACACTTGGTTGCTGTTGCGCAGATTCAAGTTATACGCGCCGTCGCGCGAATACATCTTCACATCACCGCCCGTCGCCGCCGTCGCGAACTTCTGCCCGATCATCCACGAATATTGAAACTGCGCGCCCGGATCGATCTCCACAAAGTTCCTTGATGGCAGCAGGGAAACCATCCGGCTGCTGGACAAGTTGCGGATGTCCACCGAGCGATCCAGGCGGTTCCAGGTCAACTCCGCGCGCTGATCCGTGCTCGCGATCGCCGTCCAGTTCAGCACCCCTTCAATGCTCACCCGAAACTCACCCTTCTCCACAAAGAGGCTGTACCCTTTGCGATTGGCCAGCTCTTCGAAAACGATCACTGAGCCAGTCTCTGGAATTTGGACGGAACGCTTCCCGCCTCCGCTAATCGTCACCGTCTGCTTTCCCGCAGTGACTTTCACCTCGCCCGACGCGGACCCGCTCAGGCGCACCTTCGATATCGGGGAGACTCGCTCCCAATCCGGGTTGCCTTTGGAGTTAATCACCTGCACGAGAGGGCCGCCCGTCATCAAAGCGCCAGGCTCCCCAAGATGAATCTTTTGGCCATCCGCGTTCCTAGCGAGCGCTTCTCCTTCCCCTCGAATCAGATACGAACCGTTGGAGAAGAATTCAGCCGTCGCCTTGGCCGAAGCGCGCAGTTCCACATGCCCGCCCTCCTTCAACACAATCACTGCCGGGAGCAAATTATCCGCATCGGCGGCGACTTCCACGCGCCCCTTCCGGCAATGCACAGTAAAGGTTGCAGCCACGTTCTGGGCCAGGTCCACTTGCCAACCACCCACAGAGCGCGCTGTCACCTGAATGTCAGACACCAACGGCTTAACCCACACACTCGGGCCGGAGACTCGAAACGTCACCTGTTCCAATTCGCTCACTCCTGACGGAATATCGCGCTCGTTCCCATCCGGGAAACGCACTTTGAAGGCCCCTTCCTCGCACAGGATTAATTCCACTTGGCGAACAGCGGGAACGGGAGTCGCGGATTCACTCGCAGGCTGGGCGAAAGCCAATCCCAGGCACTGCAAGGCGCTTACTATAATGACCAGATATTTCATTCGTGCTTACAAACAGACACCTCAGGTGTCCCGTTTAAAGCCAGTAGCGTCCAGTTCACGGACTCTATTGGTTCAAAATGCATGCTGTAAAGCTAAAATCATGGACTTGTGCGCTCTTTTCTGATCGCGCTTTCCCGCTTAGCAGGTTCAGCGCTAGAGACTGCTCAGTTTGGCGAGCTAGCCGTCCGAAAACGACCGGAAACAATTCGGAGAGCGCTCTGAAGACGCTTCCGCTCTCTCCAACCAATCAATAAGCCAACAGCCACCATCGAGATGACCGTTGCCGGCTCCGGAACCGGCTTTGGCCGAATGCGGCCGTCCGCCTCGATGATCGCTCCAAAGATCGTTCCCGATCCCGGGCCGTAAGGGTTGTCCCAGACGATCTTCTCCAATTGCGAGCTTTGGAGACCGCCTGCTGTTGTGCCGAAGTAAATCTCTTCTGTGTCGTCGAAGTAATTGACGATCGTCAACTGATACGTGCCCCACGACTTGTCGCTGCTGTCGGCGAAGCCGAGCACACTCCCGCTGGTGCTCCCCAGATCAAGGCTGGCGGATCCCACCAGGGTCAGCGCGCCAACGGTGTCGTCATAACCCCCCGTCGCCAGCGTGGTTCCGCTCCAAAGCTCAACCGCCACAGTGTCGTTCAAGCGGTCGCTCGCGCCGAGAAGCAATGTTCCCTGCTCCACCGCCACCGTGTTCGCGGTCATCATTTGATCCAGCCGCGTGGTTCCAGGGCCTTGCTTGGTGAAAGTCGTCACCCCATTCAATGGCGCTGTCCCGCCCAACGTCGTTAGCGTCTCCGCTGTGTCCGTCACCATCACGATGCTCGGGCCGCTTTCCAGCACTGTGCCCGAGGAGATAATGTTCGCGTGCGTCTTCAACACACCGCGGCTGCCGCCGCCCGGGCCGCCGTGAATGACGCCGCCGTTCAAGGTCGCATCACCACTGATTTCCAATGTCCGGCCACCTGGCACATCCTTGCCCGCGAGATGCAAAATGCCGCCGTTCACTTCGAGTGTCGTGGCCCCATTCCCGACCAGTGTGTGGTCATACGCGATCTGCACTTCGCCGCCATTCACCACCAGGCCCGCCCAGTTGAGGTTTTGGTTCGTGGGGCCCAGAATGTAATTCACATTGGCCGCATTGCCCGTCACATCGAACCCAATCTTCAAATTGCTCGGGCTGCTCGGCATTCCCGAAATTGTGTTCGTGATCGTGTTCGAGTACGCCCACGTCAAAGTCCCGCCCGCTCCACTCAAGTTCGAGAGCCGCGTTGTGTTCAGCAGCGCCTCCACATCCGTGCTCGCCCCAGCCACACGAATCTCGCCCGCGTCGATTGCCAGATTCCCTGTGAAGGTCGTGCCCCCGGCCAGGGTTAGAGTTCCTGAACCGCTCTTGGTCAACGTGCCCGATCCAGTCAATTTGTTCGCGGCGCTCAGCGCAAAAGTCTCGCCCGCATCCACGTTCACTCCGCCGGCCCCGGCCAGGTTCAAAGTGTCCGTGGTCGTAAAGCTTTCCGTCGCTTGCAGCGTTCCGCCATTCAGCGAAATCGTTTTGCCCGCGTCACCGAGGTTTGCTTCCTGCGAAATCGCCAATGTGCCGCCCGTGATGCTCACGTTCCCGTCGAACGTGTTCACTCCGGACAACGTGAGAGTGCCGGACCCGCTCTTGGTAAATCCGCCTGTCCCGCTGATCACACCCGCGAATGTTGAGGAGCCGTTGTTCGCCCCAGCGGTTAAAGTTCCGCTCCCCAACGTAATTGAGCCATTCCCAGCAATGGAGCCGACCGTCTCGTTAATATTGTTCAGGTCAAACGTCGCCCCTGCGCCCACAGTCACCGCCGAAGCGTCCGGGATAGCCCCGGCGGCCCCGACACGCAGAGTGCCTTGATTGACGTAAGTCGCCCCCGAGTAAGTGTTCGCCCCGCTCAGAAGCAATGTGCCGGGCTGAGCTTTCACCAGATTCACCGCGCCACCACCGTTGTTGGCAATAACGCCACTGACCGTCAGCGTGGCTCCCGAATTCACGTGAGTGAAAAGCGTCCCGCCGACGCCACTTGAGCCAGCCGTGATGGTGCCATCCATGAACGTCGCGTTGCCCTGGGCAATCACGCCACCACTGGCCACGGTCAATGTAAACGCATCCCCATCCATCGTCCGCCCGCTCTCGAGCGTCAGCGTGTTCACTGTGCGGTTAGCATCCAAATTCGCGCGAGCATCGGAACTGGGCTTCACGTTTTCAGCCGCCAGCCAGCCGCTTTCGTCCCCGGTGTTGAAGGTGTTCAGAGCCGCAACGTTCGTCGTATTGGCAATAGTCGCAAAATTGAGTGTCCCGCTGCTGACCGACCTCGCAGTCGCCCAGCCGCCAAGGATGCCATTCGCCGTAGCGGGCACATTCCCTGCAGTGAACGAAATTTGCGGGTTGCTCCCGGTGTTTCCCAACGTGCCGCCCGATCCAGTGTTCCCAAAGTGAACTGTGGCATCCGCCCCAGTTCGCGACAGCCCGGCAAAAGCCATCACAGGCCCATTCGCTGATCGATTAATCTCCACGCTCGACGCCCCCCCGCTCAGGGTCAGGCTCCCCAACAGCTCACGCGTGTTCGACCCGCTGCTCATGCTGATCGTGCCGCCATTAAGGACAATGTTCGCAGCGAGGCGATTATCCACGCTTGTCGCGTTGTTCAGTAAGAGCGTTCCAGCTTTTTCAATCGTCACTTGGCTGATCCCCGTCGCCGTCCCGCTCGCTCCGCTCAACGTCACCGTCGACCCGCTCACAACCAGCGACCCTGTAAAGGTGTTTTGATTCCCCGTGATCGCCAGCCCCCCCGTGTCCGTCACTGTCAACTGCCCGCTCCCGGACAATTGGCTCGCGCTTCCAAGGGTGAAAGTGACGCCATTATCTATGTCCAAGGTTCCGCCGTTGTTCTCCACGGTGATCACTTTTCCAGAGGAAGCCGTAAAGCTGCCCCCCAGGTTCAACGTGCCGCCATTGAGAGAGATGTCATTTCCGCTATCGCCGAGGTTATTCTCCGCCGTGACCCTCAATGTGCCGGCATTTATCACCGTCAACCCACTGAAGCCATTAACTCCGGAGTTATTTCCGGACAGCACAATCGTTCCATCGCCGTTTTTATTGAAAGTGCCGCTCCCCCTAATTTGCCCGCCAGTGCCCAGCGTCAGCGTCGCGCCGTAATCGACATCAATCGCGCCCCCATTTGCCCCAAAAGTGAAAACTTTCCCCGCATTGGCCGTGAAGCCGGAAGTAATGTTCAACGTGCCGCCGCTAAACGTCACGTCGGTTGCGACCGCGCCAAGATTATTCTCCGCGCCGATCTGGACTGTTCCCGCAGTGATCTCTAGCAACCCGGCCGTGCGAGTCGCGGAATTGTCCCCCCCCAACACGAGGGTGCCCGCCCCCGATTTGATCAGGTTGCCTGTCCCCGCAAGCTTCCCGCTCTGCGCCATGTTAAAAGTCACCCCGCCGTCCACATCGAAAGTGCCCCCGTTCGCGCCAATCGTGTAAACCCGGTTAACTACCGTGCTGCCGTCCGTCTCAATGTTCGACCCAATGTTCAGGATGCCGCCGTTTAGCGTCACATTCGGCCCGTTGCCCAGGGCGGTCTCAAGGTAGGTTCGGACGGTCCCCTCGTTAATGTTCAACCCCCCGCCGAAGTAGTTGTAACCGGTCAACTCCATGATGCCGGTCCCCTGCTTGGTTATTGAGGCAAACGTCACTTGCACATCGCCCCCCAGCTTCAGCGTCCCCGTCCCGTCATGGTCCACCAGCAGGTCCGTGTACAAACTCATGTTGGCGGTGATGTACGGCGAGCCAGCCCCGCTCACGTTAATGGCGGAGGTGGTGAGGCTGTCGAAAATCACTTCGTAAAAGCCGGAAACCTGGTAGCTGTTATTGTCAGCGAAATTCAGCGTTTGCAGGCTGACGTTCTCACCAATGCGAATCGTTCTGTCCCCAGTTATGGCGCTGCCAAGCAAAGCTGTCCCACCCGTGGAATTCGGAACGGTCGTCGGGTTCCAGTTCACGTTGGTGTGCCACACCCCGTTTTCGTCCAGAATCCACTCAGATTGCCCCCAGCTTACCGGGAAGAGTCCAGAAATGAGACAAAGCGCGGCCATTACCGCTAAATAGGCTAGTCGCATTCGTCTCATCCACGAGAAGAGTAGCTTTTATCGTGCCTATATCAAGGAGAACCTGTGAAAATTTATCAGGGCAACCCTGAGATGGCATGAGGGTTGCACTCATGTCATTCGTGAGAAAAACCTTGTCTTGGCGCTGGAACTGCCTTATTTCAGGACTGTCCGGGACGAGTGTCAATTCATCCGGGACTAATACAATGCACCTTTCTAGAACTCTTCTGCGGGCTTCCCGCAGGTGGGGTGTGGTTTTCGCCGCGCTCGCCACCGCCTCTTTGCTCCACGCCACAGAGCTTAAACCTTTCCAAACCTTCCAAAACGTCGACTACGTTTCGGCCGGTGTCGGCGGCACTCGCGAAACCGGCCGCGGAGCCATTGAGCTGACCGGCGTCAATGGCCCCGTCCAAAAGGCATACCTCTACTGGCATGGCCATGGCCGCGCGGCTGAGTTTAACGCAACCCAAACCACCGGCACAGTCGCGCTAACGAACTCGCTCGGCGTCACCACCCCGGTGGTCGTCACTGGCGACCGTATCGGTCTTTCCGGCCAAAACGGCTGGAGCTTCTCTCCTTACAGCTATTATTTCGGAGCCGCCTACCGCGCCGATGTCACCTCCCTCGTGACCGGCAACGGAACGTACGGGTTGAGCACGTTCCGCCCGCTCGCCACCGGCGTCCAAGGCGCTTCCCTGCTGGTGATTTTCGACGATGGCGATGCCTCCAATAACCAGGACATCATCATTTACGATGGGTGCGATCAGAACAGCGCAAACTCATGGGATTCCTCTGGTTGGAACATCTCTATCGCTGGCGTGCCCTTTACAGCGGGCGACCAGGCCAGCCTGGAATTCCATGTTTCCGATGGGCAGCACCAATACAACGAAACGCCTATCCTCATTAATCAACAACAGCTCGCCGCCTGGGGTAACGAGTTCCGCGGCGCTGCGCCCTACAACAACACCAGCGGTTTTCGTTACACCTTCTTCACCGGCACGCTCTGGGACATCAACACCTACAACATCGCGCCCTTCCTCACCACCGGAGCCAACAACCTCCTGATCACCACCGGTTACGATGATGACGATCTGACCGTGGTCGCCACTGTCATTAAGCTCAAGAGCGGCGGCGGCGTGTTCCCCCCTCCCGTCAACCCGAATCTTCCCACGGTGAGCTGCCCCACAGCCGTCAACATTACCGCGTCTGGCGCTGTCAACCACACCGCCACCGTCACGGTTGGCGATCTTGATGGAGACGCTCTGACCGTCGTTTGGCGTGTGAACGGGGTTGAAGTTCGCCAGGACCAGGTTCCTGCTGGCAGCCCAACGACCGCAGCCACACTTTCGCTCACCCAAAGCTATGCCGCGGGCAGCTACAACATCGTGGTCACGGTCATCGACAGCAAAGGCGGCCTCGCCACCTGCTCCGCTCTGCTCACCGTCTCCACCCCGCCGCCTCCGGTCGTGAATCGTCCACCCGTTGCCCAACCGGACTCCGGTTCCACACGCTCCGGCGTTCCCGTCACCATCGCCTCGCTGACGAACGACTCCGATCCAGACCGCGATCCCATCCGCATCACCACCTTCACTCAACCACCGCAAGGCACAGTGACTCTCGGTGCGGATGGCAAGTTCACTTACACTCCGCCAGCCACCTTCATCGGCAACGTGACGTTCACCTACACCATCACTGATGATAAGAGCGGCACATCCACAACCACTGTCACAATTTCCGTGGTCGGCAATCCTCCCAATAACCCTCCAGTCGCCCAGCCCGACGAGGAAGCCACGGAAGCTGGTGTTCCTGTCACTGTTGATTCACTCGTGAACGACAGCGATCCGGATGGCGACCTGCTGACCATCGTCACCTTCACCCAACCCGAAGTTGGGACCGTAACTCTCGGCCTCGACAACAAGTTCGTTTACACCTCCCCCGATGGGTTTAACGGGACAATCGTCTTCGAATACACCATCACGGATGGGCGCGACACATCGACAACCACTGTAACCATCGTGGTGACCGATCCAGAACTCCCGCCCGCTGGCAACGAGTGCTCCACCACCGGCCTCTATCCGATCGCGCTCCACATCAGCACCGTCCAGAACGCGGCCATCGGGACCATCTTCACCGACATTTGGAATGGCGCTCTTCAAGGCAACTTCGGCTGGCTCACCTGGGCTGGCGATCCAAACGAAGGCACACTCCAGACCAGCCTGACCGCTCCTGGTGACAGCCACACCTACATCAATCCAGCCGACCGTTTTGACTACGGTGTCTCGGTGGGTGACTGGGTCCACGGCGCCACCGGCGTGAAGAACTCCAGCTCCATTCGCGCCGCTCTCGATGCGCTCAAGACGCGAGACATTATGATCCCCATTTGGGATGCCGCTCGCCTCCAGGGCCGCAACACCGACTACCGCATTGTTGCCTTCGCCAAGGTCCGCATTTTGGATTATCGCCTCCCAAGCCAAAATCGCATCACGGCCCAGTTCCTGGGCATGGTCGATTGCACCACCCCTCCCCGCTGCGAGCTTTACCCGATCGCTGTGAGCGCCGAGACCCTCCGCAATGTCGCTGTCGGGACAGAGGTTCGCGACGTTCTTAATGGCGTCCAACCGGGCAACTTCGGCTGGCTCGCATGGCGCGGGGAAGCCAATTCTCAAAATCTGCTCAACGGCCTCATCCCTCCTGGCGACAGTCACTTTTATAGAAACCCTGACGCTCCATTCGATTACGTCCTCGATATCGGCGAATGGGTCGAAGGTGACTCCGGCCTCTCGAACACCTCCGATATCCGCGCCGCGCTCGAGCGCTTGAAGCTCCGTGAGATCGTCGTTCCCGTTTGGGATCAAGCCCGCCGCACCGGCAACAACTCCGCTTATCGCGTCGTCAACTTTGCCAGGATTCAAATCACCAGCTATCATTTGCCTGGCCAAAACCGCATCAGCGCCAGGTTCCTGGGCTACACGAGCTGCCCAACGAACCCGTTCTGATGTTTAATCGCTAATCTCGCGAAGCGGGTTCGGCTCTGCTGAACCCGCTTTTTCGTTTAAGCGCGTGCCGCAACAAAACGAGGCTTGACACAAGTAATCTTAGGTTACATGCTCAATCCCAAGGCTACGGGCCGGTCGCACGCAGCCTGAATGGTGGGGCCAGGTCGCCGACCGGGCCTTTTAACCCGCGACTCGGACCCAGGACTCATAAATATGACCACCCACTTAATACCAGCTAAAACCACCTATTCCCCGCTATTCCCCGATAATACTGGCTATCTGAAAACTTTTTTTGTCGTCCCAGTTAAGCGGGCCCGCCATTTCGCCGATTTCAAAATCGCTGCTGTGGACATGGGATGTAGGGAAACCTTCCCTGTATTTTTAACGTCCCAGGAGTAACTTAAATCGCTATCGGACAGACCGCACACATGCCGGAAAACGCAGCCTTTGCTGCGTCGCCAACGCCGAGCGCCGACTCCAACCGTCGGCTGGGCTGGACAGTTGCAGCTATCGCCGTCTGCGGCTACGCGTCCTTTCGGTTTCTGGCGATCGAGTGGGCCGTCAACCCACAGTATGGCTACGGCTGGGGCATTCCTGTTCTAGCCATGTACCTATTCCTGAAACGCTGGCCCACACGTCCAGATCCGCAGCCCTTCAGAAAACCCTCTTTCCTCGCCGCGGCGGCGATCCTGCTGGCCCTGCCTTATCTTCCGCTCACAGTCCTCCTCGAAGCCAACCCCGACTGGCGATTGTTGCTATGGGCCGCTTCCTGCAGTTATGTGGCCGCTCTGTTTATGGCGCTTGCTTACGCAAGTGGCCGTCCCTGGGTGCGCCACTTCGCCGCTCCCCTCCTCTTCCTTCTCCTTGCCACCCCGTGGCCAAGCTTCCTTGAGCAACCACTCGTGCAAGGGCTAACTCATCAAATCTCGGTCGCGACGGTGGAGTGCATGCGCTGGTTTGGATATCCTGCTGTGGTTCGCGGCAACATCATCCAGCTAGCCAATGGCGACGTCGGAGTGAACGAAGCTTGCAGCGGCATACGTTCCTTTCAAACGACCTTCATGCTGGCCATCTTCTTCGGGGAACTCTACCGCCTTGCATGGGTCAAGCGCTTGATATTGGTTGCGGGCGGTCTTGCCTGGAGTGTTCTGGTCAACTTTAGTCGCACGAGTTTCCTCACCTGGCTCACTGCGTCAGAAGGCCCGGAAGCGCAGAACCGATATCACGATCCCGCCGGTTTAATCGGCCTCGGGGTTGGCCTTGCCGGCGTTTACGCCTCGGCCACCTTTCTGACCCGCAAGGCCAGCGCATCCGCGCCCGCACCCGCCGCCGTGACGCGCCTGCCTCGGCTCCTTCCCATCAAAGCCGTTGTCATCACCATCGCGTGGCTTGCTGCTGCCGAGGTGGCTAAAGAAGCCTGGTTCCGCTCTCGACAACCTCAACTTGTTGCCACGGTTGATTGGACTGTCCAATGGCCCGCCGCAACCGAGGGCTTCAAAGAGGAACCGCTCGGTGAAGATGTGAAAGCAGTGCTTCGCAGCGACAGCGAGGAGAGCGGTGTCTGGAAGCGCGCCGATGGCAGCGAATGGACCATGTTCTTTATCCAATGGGAGCCTGGCCGAATGTCCGCTCCCCTCGCCCGTGGCCACACACCGGAGATATGCCTCCCGGCCACCGGGTTCAAGCAAGTCGGTCGCTCAGGAAATCTTGTCCTGAATGCCGGCGATTTGGAGATTCCATTCTCCAGCTACACATTCTTGGGCAGCGGCCACCGCTGGCATGTCTTCTTCTGCATTGCCGAGGATGGCGTAGCTCGCGATCCAAACATGGATCTGAGTGAGGAGAATTACTTGCGCGAGCTGGCGCCAAAGCGCCGCTTGCTCGCCGCATGGCAAGGCAAGCGCCATTACGGCCAACAAGTCTTCGAAATTGCCATGCGCGGCTACGCATCCGAAGATGAGGCCCGCCGCGCCCTGCAATCGGCTTTGCCGTCGTTGATTAAACGAAAAGGCTAAATTTATGTTCCTACCGGACCCCACGGGGAAAAAGAAGAGCATTGGAATGAAGCTGCTCTGGCTTCTGGTGGTCGCCTTGTTGGTGGCTGCCGGATTCGCCGCCCGCCCTCTTTACCACAAACTGAAAAAACAGCGCGCCACCAGCATGGCCGCCAGCGCCGAGCAGCTCATGGAGCAGGAGCGCTGGCAGGAAGCCTTTAACAAGCTCCAGGCCGCTCTCCAGATGGACCCTCTCGACATGCGCGCCAACCGCGCCATGGCCCGCCTGCTCACACTCTCCCGCAAGGAGGAAGCATTCCGGTTCTGGAATATAGTTTTCACCCAGGGCAGCCCCACGCCTGAAGATCGCATCGAAGTCATCGAGCTGGCCCTCGCCCTCAAGCGCCTGGATATTGCTGAACGATTCCTCACAGAAGCCTTAAAAGAAACGCCTCCCCCAACTGCTGCTCTCCGCGCGGCCGCTTTCCTCGGCGACGCCAAAGGGGATAGCTCCATGGCCATAAAGTTCGCGCGCTTCACGCTCCGCCAGCAAACGAACGACCCGCAGGTGCAGTTCCTTTTAGCGCGCCACCTTTATCGCGCCAACAACCCGGAAAGCAACGAAGAAGCGAAGCAACTGCTCTGGTCGATCCTCAAGGCGCACCCGGATAATTCTCTTCCTGTGATCCAAACCCTCGCGGGCGCCCCGAACCTTCACCGCAACGAGCTGCAGGAGCTGCTGGGTATCGTCAACAAACAGGCCAACGCCACTAACGGCCTGGAGTTGCTAAAAGTCGATTTGGCCGCGCGCCTTGAGCCAGCAAAGAAGGATGAAATGCTCGCGAGCATTCTGGACAAAGCGCACAGCTCTCCGGAGCAATTGCTTCGCACCGTCCGCTATCTCAATCAACGCCGCGAGTTCGAAGCCACCATCAAGCTGGTGAAGCGGGCCCAGGCGCTTGAGTCCCGCGACCTTTTTCTGGCTTATACCGATGCTCTCGCAGCCGTCGGTTATTGGCTCGAGTTGCAGGAAATCTTCCAAATCGCCCAGCTCCCGATCGAGCCGGTGCTCGTCGAGCTGTATCGCGCGCGCATAGCCACGGAATTGAAAGATCCCGCTAAAGCCAACAAGCATTGGGAGCAAGTCCATTGGCGCGCTGGAGATCAGCCAGAGCCACTCCTTTACGTGGCCGAATACGCCGAGAAGATCGGGGAGCTGAACCAGGCCGCCCGCGCTTATCGCCAACTCACTAAAGATCCGCGGCACGCGCGCTCAGCGTTCACTTCCCTCATTCGCATCACGGAGCGCCAGGGAGACACTGCCGCTCTCAAGGAGCTGGTGAAAACCATGGTCGAACTTTATCCGAACGACCCCGCGCCGAAGAATGACCTGGCCTACTTGAATCTGTTGATGAACCAGGAAGTTGGCAGCTCCCTTCAAGTCGCTGAACAGCTTGTGCGCGATAACCCGCACCTGCTCGCGTATCGCACCACTCTCGCGCTTGGCTACTTGCGGTCGGGGCAAAACGCAAAAGCCAAAGAGACTTACACTGGCATCAGCTTCGAATGGGGCTCCGCTCTGCCTGGTTGGCAGGCCGTTTATGTTGGCGTCATGGGCGCTGCTGGCGAAACCGGTCTCTTGCGCCAATTAGCCCGCAGCATCCCGTTCGACCGCCTCAAGCCGCAGGAGCGTGAGCTGGTCAAACCTTGGCTTTAAAAGTTCACCCGCCAATGAACAGATCGGAGCCATGGTATTGCGTCCGCTCAAAGCCGAAGCACGAGCAGATCGCGGCGGCGTCCCTGCGTGAAGCCGGGCTTGAAGCCTTTGCGCCAATGATCAAGTTCAAGCGCACGACTTGCCGCGGCCCAAGCTGGTTCGTGGAAGCTTTGTTCCCTGGGTATCTCTTTGCAAAGTTCGATTGGCCCACACGACATAAGCTGGTCCAGCATGCGAACGGCGTGATTGGCATCGTCCGATTTGGCGAACACTGCCCGACCATTGCCGAAGAGGTGATTTCGGAGTTGCGGGCTACGATGGCTGGCAAAGAACTGCATGTCATCGAAACGCCTCCCACTGAAGGTGATGAGGTGCGAGTGGCCACTGGGGCATTTCAGGGTCTGAGCGGGATTATCACCCAGGTGGTGAGATCGGAAGAGCGTGTGCGTGTGTTGCTGGAATTTCTCGGTCGGCAAACCTCCGTCGAGCTGCCAGCCAGCCACGTGCTTAAACCAAACGCCGAACGCTCCTTCCTGGCTTGATGTAGCCGCAACCTTTAGGTTGCGCGGCCATATGGTAGGCCCGGTCCCTGACCGGGCGTCTTGTCTTGGCGGCCTTGTCGCAAGCCCGGTCGGTGACCCGGCATCTTAACTTTATGAATGGGAAAAGCAAAGCCCTCATCACGGGCGCAGCAGGGTTCATCGGATCACACGTTGCTGACGAGTGCCTCAAACTCGGCTTCGACGTCGTGGCGACCGACGATCTCTCCGGTGGATTTAAGGAAAATGTTCCCGCCGAGGCCGAGTGGATCCAGGGCGATCTTCGGGATCACCGCTTCGTCCACTCATTGTTCGAGCGGCACAAATTCGATTACGTCTATCACCTCGCCGCTTACGCTGCTGAAGGCCTTTCCCATTTCGTTCGCCGCTTCAATTACGAAACCAACCTCGTCGCCAGCATCAATCTTATCAACGAGTGCGTGAACGCGAACGTGAAGCGGTTCATCTTCACTTCCTCCATTGCAGTCTATGGCCAGGGGCAAACGCCCATGAGCGAAGCGATGACGCCGCAGCCCGAAGATCCTTACGGCATTTCCAAATACGCAGTGGAACTCGATCTCAAAGCCGCCCACGAAATGTTCGGCCTCGATTACATCGTGTTCCGCCCGCACAACGTTTATGGCGAGCGCCAGAACATCGCGGATCGCTACCGCAACGTCATCGGCATCTTCATGAACCAGGTGCTGCAAGGCAAACCGATGACCATCTTCGGCGACGGCCTGCAGACACGCGCCTTCTCGCACATCATTGATGTCGCCCCGCTCATTGCGCGCTCACCCCTGGTTCCCGCGGCCACCAACGAGGTTTTCAATGTCGGAGCGGACACTCCCTACACCGTGCTTAATCTCGCTGAGGAGATCGCCGCCGCCTTCGGCGTGGCTCCACAAGTGACTCATCTGCCTGCTCGGAATGAAGTGCTGCACGCCTTTTCCGACCACTCCAAAGTGCAGTCTGTTTTCAATCCCCCTGCCCCGCTCGACTTGCGCGCCGGGATCCGGCGGATGGCTGACTGGGTTAAATCCAAAGGCCCCGCCACACCGGTGACCTTCTCCGGGATAGAAATCGAAAAGAACCTGCCGCCCTCCTGGCGGGCTAATTAAGTCGCGCAGCCGCATGGCCATTTCAGTCATCGTCAGCAATTTCAACGGCGCCAAATACCTGCTGCGCTTGTTGGAAACGTTGAAGGCCCAGGAAGGTGTCACGATGGAAATCATCATCGTTGATCGCCATTCTAAAGACGCGTCCGCGGAGATCCTGAGGCAGCATCCGGACGTGAAGGTGGTGCAGGAGCCTCCAGAGACGGGCCTCGTGTCCGGCTATGCCGCTGGTGTCCCCCACGCGCGGTATGAAAACCTGTTCTTCTGCAATGAGGACATGTGGTTCGAACCCGATTGCCTGCGGCTTCTTGAGGCGCAGCTGGACCTCTCCAAGCGAATCGCCGCAGTTGATCCCTGGCAATGGACCTACGACGGCACGACTTGGATTCATGGCCTCACTCAATTCCGCCCCGTGAGGTGGAATATAGGTGGTCCATTCTCCAACGCCTTGCTCGACTTCACCGCTCGTGGGGAGCCTGGACAGCTTACCCCTTTTGGATGCGCTGGCGCCGTGTTGATCAACGCGAATGTCTATCGAGAAATTGGAGGATGGGACCGCGGCTTCTTCCTCGACCAGGAGGATATCGACCTCTTCATTCGCTTTTGGCAGGCCGGCTGGAAATGCGTGATCGAACCACGCGCTAAAGTCTATCACGCGGTGGGTGCCTCCAATACCCAGGCTATCAAACGCGGCGCGCTCCAGGTGAGCAAACGCCGCTACCTCTCCGCCCGTTCCAGCTCCCTCATCATCGCGCTGAAGTATTTCTCCATCCGGCGCGTCCTGCTTGCAATCCTCAGCGCGCTCCTCCTCACGATTGCGCATGCGCTGAAGCTCCGCTGGAAACAAACCTGCTGGGATGTCTTAAGCTTGGTAGAGTTCCTCCGCCGCTCCCCCGCCGCTTTGAATTACCGACTCAGCCACCGCGCACTCCGCCAAAACCGCCCCGCCGAGAACTTCACCATTGATCCAGCCTTTACGGCGCAAGCGGAGTAGCTTCTGGGCTTTAAAAAACCGTTGCGGGGGAGTGGACGACGTATTAATACATTACCAGTGTTCCACGTGGAACAATTGGGGAGATGAAGCGACCGCAAATCCTTCCTCTCTCCGCGATCTCTTGGTTCTCCTGTTAACTACCTAATTGCGAAACTTTTTGTGGCAGTCGCTGCAGGTCGCTCCGAGTTTCTCGAGCGCCGGGCGGGCATTGGCGGCGTTCGTGCGCAGCTGCGCATGCGCGTCCCAAGCGGCGCGCTCGGAATGCTTTAACAACGCTTGAAAATCGGTGTCGCGTTGTTGCGTCGCAGGATCTCGCAGCAACTCCCGGTAGGCCTCCGCCAACAGCGTCGCAGCTTCAACTTGTTTTGCGGTGGCCTTTAGGTCGCCGGCTTTCAAGAGTGGCTTTAGCGCATCCCAATGCGCATCAATATCGACCATAGCAGAGACAATGCCCGGCGTTTCGACCACTTCTGGAAAGTTGGTCAGCTTGGAATTCGCGAGTTCCTGCGGCGTTGGCTTGAACACCTCCACCATTCTGTAAAGGCCCGGGTAATCGGAGGAGGTGCCCGCTTTGCGAAGCCATGCCGCAGCCTCGGCAGGGGTCCAATTGCCATTGGCCTGGCAAATGACCGCCGCCGCAGCAGGCCCACGGTGCATCCCGTGATGGCAATGCACGAACACTTTGCCGTCCGTTGCGCTGCCCGCGAGGGCTATCGCCACAGCATTGGTCCCAAAAGCGCCGTTATAACCCATCGGCAGGTGAATGTAGCGGAGGCCATGTTTGCGCGCCGCTTCAACGTCCGGGCGTCCGCCATCCACGCTGATGATCGTGCGGACGCCCAATTCCGCCAAAGCCTTGAATGCCGCCTCGCTCTCTGGCGTTCCGCCGCTGAGCACCTTGTCGGTCAATTGAAAGGCGTTCTCGATGCCCGGCGCTTTCAATGGGGAGACTGGGGTTTGGTCGGCTCCGCGAACCCCGCACACCAAACATAATAGGCAAATGACTTGGAGGAGACGCACAGAATCTTAGACCCCTGCCTACGGCTTTTGTTCCGATGTTTGCGAGCTGGGTTTCGTTTCCGACGCAGCCATTCGCTTTTTCAGATGCGGCAGGTGCACCCGAGCGACATCCCCCATGTAATTGAACTCCGGACGGTATTCGTTGGCCGCAAGCTCGATATGGTGCAGCGCTTTCTTCAAATCTCCGACAGCATCATAATAGAGCCCCAGGTAAAGGTGAGCGTAGAAGAGCCGCTCACGACGGTCTTTCCGAGTTGGCTCCCCGACTTCGGTGGCGGCTAGCACCTCCTCTTCTTTGGCCTGGCCTTTGTAAAAGTCATAAAGCTTCATCATCGGGATGCGGGAGTCGGCTCCGATCTTGATCAGCT
>DASPKX010000160.1:0-39440 GCA_035627835.1 Candidatus Methylomirabilota bacterium
TTCATGGCTTCGGCGCTGAGATAGCGTTTGCCCTCGAACGTGCCGCCGTTCAGGAGCATCTGGCAAAAGCGGGCATAATCGGGGGCGGTGGAGTAGAGTCCGCCATTGCCTTGCGGTGGACGGTCGCGTGGGCCGAATTCAGGGCGGGGTGGAACTGGATCAAGTTTCTCGGTGTCCTTGTTGCGGCTGTAGGCGGTGACGAGGCGTTGGCGATGCTCTGGTGTGAGGTAGAAGGTGGTGTCCTTCATGCCCAGCGGGTTGAAGAGGCGTTTTTGCAGGAACTCATCGAAGGTCATGCCACTGAGAACTTCAACGATTCTACCGCCCGCGTTGATGCCGCTTTGAGTATAACTCCATTTGGCGCCCGGCTCGAATTGCATCGGAGCGGCCAGCCAGATGGGAACGAGGTCGGCCAGAGTCTTGGCCTTCTGGGCCTCGGGTCCGCGGGCTTCACCGAGCCCGGAGGTGTGGTTCATCAGCTGGTCAATGGTGAGATTGGCGGGTTTGCCCGAAGGGGTCTTGAGGTTGGCGAACTCAGGAATGTATTTGGAAACGGGATCGGTGACTTTGAGTTTGCCTTCATCCTGCAACATGAGCAGGGCGACACCGGTGACCGGCTTGGTCATGGAAGCAATCCAAAAGATGGTGTCCGGCGTCATGGGCCGCTTCGATTCGACATCCGCGTACCCCGTGCTCTCGAGGTGCAGAGTTTTGTCTTTGGAAACCACAACCGTGACAGCGCCTGCGATTTCATTCTTCTCGACCATCTGCTGCATAGCGGAGCCAACCCCCGGCAGAGTGGCATCGGCTGCGTGGAGGTGGGCGGATGAAAGTGTTACCGCGACAGCGAGAAGGATGCTGCGGATGGAAAGGGTCTGCATGGACGCTGTTGTAGCGCTTCGAGCGCTTCCCGCCAAGTCTCCGTAGGTAAGGACAAGCGGTCGGTGAGTGGCCCGGCCAAGTTAGCGGTCGAGCATTGTGTAGTCGGCCTTCCCTTGCAGATGGATTTGGCCATCTGGCAGAACCTCCGGGGTGAAGAATATCTGCGGGCCCAGATCTATCCGTTCGTTCTCAATAACGGCCGCCGTCGTAACTGAAACCTGGGCAATACGACCACTGGTGGTGATCATGTTTGGGGCCACAAGGAGAGAGGCTCCCTCGGTTTGCTCAACGAGTTCCATGATGTTTTTCACCTGCGCAGAGTTGAGTGTCCCGCTGTAAGTCGCCGCAGCCGAATCATAGGCAACGCCACTTTGGATGAAGAAAGGCACCAGCGACTCGGGAATTTCCACAAATTTGCTTTCGAGCTTAATGCTGGGCGGGGCTCCCTCGGATTGTTCGACTCCGCTTGGGGTCACCAGGCTGAAAACGCGTTTGCCGTCGGCCGTTGGCCAGCCGCCTGCGATGGCGGTGCTACCCACGCTGAGTTTGCTTGAGAAGTCGGCTGTTACCTTTTTTACGGAAGGCACAACAGCGGCTTCCTCCTGTGTGGGCTCGACCCTGCGAGCAGGCGAAGCGTTGGAGGTCTTCTGAGTGGCGGCTCCCTGCTGTTTCAGGCGAGTGACTTCAGCACGGAGGCGCATCAATTCGGAACGTTCGGACGCATTCAGCCCGGTGTCCGTAGATCCCGTGGGCGCTGCTTGGGAACGGGCTTCCTTCAGCTCTTCCGCCAATTTAGCAGCTGAAGTCTTATGACTGTCGCGGTCGGCTTTGAGTTGGCGAAGCTGGTAACCCTGCCAGAGAACGATGGCGCTCAAGCCAAACAGGGCAATCATCCGGCGGAGTTGGCAGCTGCTCATTGCCTAGTATTAGGCCTCCCTGTCTCTTTCACACAAGGTCTAACAGGTGGAGCAGACGCTTACAGCCGCTGGACGTCTCTGGAGACGATGAGGACTTCTTCCTGGCCGAATTCTTTGAGGAGTTCGGGCTTTAGGTTGCAGAGGAAGAGGTCGGCTTCGGACTCATCTTCTGTTAGGACGCGCAAGATCGTGATGCGGTCGCCGAAAGTGGTGCGGCCAATCTTCCAGAGGCCTTCGTTCTCCTGGGGGAAGTAGGTGAGACCGCCAAATTGCTTCACCAGAATGAGCTTTAAGGCTGTCAGCTTCTCAGCGGGTATGGGTTGGCCGTCGTTGAATGTCGATGGAACAAAGATGTCGTATTCCTTCACGCTTGCTGGCCATTCGTGCGGAAGGGGACAAAAACGGCAATCGGGGGGAGTCCTGAAATATATGTTGACCAGTTTGGCATTTCCAAAAATGGCCTTCGTGGCTAATAATCACTTATGCCAGAGCAGCCGAGGACGGGCGAGCGCGTGTTGCGGGGAATACCCGTTTCCGCTGGCGTTTGCAGGGGGCCGATCCTGGTGCTGCACAAATCCGACGACTGCATCCCGTTCTTCGAGATCACGGAAGATCAAATTCCACTTGAGCTTGAGCGCTTCGAAACCGCGCTCGTAAAGACTCGCCACCAAATCCTGGAAGTGCAGCGGCGGGTCAGCGAGGCAATGGGCGCGGACGATGCGAGCATCTTCGACGCGCACCTTTTGGTGCTCGAGGATCGAATGCTGTTGGATGAGGTGAGCCGATCGGTTCGCGACCAGAAGCAGAACATCGAGCACGTCTTTTCCGAGATTTCCCGCAAGTATGTTGATGCCCTGGATGCCATTGGCGATGAGTATCTGAGGGAACGCGCCGCGGACATGCGTGACGTCACCGCGCGTGTGCTGAACAATTTGATGGAGCGTGACGACCATACGCTTCGCAATCTGCACGAGCCGTGCATCATCCTCAGCCACGATCTTTCCCCATCTTTAACGGCCACTCTCGACAAGAAGTTCGTGCTCGGCTTTGGGACCGAAATTGGGGGCAAGACGTCCCACACCGCGATTATGGCGCGTTCGCTGCAAATTCCGGCGGTGGTTGGGTTGCAGCAGGCCCTTCAGCAGGTGACCTCCGGGCAATACGCCCTGCTGGATGGGCACAACGGTGTGCTCATCATCAACCCCACGGACCAAACGCTCTTTGAGTATGGGCAGCTGGTTAAAAAGCATGTTCACATTCGGGAGAAGCTGAGAGAGGAGACGGACAAGCCGGCGGTGACGCTGGATGGTCATGCGATCACGCTCTCAGCGAACGTGGAGCAACCGGGCGACACGGCCGCAGTGAAACAGTCCGGCGCGGAGGGTGTGGGCCTGTTCCGCACCGAATACTTGTTCCTGAACCGGAGCGTGTATCCGACGGAACAAGAGCAATACGAAGCCTATTTCGCAGTGGCGGCAGCGTTGAAACCGCAGCCGGTGGTCATTCGCACGCTTGATCTGGGCGGGGACAAATTTTTATCTCACGTCGATTTGCCGCAGGAGATGAATCCATTCCTCGGCTGGCGCGCGATTCGCTTCTGCCTGGAGGAGCCAGATATCTTTCGTGTCCAGTTGCGGGCAATCCTAAGGGCAAGCGCTGAGGGGAACGTCAAAATGATGTACCCGATGGTGTCCTGCCTGGAAGAGCTGGAAAAAGCGAACAGCCTGGTTGAGGAGTGCAAAGAAGAGCTGCGCAAGGAGCGAGTTGCGTTTGATGAGAATATTGAGATTGGTGTGATGATCGAGATCCCGTCAGCGGTGATGATCGCGGACACGCTGGCGAAGCGGGTGAAGTTTTTCAGCATCGGCTCGAATGACTTGATCCAATACACGTTGGCGGTCGATCGATTGAACGAAAAGATCGCGCATCTTTATGAGCCGACGCATCCCGCCATTGTGCGGATGATCAAGATGACCGCGGAGGCTGCGAAGCGGAAGAACATCTGGTGCGGGGTTTGCGGGGAGGTGGCGGGTGATCTGTCGATCATCCCCCTGCTTCTTGGCCTCGGGGTTACGGAACTGAGCGCTGCGCCTGCTTTTGTGCCTCAGATTAAATATTTGATCCGGCATTTGAAGCAGAGTGAAACGGAAGCTTTGGCGGAGTTCGCGCTTACGTGCGACAGCAGCAAAGAGATTTTGAGAAGGTCACAGGAAATGGCGCGGGGGGTGGCCCCTAGCCTGTTTGAAAATACCGAGTAGAATATGTCCGCAGGAGGACATATAGGGAATGAAAGTTTTAATTCTGGCCGCGGGGTACGCCACTCGTCTTTATCCACTCACACTGACTCAACCGAAACCGCTCTTGCCTGTGGCGGGCAAGCCGATGATCGAGTACGTGCTCGATAACATTGCCCCAATCGAGGGCATCGACCGGGTTTACGTGGTGACGAACGCGAAGTTCGCGGACCACTTCCAGAAATGGTCGGACCAATACCGCGCGACCAAGAAGAAGATGGATTTCACCATCGTCAACGATGGCTCGACGGACGACAGCAACAAGCTAGGGGCGATTGGTGATCTGAACCTGGTCATCACCAAAGAAAAAGTGGATGACGACTTGATCGTGGTGGCCGGTGACAACCTCTTCAGCCAAAGCGTGGAAGAGTTTGGCCGCTTCTGCCGGAAGAAGAACGCGCCTGTGCTCGCGACTTATGATGTGGGCAGCTTGGAGCAGGTGAAGAAATACAGCTCGATTTCGACCGATGCAGAAGGGCGGATCACGAACTTCCAGGAAAAACCGCAGAACCCGACAAGCACACTGACGGGCATCGCCCTTTACTATTATCCCAAGCATGTGCTGCCGTTGATCAAGCAGTATGTGGCTGAGGGGAACAATCCTGACCAGCCCGGCCGGCTCGTGCAGTGGCTGTATCCCCGCACGCCATTCTACACCTGGACCGTGCCGGGATTGTGGTTCGACATCGGGGCGAAAGAGACGCTGGAAGAGGCGAACAAGATTTTCGCCAACCGCGCTTAGCTTGGGATAGAACGGCAATTGCCAGCGGGGACGATTTGAGGATACTCCTGCGCGAGTGAAAGTTTTTAACACGCTCTCACGCGCGATCGAAGAGTTCGTCCCGCTGGATCCAGCCGGCAAGGGGGTGGGGCTGTACTGCTGCGGTCCCACAGTGCATAACTTCGCCCACATCGGGAACTTTCGGACTTTCGTCTTCGCCGATCTTTTCCGGCGCTTTCTCGAGTTCAAGGGCTTTGCGGTGACGCACGTGATGAACATCACGGACGTCGAGGACAAGATCATAAAGAGCGTCCGCGCATCGGGCAGATCGTTGCGCGACTACACCGCAGAGTATGAGAAGGCTTTTCTCGCGGACTTCGATGCCCTTGGCTGCATGCGCCCGCATCACCTTCCCCGAGCAACAGAGCACATCGCTGAAATCATAGACATCATCCAACGTCTCGTCGATCGCGGGATCGCCTACAAAGCAGCGGATGGCTCAGTCTATTTCAGCATCCAGAAGTACATCCAGAGCGGCGGGAAATATGGCGTGCTGCTGAAATTGAATTTCGAAGAAATGCGCGCCGGAGAACGGGTGAGTTCGGACGAGTACCAGAAAGAGTCGCTGGCCGATTTTGCGCTATGGAAAGCGCGTGTGCCTGAGGACGGCGAAGTGTTCTGGGCTTCGCCCTGGGGTGAGGGGCGGCCTGGCTGGCATATCGAGTGCAGCGCCATGAGCGCGAAGTTGCTCGGCGCAAGCTTTGATGCGCATCTCGGCGGGGAGGATTTGATCTTCCCCCATCACGAAGATGAGATTGCGCAAAGCGAAGGGGCTGGCCTGCAGCAGTCGGGGCAACGCTTTGTTAAATATTGGCTCCATGGCGCGCACCTCCTTGTGGAAGGCAAGAAGATGGCGAAATCTCTCGGGAACTTTTTCACCCTGCGTGATTTGCTCGCAAAAGGGTACTCGGGGCGGGAGATCCGGTTTTTGCTTTTATCCGCGCACTACCGTGAATCCTTCAACTTCACCCTCGAGGGGCTGAACGGCGCGAAAACAGCCTTGGCCCGAATTGATGAATGCGTTGGAAAGCTGCGGGAGCTGGCCGGAGGTGAGACCGGCAACGAAGACGCGGAAATCGTGCGCAAGTTCGACAGCGCGTTATCGGAAGACTTAAACGTGGCGGCTGCCTGGGGCCACATTTTTGATTGGGTGCGTGAGACGAATAAGGCGATGGCGGAAAATCGGCTGAGCCCGCGCGAGGCTGCAAATGCGCTGCACTCCTGGAGCCGGATCAACTCAGTGCTATCCATTGCCGCGCAGGCAAAGGACGAGGCGCCGGCGGAGCTGCTGGCCTTGCTGGAGGAGCGTCAAGCGGCGCGCAAATCAAAGAACTTCGCGCGCGCCGATGCGATCCGCGACGAGTTAAAAGCCAAGGGGTGGACGATTGAGGATACAGCCAAAGGGCCGCGACTGAAGCAGCTCTGAGGAGATCGTTATTCGTTCATCACGCGATTCTCGTGATGCTCGATTGTTTCGAGGATTTTTTCGGGCGGAACATCCTGGGAGAGTTCACGCAGTTCGGGATCATGGGCGAGGTCGATGCCAAGCTTCTCAGCCATTATTCTATTCAGGCGGAGGACGCGCGTGATTTCGTGCTCCGCAAGGAGGCTGATCTGAAGGTTTAGGTCCGCGCGTTTGTCAGCCTGAGCCATCATCCTGTTCTGCGTGATCAGGATGAAGGTGGAGAGAAAGATAGCTTCCACGGAGGCAATCATCGCCAGGACCACAAAGCTTTCATCCCACTTGGGGACACCCGGAATCCACCCGAGGTTCGCTGCCACCCAAAAGGCGACGCCCGCCAGATGGATATAAACAAAAAGCATGCTGCCGCTGAAAGCAGTGACTTTTTCGGCGACCTTATCCTGCCATCCGAGGGCGTGCTCCTCGGCTTTGCGGCGATTGAGCAAGGCGCAAATATTGCGTTCAACCACGCCGGCAATCGCCTGGGGATCTTCTCGACGATGTGCTTCGTGCCGCCAAATCATTATGTGGCAACGTATGTCTCTGCTGCTGGTCCCGCAACGCGCCCAAGCTACGGAAGAAAGATTCGGCTGCGGACTGAGCCGCTCTCAGGTGTATAGTGGCAGCGTGGCTGAGCCCGCTAAAGAAAACCAGGATCTGCAATGTGATGAATGCGGCAAATTTGGCGCATACGCGTTCGACACAAAGAACCTTTGCACCGACTGCTATGCGCTCCGATGCTCTTGTTGCCCGGAGTTCGGGAAGGAGGAATAAATTCGGCGGCTGAGGCGGTTACTTGCGCACGGTCACCACTTGTGACCACGAGCTATTGCCAGCGGCATCGAACGCGCGGGTTTGCAGTGTGTGAGCGCCGGTCCGGGCTTTCTTGGCATCCCAGGTCGTAGTGAAAGGGGACTGCGCGCTGGACGTGAGCAACGCTCCATCGACGTATAGCTCGACTTTCTTCACGCCGACGTTGTCTGTCGCTTTTACGGCGACAGAAACGCGCGTGGAAATTCGCGAGCCTTCTGTGGGGGCGGTAATGACGACGGTTGGCGGCAGGATGTCCGCAATTGGAGGTGGCGTTGTGCCGCCTACGACCTGGTGAAGGGCTTTATAAACGTTGACGCGGCCGGCGCCGTACTGGGTGTCCCATCCCGCCGAGCCGAGATCATCCGTGCTCTTCTTCAGGACGTCCGCAACTTGCGCCCCGGTCATCGAGGGCTTGGCGGAAATGACGAGCGCGGCCGCGCCGGCAACGACCGGTGCGGAGAAAGAGGTGCCGGTCCAAGAGGCGTAAGTGTTGCCTCTCGTCGTGGTGAGAATGCTCACGCCAGGGGCGGAAAGATCGACGTTGTTGCCGCGATTGGACCACGTGGGCAATGCGTCGTTGCTGTCGGTCGCGCTGACGGTGAGAACGTACGGATTGTCCGTCGCTGTTTCGAAGGCGCCTTCGTTGCCGGAGGAGACGACGACCACGCCACCTTTGTTTTGGAAATATTGGGCAGCGCTTTTGACGGTGGAGCCGGTGGACGCGCGGAAGCTCACATTGGCGACGCGAGCGCCTTGGTCGGCCGCGTAAGTGATGGCTTTAGCGATGCGCGACTCGTAGGCATAGCCACTCGCATCACTAACGCGCAACGGCATGATGGCGCAGTTGGGGGCAACCGACGCCACCCCAATGCTGTTGTTCACGCTCGCGGCCGCTGTTCCGGCGACCGCCGTGCCGTGACCATTCACGTCAGCGGTGTTGTTGTTGTTATCGTAAAAGTTCCAGCCGGGCACGAGCTTAAGAGCGAGGTCTGCGTGGGCGCTTTCCACGCCGCTATCAATGACCGCGATAACAACTGAGGAGCTGCCTGTGCTCAGATCCCATGCAGCGGGCGCTTGAATCTTGGACAGGTGCCATTGGGAGGGAAAGTAGTAGTCGTTCGCTGTGCCATCGTGCTTGATGATGAGGTCAGGCTCAGCGAAATCGATGTTGGGGTTCTTCTGGAGAGCGGCGAGAACTTTGGCCCGGGCCTGGGGGGCTACTTTCAAAACGCGCACACGAAGCCCGGTGATTTCGTCGATTTGGCTGGCGCCATGGCTGCGATGGAGTTCCTGGGCGTCACCCTCGGAGATGTGTGCTTTCACCCGAACCAGGATTCGATCAGGGGCTTCCTTGGGAGCTTCTGCAAACGATGTAAATGCCATTCCGCCAGCGATTAACAGGGCGGAACCACGGGAATACTTAGCCATCAGCGACATACAGCAAGTGTTGCTGTAGCCACAAGCATGCCAAGTCAAAAAAGCAAGGCGCAGACTAAGCGAAGAGTTCCTCCACGGGTTTGAAGTTCATGTATTTAGTGCCAGAAGCAGGTTCAACGTAATGGAAGGCGCGGCCGGAAGGGGTATTCTCGATGATCTTGCTCCAGTCAATGCCCATGGCGGAATAGATGGTGCAGGCGAGGTCTTCCATATAAATGGGGCGATTGCCGGACCACCCCGGATCGACCACTTTGCCGCCTTCAGCGTCTGTTTTTCCGATTACGCCGCTCTTGCGAATCCCGCCGCCAGCGAGCATGCCCGAATGCACATGGATGTAATGCTCGCGGCCGGCGCGGGTGTCGCTAATCGCGCCGGGAGTTCGACCGAATTCGCTGACACAAACAAGGAGGGTTTCGTCGAGGAGTGTTTTGCCGGCTTGGTGTTTGGAGGGGGTGCTTTCGAGATCTTTCACCAGGGCGCTGAAGGCCTGATCCAGCTCACGGATCAGTGTGGGATGATTGCGCGTGTTTTCTTTGTAGATATCGCCGTGATGATCCCATCCACCGTGGCTAGCGAGGATGAAGCGCGTGCCCGCGTCTGCTTTGAAGAGGTTTCGGGAGAGAGCGAGAGAGACGCCGATGGAGCTTTGGCCATAGCGCTTCTTGTCGTCGTCACTGACGCTGAAGATGTGTGGCACTCGGGGATCATTCATGATGGCCCAAGCGCCGCGGTAGTATTCGTGGTAATCCGGGAAGCTGCGGTCGAGCCCGGCGGCACCCTCCCGAAGCGAGCCGTCCAGTTTCTGCAGGCGTTCCCAACGGCGGCGCATGGTGTCGGCCATTCCGGGCTGCGGAGCCAGAGCGGGAGGACCATCCTTAATCGCGAGACTTAATGGACCGAACTCAGCGGAGAGAAAACCTTGGTTGATGAGGCCGGCCTGATTGCCTGCCATGTTCATGGCGATGTAAGGCGGGAGTGAATCGGAACTCTTTCGGTCTTTGGCAAGTTCGTGGCAAACGACAGCGCCGATGGCCGGCACTTCCTTCGCGAGAGCCAGGTTCAATGGGTGGCCGGTTTGAATGTAATACTGGGCGCGGCCATGAACGGCGTCCCAGGCAGCCATTGACCGGACGACGCTGACCTTGTCGAGAATGCCGCTGAGGTTCGGGAAGAGCCCGCGCGGCAAGTGTATATCATTCGCATAGCTCCGAATATCGAAGTATTCAGGCGTCGATGGGGTGACTTTGGCGTCCAGAGAGTCCACCTGGCTCAAGCCGCCTTCGAGGTTGATGAACAGAACCTGGCGGGCCGTGCCGCGGGGCTGCGCTTTCTTTTCAGCGCCCCAGACGTTCAGCGGCGTGAAGCGGTTTAGAAAGCCACCAGCCACCGCCAGGCCGCCGATTCGAAGCAGCTCGCGACGAGAAAGGGCGGGAACGTTGCGCGTGAAAAGGTTCATAGCGGCTAGTAGTTGAACACGAAGTCGAGTTTGTTCAGGAGCGCCCAATGCAGGTCTTCGGCCCCTGTTCGACGGTTTTCGGAGAGCCATTCCAGAGCTTGCTGCTTCTCCTGCGGCAAAGGCGGACGGCTGAGAGTGGCGAGATAAAGCTGCTCCACGATCTGGTCGTCGGTTTTGTCTGATCTCACCAATTGCGCAACGCGGCTTTCACCGTCCGCTTTGACGCGGCTGCTAACGAACGGGCTGTTCATCAAGGTCATGGCCTGGAGAATGGATCCGCCCGGCTGACGATCGAACTGCTCGCGGTTGGCCATGCCGAACGTGTGCATCAAAGCTTTTGCTTCACCATGGTTGATCTGCTCGGGTGTGGATGCTTCGGTCCAATACCTGATGGGCTTTAGCTCTGTTCCATAGATCGGATCCCGCCGCTTGTAATTGCCGTGGACGAGAGTGGCTTCGGAGATCGCGTCATGAACTTGCTCGGCGCTGAGAAGGCGGACGTAATGACGCGAGAAGTAAGGGGTGTATGACTCCTTCCATTCGCCGTCGAACCTGGAGGAGAGTTGATATGCGCTCGATTCGGTGATCAGGCGCATCAGCTTGCGGAGGTCGTACCCATCCTTGGCAAACTGAGCAGCGAGAGCATTCAGCAATTCTGGGTTTGTCGGTTGAATCGGCCAGGGGGCTTCGGGCGGGTTTGCGGGATCCTGGCGGGCGAGATCGAAGTTGTCCACCGGCTCAACGATGCCGACCCCGAAGAACTGCTTCCAGATGAGGTTGACGGTGGCGCGCGCAAATTGCGGGTGCTCTGTGAGCATACGGGCAAATTGCGGCCGCAATGGTTTGCTCAAATCGGCCTTTTCACCGGTGAGCAGGAACGTTGGATGAACCTCACCGCCATTGCGGCGCAGGCGGACGGAACTCGCTCCCTTGGTGTCGTAACCTTCGCCGTCATCCGTGATGGTGAAGCGATCCTGGAAGGGGACAATGCGCACACGGGTCTTCCCGAAGAAGGCGCCCATGGCCCAGAAATCCCGGCGCGTCTTGGGGACGAGGTCCACGTTGACCTTCTCGAGAAATCCTTTCCCGCCATGGCAGGAGATGCATTGGTAATTCACCCCAAGGAAAATGCGCGCGGATTGAACGATGATTTCATCCGAGGTGTCTTCCAAACGGTCCGAATACATGGTGTCGCCGGCCACATGCCAGCGAGCGAGGAAAGCAGAAGGCGCAGAATCAGGGCTCCAGACGCTCGAGGGCGCCGAGGCGGTGAGCAGCTCACGAACGAATTGGTCATACGGCTTCCCATCAGCGAGAGATTTTCGCACCCAGGCATCGAAATGCTTGGTGGTTGGTTCGCCGATGCGGTTGGCGCAGTTGCGGAACAGATCCTCGAACCAATAGGCCCAATGATCCACCCATGCAGGGCTGCCAAGCAGTTGATTGATGAGCTTGTCTCGTTTGGCGGGATCATCGCTCGTGATGAAAGATTCCAGTTGGGCCACTGTTGGAATCCGGCCTGTGAGATCTAGATAGGCGCGGCGGCAAAACTCGTGATCGGTAGTGAGCGGCGCATGCGGAATCTTCGCTACACGCATGGCGCCAAACAGATGCTGATCGATCAGGTTGCGGATCGCCACGTTCGTGGAGCCGCCGGAATGGGGGAGTTTCGAGGCAACCTGCTCGGTTAAAGCGCTGACTTCTTTTTCAAGGTTAGGCGCTTTGAGGTCGGCGTGATCCTTGTCGAACTTGGAATCCCTTGGCATCGCGCCGAAGGAAGATGCAGACAACGAGACGACCGCAACCATGAGCGCCAGCCGGGTGCAGAACCTTGAGACAGTCGCAGGCATCATGGAGCTGGGTTGGGAAGGTTCAGCATAACGCCGCTGGGGTTGAGTTCACCTGCCACTGTATCCACCCGGCCAGCAGGGTCAACCCTCCGCACCCGTTGGTTGGCGCGGTCCGCAATGTAGATGCTGCCATCAGGATGAACCGCGACTTTCTGCGGGGCGTTAAAGTTGGCGAGGATCGCGGGCCCACCATCGCCTTTGAACGCAGCTTCACCGGAGCCAGCGATGCTCATGACAACGCCGTTTGACAGGAGGCGCACACGGTTATTCCCGCTGTCACTAATCCAAAGCTTGCCAGCGGCATCGAACTTCAGGTCGCCTGCTGAGAAGAGCTTCGCTTTGGAGGCCACCCCCCCATCGCCGCTGAACCCAGCGCCGCCATTTCCAGACCCGGGGCCAAAACCCATGATCGTGGTGATGGTGCCATCCGCGCTGACGCGGCGAATACGGCTGTTGCCGCCATCGCTTATGTAAACCGCGCCGTCCGGCCCAACTGCCACGGCGAGCGGCAGGCTAATTTGAGCTTTGTCCGCAGGTCCACCATCACCGGCGAGGCCGGCCTCCTTTCCCGCGAAGGTGGAGATGATGCCGTTTGTGTCCACGCGCCGCACGACATGGTTAAAAGTGTCGGCGATGTAGAGATTGCCTGCGCGATCCGCAGCGACTCCTTGCGGGTTGTCCAACGAAGCTTCCGTCGCTGCGCCGCCGTCACCTTTATGCCCAGCTTTGCCATTCCCCACAATGGTATGGATTGTGCCGTCGGGACGGATCGCGCGGATCCGGTGGTTGAACGTGTCCGCTATGAGCAGAGTGCCATCGGCGAGAAATAATAGTTCATGCGGCGCATTGAGGGTGGCGCGCGATGCATGCTCACCATCCCCGCTGAATCCTGCAACACCGGTTCCCGCGACGAGTGCGAGATTCGTCCCTTCCAGACGGAAGATTTGGTGCGCGCCAATGTCGCTGATGTGAAGCCGATCGCTTTTGTCGAAGGCGAGTCCGTTGGGATAAATGAGCCGCGGCCTCGGCTCCGCAGGTATCGATTGAACTGCAACAAACAATAGGCAGGCAAGTAAGCGCTGGAGCAGCATGCGGGTTATGCTTCGTTGTAAGCGGCTGAGCCGCTCGGCGCAACCCGCAACTCAGATGTTCCGCTGCGGAGCAATCGGAGCCGCGTCCTGAGCTGCCCTCCGCGCTTTCACGTAGAGCGTGTCGGGGCATTGGGCCATACACTTTCAGAGCCGAAACAAGTTTGCGGTTTAGCGAATCGGATATACCCTTTGTCACACTGAATGTCGCTTGGAGAGAACAATGTGGCGAACCAACGCAGGCTCACGCTTGAGAGCGAAGAGCTGGCCGGAGATTTGCGCCAATTAGCCGAGCAGCTCGGGTCTGCGGAGAGCGTCACCGATCTCGCAGGAGCGGTCCCTGGCGGTGGTTTTGAGACTGTCCGCTCGCTGTCGCAACTGCGCGACTTTCTCGGCGAATACCAACGGGACGTTCTGTACGCTCGGGAGTTGGAGCTGATCCAACGCGCTTTCCTCCATGCCAGCCGCAATGAAGTGCGCGAGCTGATCGCGCTGGACGAAGAGATGTCGCGCGAGCCGGGCGTTCAACGCTTCGCGACGGCAAGTTTGTATGTGGGCAAATGCCAGCTCCGCCGCTTGCGGCCGCTAAAAGATCACCGCGTTGTTCAGCGGTATCTCACCGCGATTGAAGGTGGCAAAGCCAAGGGCTGGCATCTCATAGTTTATGGGATTGTGCTCGCGGTATACTCGCTGCCGCTGCGCCAGGGTCTCGTGAATTACGGCTCACAAACGATGCAAGGGTTCATCAACGCCGCAGCACGACGGCTCGCCTTGGCTGAACGGGCTTGCGACGATTTGCATGAGGAAGTTTGCGGCACGCTTCTTCCCGCCGTGGAGAAAGTTGTCGCGCCTGCCTTTCCAAAAAAATTTCAGGTGGTGTGACGCGGGAGTGACAGGGGATGTCACCGGGGATCATCGTTAGCTGCATCGCGGGTTACTTCGCTTTCCTGCTCCTCATCGCGTGGTTCACTTCGCGGCGCGCGACCAACCAGAGTTACTTCCTTGGCAATAAAGCTTCGCCTTGGTTCGTCGTTGCGTTCGGGTTGATTGGCGACACGCTTTCAGGGGTCACGTTCATTTCAGTGCCTGGCCAAGTCGCGACGGCGAAGTTCAGCTACTTCCAAATCGTGCTCGGGAATGTGGTTGGGTACGTGATCATCGCTGAAGTCCTGCTCCCGCTTTATTATCGACTGAACCTGACCTCCATCTATTCGTACTTGCGAGAACGAATCGGCCCATTCGCGCAGAGAACAGGGGCATTTTTCTTCATCATCTCGCGGCTCACCGGGGCTGGAGCGCGTTTGTTCCTGGCGGCAATAGTCTTTCAGAAGTTTGTGTTCGATCAGTGGCGCATTCCGTTCGCTGTCACGGTGAGCGTGATCATCGCGCTGATCCTGATCTACACGGTTCGCGGGGGAATCAAGACGCTCGTCTGGACGGATACTTTCCAGTCGGCGTTTCTATTGATGGGGCTGGTTCTTTCGGTGGTGGCGATTGGGCGGGAGCTGGATCTGTCGTTTGTTGGGTTGGGCAGGGCGGTCTGGGAGAGCCCCCACTCCCAAGTTTTCTTCTGGGATTGGAAGCAGCCGAATTACTTTTGGAAGCAGTTCATCGCTGGAATCTTCACGGCGCTTGCCATGACTGGGCTGGACCAAAACATGATGCAGAAGAATCTTTCGTGCCCCAGCCTAAAGGCGGCAAAGAAGAACATTTATTCCTACACAGTGATTCTGCTGGGCATCAATGCCCTGTTCCTTTCGTTGGGCGCGTTGTTGTTCGCGTATGCGAACGCGAAAGGGGTCGCCATTCCGCAAAGCACCGATCAATTGTTTCCCACGCTGGCGCTCACACGACTGGGGGCGTTTGCGGCGGTGGTGTTTATCTTTGGTCTAACCGCAGCCACGTTCTCAAGCGCGGATTCCGTTCTGACGACGCTGACAACCTCCTTCTGCATCGACTTCCTGGGAATGGAGCGGGATGGAGGTTGGACCGAGGAGCGCAAGGCACGTGTTCGAATGGCGGTGCATGGGATGTTCGCGGTGTTGCTGCTGGGAATTATTCTGCTGTTCCAGGCCTTGGCGGGAGGGGCGATCATCACCGCAGTTCTGGCCATTGCGGGCTACACCTACGGGCCGCTCCTGGGGCTCTTTGCTTTTGGGATTCTCACAGGCCGGCAGGCGTTCGACCGTTACACGCCATTGATCTGCGTGGTCTCGCCTGCGATCTGCTGGTTCGTGCAACGGAACTCCGAATCCCTCCTCGGCGGGTATAAACTTGGGTTTGAGCTGCTGGTTTTGAACGCTCTGCTCACATTCCTAGGCTTGGTGATTTTCAGCGGCAAAGAAAAACCCCTGGCTCACCGAGTGATCCAGGGGTTCGGAAAGCAGTAAGTCTCGTTTAGCGAGTTGCGGCCAACTTCAAGGCAATTTGCTTGCTGATTTCGCTGGCGAGATCGATGTCAGGGGTGCGGTTTTTCTTGCGGGCTTGAACCAGCACTCGGCAGACCTTGGGCTCGACTTCCTCAACGCGCACCCAAACGGTGCGGGTGTCCACGCGAGCTTCGACCACGTTTGCAATGGTGTTTTCGCTCACGAGAGTGCCGTTGAACGCGAGCACATCCTTCGCCGCTTGGAAGGCCTGGGCTGTTGGGCGCTCATAGCGGCTCTCCAACTGGTCCTTCACGATCGGCATCCCGGCGCGCATGCGGCCATCGACGGTGCTATGGCAACCGGCGAGCGCCACAGCGAGAGTGAGCAAACCGAACGCGCGAAGAAGCTGTTTATTCATTGGGCGTATGCAAGCAAATTGCCCGGACCCGTCAAGCTTTTCCCCGCTTGTGGTCCTTCGACCCCGAGCATCGTAGCTCCGATTTCCCAAGTTTGTGAGGACCGCCAAGCACGTAGGTTCTCGGTTGAACGAGTTCATTTTTGGCGAATAACATCCTGGGGCTGAAGCGTCTGTTCTTGCTGCAAATGGAATGGGTGCGTGTAACCCAATTCGGGGGGAACGCGTCTGTTCGATTGTTCTTCACGTGAGTGATGACCGGCTTCGGCGCTTTCTCACCGGATTTTGTGCCCGTCGCCTTTAGCGCCAATGACTTGCCAGATTAAATCGTTTTTCACGGCCATGGCCGCTGCCTTTCTCGGGCTGGCCATTCTGACCGGCTGCACCGCATCGCATTACCGCAAATCGGCGGACAAGGACGTCTATTCCATCATTCAATCCGCTGAGAAGGAGGTCTTTGGCCGAACCAACGTTTTCGACATCAGCACCCCCTATTCCGGACGCAATCCTAAGGAGATTCCATCCACAGAGATTCTCAACGACCGAATGCGGGAGGGCGCGCGGATGCTTTCGCTGGAGGACGCGCTCAACTTGTCGGTGACGAACAGCCGCACCTACCAAGCCCAGAAAGAACGGCTCTATCTCACAGCTCTGACGTTAACTGGCAACCGCCATGAGTTTCGCCCGAACTGGTTCGGACGTTCCTCTGTCGATGGGGACCGTCTCTCCAATGGAGAGCGGCTGGGCTCAGTCCGCAGCTCCGCCGGCTTTTCGCAAACTTTAATGACCGGGGGGACAATCGGCGCGTCCATCGCGAATGATCTCCTCCGGTACTATACTGGCGATCCTCGCCGGAGCGCCGTTACGACCATCTCGGTTAACTTGCTGCAACCTGTCCTGCGCGGTTTTGGAAAGAATCACCCTTCTGTCGAGGCGCTGACCCAGGCCGAGCGTAATGTCATCTACGCCGTTCGCGACTTCAGCTATTTTCAAAACTCCTTCGCCATCGATGTTGTGGCGGACTATTTCTCACTGTTGGCGCAAAAAGATGTCGTTCGCAATCGTTACACCAATTACCTCAGCCGCGTTCAGGCCACTGAACGCCTTGTGGCACGGTCCCAGGATCGCGAGAGCGCATCGGGGGTGGATCAGGCGCGGCAGGCAGAGCTGACCTCGAAGAACGCTTACGTTAACGCTGTCGCCCAATACGAGAATTCCCTGGATCAGTTCAAAATCGCGCTGGGGTTGCCGGTCACTGAGAAAATTTACCTGGACGATTCGCTGCTCCGGGAGCTGGAGAGAACTGGGCCCATTCCATTGGAACTCGATCCCAGCCAGGCCTTCAAAGTTGCGGTGGCCAAGCAACTGCCAACCCTTAACGCCATTGATCAATTTGAAGATGCGAAGCGCAAGGTTCGCGTGGCCGCAGATCGCCTTAGAGCTGACATCAACATCCTGGCGGATGCCTCTTTGCAGTCTGAGGGCCCAACAGACTACACCAAATTCGATCCAGACGACATTCGGGCCGGTGTCGGAGTGCAGTTAAACCTCCCATTTGACCGCCTGCGGGAACGGAACAGCTATCGCGCCACCCTGATCACGTTCGAATCGCAGATCAGAAATCTTGGGCTCACATTTGACACAATGAAGGAGAACATCGACCGTGGGCTCCGCACGCTCGAGTTGCGCAGGCAAACCTTCGAAATTCAGCGCAACGCCCTGGAACTGGCGAATCGCCGTGTGGAAAGCGCAACTCTGCTCCTCCAGGCAGGCCGGGCTGAGGTCCGCGACCTCGTTGAGGCGCAGGATGCCCAAATCTCCGCCCAGAACGCGGTGACTGCAGCTCTCGTTGGCTACCAGGATCAGCGGCTATTATTGCTGCTTCAGCTCGGCGTTATCGAAACCGAGTCGTCAAAATTTTGGCTGAAGGATCATTTGACGCCGGAGTTGCGGCTGAATAGCGGGCCCATGCAAACCGCCACCGCCGACCGCATTATTCCGCCAGACGAACTATTTACGAAATAGAAGCTTATGAGTTCCGAAACAACACCGACGAAGCCCTCGGCTCCCATTGGAAAGAGGGGCCTGTTCCTGGGCTTAGCCGCGCTCGCGCTGGGTCTTTTTATCTGGGCGATCGTTCCGCGCACCAAAGCGCTTGCCAATGAAGCGTTTTACAATATCCGCCGCGGTGACTTCCTGATTTCGATCGTGGAAGGCGGGACCATCGAGGCCGTGAGCGAAGTGGTTGTTCGCAGCGAGCTTGAAGGCACAGCGCGCATTATTCAGATCGTGCCGGAAGGGACTTACGTGAAAAAGGGCGATCTCCTTGTGGAAATGGATTCGTCTGCGGCCCAGGACCAGCTCAATCAACAGCTCATCAATTACGAGAAAGCTCGCTACACACTCATTCAGGCGCAGGAGCAGTTGGAGATTCAAAAGAGCATTGTCGAAAGCGACGTTCGCGCGGCTGAGCTGAAGCTCGAGTTCGCCAAAAAAGACCTGCAAAAGTACGTCGAAGGTGAATCTCTCCAACTTCGCCGGAATCTCGAAATCGAGCTGACGAACATCCGCGAAAACCTTGCCCTGGCTGAGGAACGCTTTGAATGGTCGGAAAAGCTGGCTCAAAAAGGGTTTGAGACAAAGTCCAACCTCGATAAAGACCGTTTGGCTGTGAGCCAGTACAAGCTCCGTCATGAGCAAGCGCAAAAGGCTTTGGAGCTGTTCGAGAAGTTCGATTATCCCAAGCAGAAGCGCCAACTGGAATCCAACGTTGATGAAGCCGGCAACGAACTTGCGCGCGTTAAACTGCAAGGTGAGCGCCGGTTAGCCCAGTACAAGGCTGACGTTTCCACTCAGGAGAGCACGCTTGAGTTGAGCAAGAAGAAGCTCGAGCGCGACGAGGCCAATGTGAAGGCCTGCAAGATTTTCGCCCCGCAGGACGGGCTTGTTGTTTATGCGATCAGCCAGAATCGGTTCAGCAACGAATCATTAATCGAGGCTGGCGCCACCGTTCGCAACCGCCAGGAACTCATCAAGCTACCCGACGTGTCGGAAATGAAGCTGTTGGTGAAGATCCACGAGTCGCACGTGACCATGGTTCAGCCAGGCCAAACTGCTTATATCGTGCTCGACTCCATGCCCGACCAAAAATTCCGCGGTGTGGTAAAGAAGGTTGCGCTGCTGCCGGACGCTTCCAGCCGTTGGGGCAATCCCAATCTCAAGGTTTACCCAACCGAGATCCTGCTGACCGAAACGCTTCCGAATGTGAAGCCAGGCGTCTCGGCGAAAGCGGAGATCGTCGTCACTAACCTCACGGATGTTATTACGGTGCCGCTGCAAGCCGTCACGACAGCGCAAGGCCGGCAGGTGGCCTACGTCCAATCGGGCGACCAGCAAAAAGCGGTGCCAGTCGAGGTCGGGATGTACAACACGAAAATGATTCAAATCGTGTCCGGATTGAACCCGGGCGACCGTGTGCTGCTTTCGCCGCCATTGGACACGGAGCAACGCGATTTAGGCGGCGCCATTTTAACCCATGCCGATGCCGAGGCCATGACAAACGTTCCCGCTGTCATCCCAGCGGAAGCACGGCCAGTCGAGCCTCGCGTTGCTCCGGAGCAAGCTGCCGCTCCTGCCGACGGGCCTGGACGTGCATCCCGGGCAGGCGCTCCTGGCGCCGAGCAACCCGCTGCCGACGGCGCAGTTCCCGCTCGCCCGCGCTTCAACCGCGAAGAAATGATGAAGCAGATGGACACCAACGGTGATGGCGAGGTTGATGAGGCCGAGCGCACCGCCGCACGCGAACGCTTCCGCCAGGCAGGCGGCGGCTTTGGCCGTGGCGGCACAAACTCTCCTGGCAACCGCCCGCGCTTCAACCAGGCAGGTGGCGAAAATAACGCGGGTGGTGGGGAAGGCGGTTTCCGCCGCGGTGGTGGAGGTTCAGGCGGTGAAGGCGGGGCATCTCGCGAAGGCGGTCGCCGGAATCGTGGAGGCGAAGGCCAGACGTCCAACGCAGCGCAGGAATAACGTGCAGAAGCAGCCACGAACGATCATCGAGCTGGTTGGCGTCGAGAAAACGTACTTCCTTGAAGGCGACAACATCGTTCGCGCCTTGCGCGGGGTGCACCTTAAGATCGAGGAGGGTTCCTATGTGGCGATCATGGGGCCGTCTGGCTCGGGCAAATCGACCATGCTCAACCTGCTCGGGTGCCTCGATCGTCCAACTGCAGGTGAGTATTTCCTGGGCGGCGTGGATGTTTCAAAAATGAAGGATGATGTGCTGTCGCGCGTGCGCGGCCAGCAGATCGGTTTTATCTTTCAGTCCTACAATTTGATCCCGCAGCTCACAGTGATTGAGAACATCCAGGTTCCGATCATTTACCAAAACAAGAACCCTTTGGAGTATTACGATCATTGCGTGAAACTCGCGCGAATGGTGGGGCTCGGTGAGCGGTTGACGCATCGCCCCAGCCAGCTCTCCGGCGGGCAGCAGCAGCGCGTGGCGATTGCGCGCTCACTGGCGAATGACCCGCTCATGATTTTGGCGGACGAGCCAACAGGCAACCTCGACTCCCGAACGGGCGCGGAGGTTCTCGAGATGATCGATCAGCTCAATGCGAATGGCAAAACGATCGTCCTCGTGACCCATGACGACAAAGTGGCCGCCCGCGCGCAACGCGTGATTCACATGAAAGATGGGCTCGTGGATCGCGATATTTACAACACTCCTGCTGCCGCTGTCGCATGATTACTTCCCAACTCCTCACCACCATCCGGCTTGGGGTAAAGAGCCTCACGCTGCACAAGCTTCGTGCCGCTCTGACGATGCTTGGGATCATCTTCGGCGTCTGTTCTGTCATCGCGATGCTCGCAATCGGTGAAGGCGCTTCTTACGAAGCTCAGGAAGCGATCAAGAAGCTGGGCAGCCGCAACATTATCGTGCGCAGTCTCAAGCCGGTGGACGACGCGAAGGCTTCTTCCGGAGGGATGGGCGGCCGGCCTGTGGCTCTGGACTACGGCCTGAAGTACGAAGACGCAGCCCGGATTCAATCAACAATCCCAGGAGTGCGCCACGTCCTGCCCATGCGAATCATTCGCGAAACCGCGAATTTCGAGCGGAACAAAATCAACTGCCAGATCATTGGCACGTTGCCCTCTTATGCGGATATCACCGGGGTGGAAACCTTGCGGGGCCGATTCCTCACGCATGTTGATGAGCAAAACCAGGATAACGTCTGCGTCGTCACGGCCGGGTTGGCGGAGCGATTGTTCCCGTTTCAGGATCCGCTTCAGCACACCATTAAGGTCGATATCTTTTACTTCCGCGTGGTCGGCGTGATTCAGGAGAAGAACATGCCGGAGCAGCGAACCCAAAGTGGCAAAATGGAGGGGGAGCCGATGGACAACAACCTATACATCCCGCTCTCAACATCCCGCTCCCGGTTTGGCGAGACGTTGATCAAGCGATCCGCAGGGTCAATGGAGATGGAAACGGTGCAATTGCACCAAATCACGGTGGAAATGGCCGACACCCCCCAGGTGGAGATCGCGGAGCCGCAGATAAAGACTCTGTTGAAGAAATTCCACGAGCGAAGCGACTACGAAATGATTGTGCCGCTTCAATTGCTGCGTCAGGCAGAACAAACCAAGCGAATTTTCAATATTGTGCTAGGTTCTATAGCTGCGATTTCGTTGTTGGTGGGCGGGATCGGCATTATGAACATCATGCTCGCGACCGTGACCGAGCGCACGCGTGAAATTGGCGTGCGCCGTGCGTTGGGAGCGCGCAAAAGCGACATCACCATGCAGTTCCTGGTCGAAACGATTGTGCTTTCGGTCGGGGGGGGCCTGATCGGCGTCGCGATTGGCATCATAGTGCCGTACATAGTTGCTCATGTGGCTGACATGAAAACCATTGTCACCCCATGGTCAGTGGTGATTGCCTTCACGATTTCAGCGGCAGTGGGGGTCATTTTCGGCATTTACCCAGCCAAATCGGCTGCCGAACTCGATCCAATTGAAGCGTTGCGGCACGAATAAAGCCGCATCAGCAAATCGTAACCTTTTACCGCTACTTTGTAGCACAGAAAATGCTAACTCGTTCTCCTGTTGTGTTCGGTTTAAATGAAGGAGCTGTTGAGGAGCGCGCCATGACTGACGCGCAAGGTCCGAAAAATATGGTGTTCGATCGCACTCTGGGGCGTGTGCGCCCTGCGGCGAGCGGCCAGCCGATGATGAGTTCCGCCCCGCTCGGGTGGCGTGGATACCTTGTCGAAACGCACCGCCTGGGCACGCATGAAGCCCCGGACATCACCGCCGTCGATACTTTAATCGTTCTTCAACTCGCTGAAACCGTGACCATTGAGGTCAAGGAAAACGGCCGGTATGTGCAAAAGCGCATCGAGCCGGGTGACATCAGCATTATCCCCGCTGGCGCGCCGTTCAGCACTCGCGGGCAGAATTATGGCGAATTCCTGCTGGTCTCGCTGCAGCGAACCTTTCTGCAGATGGCCTGCAATGATATTCTTCATGGCGAAGAGTTCATTCTCCACCCGCGTTTTGGCTTCAAGGATCCTGTCCTCCAGGGCCTTTGCCTCGGTTTGAAGAGTGAAATGGAAGAGCGCGGCAAAAATGGCCGCCACTACAGCGAAACGCTTGCCAACTCACTCGCGGTTCACCTGATCCGGAAGTATGGGCGCAAGGGCGATCAGTTCCGCCCGATGCACGAAGCGCCGCATCAGCGCATCCGTGTTGCGATGGATTACATTCACGAGCATCTGCACGAGGATATCAGCTTGAACGATATCGCAGGCGCCGCGCGCCTGAGCCCGTTCCATTTCTCCCGCACGTTCAAGCAAGCCACGGGGCACTCGCCGCACCAATATGTCACCCGCGAGCGCATCGAGCACGCGAAGAAGCTGATTGCGCAGGGCGAAATGACCCTCTCCGCCATCGCCAAGGCCTGCGGCTTTTGCGACCAGAGCCACTTGAACAAGCACTTCAAGAAGATCGCCGGCGTCACCCCTGGTGAGTTTGCGAACTCGTTGGCCCGCCGGTAAACGAATCTCAACCATTGCGCCCGCTTCACGAGTTTTGTGAAGCGGGCGTTTTTATTGGCTTCACCGCGTTGTTGCAGCTTGGATGATCCCCGCAAATGTTCCGCGTGATCTTCCATCTGGATATGGACGCGTTCTATGCGTCGGTGGAGCAACGTGACAACCCCGCCCTCGCTGGGAAGCCTGTGATTGTCGGCTCACCACCGACCCAGCGTGGCGTGGTGGCGGCATGCAGTTACGAGGCGCGTAAGTTCGGGGTCCGGTCTGCTATGCCCAGTGTCACCGCTGGGCGGCTCTGCCCGAGCGGGATTTTCGTTCGGCCACGCATCGAGAGCTATAAAGCGGAATCGCGCGAAATCATGGCCATCATTCGAGAGATGGGCGGCGAACTCATTGAGCAAGTTTCCGTGGACGAGGCTTACATCGACCTCTCAGAGCGCGCCCAAGGCGAGACTCACGACGCGGCCCTGGAAAGCCTCCTCCCGCTGGCGCGCGAGATGAAGCAAGCCATTCGCAATCGGCGCCAACTCACCGCCACTATCGGCGTGGCGCCCAACAAGCTCCTGGCCAAGCTTGCCAGTGACTTTAAGAAACCGGATGGCCTCACGCTCGTTCGGGAATCGGCAAAGGTCACCTTCCTTCAACCGCTGCCAATCCGAGCTTTGCACGGGGTGGGCGCTGTCACCGAACGCGCTCTCCATTCCGCTGGGCTCATGACGATTGGTGATCTGCAAAAGCACCGCGGCGAGCTGCGGTCACTGGTTGGTTCATGGGGACCCGAGCTGAAGCGCTTCGCCATGGGTGAGGATAATCGCCCTGTCGAGACGGGCGATGAAATCAAAAGCATCAGCAGTGAGAACACTTTTCTCAAAGACACGGAAGATCGCCCCACGCTGCGCCGCTGCCTGAAGGAGCAAGCGGGGGAGATCGCAGCCAAACTGCAAAAGCGTCGGCTCTCCGCTTTCACAGTGCAGGTGAAGGTTCGGTACAGTGACTTCACCACCCTCACACGGCAATTATCGCTTGAGGATCCTCTCGGCTCTTCCGCGGACATCTACCGACTGGCCTGCTTTCTCCTGGCACGTGAGAAACTTGTCTCGCGGCCGATTCGCCTCATCGGCATCGGCGTGAGCGGCCTGGTGGAGACACAGATACGCCAGTTGCACCTGGCTATCTAGCTGGCACGGGCTGCCCCACGAAGAGTCTCGATTTCCAAGGCTCGTTCGCTACACTTGCGGCAACCCAACATGAAAACACCACGCCCGCTTTCTCGTCGCCGCTTCCTCGCTGCCACCGCGCTGGCCGCAGCTGCGCCTCAAATCATCACCGTTCAAAAGAGTGAAAAGCAACTAGTTGTTGGGAGCGGTGAGCATCGTTACGAAGTCATCCACGACTGGCCCAAGCTCCCGAGCCAATACACATGGCAGACCACGCATAACGTCGCGGTTGATCGTGACGGGTTGCTCTATGTCATTCACGAAGGGCGCGAGAATCTGAAAGATCACCCGTCGATTTTTGTCTTCGATGATAAAGGGAAATTCATCCGCGCGTTCGGCAAACAATTCCAAGGCGGTGGCCATGGGCTCGAAGTTGTCACAGAAGGGAACGAGCAATTCCTGTACGTCACCGGGTATCAGCAGTTGAAAAATTTCGCCAAGCTCACACTAAAAGGAGACCTCGTTTGGGAAAAACGCGCTCCCATGGATTCTGGGCTATACCCCGCTGGTGAAGACACCAAGCCCGCCAAACGCTGGGGCCGCGATGCCTTCATGCCCACGAATTACGCATTCCTCCCAGACGGCGGATTCTTCCTGGCAGATGGTTACGGCTCCTACCGGGTCCATCGCTATGATAAGGATGGCAATTGGAAATCGATGTTTGGCGAGCCAGGAACCGGCGCAGGGCAGTTCAACACGCCTCACGGCATTTGGTTAGATAAGCGCCCGGGCAAGGAAGCTTCGGTGGTGGTCGCTGATCGAGCGAACAAACGCCTGCAATGGTTCTCCCTCGCTGGCAAGCATCTGAAAACACTCGATGGCTTTATTCTGCCCGCGAACCTCGACACACATAAAGATCTGCTCCTCGTTCCCGACCTCAGCGCCCGCATCACGCTGCTCGACAAGGATGACAACGTGATCACACACCTGGGCGAAGACCCGGATTGGCGCACGCAAGTGACCAAAGAAGGCAACAAACTCCGCCGCAACGAGCAGGGCGAAGGTTGGGTAGCTGGCAAATTCCTTCATCCGCACGACGCCTGCTTCGATGCGCAAGGAAACATCTTCGTCGCCGAATGGGTCCACACCGGCAGAGTGACCAAACTGCGCAAGCTCTCCTAAGGCGCGTGGAATGAAGTCCCTTACTGAGCATCTCTGGTTTGATATCCCCAAACGCCGCGGGTTCATCAACATCACCCAGACTGTGCAGGATCTAGTCACGAAAAGTGGCGTCAAGGAAGGCTTGTGTCTTGTGAACGCCATGCACATCACACTGTGCGTTGCCCAATTGTCATTTGTTCAAAAGCTGGTAAGTGACAGAACTTTATGGAGATTTGGCCAGATCCGACGATCATCTCCGTGACAATTTGTTCGATGACCTGGCGGCGGTCCTCCTGCTCCATATTTGGCCAACGTGCGTGCAACCCGTGCACCTCTTTAGTGAGATATTCTTCAGAAAGCGTGTTCAACCTCAAGGCGTCGAGTTCTCCTTGTAAGCGGGGGAGCTCGGCCGCAATTTCCTGCTTCCGTTTGTCCAGAGGCTGATACTTTTCTTTAAATTGGGTCACTGTGAGGCCTCCGGTTTTGTAGAGCTCGAAAGCAACATCGCAATCCCTGTTGACTCGTTCGAATTCGCGCTTCAGCGACTCAACCAGTTCCTCTTTTGAGGAGAGCGTGTCGCTTGCGGTTCTTAAATACTCGCAGACGTGCTCCGGGCTCACCATGAACCTGAGCAGTTGGTCCCGGAAAACGTTGTCGAGATCAACGATTGGAATTTTGTTCCTGCATTTCATGCAGGTATATTTTCGGGAATTCGTGGGGACGTACATCTTCTGTCCGCACGCACAATGCACGACCCCCGCAAAGAGGTGGGCGACGCGTTTTGCAGGCCGCTGGCCAGTCACTCGCCGGCTCTCGAGAAGATCGTTACATTGCTGCCATAGCTCCTCCGAAATCAGTGGTTCACACGGATTTAAAACCCACTCGTGTTCGGGTTTTAATGCCCAAGGGCGGTCACCTGCCACTCGTTTCGTATAATTTGCCCGATGAATGCCTTTTGCCGTCGTGTCCTGAATGAGCCTCCCGACAGTGGTATCCGAGAAGTTTGACCCATCGCGCGTGCGATACCCACGTTCGTTTAATATGCGAGCAACCGTTTTCTTCCTCCCATGCTGTGCAAAAAGTTCATACATGAGCTTGCGTACGGGGCCTTCGTCTGGGTGGGGCTGAAGTTTTTTGTCTCTCCAGTGGTACCCATACGGAGCCCGTCCCGTAAGCGGTTTCCCGAGCTTAGCGCGAATGAGCACGGAGGCTTGGACGCGTTCTGCAATCTCCTCCCGCTCCCATTGTGCAAAAACTGCTGTAAGCCCGTAGAACATCCTTCCAAGGGCAGTGGACGTGTCAATGTTGTCACTGATCGACACTAAATCCGCATGATGCTCCTGGAAAATTTCTGCGATCTCATCGAGCTCACGACGGTTGCGAGCAAGGCGGGCGAGTTTTGAGAAAACGAGTCCGGTGATATGCCCACGACGAATATCCGCAATCATGCGCTGTGCTTCGCGATGTTGAAGCACAGCTTTCCCGCTCACGCCCTCCAGGTGGTAAATCTCTTTGACGATCCATCCGCGCGCTTTTGCAAGTTCGCGAGCCCGTTCCTCATGGTGTTGGGGACTATCGCCTTTAGCCTGCTCGTCTGTAGATACACGAATCCAGATCCCGACCTCTTTGGGTAGTGCGAGCCCTTCGCGATTCGCCTTCATCATTCCGTTTTACCCCTATCTGCTCATTTCTTCAATCAAAAGTGTAGGCAAAATGACTAAATATCCTTAAATCTTCCGGCGTGCCCAAAATCATTGATGAAGCGCAACTTGCACATTTAGCGAAGAGTTTGCGGGAACGTGCCGGAAAGACGCGCGCTGCTGCGGCACGCGAACTTAATGTCTCGAATCCTTCAATCTTTCAAGCCGAGGAGATGCCCCAAAAGAGCCTTTTCAAATTGCGAAAGAAACTTGTCGAAACCTATTCGACGAAACGTGTTATCGGCCCCGTGTATTTGCTGAAGGATCGATGATCACTTTTCCTTTGGTCTTTTGATCATGTGGGTCGCGAGCGCTCTGAGTGCTTTCTCCTCTCGCATCTTTGTCTCCTCTTTGGAAAGCTTTACGGTTTCTGTCGTAACTACCCACCCATGGCTCGTGTGGGTTGCTTGGGTCGGGATCGTTTCCTGGACTAGCGTGGAAAGCTGGCTAATAAAGACATCGGGTAAGAAGTAGGTCATCCGCTTGGCTACGTCTTCACCAAGTGTTGTCCTCACCGCAGCCTCCATCTTCCTCAACGCGGTTGGTTTCGTGCCGATCACCACGATCCTTTCATAGCCGGCTTTCACGCAGTTGCGAACTTGGCCAACTTCGTGATCAATCGTGTTTGTTACCCCGACCTGACAAGCCCAGGCGACTCCGCCGCGCTCCAAAACCACATCAATGTGAGATCCTCCGTTCAGGATTTCCTTCTCAATGATAGCTCTAAAACCTTCTGCCTCCGCTGCTTCCTTTATGCGCTGCTGAATGGCTCGGTGTTGCTCTCCACCTCGTCCCAAATCTGCGACGTCCCGAGTTGATCTTGGCACTCCTCGGGTTTTGGTGTCCTGTGACACTGATGAAGTTTCCTCGTTCTTGGAACTCGAGTCCCCTAAGTCCTTATTTTTAGCCCCCTGCTCTCTGAGCGAGTCAGGAGAACGGGATGGAGACGACCTTTCGACAGGAGAGTGAGGCTGAGAGGCTGGATCGTTTTCGTAAAGGTCCGTTAGCGGGCTGTGTTCCGCCGCGCGTTGCATCGAAGCCTCGAGAGTACTCCGTGGTTGGGCATATTGCGCTCTTGAGGCGGCTACAACCTCTTCTCGGCGCTCAGCCGCTCCGGCTCTGCTCGTGGCGTTCGGGACAAACAGGTTGAAGTCCCCATTCGCTTTCTCAACACGGCAGATCGCTTGGCCGGTTTCCAAGTTCTGCAAATCGGCAGCCTCAAAGAAAGAAAAGCCATCAGCGAGTTTCCTGGCATCTGCATCGCCAACTCGAAAAACGATACGTGTGTATGGATTCGAGAGAACAGCGCTCGCGACATCGCGATCACGATCCAGATGATGGAGTTCTTGGTGCGCGAGGATAAGCCCTAAGCCATACTTGCGTGCACCGCTGAGGATCTCCGCCATTGATGGTGTGATGAAGTTCTGAAATTCGTCGATATAGAGGTAAAAAGGGCGCCGGGATTCCGCACGTTGCGCCTGACGTGCCATCGCAAGTTGCTGAAACTTCGCGACGATCAATGATCCGAGCAGAAATGCATTTTCCTTTCCCATTTGGCCGTGGGGGAGCTTTGCCAAAACGATTTTGCCCGTGTCCATGATGGAGCCGAAGTCCAATCGGTTCTCGCGCTGGGTCACCATGTAGCGGATGGGCTTGGGAGCCAGAAAGGTTTCCAGCCGAGTGAGCACGGGGCCGATTGATTTATTGCCCGATAGCTGGGTGAAAGCTTTCCGCCAGTAGTAGACGATGTCAGGGTCACCAACCGTCGTGAGGAACTTCTCACGGAACCCGCCTTCAATGAGGAAGCGTCTAACGTCCGCGAGAGTGCCACCCTCAGAACTCTCCAGGAACGCAAGGATCGCATTCTGGAGAACGATGCCCATCTGATCACCCCAGCTTGTGGAAAGCCTGTGGAAGACGGAAACAAGGTCAGAAGCCAGAAGGTTCTTCTCCAAGTCGCTGTGCGCCGAAAGGATGTTAAAGCCAACAGAATACTCCTCATCTGAGGGATCAATGAGAACGACATCGTTTACGCGTTCGTCGGGAATAATTCCGAGGATGCTCTCAACGAGATCACCATGTGGATCGAGGACAGCTACTCCTTCGCCGCTTTCAATGTTCTCCTTGATGAGGTTGAACAGGAGCGTCGACTTGCCTGTTCCGCTCGCCCCAATGACATGAATATGTTTGAGACGTTGCTCGGAGGTGAGGCGTACCACCTCAGTTCCAGTGGGATGCACGTTTGTGCCCAGGCTCATCCCAGTGACGTTGAGCGCAGCCTGGGGTGCTGCTTTGGTTCTTGCGACTATGCGTCGGAATACCCCAGATCGAACTAAACTTGAAGGGAGGTGAACGAATCCAATCAACTCCTCCAGATTGAGGAGCATTCCAGACCGTCTCGATTGTCTTCGGAGCATATCGTCCACATGCTCTTCAAAAGGGTATTCCTCGTTACTCAGCGGGATGAGGGAGTTACCTTGCGGATGCGCAAAGACTCTCAAGCACCCAGCCAAATCACGCGCGATACTCTCTACGCGGTCGTACAATTCCGCTTTAACCGCGATCCGGACGACAGCGGCATAGATAGGCTTCCTTACCTTGTTCTCAGCCGCCGAAGTCAGCTCAGGGTGGTTCACGAAGAACGGCTTTCCACCAGGACCAGTGACTGAATCAAGAATGCTAAGGGACCAGTCTTCCCGAACGGGCTGGAAGAGTACTTGAAAGAGTGCAACCTCAGCGTCCTTAAGCTCTGAGAGAGCTCCCACAAGGCCTATGAAAGGATCGAGCTTGTGAGTTGCAAGAGGAAGCATGAACTCACTGTTTAAGCCGAATTCAACTACGAGTGCTTCGTTGGCGCGCGATCCGTCCCAATCGGCGTTCAGCGTGCCTTCGGTTTTTTGGAAAACTGCTTCAGGAAAGTATGCGTGGACTTGTCTCCAAAGGAGAGAGGCATCATGTGGAGAGGACGCGAACTGCAGCCTCACCTCACTTTGTCGCCCGATGAGTTCAAACGAAAGAGGCTCATTGCAGAAGGACAGATTGCCTAAGAACTGCTCGAAAGCTTCCTTCGTTATGTCGAGCTTCGCAGGAAGTGTTGTCTGAAGTTCGACAACGCCTTCGCGAAGAAGAAGCTTTGGCTCAACGTCTTGGTCTTCCTCTTGGATCGTTTCTGAATTTCTCTCGCCGGCGGTTCTCGTAAATCGTTCAACTAACGAACTGAGCAGTGTAGGACGTCTCCCATCATCCACCGGCGGTGGTGCTCGATGGGGTGCATCTCGAAACGGGCGGAACGGTGGCTCAGGGGGTACAGGGTATGGCCAAACGGACCACCCACGGCCGAGATGCTCCCAAGCGTAGAATTTATCGGACAGAGCTTCGTGGATGATGGCCATTGCAGTAGCGAAGGCGCATCTACCGCGCCTTCTCGGAGTGCAGTTCCTCTGCAATGGGTTTCTGATGATAGCGCTTCACGAGCTTGATACCCTTCGCGGCCGTCACCTCATCTACGACCATTTCCGTAATGGAGTTCACTGTGGACAAATACATGAGCCGGGTGTCCTCCCGGTAGTACGTCTCTTTCCGAAAGAGCGCCTCATAGATCGGGCCAATGACCGGGGTTCGCAAAAGGGAGGCATCAAGGTCTTTGAGGCCGAGAGCCACGGCATTCCGCATTAGGTAGCAAGCGGCAGCGAGGCCGAGGAGTAGCGTGAGCATTCCTTTAATCGTGCCGAGAGCTTGCTTCAGTAACCCAAAAGCAACGAGGAGTCCGAGGAAGAAAATGAACGCCTCAAGTGGTTTGACGCCGAGGGGCAGTTCTACAAATCTGAAGGAGAAGAAGTAGCTCGTGCCGAACGGTGCGGCACAAATATCAAAGACGAGGCGTTCTCGCTTCAGTCGGAGGTATTCCCGTTTATCCGAGAGCAAGCCGCCTTCATGGAACTCTACGCGACTGATCTGAAGGTTAGGGAGCTGCCGCGTCTTCAGCTCCCGTTCGATCAACCCGTAAAACTCGGAACTACCGAGCTGGAAGTTATCCACAGGCGAATACCAGTGTTTGTGGACCTCTTCTCGTGGCGAGAAGAATTTCCGGAAAGCCTCAAAGAAGGAGTTTTGCACAAAACTCCTGCGTTACTTCAGGCGCGGCGTGATAGCTAGCAGTGCGATCCCCGCTATGACGCTGAGGTACGCACCGAACTGAAGCGCTTCCAGCAGACTCGTATTCATGTCGTACAGGCCAGCTCCGAGTGCCACGATGGGGAGAACTCCAGTTACTTGGGCGACACCACGTTGACTGTTCTTTGAAATTCCCGCGAGCAAAGTGATGAGGGCGAACATTGGTATTGCCCAAAGAATAGCCATCTTGCCGCCTTGGGCCGCGAGGTTAAAGCCAGAGGGCTTTACAATAAGGAAGTTTATCCAGGGAAGGAAGAAGCCAGCGATCAACGCCGCGGAAGAAATGTTCGCCGCCGCCGTTGGGGTCATGCTGATGCTATTTTGCTCAATTTCGGCATTCAATCGAGGTGGAGTGGAGGATGTCTCAGTTGTTTGTGGTTCGTTCGTCATATTGTAGGAGGGTTGGCGATCAACACAGTCGCGCCTCACGCAGGGTCAGGGACGACGACGTCCAAAACCTAACACGGGTAACGCTGCTTACCCTTAATACGAGTGATAAGCCCCATTTCTTTCACCAAAAGCAAAGATTTTCCAAAAAGATCCCGAGCGGCGCCCTTAGTGTGATCTTCTCCAACCTGAGATCGTCTTGATGTTCGTTTCGGCCTCGGGGCGAATGACCGTTATCCCCACAAAGCCTCACAATTTGAGGAGTTCCCATGGTACGATTGAGCGTATGGCAGATGGCGGGGTGGACAATTGGTTTAATGTTTTAAGCGCGCTTGGGATTATTAGCGGTTTGTTTTTCACTGCCACCTCTGCAAGGTCAGAATCCAAGACGCGCCAAGTTGCGAACCTCCTCACGATTACCAGTAATCACCGGGAGATCTGGAAGGACTTTTACACCCGCTCGGATTTAGCAAGGGTGCTCGACCCTAGTGCAAACGTTCTCAAGCAACCGATAACTGCGGCAGAGGAGGAGTGGGTGAAATCAGCCATTTTTCACGTCGCTACCGTCTTTTACGCTAGAACCGATTCGCTCCTGCTTCGAATGCAAGGTCTCAGGATGGATGTCAAAGGACTCCTGTCGTTCCCGATTCCTGCCGCGATCTGGGAGAAGATAAAACCCTTTCAGAATGCAGACTTTGTTAGGTTTGTTGAGGAATGCCGCCTTATGGAGAGGAGGCGCTGATCGGGAAAGGGTTTAGTCCTCATTTGTGGTCAAATCATGTTATCAGCGATTCGAAGATCGGACGGTGCGACCGTCCTCGCATACGACGAATCTAAGCGAAATGGACCATTCGCTTGTTCTCAATGTGGTGATCCAGTGATCCTCAAAACTGGAACCTCTCGGATTAACTATTTCGCACATCAAAACACGCTTCGATGCCTTTCGGCCGCGAATGAGAGCGATCTGCACCGCCGGTGCAAGATGGAGATTTACGAAGCTCTCATCAAGGACCCTAATGTTCAGAAGGTTCGGTTAGAACGGCCACTCGGAACTGTCCGGCCAGACGTCAGCGCGGTGATCAATGGAGTGCCCGTCGCGATTGAGGTTCAAATCAGCAATCTGTCGATCGAGAACATTCTTTACAGAACCATTGAATATCACCGTAAAGGGGTTTACGTCCTCTGGCTGCTTCCGTGGACAATGAAGCTGAACGAGCAGCGGTATTCGCCAACTCTCTGGGAGAAGTGGGTTCATGCGGCGTATTTCGGCCGTGTTTACTACTGGACCCAGAACTTGGACATCGTGAGCTACCGATTCGAGCCGCATCTGAAATCAGTGCCGAAAGCCAAACTGCATTCACCCGCTGGAAAGGAGATCACGGTCGGCGGCTACACCATTCGCTCAAAACGATTCCGCACTCCAGTGCTCGAAGCTCGTTTGAACCTCGTGAATGATTTCCATCCTTGCGAACGGTATTGGTGGGAGGGGAATGGCGTTAAAGTTCCTGATGCCAAAATTTGTATGCACCACCCTCGCAAGTCGTGAACCGTTGATTGGAGGCTAAAACGAAGTTATCGGGGAGGTTGTCTGAACACCCCACGGCCGCTTGGCGGCACTCATGGCCAGGCGCAAAAACGTTTTCCCGCCTGCAGTACTCTCACGCCCTGACAATCACAAACAGGTTTATTGATTGGGAATGTCGTTGCGGGCCTTAACAAGGAGCTCTCGCGGGATGCAAATGATGCGCTCGCCATTTCCGCAATTTGCCCAGGAGGGAAGCGAAGCCTCAGCTGTGATGTCCCGTCCGATTACGGCAAAGTCGCCATTTTCAAGCTCGAGGATGTCCGGGCAACCAGCCGTATTCATGCACTCTTTCGTTAGTTGGCGTTCTCCGATCCGTCGAATGATCCTCATACCATGCGTACGTAACAACCGTGACGTATTTGGTCAACTCGGTTTTATCCGAGACTGCGCTGATGAGGCCGAACAAGGCGTACGCAGATTTCAGTCGGAGAGTTGCGCGGCTGTTACGTGAAGAGCGCCTACGCCAAGGTTTGTCCAAGTATGCAGTCGAGCAGCGGTGTGGCTTATCGCAGCAGATGATCGGTTACATCGAGCGCGGGTTGCGCAAACCCTCCTTGGAAATCGCCTTTCGTTTGGCGGATGGTCTTGGCCTCAGCCTGGCTGATGTTATCGCACGAGCGGAGCGTGCTGCTGAATCCGGTTCAGAGACAATGCCGACGCGTTCGAAGCCTCAGAAATGATAGTGAGCGCCCTGTTGGCCAGTAGGCGCGGAAGAAGACTTTAGCAGGAAAGTTCAGTTTTCCTGAAAGATTCTGAGGGCTTCGGTCGTATACATGGATGGACCATGACTACGAACAACCCTCAAACACTGCGCAAGCGGAAGCCCCTTGTGCATACTTTCCTTACCTTGGCCGTCATTTTTGTAGCCACTTCAGGCTGTAAATCGACCTTCCCGGCTCGCCATGGGTATCCTTCCCGGCACGCGGATGTAAAAGCGGATATTCGCGCGTTGGAGCAGATGAGAGATGCAGCGCAACAACAGTTCCCGGCCGCTACGATCGACACCAGAAATGCATATATTGATGCACGCCTGGCGTTAACTGATATTCATTTCCACAACTTCCTTCGGAGCATCGGTGCAACCAAGGGCGACATGGATGCGTTCTCAGATCTATCCGTCGGGACGATGGGAGCCGTTGGCGGATTGGTAGGTGGGGGCACAGCTCAGATACTTTCGACGGCCGTTGCCGCAACCACGGCTACCAAGAAGGCCATCGACAAGGCCTACTTTTACGAGCAATCGCTCCCTGCCTTGGTGAATGCAATGAATGCCCGCCGAAAGGAGATTCTTGCCGAAATAACGGCAGGGAAGTTGAAGCCGCTGAGCACGTATTCAATTGCAGCAGCTCAAAACGACCTGGAGCGCTACTACTTCGCTGGCTCCTTTGCGGGAGTTCATGAATTTGTGACGAAAAAAGCTGGCCAGGCGCAAGCCGCAGCGAGTGCTGCTATCTCTACAGCAAAACAGCTCGAAGCTACCCCAGCCGCCGACCCCAACAGGGGTGCCCTTCAACAGCAGCTTAATACGCAGCTTCAAGAACTTAGCAAATAGCGGACCAGATGCTCCTCAAAGGAAAGGTGACGAGTTAACGCTCGTCACCTTTCGCATTTCCCCGGCTTCCCCGTCGCTCGGGGACATGTCTTGAGCTTTAGAGCCTTTGCGAAATATCTTCGTCGCGGACGATGATCTTTCCGCGTTTTATTCTTCTCTGGATTGTAGCTCTCCAGTGCTTTGCCGGTGAGCACGTTTCATTTACAACCCTCAATTGCTATTGGTTCGTCGGGCAGGAGGAGATTCGAGAAGGAGAGAAGCCGCGAACGACGGAGGAATACAGCCTTAAGGCTGGCCATCTCATTGGATTGCTGCCGAAAGAGGCACCCCTGTTTATCGCGCTTCAGGAAGTCGGAAACGACGGGGACGTCCAAGCTCTCGCGCATTCAGCCTCACGCAGATACAAGCGCGGTTATCGGCCTTTGTTCGTTCAAGGCAAAGACACTGCCACGAAGCAGGATGTTGGCGCGTTATTAGACACCAGTCGGGGTTGGGGAGTTTACGGCAAACCCTCACGAGTCTCTGACCTGGAACGGGAGTTAAGCAAGCATCTCGTCCTGCGCCTTACGAATGCCACAACGCACATTGATGTTGCGGTTGTTCATCTCCGGGTACCGAGGAATGCAGAAGGCAAGGCAAAGCAGGTTGAGCAAAACCGTGCGCTGCTTCGTTGGTCGATGCGTCATCTGTCAAAGAATCCTACAGCCAACCTGATGATCTTGGGAGATTTCAACGAGGGGCTCCCACCAAAGCACCCGGAGCAATCGCTTGCCGTCCTGTTTGGCGCACGTCCGCGAGTGGTGGATTCCTTTGACTTCCTCAGCGCGCGAGCAGTGACACACGCCAAGGGTGGAGCCTATGACCGCATTTTGCTTACTGAGGCCATTGTGAAGGGAGTCCAAGGTTTGCGGTTCCAATCAGTTAGTATCCAGAAGCACGCGAATGCCAAAGGCGAGGCCCGGCGCCTCTACACCGATCACTTTCCAGTGACCGTCACGTTGACGCAGTAGTTGGCGGCTGCATCTATTCGCCTGGAGACGAACTCGTCTATGCGGGCCGCATGGTACAATTCAAACAATGCAGACAGCGTTGAACAATGACCCCGCTCGAGATTTGCCGGAGCAGTCCTCTGAAACGACCGGCACGGTTCGGTTGCATGATGCTCTCCGCGATCAAGTGATTTCATCTTTCTCCTCCCATGCTCCGCCGCGAGGGCTCTCGATGGAGTCCGCTACTGGCCTTAGGCTTGGTGAATCTCCGTGGTCCATTCGTCCCGACGCTTTTATCACTCTCGACAACGGGGCATCCACAACATCGCTTTTCATCGAGGTCGACAGATCAACCGAACGGCTTGAGATCGTCGTCCGGAAGTGTCTGGCGTATTCTCGCCTGCATTCTGCGGGCGGATTTGCTCGATACTGCGGTCTTCCACGTTCTGAAGCCCGACGTTGCCCTTTCAGAGTACTCTTTTATGTGAAAAGTCTTGCACGTGCAGAGAACATCTCTCGAGCCCTCAGAGAAAGAGCACCACAGATTCGTTCTCTCATTTGGTTTTCCTCAGAACCCGCTTCCATGGACCCATTTACCATTGAGTGGCGGCACGCCGGTGATCACGCGCGAGGACCGAAATTGTCGAAATTACTGTCGTAGAGGCTAACGGAAGCACCGAGCTAAAGGTTTAGCTTGGACGTCGTCACAAAGGCGCGCACACTCACTGCTTACAAGGAGGCAAAAAGATTGCCTTTAGCGAATGGCCGGGGGAGTGAGCACTTTCGCGAAGCCCTCCCGGCTTTTGCATGCCCTCAAGGACTTGCATGCCTGCCTTTAATCGATTCAACTGTCACAGAAAAGAGCAGCAACGTGAGTTGCTGCTCTGATGTTGTTTACCACCCGATAACCTCATGGAGGTCATCGGCGGAGAGGTCTGTTGGTTGCTGCCCATCACCCAAATGGCACAAACGGACAGGCACTACAGACGCGAGGTCTGTGACTGCACTAACGGCACCGTTCCGGCCAGCCTCATCCCCATCGAAAAGGACAGAAACAATGCCGTTATCTGCCATATGGTTCGCAATGAGCATCACCTGCTCCGCTGCGATCGATGATCCCATCACCGCCACCACTTCTCGTATCCCGAGCTGATGAAGCCACCAAACGCTCGTGAAGCCCTCTACGATAAGTAAGCGGGAGAGCCGCGGCGTCAGTCGATGTGCGTTATACAAGAACTCGCTTTTCCGGAACGAGAGTGTAACCCCGTTACGGCTGCGCTCTCCTGGAAATAGGTACTTGGGCTTATCCGCTGACACTGCGTGTTCAGTGGTGAGCCTTCCAGCGTAGCCAATGAGCTTCCCGGTTAGGTCGTGAAGGGGAATGGCCGCTCGGTCCTTGAGGTAGCCCTTACGGCAAAACCCGAGACCAAAGTGGTTAATCGTGCTTGGCGCGAACCCTCGTTGGAGGAGATACGGATGACGCTGATCCAAGTCTCTGAGCTCGAAGTCGAGAGGCGCGTTGTGGATAACCTCCTTTTCCAGCGGAGGATTCATGTGCGGATGCCGAGTTACACGCTGTCGATCGTCCCTTGCGACTGCGCGTTCCGTTTGTGCGTTTTGCGCTGACCCGATCTTGAATACCTCCTGCAACTTGATAGCAGTTTTTCGCACATCTCCTCCCCTGGAAGGGATGCCGCTTTCCATAAGAACTGCGAAATCGAGAGCATTGCCTTTTCCTTTGCAAATGAAGCACTGGAACACTCCTTTTTCGAAGTTTGCTGAGAAACCCTGTTTGTCCCGTTTCTCTGGCGGATGATTTGGCAGCGGACAGGGGCCAACGTGTTGCTGTCCTTGTTTACGTAGTGTCACACCATAATGGGTGAGAACGTCGCTGAAGTTCAAAGCAGCACGAAGCTCTTTGAAGTTTACCCAATCCGTGCTCATCAGTATTCCTCGGGGAGCAGGATTGTGGTCGTTGAACGATCTGCCTCGGTGATGATCCAGAAGTCTGTTCCAGATTTCGAGGTGTATGACGACAAGAGGCGACTACCGGATGTGATGGCCTCGTTGTTGGTTTGGCGGTCTTCTTCACAAACATTACCCCAATCGCCTGTCACATGGCGCTGGAGCGCAGCGAGGACTTCATCACGGCTGAGTTCAGCCTGAGCCCCTCGTGTTTGCACGATGGTGCCTAAAGCAAAGGCACCCGTTTCAAGAACGGTAGCGGTGTTCATTGTGTGGTGCCTGGAGAACAGGTCCACCCACAATTGTACCATAGAGGAGATGAAGTCCGTCTGAAGCCGAGGTGAAGTCGGCACTTAGCTATTGAGGTTCTGGTTACACCGCCGAATCCATCGTTCGATCTTCTCTTCAACCACCGCGCGAGGCGTAGCATAGCGCTCACGCGACCGCTTGATGATGTTATCTGCGCGACCATTCGGCTCACCCAACGGTGGATAAGTCTTTCCGGAAAAAGGTTCGTAACCAGGCATCTTAACGATGATCTCGTGGGCTCCGAGTGATGTGAATGAATCGGCCAAATATTTCCCGGACATCTCATGCGCCAAATGTTCAGCATCGGTTGCACCAACCCTAAATGATATCAGCGTGCCAACGTTTCCAAAGACGGCATCGCGAATCTCTGGCCTGAGCTGGCTTGTGTATTGGTGTGAGAGGGTGAGGGATAAACCGAATTTCCGAGCTTCAGAAAGGATCGAGGCAAAGTTGTCGGAGCTGAAATTTTGAAACTCATCGACAAAAAGGTAAAACGGCAGACGCTGGTCTTCTGGCAACTTGCTCCTACGCATTGCTGCGAGCTGGAATTGCGAAACAAGCATAGAACCAAGAAGGTTGCTCTTATCTTCCCCCAATGCCCCTTTCGCAAGATTCGCGATGAGAATCCGCCCACGATTCATGATGAAGTCCAAATCTACCCGGTTCCGTATCTGTCCGAGAATATTCCGAAGCGATCTCGACATGATAAGTTGGCCGACTTTGTTCTGGATTGGGCTCAGAATGTCGCTGAGTGAGCGTTTCTCGTAGTTCTCAAACTCGTAATCCCAAAAGCCTCGGACAATAGGATCCTTCACTTGTTTCACCACCCAGATTCGAAAAGCCTCATCGTGGAGCATGCGTTGAAGGGACAAAATGGAAACACCCTGGCACTCCTGGAGGGCTGCCACAGCTGAATAAAGAATGTACTCAAGTCTTGGGCCCCAGCTCTCACGCCAGATGCTCTTCATTGAAGACACAACACCCGAGGCAAGGAGAGCTTGATCGCTGCTACTGTGCAGGAAGTTGAAACCCACCGGGAATTCGACATCTGTGGTGTTTAGATAAACCACGTCGTCGGTGCGATATGGAGGAATGAGACTCAGGATCTCACACGCGAGATCCCCATGTGGGTCGATGAGTCCTACTCCCGCACCGGCAGCAATGTCCTGGATAATGATGTTGCGCAGGAGCGTCGATTTACCAACACCAGTTTTTCCCACCACGTATACGTGCTGAGCCCTTTCGTGAGCGGCAAGGGCGAAAGGGGCTTCAGCACCCCAGTTGTGTTTATCGCCGAGATATCGAAGGTGGAGGTCCATACTCGCATTCAAGCCCTCACTCCGTTGAAGTGCCCTGAAAAATTGAAAAACAAGACGGTCTTCCTGCTCGACATGCAATTGTATGAGCCGAGAGGGTAATGAGGGCTTGGATGAGTGCGTGGACTCCCATTATACAACAAACCAGATGAAACTCGTGATGGAGCGCGGCGAGTTTGTTGCAACGTAAGCGGTGCATGGAGCGCCTCTTGACCAAGGGTCAGAGGGATTAGGAAAGGTCAGAGCGTATGCCCTCTGACGTTTGCTCTTGTTTATGGTTCTTCGGAGCTGGCGAAGGTGTGGAGCTCCATTTGGCCGGAAGCATCT
>DASPKX010000161.1:0-3947 GCA_035627835.1 Candidatus Methylomirabilota bacterium
ATGGGTGGCCCTGACGGAAGCCCAGCAACAGGTCAGCCTTGCTGAGCGCAACCTGCAAACGTATCACACCACGGCCAGCGAGGTGCGCGCGCGATACGAGCGTGGAATCCGTTCTCCGCTCGACGTCCGGCTCGCTCTCGCCAATGAGGCGAGCGCGCGGGCCGCCCTGGCAGACCGGCGAACAGCCTTGGAGCGGGCGCGGAGGCAATTGGACATTCTGCGAGGCCTGCATCCCCGGGGAGGCAGCAGCCCTGCGGCGGCGCTCCCAGAGGCTCCCGGAGAAGTCCCTGCGGGCTTGCCGTCGGAACTGCTCACACGACGCCCGGACGTCGCGCAAGCTGAACGCCGCCTGGCTGCGGCCCAATCCAGGACGAAGCAGGCGCGGGCAGCGCGGTTCCCGAGGCTCGCGTTGACCGGCAGCGGCGGAACCACCACAGCGGAACTGAGTGATCTCCTCAATCAGGACTTCAGCGTCTGGTCCATCGGCGCGAATGTTGCCGCCCCTATTCTGGATGGTGGCAGGCGGCGCGCCAGCGTCAGGCAAGCAGAGGCGCGCGCCCGCGAGGCTCAGGCTCTCTATGGGGCTGCCATTCTAAATGCCTTTCGTGAGGTGGAAAACGGCCTTGCTGCCGAAGCCCTGCAACGCGAGCGGGAAGCGCAAGTGGTCCAGGCCTGGGACCACGCCCGGGCGGCAGCGGTATTGGCCGAAGATCGTTACCGGTCGGGTCTGGAGGACATTATCACCCTGCTCGAATCGCAGCGTCGCAGCGCGGAGGCGGAGAGCCTTGCGCTTGCCGTGCGCCGACAGCGTCTGGAAAACCGAATTCACCTCCATTTGGCCCTTGGCGGTGGTTTTAACCGCAAGTCCGAGGCTGCCAGCCTGATCCATAAACAGGAGCAAACACCTTGAAAAAGTTCCTTCGAATAATACTGCCGCTGTTGATCTTGCTCATCGGAGCAGGCGCAGCTGTATTGCTTATTAAAACACGCAAGGTTGCCCGGCCGGAACCGAGGGCGGAAAATCTTCCGCTGGTTCGCGTGGTCGTTGCCGAGCAGGTCGATTACCAGGTCGTTGTCCCTTCACAAGGGACCGTCTTGCCCGCAACGGACATCCATCTCGTGGCGGAAGTCGGCGGCCGAATTGTCGAGGCTTCGCCCGCATTCACGGCTGGCGGCGCTTTTAAGAAAGGTGACTTGCTTCTGAGCATCGACCCTCGTGACTTCGAGTTGGCCCTCACGCGCGCGCGGGCGGAACTCACACGTGCTGAGGTGGCCTTGCAACGTGAGCAGGCGGAGAGCGCAGTGGCTCGCAAGGAATGGGAGAAGCTTGGCAACGGAAACGCTCCAGCGCTCGTCCTGCGGGAACCGCAACTTGCCGACGCCCGCGCCGCCGCCGAAGCGGCCCGCGCTGTGGTGGAGCAGGCCCAGCGCGACCTGGAGCGCGCAAAAATCACTGCGCCGTTCAATGGCCGCGTCTGGGAAAAGACGGTTGATGCGGGGCAATACGTCCCAAAAGGCGCAACTCTGGGTCGCATCTACTCGACCGATGCCGCGGAAATTCGCCTGCCAATCCGGCTGGATCAGCTTGGCTTCCTTGAGGGATTGGCGCCAGGCGGTGAAACTGCAGGCAAGCAACACACGACTGCCCTTATTCGCGGGAATGTCGCGGGCAAGGACTGCCAGTGGAAAGCGAGCATCGTCCGAACCGAGGCGCAGGTGGATCCTAAGTCGCGAATGGTTCATGCCGTCGCTCGGGTCGAGCAACCTCATGCCGCGCTGATGCACAAATCGGAATACCCTCTCGCCGTGGGCATGTTCGTGGAAGCGGACGTCATGGGGCGGGTCGCCAAAGGTGTTTTTGCGCTCCCACGCTCAGCTTTGAGGGCCGAGAACAAAGTCCTTGTTGTCACGCCTGACAACCGGCTGACCTTCCGAGGGGTGCGGGAGATCCATTCCGACGAACACCAGGTGATTGTCGAAGGCGGTATCCAGCCAGGCGAGCGCGTCTGCATCTCGCCACTGGATATGGTGGTGGAAGGGATGCGTGTGCGTGTGGAGCAACAAGCTCGCACCGCTTCGACCCAGGCGAAAGGCGCGCCATGAAAGGCCTGAACGCCTGGTTCGTGACAAACCCCGTGGCGGCCAATTTGGTCGTCCTTGTCATTCTAGTCGCAGGGGTGCTCGCTCCCTTTCGGTTAAAACAGGAGATCTTTCCCGAATTCTCCGCCGATCAAATCAGTGTTTCCGTGGTTTACCCCGGGGCAGCGCCTGAGGAGGTCGAGGAGGGTGTTTGCTTGCGGGTTGAAGAGGCAGTCTTCGGCCTTGAGGGAATCAAGCGAATCACCTCGACTGCCGCCGAAGGGGCAGGGGCAATTAACATTGAGGCCCTGCCGGGGGCGGATGCAAGGAAGCTGCTCGACGACATTAAGTCGCGCGTCGACGCAATCGACACCTTTCCGGTCGAAACAGAAAAGCCAGTCGTGAAGGAGTTGGTCATTCGCAACCAGGTGATCAACATCGGGATCTCTGGCGCTGCCGATGAGAAGACACTCCGCCATGTCGGGGAGAGGGTGCGTGACGAGGTGTCTAGCATCCCCGGGATCACCCAGGCCGAGTTGGTCTCGGTTCGCCCATACGAGATTTCGATCGAGCTGTCGGAAAGCGCGCTTCGGCAATACGGGCTCACGTTTGATGAAGTGGCGCGCGCTGTTCGCCGCACTTCTCTGGATTTGCCAGGGGGATCAGTTAAAACCGACGCGGGCGAAGTGTTGCTCCGCGTCAAAGGCCAAGCTTACAACGACTTTGATTTCTCCAGGCTGATCATCCGCACCATGCCCGACGGTTCGCGTGTCCGCCTCGGTGATGTGGCGATAGTGCGGGACGCGTTTGAAGACCAGGACCAGCGCACGTTATTGGACGGCGCGCCTTCTGTGATGGTCCAGGTATTTCGAGTGGGTGACCAAAACGCTCTCGATATTGCGCGCAAGGTTCACGAATACATCGAATCTGTCACGTGGCTGCCGGATGGCATCAAAATCGTTCCCTGGCAGGATTATGCGAAGTACCTGCAAGGGCGCATCGATTTGCTGACTGAAGACACGGTGGTTGGGTTCATCCTCGTCTTCATCGTGCTGGCCTTGTTCCTTAAGTTCAAACTGGCCTTCTGGGTGAGCTTCGGAATTCCGATCGCATTCCTCGGCGCCCTGGCTCTCATGCCCACTCTCGATGTGTCCATCAGCATGATCTCGCTATTCGCGTTCATCATCGTGCTGGGGATCGTCGTCGATGACGCCATCGTTATTGGCGAAAACATCTATACGAAGCACCAGCAAGGGCTAAGCGGCGTGGAGGCCGCCATCAAAGGAACCCAGGAAGTCATGACCCCGGTGACTTTCGGTGTGCTCACAACGGTCGCCGCGTTCCTCCCGATGCTGTTCGTCGGTGGGAACACGGGCAAAGTCATGCGGGTGATTCCCTTGATTGTGATTCCGACACTGCTGATTTCACTCCTTGAAGGGCTTCTCTGTCTCCCGGCTCATCTCCGCAACCTCGATAAAGGCAGCAGGAACCCACAGGGAATTGCCGTGCGATGGGCGCGCATTCAGGAATGGTTTGCGGGGAAACTGCAAAGGTTCGTTGAGCGTGTCTACACCCCGCTGCTGGACCGCGTTCTACGCTGGAGGTACGTCAGTGTTGCAGCGGCAGCCGCTATTTTCCTGATCACCGTCGGCCTCGTGGCGGGCGGCCGGATTAAGTTCACGTTCTTCCCCCACGTGGAAGGCGACGACATCGCCGCCATGGTGACGATGCCTCTGGGCGCTCCGACCGAAGCCACTGCGGCCGCTGTGGCCCAGCTCGAGCGGGCAGCGGAGCAGTTGAGAAAAGAATACGATGGCAAAGGTGTGGTCGAGGACGGCAAGAGCATTATTCGCCACCTTCTCTCGTCA
>DASPKX010000162.1:0-20794 GCA_035627835.1 Candidatus Methylomirabilota bacterium
TCCGCATGCATCGCAACGCTGCTGACCTCACGCGACTTTCGGGCCACCAAGCGGAAAAACGTTTCTTTGACAACCACGATCACCAGCAGAACAGGAAGCGTGTACCAAGCTGGCGGCTGATGCGGGTTCGCAATTTCCCGCAAACTCTGCACCGCGATTACAACCGCCGTGCCAACCAGAAACACCGACGCCGCCAAACCCGCGACAGATTCCGCCCGCCCATGACCGAAGGGATGCTTCTCATCCGCGGGCTTTGCTGAGTATTGCAGCCCGGCAATGACCAGGATGGAAGTGACGACATCCGTGAAGGATTCCAGCCCATCCGCAATCAATGCGTACGACTGGCCAATCCATCCAACGAGAATCTTGAGCGCGCCCAGAGCGAAATTGCCCCCGATCAACCAACGGGTGAGGCTAACCCCGGACGCCAGGCGTTCCAGGTGCGTTTCCGTGCGATGTGGCTGCCCCTCCTGCATTGGTTCCCCCGGCTCGTTGCGCCCTGATAATTTCTACGCTGCAAGGCGCCCGCTGCGCAAGCGACGTCGCCACTGACCCAACTCGCCACCGCCCCTGGTGCCTCCAACCAGATGCTCCCACAAAGATAACATCCGCAGCCCATTCCTCAGCCATGTGCAGGAGGCTTCGGCGCACCCCGCCCTTCACCAGGCTGAACTCAGCTTCCACCCCCTGTTTGCGAAGGGTCTCCGCCGCTGCATCCAGGCTCTGCTTCAACCACTCAGCCACCGATTGTTTTCCCGCTGCCTCCGCAAGCTCCCCTTCCTGCACGGCCACGATCCTCACCTGAGTTCCCGCTGGCCACTCCCTCCCAACCACATCCGCCACCGCCGCCTTGGCATCCAGCGACCCATCATACGCCACAATAATCCGCACATTGGCGCTGTGGTCACGTCGAGGCCGTGAAATGCGCACCGAGCATGGAGCATCACTCACAATCTTTTGCGAAACGCTCCCGAGAAAAAATCTTTCCAGCCGGGTATGGCTCTGGGCTCCCGCCGCAACGTGCGTGGCTCCCCACCGCCGGGCCTCCTCAATCACCGCCCACCCCGGCGAATCCGCCCGCCCTATCGCATCCACCGTCCACTGCGGCAACTGCCCGCGCAGCAACCGTGCTCCTTCTGCCGCGACATGTTCAGCATCTTGAGCAGCCGACGCCGCTCGCTCCCGCGCATGAGCCCGTGTTTCGTGCATGAACTCCGGCAACTCCGGCTCCGAGTTCAGCGCCTCCGGTGGCGACCACGCATCCGCAACCGCTATGATCCGCGCCTCTCCCGCCTTTCCCAACCCGGCGATCTTCAGCTCCTCAATCGCGCTAATCGCGCCGGGTGACCCGTCGAATGCCACAAGTAACCTTTCCACGCCTTCACCATGCTGGAAGAACGAAAAGCTGTCATCCCCTCCTCCGCTTTCCTCCAGCCATTTCTTGGCTTTGCCCGGCTTCGCTGCGCCTTCCTGCTGCACTCGTATTTAAGGTTTGAAAACCGTGCACTCCTCCCAACAATGGGCTGCCTTGAGCGAGCAGGCATACGTCCCATTGAATGAGCGCCCCGAGAGCGAGCGCCCTCGCGAGCGCCTCGCCCTTGAAGGCGCTGGCGCTCTCCGCAATGCCGAACTGATCGCGATCCTCTTGCGGGTCGGCTCCAAAGGCCGCTCCGCTCTCGACATTGCCGACCAATTGATCACCCGCTTCAACAATCTCGACCGCCTGGCCCGCGCCTCCATTGATGAACTCTGCGAGATCAAAGGCATCGGTCGCGACAAGGCCGTCACTCTCAAAAGCGCCTTCACTCTTGCCGAACGGATGGCCCGCGAGATCCGCCAGGAAGCGCCCATGCTCGACCGGCCCGAACTGGTCGCCGACTTGCTCCGGGAGGAAAACCGTTTCTACGAAGTCGAATGCTTCCAGATTCTGCTATTGAATACCCGCCGACGCCTCATCCGCGTCGAGCGCATCACTCAAGGCACATTGGACACTCTCCTCGTCCACCCGCGTGAGGTGTTCAAGCTGGCCATCACCGCCAATGCTTCCGCGGTGATCCTCGTGCATAACCATCCCAGCGGTGATCCCTCCCCTTCCGAGGCCGACATTAAAGTCACCCGCGATCTCATTCGCGCCGGCCAGCTTCTCAAAATCGAAGTTCTCGATCATGTAATCCTCGGCCGCAAAACCGAAGGCCGTGATCGTGACTTCGTTTCCCTGCGGGAACTCGGCTACTTCTACACCTAAATGATTCATCCGACGGCAGTCATTCATCCCCGCGCTGAAGTCCCTCTCGATGCAGAAATCGGCCCTTACTGCGTCATAGATGAAGGAGTGCGCCTCGGCCCCAACTGCTGGCTCGGGCCCTCCGTTCACCTGACCGGCCAAACCGAGATCGGCCCGAATAATCGCTTCCATGCCGGCTGTGTTATTGGTGACGCTCCCCAGGATCTCAAATACCAAGCGCTCCCCACCCGCGTCCGCATCGGCGCCGGTAACACCTTCCGTGAGCACGTCACTATTCATCGCTCCAACAAACTCGAGGAAGACACCGTCATCGGCTCGAACAATTATCTGATGGCCGCCAGCCATGTGGGCCACAACTCCGTGTTAGGCGACAACGTCATTCTCGCCAACGCAGCCTTGGTCGCTGGCCATGTCACGATCCAGGACCGCGCCTTCATCTCCGCCACCGCCATGATTCACCAGTTCGTCCGCGTCGGCGCGATGGCCTTGATGCAAGGCGGCTCTGGTGTTAGCAAAGATCTCCCTCCGTTCACCATCGCCATGGCCAACAACACGATCTGTGGCTTGAACATAATTGGCCTGCGCCGCGCGGGTGTTTCTCCCGCTCATCGGCTCGAGCTTAAGCGTGCTTATCGGCTTCTCTTCCGCAGTGGCTTGCGCATGAAGGATGCAATAGTTGCCGCCCGCGTCGAATGCGCCTCGCCATTTTCAGAGCAGCTCATTTCCTTCGTTGAAACGAGCAAACGTGGAGTGTGCGCGGATATCCGCGGCGCTGGCACACAGGATGATCCGGATGAAGACGCCTCCTGAGCCAACTTTGCTCAGCGCAAACCTGAGACCGACTTAGAGGGCTCCGCATCCTCCACCTCTCGAGCGCACGTGGCATAGTGCAATATGCAAACCGTGCGCATCGACTTGTACAAAGCCACCGATTCTGAAGAATCGTACGGCATCAAAACGGCGGGTTCCAACGTCATGCGAGCCCATGCGGGCTTTGGCCAAACGTGGGAAAAAGTGTGGTCAGTGGACATCGAATCCCTCTATTCGCCCGAAAACCTCGACGTTGACTGGGATGCCGTCCTCGCTCGCGTTATTGAGGCTCATAGCATGAGCGACCCGGTCCTCAGCGGCTTCCGGTGGCCGCAGCAGGAGACCGCGTAAGCCACACCGAGCCTTTGCTGAGTCAAGGGCCGGGGTCTCGCCGCATGTCGTTCCGTACGTCTTACGGTTATATTCCCACATCAGGCGCCATGGTGGCGCTGGATCTTAACGAAAGGGAGAGGCATGAGAGACATCGATAGAAATTCCGAAAACCGCACTGTCGAAACCCAGAAGAACACCGCTCGCACCGGTGACGCCAACCGCGATCCGATCACTGGCGCGCCTGGCGCGCATCCAGTCGGCACCGGTTTAGGCGCTGGCGGTGGTGGCGCAGCAGGCGCAGCCATCGGCGCTGCAGTGGCCGGTCCTGTCGGCGCAGCCGTCGGCCTGGCAGCGGGCGCAATTGCTGGGGGCATCGCCGGCAAAGGCGCGGCAGAAGCTGTAAACCCAACAGTGGAAGACGCCTACTGGCGCGAAAACTACAATCGCGGCGACTGGTACGACCGCAACTACACCTACGACGACTACTCCCCAGCTTTCCGAACGGGATACGAGGGGTATTCTCGATACCAAGGCAAAACCTTTGAGCAGGTCGAGCCTTCGTTGCAGAGCGACTATGAGCGCGTTAAAGGCAAATCCCGCCTCGGCTGGGAAAACGCCAAAGGCGCCACTCGTGCTGCCTGGCACCGCGTTGAGCGCGCCATCCCAGGCGACGCCGACCGCGACGGCCGTTAATTCGTAAGCGAGTTCACTTGCCGTGCGACGCTCCTCGCTGAGCACGGCCACGAATGGGTTGAGTGCGTCCACTCAACCCATTTTTCATTACCCCGCAATCCCGCTGCGGTCTTCTTCTTGACTGACACGGCGTATTGGATTACACGTCATGTGGAAAGGCTGCTTTATGCAACGACCCTCCGCAGATGAATTTCAACAACCACGAACTCACAGCCTCGTAGTCCGGGGGACGACTGGGCGCATTCACCTCTGGCACGGCCAGTCCACGACCAGGGCGCTGTGCTCTCTGGCATTATCGGGTATTCCCGGCTATTCCCACTTATTCCCTGCTAATCCCGCCTAATCTCGCCTTTCCCAAACTTTTTCTGTGCTCACCTGTTCCGGGATCGAACCCGCTGTGGACCCCGCAACGCCCGTTAAACTACTTGTGCGCATTATAAAGAAATGGGAACGTGACTATCACCGCAATGCGCACTCAGCTCTTACGTCCCCTCGTGGGCGCCCTCGCCCTGGTTGCAGCCTATTCCGTTCAGGCCCAGTTCGTGGCTTACAATGACCATGCCCCCGGCGCGGGCACAGCGGTGAATGCCACCACTTGGAATGCCCTCGGCGCGGCCCCTGGCGCGTCCGGCTTTCTCAAAGACATTCAGACTGGCGCCAACCTCACAGTGCGGCTCTCCATCACCAGCGCCGGCGCGATCGGGGATGCCGCCCAGGCCCAACCTGCCGCCGGAACTCCTGCCCACGCAGCCTTTAACGGGTTTGTTGATTTCCAGGGCTCACCCAACCCTTCTATCGAACTCGGCCCGGGAGCTTCCGTCACTTACACCCTTTCAGGCCTGAATCCCAACAAGCGCTACTCCTTCAAAGGCAGCGCTATTCGCGGCAACTCCGCCTACACAGATCGGTGGACCCTGTTCGAGTTGCGCGAAGCTGATGCTTTCACCGCCGCCCATTCGCCCAGAGTTCTTACCTCATCAACCCTCTCCACACTTCCGGCTAACGCCGCCGCGCTGAACACCGGTGTCAACAACACCGTTCAGACCGGCGATGTTGTCGCCTGGGATAACATTGAGCCGGGCGCTGACGGCATCTTCGCGGTGCGTTGTGAGCAATACACCGGCGTCGTTCCAGGTGGCTCTTCCGCAGGGTCGAAGGGGTATGGAATGACAGCTTTTCGGTTGGAGGAATTCGACACCGTGCTGGTTCCCGCCCGCATCCTCACTCCACCCGTTGCGGCCCTTGTGGACGAGCTAAAGCCTGCCGCATTCGTGGTCGTTGCTGAAGGCAATCCGCGCCCCTCATACCAATGGTTTCGCGGTGAACTCCCCATTCCCAACGCCACCAACGCCATTTTCAGCCTCCCTCAAGCGCTTCTAAGTGACAATGGCGCCTCTTTCAAAGTTCGGGTCAGCAACACCGTCAGCAATGTGGCCCACGTGGTCGTGACCGACCCCGTCGTCTTGCAGGTTCGGGCGGATACTAACGCCCCTTCCCTCCTTGCCGTTGAGCCGGTCGATCTCTCACATGTTGAGCTTCTCTTCAGCGAGCCAATTACTCCTTCCACTGCCACAAACCTTGGCAACTACACCATCACGGGCCCGAACGGCACGATCGCCCTCCGCTCAGCAACCCTTGGCGGCGCGGGCGACAAGATCCTCCTGGAAGTCGCCCCAATGACTGAAAACATTCCTTACACAGTCACAATAAGCGGGCTGCGGGATCGCTCCGCAGCCGGCAACTCTACTGCCCCCGCCCTCGCTCAATCCTTCACTCCCGCGACTTACCGGCCCGTCGATATCGGCGCTGCCGTTGAGGGCCACTCAATCACTGCTGTTGATGGCGGGTATGATGTCGTCGGGGGAGGCGTTGGCATTTCCACGACTCGCGATCAGTTTCTGTTCGCGCATCAGTTGCAGACCGGCAACTTCGACATTCGGGTCCGCGTGGCGGACCTGGGCATCACCGACGCTTATGTCAAAGCAGGGTTAATGGCTCGTGAGTCCGCTGCCGACAACGCCCGGTTTTCAGCGGTCTTCGCCTCCTCAGCTCAGCTTGGCTCTGTCTTCTCCAGCCGCGGAACCACTGGAACTTCTCCCACCGTCGCCGCGCCTGCCCTGAAATTCCCCGCAAACTATCCATGGGCCTGGCTGCGCCTCCGCCGCTCTGGCAATGAGTTCGCTGGCTTCGGCAGCCTGGATGGCCACGCTTGGCAGCAGCTCGGCTCTGTTAACCTCACCCTGCCCAACCAGCTTCTCTTCGGCATGGCCGTGAGCAGCGAGCGCACGAATGCCCTCACCACCGCAAAGTTCCGTGACATCGGCCCCACCACGCCCAATCCCACCACGTTGAACTATAACCCTCAGCGTGAGCCGATCGGCCCCTCCAATCGCCGCACGGGCCTGATCTTCTCGGAAATCATGCACAGCCCCCGGGAGCGCGCCGATGGCAAAAACCTGGAGTTCATCGAAATCTACAACGGCGAAACCATCTTCGCCGATCTCACTGGCTGGAAGATCACCCGCGGTGTCGATTTCAACTTCCCCGACGGCTTCCGCCTCGAAGCCGGCGCGTTCGTCGTCATCGCTGCGGATCCTGACGCGATAAAACAAGCGTATGGCATTACCAATGTTCTTGGGCCTTTCACCGGGCGCCTTAGCGGGAGCGGAGAGACATTGCTCCTGGCGAATAAAGCAGGCGCGCGCCGCGCTGAGCTGACTTACTCCACGGATGCACCATGGCCCCCCGAGGCTGCGGGCGGCGGCCACTCCATCGTTTGCCTCCGCCCAAGTTATGGCGAGGACGACATCCGCGCGTGGGGTTCCAGCGAGCTGATTGGCGGCTCCCCAGGCTACGATGATCCCACAGCTCCCACCTCCTTGCGCGGCGTTGTGATTAACGAAATTCTTGCTTCCCCCACCGAGGGTCAAAGCGAGTTCATCGAGCTGTATAATGCCAGCAACAGTTCCGTCGATCTCTCAGGCGCTTTTCTCACCGACGATGCCGCCACCAATAAATTCCGCATCCCGAACGGCACGCAATTAGGCGCCCGCCAATGGTTGCAGTTCAACACAGCCGACCTCGGTTTCGGTCTCAGTTCATCCGGCGAAACCATTTTCCTGATCAGCCCCGATGAATCCCGAGTGCTCGATGCTCTGCAATTCGGCGGTCAGGAGGCCGGCGTCAGTTTCGGGCGCTCCCCGGACGGCGGCCCAAAGACCGCCCGTCTCGCTCAAATCACTCAAGCCTCCGCCAACGCCATGCCTCGGCAGGAGGAGGTGGTGATTTCCGAAATCATGTACGAGCCGCTCACCGGCGAGCAGGACGACCAGTATGTTGAACTCTTCAATCGCACTTCAAATCCGATCAATGTAAGCGGCTGGCATTTTGACGACGGCATCACCTTCGCCTTCCCGTTCGGCAGCACAATTCCCGCAGGCAGTTACGTCGTCGTGGCCAAAAATCCAGACCGCCTTCTCACCAACCACCCGCATCTTTCCCGGCAAAATACGTTTGGCCCCTTCTCGGGCAATCTGGATGGCGGCGGGGAGCGGCTCGCTTTCGCCAAGACCACGATGAGCGGAAACGATGTTATCGCCGTCAGCATTTCCGAGGTCACCTACCGCACCGGCGGGCGTTGGCCCGAACTCGCGAATGGCGGCGGGTCGAGCCTCGAACTGCGCGACACGAACGCCGACACAACTGAGGCCGCCAATTGGGCCGCCAGCGACGAGACACAAAAGTCCCCATGGCAAACATACGAAGTGACCGGAACGCTGAATCTCGCGAACCCCACCTTCCCAGCCAATAAAGCTTATCTCCTCTCCCTCGGCGGAGGCGAATACCTGGTCGATGACCTTGAGGTGCTTCGCGCGGATGGCGTGAACCTCCTCACCAACGCTGGCTTCGAGCTGGGCCAGACTGGCTGGAATTTCTACGGCAACCATATCACCTCAGCCATTGTTCCTTCAGCCGCTGCTTCCGGGGTCAACGGCCTGCATATCCGCGCGCAGGATGTCGGCGACCAGGGGCCGAACTCGATCCGGGGCACAATGACCGCGACTCTTGGCTCGAACGCTCAGGTGACGTTGCGCGCGAAGGTGCGCTGGCTCTCTGGCTGGCCCGAAATTCTGTTCCGCGTCCGCGGCAACGGCGTGGAGCTTCCCATCAGCGTTCCTCCTCCTTTGAACCTCGGCACACCCGGATTACCGAACAGCCGCCGCGTGAATAACGCAGGCCCCGCCATCAGCGATGTCGCCCATTTCCCCCCGGTGCCTGCCCCAGGTCAACCTGTCCTCGTGATCGCGCGCATCTCGGATCCTGACGGGGTTCCCGTGCGCCGGCTCATGTACCGCGTCGATCCAAGCGCCACCACCACCACAGTTCAGATGCGCGACGACGGCCTCAGTGGTGACCTCCTTGCAGGCGATGGTGTTTATAGCGGGGTCATTCCTGCCAGCAGCGGCGTTGTGGCTTTTCACATTCAGGCTCAAGACGGCGCCGCTGTCGCATCCGCAAGCCGTTACCCGAATGACGCGCCCGCCCGGGAATGCCTCGTCCGCTGGGGCGATCCTGCTCCGGCCGGAACCATCCCCAACTATCACCTCTGGATGACTGCGGCGAGCAGCTCCGACCTATCCACCCGTCCGGGCCTGGACCGCAAGTATCGCGACTGCACTGTCGTTTACCACAATCGCGTGATCTATAACGCCGGCATCCGCAATAAAGGCAGCCCATTCCATTCAGGCGTTGGCTCATTTTCAACAACCTACGCCGGGGACGACCTGCTCCTCGGCGATGATAAAAATGTTTTCTCCAGCACCGGCAATGGCGGCGTCGAACCCACCCAAATGGCAACCGACACAGCCTACTGGATGGCCTCGGAGTTGAACGTGCCCTTCAACCATAGCCATTACGTGCGCCTCTATCGCAACGGCTCCCTGCAATACCCCGTCAGTTACAATCGGGAGACCCCAAGCCGGGGCACTGCCGATGATTGGTTCGGCGGCGGCGGCCTCGACGACACTCTCTACAAAATCGCGATCTGGTTCGAGTTCGACGACAACAATGGCAACGGCACCTCCGCGCGCCTCGACGCCACGTTCTCCAAAAAACCGACAACCGCGCCCCCTTTCAAGCAAGCGGCCTACCGCTGGAATTGGCAATCACACCCAGGCGGCAGGACGTTTAACAGCTACCAGGTTTTGTTCGACCTGATCGCCGCAGCCAACGCGCAGGATAAGTTCACCCAGTTCATGCTGTTGGCAGACGCGGAGGAATGGATGCGCGTCTTCGCCTGGGAGCGCACCATGGGCAATTGGGATTCATGGAGCCTTTCCACCGGCCAAAATATGTATCTTTATGCTCCCCTCGGCGAGAAGGCGCGCCTCATACCTTGGGACGTTGACTTCGTCCTTGGCACCTCAGGCGCTGATGGCGCAAACATGGATCAACTCTTTAGTGCAGGCCAGGATGCGGCCGTCCGAACCCTCATCAATTTGCCCCCTTACAAACGCATGATGTGGCGCGCTTATCTGGATGCGGTGAATGGTCCTTTGCGCAAAGACGTTTCCGACGAGCAACTGGACGCCCGCCGCTCCATGCTGCTGAAGAACAACGTCTCAACGGCCGCCAACACCGGCATCAAAACCTACATCAACGCTCGTAGAAACTTCATCGCTGGCCGGATCAGCCGAAGTGACGCCCCGGCTTTCGTTGTGAACACCCAGGATTCCACCACCGCCTCGTCCATGGCCACCATCACTGGCGTGGCGCCTTTCGCCGTGGCCACCATTGAGATCAACGGCGTCCCCCACCCTGCCGCCTGGACGGGCGCAGGCAGCACCAACTGGAGCGTTCAAGTGGCTTTAAACTCCGGCGCAAACCTCGTCCGCATCGTCGGCAAAGATCTTCGTGGAAACATCGTGCCCGGCGCCGACCGCCAACTCACGATCACCTATTCAGGGACTGCGCCTCGCGTTGAAGACTGGGTTGTCCTGCATGAAATCATGGTTCAACCAACCCACCGCAACGCCCAATACGTTGAGATCTTTAATCGGCATGCCACGCATGCCTTCGACCTGAGCGGCGCTCAGTTGCGCCCGCTTGGCTTCACATTCCCGCCGGGAACATTCATCCTACCGCGCAGTTTCTTAACGGTCGCTCGCGACTCAGCCTCTTTCGCCGCCGCATACGGCACGACCATCGCGATCGCTGGCGAAATGCAAACTGCGCCACCGGTCGAAGGCGCGGTCATTCAACTCGTCAAAGCGAGCGCACCCACAGGTCCGGAAATTGTGATCAGCGAAGTTCGTTACGAGGGCGCCTTCCCCTGGCCTGAGATCGCCGCCCGCAGCGATGTCTCCCTGCAACTCGTCGATGCCGCGCAGGATACGCGCAGAATCGAGAACTGGAGCATCAGCTCCGCTGCGCCGTTCCGGACTCCCGGGGCTCCAAATTCCACCATCGGCATATTGTCCGAACCAGCCATTTGGCTGAACGAGATCCAGCCCAACAACCTAAGCGGGCTCCGCGACTCCACCGGTCAGCCAAAGCCGTGGATCGAAATCCACAACCCCGGCCTCGTGCCCGTCTCCCTGGACGGATACTACCTTGCGCCAACTCCCGGTGACCTCCTCGCGTGGGCATTCCCTACCAACATGGTCCTCGCTCCCGGCGAGTTCAGGGTGATCTTCACCGACGCAACCCCAGGCCTCTCCTCCGACTTGGAAGCCCACACCAGCTTCGCTCTCAATCAAGCTGCCGGAGCTATTTTCCTCTCCCGACTGGAGGGCGAGACAACCCGAGTGATTGATTATCTCCCGTATGCCTCCGTCCCGGTGAATCACTCCTACGGGTCCGCGCCTAACGGTCAACCTATCCACCGTCAAACCTTCACCACGCCGACACCTGCTGCGGCAAACACCGCAGGTTCCACTGCCTTGATCATCACCAGCATCACCATCAACGCTGGAGAATTGCGGCTAACTTGGAACAGCCAATCGGGTCGCAGCTACCAGGTGCAAGCCTCGACCGATTTAACCACTGCCACATGGCAAAACGCTGGCGCACCCGTCACCGCCACCACCCCAACAACCACCGCCACGATAGCGTTTAGCGATGCGAAACACCGCTTCTACCGCATCCTTCTACTACCCCAATAGTAGCAGCGGACGTAAGGACGCTCACAAGATTCATAAGTGAGGAATCGAATTCGAGAACAATTACCCTCACGCCCGTCGCATCTGCCGCAAATCGCCATCTGTGAAATCTGCGCAATCTGCGGACCTCATCCCCTTATCGGCGCTCTAAATACGCCGCAAGCAGCTCCAGATTCCGAACAAACGTCGCGCTCTTAATCACCCGCACATCGCGCTCTGCTGCAGGATAAAACCGCAACGGCCCAGCTTCCACCCAGGCGCCGCGTGCATCCAGCGTTCGAACGACCTCTTCAACCTCACGCAGATCCGGAGCGCGCCTCGTGGCCGTGCGTCGCTCCCCTTTCACGGCCCGCTCATAATCTCGTTCTATCGCAGCAGTCCGATCCGCGACCTTGAACGAATAATGCGTTGGAAAATCCTTGTCGTCGTAAGTCAGCTTGTAATCCCGAGTGAAGTAGAGAGGCCGATTGGTTTTCAGCTCATAAAACCGTGCCAATTTGCCATCCGCCAAACGCGACCTTCGCAGATACGCGAGCGCGCGTGGAATCGGCTCCAAATACTTCCTCTCTCCAGTCTCCCAACTAATCTCGACCAACGTCTCCAACGCTCCTTGTGATTCACCGCCGCTCACCGCTGGCGGTTCAAACTTCCTGGCCCAGGCCGGTTGCATCTGCTCGTCGTATTGTTGGGCCCACGCTGGTTGCGGCTCCGGCAGCTGCGCCGCTATCAGGAAATCACCAGCGCGTCGCATGGCGCTTCGGCAATCCCGTGCGAGCGCGCCATCAACGTCGTTCGTGGATGCCTGATAAATGCGCGCCAACTCCGCCAACGTGCTCACGATTGTGGCGAGGGAATTGTCGTTCAACGTCGGCTGGAACCAGTATTGCTGGCTGCCCGGCCACTGCCGGTTCCATTCCTCGGGGAATGACGCCTTACGTGGGAGATACGCATTAGTGGCCGCTGCCCGCTCGAATCCCTGCGGCCAACCGCCGTTTGGGTATTGAGCTTTCAGCACAGCCCTTGTGCCAAAAGTCACCGCCTCATGCACGGCTGCATCCGCAAAGCCCAATGTCGCATCAAGGTGTGCCAGAAAACGCAGAGCCGCTTGGGTGGAATCATCGTCGAACGTGCTGACGTTCCGAGCGGAATCACCGCCGGCGCCTTGCCTGTAAGCGATCTTCCTCCGCAGCTCTGGATCCAGCTCAATGGAATGCTGCCAACCGCCCGAGCGAAGTTGCCCCTTCAAAAGCCCTGCCGCTGTTTCTCGTGCAGCCTCCAGGAACACAACATTGCTCGTCGCCTGCCAGGCTGCCAAATAGGCCAGCCCCACCCGCGGTGTTCCTGGCGGTTGAACCCATCCCTGTGTCTTGGTGGCGATCCCCTCCCCTTCCCGCTTGATCAGGTCGGCGCTGTATTGCCACAGATAGGTTCCTGAAACCGCCACCTCCTTCTGGAAGAAGGTCGCTGCGCGCACTATCGCGGTCTCCACCTCCGAGCGCGTGACTTCACCTGCATGCGACCCCGTCGCCGCGCAACAAATGATCAGAAACGCCGGCGTGGGAAGGAACCGCACAGCTAACGGTTGTTAATCGTGATACCCGCGCCACATCCACACCAGCGTGTCTGCCAGGGTGTGCTCGAATACACGCTTGTCGCAATGCTTGCTCTCCTTGCTGAACACATAGCGATAATTGTAGCCCTTGGACTTTAACGCCTCCGCCGTCCGCTCGTTTGCCATGACCCAATTGCGTTGCGTCTCCTCCGGGTCTTTGTTGCGGTTGTCGTGCTCGGCCACGTGTATGAAAATGCGCAGCGGCTTCTTCTCGCTCGTCTGGATGAGCTTCATGCTCGAGTGATATTCCCATGCGCCATAAGGAAACTTCTTCTCCTCCGGCGCATCATCATCCTGCTGGTCCACAAACGTTCCGGAGTACGTGATCAATCGGCGGAAGAGATCAGGCCGGAACCATCCCATCGTGAGAGCCGCTGCGCCGCCCGAACTGCACCCCAGCACACCGCGCCCCCACGGATTGTCTGTGAATGCAATCTTCGGGTAAGCGGCTTTGATTTCCGGATTGTTCAACACTGCCGGAAGAACCTCATCATTGATGAACCGCGCCAGCCGGTCGGACATCGTGTCATACTCCAAACCACGCTGGCTGTTCTTGCTATCATCACCACCGTTCTGCACTGCGATCGCGATGAACGCTGGCAGCTTGCGATTTGGATCCTTGGAGATGGTCAAATTATCGAGTGCATTGCGCACTAAGTTCAACTGCCCCGGCCCATCGTGAATTATCAAGATCGGCGCCTTCGTTCCATCTTTGTACGCGGCAGGAACATACACATTGATCTTCCGCTCCACCCGCACCGGCTTCTTCACCGGGTCCAAGGTTGGATCATCACCGCGGAAGATTTTGCTGGCCGCCAGCTTCATGGAAAACTCAAAGCTCTTGCCCTTCGGATTTCCCTTATCCGTTAGGTCCGGATGCAACACATACTCCGGCCCAACGACATGATTGCCGTCCCCTTCTGTGCCAGGATTCTCAGTGTAAGCCTCGGCGGCATGCGACGTGAACGACATCAACGCCAACGCACAAGCTGTTCCCATCGCGAAGAAGGGCCCAAATAAACGCTTCTGTTCCATATGGAGATTGGTTGGCAGAAGCCTAACCCCAGCAGGCAAAGAAGAAAGACCGAACTGGGCGCGCTGGCTGCCCATTTTTTCTAGTCGCGCTCTGGGCCTGAGGTTTTAGAATGACAGCATGGATTTGTTCGAGCCTCTCCGTCGCACCCTCTTCGCGTTGCCCGTGGCTGCGCTGCTCCTAGCGGCCGCTTGCAGCCAACAGCAAGCCGCCGAGCCGAAGGCCGCAGCGCCGACGGTTGCCATCACCAACGCCCCTTCCGGCAAACCGCAAGCCAGGCTCGCGACCTTAAAGCTCTGGCTCGGCAAGGAGGAACTCATCGCCGAGATCGCCCGGACGCCAATCCAGATTCAAACCGGGATGATGTTCCGCACCAACATGGCTGAGAATGAAGCCATGCTTTTCATCCTTCCGGTGCAACAGCGCGCCTCCTTCTGGATGAAGAACACGCTTCTACCCCTCTCCTGCGCTTACATTGATTCCGAGGGAACAATTCTGGAACTGAAAGACATGAAGCCTCTGGACGAAACACCGCTCGTGGCCAGCAGCGACCTGGTGCAATACGTCCTTGAAGTGAACCAGGGGTGGTTTAAGCGCCACAACGTCGAACCCGGCATGAAGATCAAGACGGAGCAAGGAACGCTCCGCCAGACCTTCTTTGGCCGGTAAAGCGCCTGCTCAGTTCTTCGGATAATCCTTCCACATCCAGCGCAGTATATCCGGCATGATCGCGCCGCCATGATTGTCGGAGTGATTGCCTTCGCCCCACTCGTGCTTAATGCGGTAGCGAGGGCCTTCTGTGCCGCGACGATCGGCAGTGCGATTGGCAAACTCCAACGCCGCGAGCATCTCCTGGTTCGCGAGGAACCAATTGCCGAACAGATTGTCGAGATCGTTCCGGCCGTCCTGCAGAAAGATCGTGATCGGCTTCGGCGCAGCCCGGCGGATCAACGTGGGGTAAAGATCACCACCGGGGACCATTGGCCGGCCATCCTGGGCAGGCCGGTAGCCAATGGACACATAGCTGCCGATGCAGCTAATGACTTTGCGAAAAGCATCGGGCCGCTCCCACGCAACGGTGAAAGCGCAGATTGCGCCGCTGCTCGTTCCCCCAATCGCCCGCCCTTCAGGGTCGTCCGTCAGCTTGTACTTCTTGCCGACTTCCGGCAGCATTTCCTCAATTAAGAACCGCGCGTAAGTGTCCCCGAGCGCATCATACTCCTGCGCACGATTGTTCGGGTTATTCATCCCTAATGTGGCTGGGTATTCCTCTCCGCGATGCCCAGGCGTGATGAAAATGCCGATCGTTACCGGGATCTCCTTCTTTGCGATTAGGTTATCGAGCACGTTGTTGATGCGAATCGGGCCGTTGGTGTTCAACGCCCGCTGCCCATCCTGGAACACCAGCACGCATGCGGGCTTCTCGCCCGTGTATTGCGTCGGCACGTAAACCCAATATTGCCGCACGGTGTTGGTGATGATTTTGCTATGGAAGAGGAACGGCCCTTCGACTTTGCCTTTTGGCACACCTTCCTGCGGGAGCGAGTCGGGACCGAGCTTGTATTGGGCATTCCCGATTACCCCTGGGTCGTTGGTGCGGGCGGCAGGATTGGAATTCTGGTTTTGCGAGAACGTAAGCGGCGTCCCGCAGAACAGCAGGAAGCACGCGAGAGCAAGGCGCACAGGCATCATAGGTTGAGAGCAACCTAGCAACACACCCGCGCCTTGTCGCGACTGAAGTCCTGCAGTCAGAGCAGCTCGCCCTTAGGCCTTCTGCCCGGGGGAATGCTCATCGTCCTGGGCGCGTCCACGAAGGATCGCCCAAACGATTAGCCAAATCGTGCTCGCGAAAACGGCTGCGGTGACCACCCCCAATGTCAGGAGGAAAGTTTCCGAGTCGACGCTCCAACCGAGGAAGTTGAATGGCAACGTGTTGTTCATCTGCATCTAACGATCGCCTTCTTGTATGCAGCTTTCTTGCCATCTCCAATCGAAGACTTTGCAAAACTTGCCACCGCCTCCGCCAAATCGGCAAACAACCCTAGAATGACAGAGATCGAACGCTTTGACCCACCCTCACGTGTAAGTGATCCCCTTCAAGAGTCTCGTTCCACACTTGGCATGGGACACTCCGCCTGCCGCCAGGCCTCCGAAGCCGCAGGCTCTCTCTCATCCCTGCCCAATCCTTAGTCAGTGCAAAGGCATTCCAGCCAGTTTTTAGCGTCCGCCTCGTCGTAAACAGCTCTTTGTTTCCCATCGTCCCCCTCGTGGGACTTTCTTGCTCGGCCTTTGTTTTCCTCCTAAATTGAACTCACCCAGATGAAGCGGCCCGTCTTGCTTATCATTGAAGACGAGGATCTCCAGTACGAGATCTATGAAGACGCCTTGTCCGACTATCAATTGGTTCGCGCCACATCGGCTTCCGATGCGTTAAATCAAATCCCGCACGTCCGCCCGGACCTCATCCTGCTGGATCACATTCTTGATGGGGGCGAGCTTGGGCTCGAGTTTTTGCCTGAGCTGAAAGAGCTGGTCCCCTACGTGCCCATCATCATCGTTTCAGGAGCCCTCGAGGTGCATCAACAAATCGAAGCACTGCAAGGCCCGCGGCGCGCGCACTACTGCATCACCAAGCCCGTGGGGATTGATGAACTCCGCAAAACAGTGGCCACAGCATTAGCGGAATGCGGCGAGACTGAAGTGGTTCGGCAGTTCGAAGCCCTTGAGCGTTCGAAGCGGGTGGATGCCGATTTCCTCTTCACCCGCTCGACAGACCGTCTCAGCCGCCAAACCGAAATACGCCGGATCGTGAGCAACAACCCGCAGCGCCCCAACGTGTCTGCTCTAGCTCGCGAATTCAAGGTCGCGCGGCGCACCATTATTCGCGATCTTCAGGAACTCATCCGCCGGGGCGAGCTGCGCGCTGAGGTCTTCCCGAAATGGGAGACCGCCACCGAGCACGACCCCGATTAACCACCATGGCTTTAGAATCTGCGCCGCAACGCTGCGGCTGGTCCACGCACACAGAACTCATGACTCGTTACCATGACGAGGAATGGGGTGTGCCGCTCCACAATGACACCGGCCATTTCGAAGCAATCGTTCTGGACGGAGCGCAAGCTGGGCTGAGTTGGTCCACCATTCTCAACAAACGCCAGAGTTACCGCGAAGCTTACGACAATTTCGATGTCGCAAAAGTCGCACGCTACACTGACAAGAAGGTTGAGAAACTCCTGGCGAATCCAGGCATCGTGCGCAACCGATTGAAGGTCGCCTCCTCTATCACGAACGCACGCGCCTTTCTGAAAGTGCAGGAAGAATTCGGCTCATTCGACGCCTACATCTGGCGTTTCGTTGATGGGCAGCCGATTCAGAACAAATGGAACGACCTGAAGCAAGTCCCCGCCCGCACCGCACAATCGGATGCCATGAGCAAAGACCTCCTCGCGCGTGGCTTCAAATTCGTCGGTTCAACGATCTGCTACGCCTACATGCAGGCAGCCGGAATGGTGAACGACCACCTCACGACCTGCTTCCGCCATGAGCAGGTCAAAGGGAAGAGGCGTTAAAGGCTCTTTTGAGCCTTGTGGTTTACGGATTACGAAGCATAGTTCTACAAATATCTCGTAAACCGAATCAGTGAGCACAGCCCTTAAAGAGCAGCAACGCCTTCGGCAAGGAAATGAGCCTTGGCGGAAAGCTTTCGTGAAAGCTCAACGACTTGGAGCAGAAGAATTGCGAGGTGTTGTAATCACGCGCAGTTTGGAAGCCATCCTCAAGTGCGTTGAAGCGGCTGATGCCGAGCACCTGAAGGAAATCGCCAGCGCACCGACCAACTACGAGGTTTTGTTGCGGCAGCTCACAGGTTCCCTTGATGTGCTTAGGAATGAAGATCCTTTGGCCAAAGCCCGTCTGCGCGGTGTGCAAATGAAAGAAGATCTGCTGAACCGCGGTGGGGGAGCAGTGACGGCAGCCGAAGCTGGCAAGTTGCTTAAGCTTACAAGACAGGCCGTTGATAAACGGCGGAAGGCGCGAAAGCTGCTCGCGCTTGAATTTGGCAAACGGGGCCATCTGTATCCAGCGTTCCAGTTCGACGAGCAAATCGCCGACAACCTCCAACGAGTCTTAACTGTTATTGACCGGCGCGTTGAGAACTGGACACTGCTCGCATTTTTCCTCAACGGAAACCGCTACCTCAAGGGGGCCACCCCATTGGAATGGCTGCGTGAAGGCAAGCTTGAGGAAGTGCTGCGCGCGGCGAAAGCGTACGGGGAACACGGAGCGGCTTAGTCTCGCAATGCCATTGAGTCCTCACCCGCCGCCTGCTCTTGCACGAAAGAAACTCCCCATCATCCGCTTCAATGGGCCGCTGTTCCGCATTCATCGCACCGAGGACAATCCACTGCATTTCGGCCGAAGAATGCTGCACCGTTTCGATTCACCGGACGGGAAATATGGCGTTCTCTATGCGGGTGAGGATTTGTTCTGCGCCTTCATAGAAACACTGGGGCATGAGCCTGGCAGAGATCTTGTCGAGATGCGTGATCTCGAAATCTGCAGTGTGGCAACTTTGGAGGGTAAACGGGGATTGCGGCTCGTGGACTTCTGCGGCTCAGGCCTCGCCAAAGTGGGCGCGGACGCTCGACTGTGCGTGGGAGACTATCATCTGGCTCAACAGTGGTCCCAAGCGCTGCACGATCACACCGAGAGGCCGGACGGCATTCGCTATCCATCGAGGCGCGATCCATCAAGAATCTCCGTAGCGTTGTTTCATCGCTGCCGAAGCGCGATTCGGGTCACGAACTCCATAGAATTGGCCTGGCATCCCGATCTCAGCACGGTGCTCGATCACTACGAATTTGGTCTCGCGTAGGGCTGCCTCAAAATGCTCGAGGGGGGCATCTCACCTTTATAGCGGCCGAGTGAGGCGCTTGGGCGGGCGAGTGATGCGCCTGCGTGTTGAGGAGCGGATCACATGGTGTATTAAAGATGTTTCAGAGCACGTTTAAGTAAAGGGTCGGTTAAACAACCTTTTGGGAACCGCCCCGCTTGATCGGAAATCTTCCGGTCGGCTCCCGCAATGAGCAGTGCCTTAATCGTCTCAACAGACTGTGCCATGAATAAGGGGGTCTGGCCATCAACATCCTCCTGATTTGGATTTGCCCCGGCCCGCAGGAGCAGATTCACGGCCTCACGTGAATCCCTCTGAACTGCCGTGTGAAGCGCGGTGGCACCGGTCGAATTCTGATCCACTGCGGCGCCATTGTTCAGGAGCCACTTCAGTCGCTCAACATCATTGTCTTCAGCAGCAAATTGGAGGGGCCATTCGCCCGTCCCACTGACCGCGTTAATATCTGCGCCTGCTTGGCAGAGCACTTCTAACATGCGGATCGACCGCGCCCCGTGGATAGCCTGAGACTGCACATGATCTTCACTTGCGACTTCGGCGCCGAACTCGATCAAAGCGGAGGCACAGTCTACATGATCCCATGCTGCGGCTTCGTGTAAGGGCGAACTCGCAAAAGAGTCTTGGGCGTTGGGGTCTGCGCTCCTACTTTCAAGCCAGCGAAGTATCTCCACGTGCCCGAAACGCGCAGCCAAATGGCAAAGACTTCCACCAGTGTGGCTGGCCTGGTCAAGATCCGCGCCACGCTCTGCAAGCCAATCCACGATTTGCTGATCTCCACGAACGAATGCAAGCAGCCAAGGTGAGAGTTGAAATCTCGAGTTCAAGCGATTGATTTCAGTTGAATCGGGATTTAACGCCTGTATGTGGGATACGCCTCCAAGAGCAACGCATTTGTGGAGCGCAGTCCAGTCGAGAGGCCCTGGATCAGCTCCAAGCTCGATGAGAAGACGCAGAGATTCCAGGTCACCAAAATACAGGCAGACGCTCAGAGGCGATTCTCCATAGATTGTTGGCAAGTCTAAAGAAGCGCCCGCAGCGGCGAGACGACGAATAATTGCGCGCTTCGCCCTGGACGAGGGTTGGTAAGAAGCGCTGGTTACGACAGAATAATTTGAGCCTGTAACGTGTTTTGCATTCCCACCGAGGTGCAGGATCAAGTCCAGGAAAGCGATGTCGGCTATGGCCGCAGCATGATGAATCGGAGTCGCACCCAAATCATCGGGCAGCTCAAGTTCCGCTCCCGCCCGAACAAGGAATGCGACAGCCGCAGGGGTTATTAAGGGACCTTTGCGCCTGTTAAACGCTCTAGCTTCCTCCAACGCAAAGCTCAGCGCAGTCTGGCCACTTCGATTTTTTTGATTGATGCATGCACCACTCTCCAAGGCGGAGGCTATTGCATCCACATCTCCGCGCGCAGCTGCCGCGTGTAATTGCATCTAATCACCATTGCGCGATTTCACCATTTTGGCCATTCCCCTCGGCATGTTCCTAAGGCTCCGCGGCCAGATCCTTCCAATCAAGGGCAACCGGCAGCCGTGGTGTCGGTGCCTTGCGAGTACTTCGGAACGGGAGCACTGTTTGAGTGGGTATGGAAACGGGAACTCAGCTCTTTCAAGTGGCCGATAATATCTGGACGTGGGAACGCTTCTCCGAAGCACACAAAGTCGAACTCACTTCTCAGGCTGTTCTCAAAAACAACACCCTTTTCATCTTCGATCCGACAGAGGCATCGGACGGTGTCTTCGGCCAGCTCACCAGTGCGGCGTCGCAGCACGTCATTGTGCTTACGAATGAAAATCACGAGCGGGCTTGCAATCTGTTCGCGGAGAAGCTGAATGCGCCCATCTTTATTGGGGCGCACTCACAATTACACATTCCCGGAGCGAACCGTCTCCCGATCGGCAACGCTTCGTGGGAGGGCTGGCTGCTACACCCGCTGCCCGGCGCTGCCCCTGGTGAGATTGCATTCGAGAGCGTGGAGGATTCGTTGATGATGTTT
>DASPKX010000163.1:0-2369 GCA_035627835.1 Candidatus Methylomirabilota bacterium
AAGTTTCAGGCTTGTGAGTTCCGTCACGGCGCCCGCCGGCGGTGAGGCCGTGAGGAGCGTCGGCGCGCTGGTGTCGCGTTGCTCAGCGAGCAGCTCTAAATCAACGATGAAATCGCTGCTGCTGATGGGCCGGTTGAACGCTTGCACGGCGGCAATATTTTCACCCGCGCGAAGGTAGCTTTGAGGATTGGGGAGGGAATAGGTGATCCACTGCAGCGGCTCAGTGGCCGTGCTGGTCGCGGTTGTGTTGTAAGCGAAATTGCTCCGGCTCGTGTTGAAATTCGTGACGAGGGTCCCGTTAATCCAAAGGGCAAAACCATCGTCCACGAAAAAGCGCAACGTTAGAGACTCAACGTTTGCTGGACTGGCGACACGGAATGCGCTTCGAAGGAAAAGCGTGGTGTAACCATTGTACATGTCCTCAAGCGCAGTTCTCCCCCTGTAAACATTCTCCCGATCGTAGTAGAACGGGGCCGCGCCTTCGGGCCAGCTGCTATGATCAAACCCGACCTCCCTCCACGCGGTGGCGGGGGTCGATGCTTCGGCCGTCCCGCGCAAGAAACGCCACACGCTGTTCGTCGGTATTAGAATATCTGCCGCGCACAAGGGCAGGAGAAGCGCGAACCCGGTGGCACAAATAATAAGACGCATGGTGAGCATAGGAACAATTAACTATCTCCTGAACGTGGCGCAGCGTCCACCAACATACCGAGCCGATCCCCGCACTATCAGCCGTCACTGCGCAATCGCGAGCTTTGTAGTGGGAACCCGGATCAAGGAGTGGTTGGTCTCGCGCCTTCCTAAATTGCGCTGCCTTTTCCGGCCATTGCTTTAACATTTGCCAATGGAGTTGCCGCCTCTGCCGCAAGCGCTGGAACGGCTCTCGGGGATTTTGCCGGAGTTTGTTGCGCCCTCAATTCACTTTTCGCTCGACTGCAGTCGGACAGCGAAGATTGGCGAGAGCAAGGTTGGAGGCCAGCCGGATCTTCCTGAGGGCTTTGAATGGCCAAACTCAGAGTACGCCACTTTGGATTTCCTACTGCAGATTGATTTGGCGGCGGTGGCCCCGTTGGACCCATTGAGGGAACTCCCTTCATCGGGTTTGCTCTCGTTCTTTTACGATTTACATGAGCAACCTTGGGGGTTCGATCCGACCGAAAATGAGAGCTGGCGCCGTCTGCTACACTTCGCCTGACGTTCCGCTTCGCTCAACTCCAGTCCGGCGCAAACGCTACATGTTGCCGGAGAGTCTGATGAGCTTTGATCCCGGCCTCACCTTGCCTCGTTCAGGCTCTGCTGCGCACGATCAACTGGTGAAAGCATCTGGTCTGTCGCTTGCAGAAGCCAAGGTTTACTCCGATTTCGTTTGGGATCTTGAAAGCGGAAATGCGCCCAACCATCATCTATTCGGGCACGCCGCGAATATACAGGGAGACACGCAACTTGAAGCTCAACTGGTCAGCAACGGGTTGTACTGCGGCAATGACGGCGGATATGAAGATGCTCGCGCGCAACAGCTGGCCAAAGGGGCTGATGACTGGATGCTGCTCCTCCAGCTCGATTCCGACCAGGAGGCCGGGTTCATGTGGGGGGATGTGGGCATGCTCTATTTCTGGATCCGCAAACAGGATCTCGCTCAACGCGCATTTGATCGCACGTGGTTGATCATGCAGTGCTGCTAAGAGCGGTGGTTGGCTCGTGGAGAGGGGACGAGTCAGCAACAAAAAGCCCCTCGAGCGTTTCTGCTGAGGGGCTATGGAAAAAAATCTGGCGGCAACCTACTCTCGCGGAGCCTATAGAACCACTACCATTGGCAATGCTGCGTTTGACGGCCGAGTTCGGGATGGGATCGGGTCGGGCCACAGCTTTATGGCCACCAGAAAAACTGTTTTGTTTAAAAAGATCGTTCCGGCCTTGAGGGGCTTTTAACGGAAGTTCGTTGAAAACTGCATACAAGGGGAAGTGTTGGTGTGCTTTTAAGGAGAGCACAGAGTGCGTCCCGAGCTTTTAAGTCGCTTTTCGAAAAAGAAAAGCGATCAAGCCTCACGACCGATTAGTATTAGTCCGCTGAACAGATTGCTCTGCTTGCACGCCTAACCTATCAACCAGGTGGTCTGCCTGGGGTCTTTAGCCCGATGAATCGGGGGGGAAACATTATCTTGGGAGGAGCTTGGCGCTTAGATGCTTTCAGCGCTTATCTCTTCCGCACATGGCTACGCAGCGATGCCCCTGACGGAACAACTGCCACACCAGAAGTGCGTCATTCTCGGTCCTCTCGTACTAGAGAATGAACCCCTCAAGTTTCCTGCGCCCACAGTGGATAAGGACCGAACTGTCTCACGACGTTCTGAACCCAGCTCGCGTACCGC
>DASPKX010000164.1:0-23284 GCA_035627835.1 Candidatus Methylomirabilota bacterium
TGCACGGTAAAGCCCGCACACTTCACGTGAATGCCGGCGCCGTTTTTGACCCGGAGAAAAAACGTCTGGGCACGGTCCTTGTGTTCCATGACATCACCCGCATTCAGGAACTGGAAGTTGTCCGGAAGGACTTTGTCGCCAATGTGAGCCATGAGCTGCGCACTCCCGTGACCCTTATTCAAAGCGCCGCGGAAACACTCAACGACGGCGCACGCAATGACCCGGCGGCCGCTGACCGTTTCCTTCAGACAATCAGCCGGCAGTCGCAACGCCTCAGCCTCTTGCTGGATGATCTTCTCGTGATTTCGGAGCTGGAGTCGGGCGGCGCGAAACTGAGCCGCGCACTGGCGCCACTTGCGCCTAAGGCTGATGAGGTGATCACTCAATTAGCGCTGCGCGCTGATGCCAAGGAGATCAAAATCACCAATACCATTTCGCTGGACGAAGTGGCCTACTTCGATTCCGCTCGGTTGGAGCAGGTCTTTCTGAATCTTCTCGAAAACGCCATCAAATACACCCAGCAGGGCGGCCGCGTGGAAGTCAGCGCTGAGCGTATCAACACCCAAACTGTGCGCGTCACAGTTCGCGACAACGGCCCCGGCATCCCCCCGGAGGCGTGCGAGCGAGTCTTTGAGCGCTTTTACCGCGTGGATAAAGCCCGCTCGCGGAACACTGGTGGCACTGGGTTGGGTCTTTCTATCGTGAAGCACATCGTGCAAGCGCATGGAGGCCGCGTCTGGGTCCAAAGCGAACTAGGACGAGGAGCCGCTTTTCACTTCACGCTGCCCGCGCTGATGCCTGTGGAAGCTCCGTAACCTGGCAAGCAACCAGTGAAAGCGGCCCGAGGTTCAGGCCGCAGCGGCCTGGCTCAGTTGCCGCCAAAGCACCAAAGATGGCTCGAGGTGCGGATAAACAACCTCCCGGCGGCCGGAACCACAGACGCGATAATTTGCTCATTCATGGCCGTCTCGCTCACCTTCTCGAACTTGTCTCCGACCTTTGCGACGAACACTGTTCCATCCTCACGAGCTGCGTAGAGGTGCCCGCCAGCAATTGTGGGCGAGGAGTAGTACGGTGTGCGATGATCGGCCAGTTGCCCTGTCCAGTGCGTCTTGCCTGTGGCTGGATCCAGGCAAGCCACTTCACCACGATTCCGCAGTAAATACACCCGGCCATCATGTGCCGCGGGGCTCGGCACGAAAACACCAGTGTCATCGCGGCGCCAGAGCCGTGTGGCCGACGCGGATCCCAGCTTCACACCCTCAACAGCAGCCTGGCCGCGATCATCACGGCCCACAGGAATCACAGCTATGTCACCAACGATCACGGGGCTCGCGATGTATGGCCAATAGCCAGTTTGCTTCGGATTAAAACCTCCAAGTTCCCAGAGCTTCTTCCCATTTGACGCATCATGCGCCGTCAGATGATCCGCCCCCCAGACCAGGAGAGCATCCTTTCCGTCCGCTTTGAAAAGAACCGGTGTGGTGTAGCCATTGTCGTTTTCATTCGGAACAGAATAATTTCGGCTCTCCTTCCAGGCTAACGCTCCTGTGCCCTTATCAAAACCAGCAATCCATGATTCCCCGCTGTGCATTCGTGCCATCACCACGTGCTTGTCCGTAAGCATGGGGGAGGTGCCTTGATCCCAGAACAGTTGCTCGCGTCCGAAAGCCTCCACAAGGTTCGTTTTCCAAGTGACTTTGCCTTCAAGGCTAAGCGCCGCGAAGTTCCCGCTCTTGAAGTAAACAAAGAGATTAGTGCCGTCGGTTACCGGAGACGCATTGCCGCTGGACGCGAGGCTGCGATGCTTAGGAGGCGTCTCAGGACCAAGCTTAGTCTCCCAAACCTTCTTGCCGGTGAAGTCAAAAGCCACCACAGCGTCCTCGCCCCCGGAGGGAGATGTGAGATAAACGCGCTCTCCATGAACAATGGGTGTGGAGGTGCCCTTGCCGGGCAGAGGCGCCTTCCAGGTCGGCTGGTTGGCATCGAGCTTTGTTGGAAACGCGCCGCCCAAAATCGAACCGTTGTACACAGGCCCGCGCCATGAAGGCCACCCCGTTTCACTCGCCGCCTGCACCGCAGTGCATAGCATTAAAAGTCCAGCTCCAACCGACGCGATCCGACCTTTATTCCCGCGAATGCTCATGCCCCGAATATGATCACAGCAAAAAGCGGTGACAAGCCACCGCCCACCGCTCATTGAAGACTCGTCTCTCGATTACCGTGATCACCTCTCCTTTGACCGGTCGGCCGAGTCTCCTAAAAACACAAGGCAAGCTGGCCGAAAGTTGAGTTATCCTTGCAATGAAAGGGGAGGGAGATTAGACATGGTGCGCGTTCGGCAAGTGCGGGTGTGGTTCAATGGTAGAATGTGGGCTTCCCAAGCCTGAGACGAGGGTTCGATTCCCTTCACCCGCTCCATCTTCAGTTTCGCCGGAGTTCAAGCACCTTTGCCTTCAGCTTCTCAAACGCATAGCGGTCTGCGTTCGATTTGCCGACATAGCGAAAGACTTCTTGTCCATCTTCGTTAATCAGAATCAGCGCGGGATAATGGACGGATTCCCCGTGAAACTTGTAGCCTCCGGGAATTTTTAGCCTCGCCGCAAGAGCGGCGTCTGGGTCGCGGTAGATAGGATAGTTGTCTTTGCCCATCGCGGGCAGCTGCGCGGTCCATTTCTGGATTTCCTCAACAGAATCAGGCTTGATGAACACTTGGACCACGTTTGTCAATTCACCGGCACGATTTAGATAATCTTGTGTATGCCGGAGGCAAACCGGGCACTCCGTTTTAAGGAGAAAGTGCAGCACGACCATCGATCCACGAGCTTTCGAGAGTTCAAAAGGTTTCCCGCCAGTCATCGAAGGAAGGCTAAAGTCAGGCACCGTTGATGGAGCGGCCCACATGCGTGCGGTGATGAATATGATCCCTAGAATGGCCCAGATTCTTTGGTGCATGGCTCGTGTTTCGCACGAAAGTCCAGTGCATTTCAAGGTTTTGCCAACTTCTTGTCTCTAGTAGGCAAGGGGAGGGAGAATCGGGCGACCAACAGCCATGAAGGCGAGGCTACGACCAGCCGAGAGGCAAAACAGGAGGCATTTCGGCCGCGGGCGGCCGCGACGCTAGCGACTCATCACGCAGCGACCAACGCCGCTCGGTCATCCCCGAGCCCGCCGGTTTTCTCCACGAAATAGTCGTAAGAACCAAGATACGCGGTGACTTGCCCTGCGTTCACGTGGAGCACCTTTGTCGCCAGCTTGCGAATGAAGTGGACGTCGTGGGAGATGAACACGAGTGTGCCCTCGTACCGCTCCAACGCCATGGTGAGTGACTCAACGGTGTTGATGTCCAGGTGAGTCGTCGGCTCGTCCATCAATAGGAGATTAGGAGGATCGACGAGAAATTTGATTAAGTTCAGGCGGCTTTTCTCACCACCGCTGAGGACCGCCGTCTTCTTGTAAATCTCCTCTTTGCGAAACATAAAGGAGCCGAGCACGCCGCGGGCTTCGTTTTCCTGCAGGGCAGGGGCGCTCGCGAGCACTTCCTCGAGGACCGTTTTCTCTGGGTCCAACGTGCCAGAACGATGCTGGCTATAGTAACCAATTTTGGCGTTGTGACCGAGGGTCCGCTCTCCTTTTTGAAATTCCACAACTCCGGCGAGGATTTTCAGCAAGGTGGATTTGCCCGCGCCGTTGGGTCCTACGAGCACGGTTCGCTCGCCCCGTTCGATCGTCAGATCCAACCCGGAGTAAACCTGGTGCGTTCCATAGGCCATATGGATTCCCTCGAGGGTAATCGCACGTTGGCCAATTCGCGGCGGGGGTGGGATCTGGAACCGAAAAGGCTTGGGTGGCGGCGAGGGTTTTTCGATCTTCTCCATCCGCTCAATCTGCTTCAGCTTGCTCATTGCTTGGGAAGCTTTCGAGGCGACGGAACGGAATCGATCAGCGAACTCCTGAAGCGCTTGAATCTCTTTCTGCTGGTTCTTAAACGCGGCGAGCTGTTGGTCGTAACGTTCCTCACGTTGCCGCAGGTAATCGGAATAGTTCCCAGTGTACGCGATCAACTTTTTGTCAGCGATCTCGTGAACCTGGCTGACGATTTCGTCCATGAACTGGCGATCGTGAGAAATGAGCAGGATCGCCCCGGAGTAATGTTTTAGGTACCGCTGGAGCCAGAGCAGCGAGAGCAGATCCAAGTGATTCGTGGGCTCGTCGAGGAGGAGCAGATCTGGCTCCATCACAAGGAGTCTCGCTAGATGGGCGCGCATTACCCAGCCCCCGCTCATCTCCTTGGCGGCGCGGTCAAAGTCCGTTTGCCGGAAACCGAGCCCAGCGAGAATTTTCTTTGCCTTCGCCTCAGCCTGAGGATCGCTCAGCGCATCGTGCTTGGCGTGTGCCTCCGCGTACTCCGGGCTGGAGACCGCGTCCCCTTTTTCCAACTCAGCGAGCTGCCTCTCAAGTTCTCCGACTTGGGTGCGCCCAGTTGCCACCTCCAGCACCGTCTCATTGCCAAGAGCTTCGCCTTCCTGCGGAAGGTAGCCGACCATGGTCCACTCATCGCGCTCGATCACCCCTTCATCCGGGGTGGCTCGCTTCAGGATTAAGGAAAAGAGAGTCGATTTGCCCGCGCCATTAGGGCCAACGAGGGCGACACGATCCCCGTAATTTACCTGAAGGGACGCGTTCTCAAAAAGCGTCCGTCCCGCGACGGACATCTTCAGGTCACGGATGGTGAGCATGAAACTGAATGGGGCCTTAAGCGCGGCGCTTTAACGGCGGGCGTTGCGGCAGGCGCGATACCCGACCAATTGGCGACGCTCCTCATCCCAAAGGCGGAAACCAAGAGACTTGATACTGCGACGCAACGTGATGGGCTCGACGGTGGAGAAAAGTGGGTCGGCCTTATGGCACCGTTCTAAATTGTAATTTGGAATGCGCGAGCTTAGATGGTGGATGTGATGATAGCCGATGTTTCCTGAGAACCATTGCAGAATCCTGGGCAGCTTGTAGAAGGAGCTTCCTTCCAAGGCAGCGCGGGTGAAATCCCAATCCTCCCCGCGTTCCCAGTACACTCCCTCAAATTGATGCTGAACGTAGAACAACCACACGCCGGCGGCGCCTGCAACAGCGGTCACAATTAATTGAATGATGAGGTAGTTCTTCAGCCCAAAGATCAGGCTCATGCCCGCGACCATCGCCACTATGGCTAAGTTCATCCAATGCACAGAGAGCCGCTCACGCTTGCTCGCCTTTGGAGAGGGGATGCGTTGCTGTATGAGAAAAAGGTAAAGCGGAGCTATCAAGAAGAGAATGAAAGGATTGCGTCCTAACCGATACTTGAACCGGTCCTTTGGGGAAGCGTTCAGGTACTCCTCGACCGTCCAGGTGTTTATATCCCCAGTGCCGCGCTTGTCGAGATGCCCAGAACTTGCGTGATGGATGCTGTGTTCCCAGCGCCAATGGTGGTACGGGGTTAATGTGAGGACGCCCGTGATGAAGCCAACGACGTCATTCGCCGTCCGGGATTTAAAGTATGACCCATGCCCGCAGTCATGAAAGATAATGAAAATTCGCACAACGAACCCAGCCGCCAAGACCGCCAGCGGGACCACCAGCCACCAAGAGATTGGCAGGCAGACGTACATCAGGGCCCAGAGGGCGGCATAACCACCCAAGGTGTTGACCATTTGCCAGGCGGCTCTAGGAATGGAGGGCTGCTGGAATTTTTCCACAATCGGCTTCCAGCTCGACACATCGATCTTTGGTTGTTTTGTCTGCGCCATGGGTGCTTCGGCACGAACGGTTTGTTCTAAAGTTGGATGCGGCATCTTACGGAAAATTCAATAAACCAAGTGAAAGGAGAGCATGTCAGGAAATGGCGTTAAGCCGTAATTGCGGCCTGTTCCGGGCCCGCCCCGGCAGCACTGAGATGACATGATGTCCAACGATAAACCTCTTGCTTAATTAAAAGCATGTTCCCAACTACCGGCGTAGAATCATCACTGAATGAAGCTCACTTGAGGACTTCCCAGACCTTGAAACCGACGAGCTAGCTCGAACGGCCAAACTATCGCATCATTACGCCGCAAACGCAACAAAAGGCTTTTCTCTTTCCTTGCCTCATTTTTGTTCTGGCTCAAGCAAAATTTTGTTGTGAGTTTTGCCTGGATTCACGTTAAACATCAGGGGTGATCGGCAGAAAAATGCTTCCACGTGGGCTTTGGCCCCTTCGAGTTTGGCTGGCTCTCGCTTTGCTTGCCCTCGGTTGCGGCTCTGTGCGCGCGCACTCAGGCCCTCACGAGGAGCCGGAGCCCCAGCCTGGACCGCATGGTTTAGCCGCTGAACTATCGCTGCTTCCGAGTTTTGGAGGCCCAAATCTCTTTCTTCGCGGTGCGACAGGCAAGACCTTCGAGGTTAAGGCCTCATCAACTGTTGATGGGCCGTTTCATCCCATCCGTCGTGTGACCATCAACGGAGCCGGCTCCACGAACATTCACGCCTGGAGCGACGTGGCCGCACCAAAACGCTTTTACCAGGCGCATGAAATGCTGCAGTTGGAGCGCGCCCCTGACTTCGAGTTGGTGGACATTAACGACCGCGCATGGAACCTCGAATACGCGCGGCGGAGCACTAATTTGCATGCTGTGGCTCTTGCGTTCGTCGGCCAGTTGAGTTCTTACAACGCCGACTCGATAAAAGCGCTGGCCGCGAGCTACAAAACTAATGAGGTGCCCGTGTGGATCATCGATTCCTCCAACGTCACCCGCTCGGAATTGAAGAGACGGGTCGCAGGACTGGGCGCTTCGAACCTGGTTGTGCTGCACGATCGGACCGGGGCAGTCGGCGATGCGTTTGCGATCAAAGCCTTCCCGACCTTCGTCTGCGTGGATCACGACGGATACGTGACGTACAAAGGGGCCAGGGAAGCAACGATCGGCGCGGCTGGCGCGACGGATCTCCTGGGCGCGGCTATCCAATCTGCTCGCGCACAGGCACAGCCCGAGCTACTGCTTACGGAAGCCACCGGAGCGCCGACGCCCGTGAGGCAGACCCCTTCATATAGCAGCGATATTGCTCCAATTCTGATTTCCAAATGCGCATCCTGCCACAGCGTTGGCAATGTCGGGCCCTTTGCCATGACGAATCACGCGGTTATCACGAGTTGGGCCACTTCGATTCAGGACGAGGTTTTGGCCGGGCACATGCCGCCATGGCATGCCGACCCTGAGTTCGGCGCTTTCGGCAACGATCGGTCCTTAACGCCAGAAGAGATTTCCAACCTGGTGAACTGGATCGAAGCAGGCGCCCCGAAGCGGGCAGGGGAGAGTGATCCGCTCACCACGTATGTTGCGCCCACAGAGGAATGGCCAGCAGAATTGGGCCCCCCTGACGCTATAATCGAGATGCCTTTGGAGCACATCAAAGCGGAAGGGGTCGAGGCTTACCGTTACAGGTTCACCAAGTCACCGTTCACCAGCAATGTCTGGTTGCGCGCTGCTTCAGTGCGCCCTTCGAACACCGCTGTCGCCCACCACATCCTGGTCGGCAAGGGGCAACACACCGCGACCTTCTTGCACGACATAGCTGGTTACGTTCCTGGCACTGAAGATCGCCCCTTTCCTGAGGGCATGGGCCGCCCGCTGGCAGCCAACTCCCCAATCACATTCGAGTTGCACTACACGACCATGGGGGTCGCAACGACTGACAAGCCTCGTCTCGCGCTCTGGTTGCACAAAAACCCTGCGGGGCTGAAGGAGTTCAAGATTGGCTTTGCCGCTAATGTCTTCGGCCTGCGAATCCCTGCCGGGGCTTCCCATTATGTCGCGTATGCTGAGGCGCCGATTGATCGCCAGGTGACGCTTTACAGCCTGACACCGCACATGCACTTGCGCGGCAAAAGCATGCGCTTTGACTTGATCTTGCCGGACGGCCGGAAGGAGACCTTGCTCAACGTTCCGCATTACGATTTCCACTGGCAGATGACCTATCGCCTCAAGGAGCCGCGCGTGATTCCCGCAGGGTCGATCCTTCAGATTCAGGCGGCATACGACAATTCCTACATGAACATTCACAACCCAGATCCAACAGTCCAGGTGCGTTGGGGCGAGCAATCCTGGAATGAAATGCTGATCGGATATTTCGAGTACGTGGAATGAGTGCGGGTTTAAGCCCCCTGGATCGCGCAGCAGTTTGAGTTGCGTGACGAGTGCTGTTCGCGTAAAGTTCGTTTTCTGGTCCATGCGCCTGTAGCTCAATTGGATAGAGTGACGGCCTCCGAAGCCGCAGGTTGTGGGTTCAACTCCCGCCAGGCGCACCACTCCTTAAGCGCTCTTCTGAACTTCCACGTCGCTGGCGTGTCGCTATAAATAACGCGCTATGGTTCGCATATCCACGCTCGCGGAGGCCCTCAGAGAAGGCCCTCCACCTCCTGGAAACCTGGCTGGTCCCATCTTCCAGCGCGGCGCGGTTGTGGTTGAACTTTATTCCCCGGAAGGAATTGATCCGCAGAAGCCTCACACAAGGGACGAACTCTATTTCGTTGCACGAGGAAGCGGCTACTTCTTCGATGGCCAAACCCGCCGAGAGATCCAAGCTGGCGCTTTCATCTTTGTGCCGGCTGGCCAGGCACATCGGTTCGAAGATTTCACCCCAGACCTGGCAGTTTGGGTTGTGTTCTACGGTCCCGAAGGTGGCGAACGGTAAGCCATAAACGCGATTGGTTTAGCACATACTGTTTGCATGCAGCAGGAGGCTAGGTTATGTCCTCCTCTCGGAGGATATGACTATAAAGCCCTTTTTAATGGCCACGTGCCTTTCGTCGGCCCTGCTGATGGGTTGCGCCCGCGGTTATGACATGCAGCTTTCGAATGGGAAAACTATTCGAACCATGAACAAGCCGAAGCTGGATGCGCAAGGCTGGTACATCTATAAGGATTCGTCCGGCCAAACTGAGCGCGTGAACTCGCTTCGCGTGCGGAGCATTGAGCCCGCCTCTCGGACCCTGGAAAAGCGCTTCGAGTATCGTTAACCCCGATCAATTTACTCCACCCCTGAAACAGCAACTAAACAGCACAACCAAATGAAAGACACCCTGCAGCAGTATATGGAAATCCGCGAGGCTTTGCGTCGCGAGAAGGAACAGTTAGAGCAAAGACTCCAGGAGATCAATAAAGCGCTCGGCTTGACTGCTCCTCCCGCTGAGACTTCGCAACCTCGCGGTGGCAGGCGCGGACGAAGAGGCCGCGCTGAAGGAGGCCGTTCTCTGCGTGACCTCGTTATGCAAGTTACCTCCCAACGCGCTCTTTCCAAGCAGGAGATCCTCGATGAGGTCCAACGCCTTGGCTACCAATTCAATTCCAAGAACCCCGCTAACTCACTCGGCGTGATTCTTTACGGCAAGAACCCGCGATTCCAAAACGAGGGCGGACGCTTTCGTTTCACTGGCGAGGTGCCAAGCGGCGAATCGCGCGGCAAGCGCCAAATGTCCGCTGAGGCTCGTGAGCGCATCCGCGCCGCAGCAAAGGCCCGCTGGGAAAAGGCCCGCGCTGCCGGTCGCAAACGTCTGTAATTGGCTATTTCTTTGTGGACGCCGGGGCTTACCGACGCTCCGGCGTCAATTTTTAGAGGGCGTCGGAAGCCGTTTTTGGAAGTTGAGCTGCACCAGGACGATTGCAGCTAGAATAATAGCGCCGCCAATAATTACCGGCCTCGTGAGAGATTCATTCGTATAACTTACGCCAGCCCAAGCCGAAAAGAATCCTGGGAGAAACAGGGCGAATCCGAGCGCAAAGATTGGCTCCGCCCCGTAAATAATCCCGGCCTCGTTGGCGCCGACATGCTTCTGCCAATGGTTCATGAGCATGTACGCCACAAGAGTGCAGATGAGCACCAGGATTGTAATAAATAACGGCATTCCTGGAGCTGAGATCGCTAGCCAAAGATTGTGCGGGGTTCTCATCGTGAGCAACGCCACAGGAAGCATTACCGCTGCCATGGTGACAAACATCACGATGCTGAAGCGTTGCGTGTTGTTGGCCGCATAGACGGGACGCTCCAGCCAAAGAATCTGCCCAGTGAAGAGAGCGGAACCGATCAGCGTTTCAATCTCCCCACGCCCTAGCTTCATGGTGTTGAAGTCAAATTCGGTCAAAATCGCTGCCCCCACCAGCATCAGCGCAGAGCTGGCGAGCACGTTCCACCGTGGCGGGTGCCGGTCTCGGAGCGCCACAATCCACGGAATCACCAGCACGTACCCTTGCGTTAGGAATGCGGAGGTGGATGCGTGGGTGTAAGCGAGCCCGTCCATCTGGAAAAGAATTCCCGCGCCGCCGAAGAGTCCGAGCCCAACGCCATGTTGGATCTCCAGCCGTGTAAATTGGGTAAGGGAGCGCCAATTCAGGAGGATGAGCACAAGTCCAGCGAAGCCGAATCGAGCGGACATCAGCAGAGCTGCATGGAACCATGTGCTGGTCTCCGGCGTGGCCTTGCTCATGACCAGCCCCGCCGTTTTCATTACCGGAAAGCTCACACCCCAGGCCATGGTGCCAATGAGAAGCATCTGCACCGCACGGTTGTGCAACTCCCGTGAAGAATTCATCGAGCCAAGCGGCGAATTAGGGCTGAACCGCTTTACGCGATGTATGCCTGGAAGAACTGCTCGTTAATCTCGGCAAACGACTGGGGTATGGAAATTCCGGGCTTCTGAAGCGCTTCCTCGTGCAGATAACGCCATGCCCAGCGGTATTCCTGATTGTTCCACAACGCGTCGAACACTTCTTTGGCATGCGGCTGGGTGGACAAAACTTCAGCGGCGCGCTGATAGAACGAATCGTGGAGATCGGATTCCGTCTGTTGCATGGTGCTTGGCTCGTTTGTGCGATTAGCGGCGAGGGAGAATCTCACTTCAAGAACAAAAGGCGGGCGCCCACAATCATAATGAACCCTCCAAACCCGCGCTTCAGCGTCGTCGCGTCTATGTGTTTGGTCAGGTAAGAGCCGAGATAACCGCCGACTATGGCCATCGGCACCAGCATGGCGACAAAGGTCCAGTTCACATTGCCGAGCGAGTGATGCTTGAACGTCCCGGTTAGGGCCGTTGGGATAATGACAGCCAAAGAGGTGCCGACCGCCGTTTTGATGTCCGCGCCGAGGAAAAACATCATGGCAGGCACCATCACAACACCGCCTCCGACACCAAACAAACCGCTGGTGATTCCACCCACTAAACCAATGATAGCCGCGAGCAAAAACTGCATGAAAGGTTCATGCTCTGGCAGTTCGGCCTGGGCAATCTTTTAATTTTCTTTTCGACCTTTGCGCGTATGCTATTTGCCTCATGCTGAGCCCTGGCATTCAACTGTTGCTGCGCGACCTTCGCGATCAAATCGCCTTCGGCCAGCTTGAGATTCGCGCGGAGCAGGGAGGGTTCACGCTGCGCAACGCAAGCGACAGCAATGCCCCGGCAACCGCGCTTCGCGCGATTCCGCCTGCAGAAATGCGCGGCTTGGCTCTGTTCACACGCGAGGGAAACTTTCGGCCTCTTCGAACCGCCCCTGACCTCGCAAGTGGGTGGATGTGCAGTGTCGCCAATGAGCAGGAGCTGGAGCATGCACTTCAGATGGTTTATCCAGGAGCATTGCCCGATTGGCATGCGGTCCAGACCGGCTTTGCGCGAGTGACTCATTTTCCTGCTTTCGCCTCACGCCAGACCGGCATTTACGCCACGCTTCCGTCTTTGACCGAGGAAGAAGCCGAAAAAGTGACCGCCGCTTGCTGCGCTTCTTCCGGGTGCATCAAACAACGCTTCTGGACCGTTACCGGCGGAAAATCTGTGGAGGAACCCAATCCACTTCGAATCCCGTGCCTCGAGCCATGCGCAGTGTTCATGGAGTTCGCGCGGCAAAGCGAGCGGTGGCTAAAGCAGAGTTGTGTCACACTTCATGTGACACCTGTGGAGCTGGAGACCTTGCGCTCCGCGCTGGAGCATGTGGAGGCCCACTCAACCGAGCGCCAGGCGCGGTTTGCAGATCCTCTCAATGTGCGGCGCACACTCTTGTGCTTGGAACGCCAATCAGGGAAGCTCAAACATAACAAGTCTAAAAAGGGAAAAGAAGAAAACGTCAACGAGGTGTTATGATTCGCATTGTTTTAGCCTCTGCTCTTCTCGCATCGGCCGCGGTTGCCGCTGAAGTTCAGCCGAAGATCCCCACGCCAGAGCAGCAGGCCGCCGCGCAGGCGGACCGCGCTTACGCCCAGTTGCAGCGGCACTTCACTGCCCCAACACCTCCGGAATCATGGCGCACGAAAGCGCCGACTCCGGCGGAGCGCGACGCGTTCTACAAGTCGGTGGGCGAAAGCGCTTTGGCAGCCGCAACGAAGGCGAAGGAGTTTATCGCGCAGTTTCCGAACCACCCGAAAGTGGAGGAAGTTAAGAAGCGCGAGCAGGGAATGCGGCAGGTGGCGGTGCGTTATGGCGCCGAGACCAGTGATGCAGCAGATGCTTCGTTTGAAACAAAGATGCGGGCGGTGCAAGCGCGCGCGATGAAGAAGCGCGGCGAAGGCCTCCCGGCGGCCTTGGCAGAAATGGAGAAGGGCGCGCGAGAGCTGCAGAAGGAGTTTCCAACCGAACCGCGTGTTTATGACCTCTTCCTCCTTGCAGCGTCCGGCCTTGAAGCAGATGCCTCGCGCAAGCTGTTGGAAGAGATCAATTCCAGCGCCGTTGCTGACGCTCAAACCAAAGCTCGGGCGAAGGGGATGCTCAAGAAGATAGATCTCCAGGGGAAACCTCTCGAACTGAAGTTTACCAGTCTGCAAGGCCAGGAGATCGACTTGGCAAAGATGAAAGGAAAAGTCGTCCTGGTCGATTTCTGGGCCACCTGGTGCGGGCCTTGCATTGCCGAATTGCCGAACGTTAAAAAAGCATACGCAGAACTACACCCCAAAGGGTTCGAGATTCTGGGCATCTCCTTCGATGACAGTGAGGCGAAACTGACGAACCTCATTAAGCAGGAGGAGATGACCTGGCCGCAATACTTCGACGGCAAAGGTTGGAAAAATAAGTTTGGATTGGAGTTCGGCATCAACAGCATCCCTTCCATGTGGCTTGTGGATAAGAAAGGGATCCTGCGTGATCTGAACGCCAGGGATGACTTGGCCGCAAAAGTCCAAAAGCTGCTCGCAGAGGAATAGGCCCGCTCTCATGCGCGTGATGGTGAGAGTCTGGATGATGGCCGCAGCGCTCTTCGTTAGCGCTCACATTCACGCCGCCGAAACCAATCGTTGGCCATCTGTTGAGGAGCTAATTCGCCGAGTCATTATCCGTGCCAAGGCGACGTCCGAGAACACCAACGCCTACACCTACGAAAAGGAAACCACCGTCCACGAATTCGAAGACGGCAAGATCAAGAAGACAAAGCGCCGCACGTACGTCGTCGAGTTCCGGGCCGGGATTCCAAACGCGCGCTTGGTGGCGGTGAATGGAAAAGCCTTATCTGAGGCTGAACAGACGGAGGAACGTAAGCGCCAGGAAAACTTAGGGAAACTGCGCAAGCGTCCGGCCGGCCGGGGAGAGCGGCAGGATCTCTACATCACTGACGAGCTGGCGAGCCGTTACATATTTGAGCTAAAGGGTGAAAGCGCTGTTAACGGGCGGCCCGCGTGGTTGGTGGCATTCCGCCCCAAGCCGGGGCTGAAGGATAAAAATCTTCCGGACCGCTTTCTCAACCGGATGGGCGGCGAGCTGTGGATCGACATGCACGAGGACGAGGTCGCGTGCGTGAAAGTGCAGCTGCAGGAGCGCGCTTCGTTATGGGGTGGCTTTCTCGGGACGCTTGATCGCTTTTCGTTGGTTCTTTATCGGGTGCGCCTTCCGGACGGCGCCTGGCTCAATTCTTTCTCAGAAGTAAACATTCAGGCGCGGAAACTGTTTGAAGCCATCCATGTGCAGGTGCTTGAAACATCGAGCGACCATCGCCAGAGCGCAGCGAAGGGAAAGCCATGAGGGCGCGGATTGCAGCTGCATTGCTCATTGCCGCCGTTTCACTGCTGGCTGGGATTGTTATTGGCCGGAACTTCAAAGAGCCCCCGTACCAGCCAGTCGTCGCGGAAGTGGCCACTCCGCGGGAGAGCGAGGCTCCCCCTGCTGCGCGAGCTGTTCAGGGAAACTTGTCTAAACGCCCGGGGGCCCTTGCCCAACTTGCCAGTATGAACGCCAGCCGTATCGACCTTGCTGAGGCTCTCCGCCTCGTGCCGGGTTTAGCGTTGACCGAGTGCAAGGAGGCTCTGCGCAAAGCGGTCCATTTCGGACAACCTGAGCGGGAGATCCTGTTGAAGGCAATCATCACGCATTGGGCGTCGCTGGATCCTGACGCAGTCATGGACGAGGCCTTCCGGTTCCCAGCGAGCGATGTGCGGCGCATGCTCGGCCCAGCGGCAGCGAAGGTTCTTGCCGTGAAAGATTCAGGCGCTGCCCTCGCGCGCGTCAGAGACTCTCAAGGCCGCCAAACAAAAATTCAGTTGGCCCAATGGATCCTTCCTGCGGTTTCCCGCATCGACCCGGAACAAGCGCTTAGTGTGCTTCAACGGGATCCCTTGCTCGCCAGGCAGGATGACCTTTTTAACGCCATCGCTGCGGAGTACGGCGCTGCTTTTCCGGCTCAAGCGCTCGCCTGGGCCTCAGCGCTCGGGAAAAAGGACGTGCGCGAGCGGACGGTGCGAACGGTTTGGAACGCATGGGCAGACACGGATCCGGCCAGCGCCGCTTCCGCCTTAGCAGGTGGAGGTGAGACGCCGCCCTCATCGGCCTTTGAGTCGGTTGCTCGCAGTTGGAGCAAAGCATCGCCGCTGGTTGCATTAGAGTGGGTAAACTCACTGCCAGAAGGTGAAGCAAAGAACGCTGCTGCCCGCTCCCTTGTGCTGGATGCGAGTGCAGTCGCGCCCTCAGATGCGGCGAGACTCATCCGAGATACCAAGTCGGACGCTTTGGCGACAACACTCGCCCGCGTCGTAGCTTCCAGTCTCCTGATGAAGAGCGTCGAGGAGGCGCTTGCCTGGGCAGAAGCCCTGCCGGAAGGGGCCGCTAAACAGCAAGCCCTCCGGCCGATCATGGGTCAATTAACTCAGAACGATCCGGCAGCGGCGCTTAGATACGCCGAGGGGGTTGCGGATAAAAACGTCAAACGGGAACTCGTCGGCCGAGCTATCAGCCAATGGAGCAAAGAGGATCCCGACAGTGCTTACAGCTTTGCGAGCCAGATGCCTGCCGGTCAGGAAAGAGACCGCGCCATTGCTGAAACAATTAAAGCCGTCCAGCACGACGATCCGCAGAAAGCAATGGAATGGTTTCGGACTTTGCAAACCCCTGAGGCAATGGGCGTTATTGCTGAAGATCTCGTTCGAGGTCTGGTAGCCACGAATGCCGCCGCCGCTCTCCAGTTCGCTTCCACGCTCCCAGCAGAAGCCCAGGGCAAAGCATACTACTCGCTCGTGAGAGGATGGGCTTTTGAGCACATGACCGAGGCAGGGCAGTGGATCAATGGACTGAGCGCCGGGCCTGGGAGAGACGCAGCTATCAAGGCGTATGTGTCCGTGATTGATGGCCGTGATCCCGCTCTCGCCACGACGTGGGCTGCAAGCATACAGGATCCCGTCGAGCGCACGGAAGCGATGTTCAACGCGTTCGAGCGTTGGGCTGACAAGGACGCCGCAGCGGCTCAGCAATGGCTTCACTCGGACCAGGTCTCGATCGACTTTAAGCCCTTCTTTGAAAAGCACCTCAAAGAGCGGGTGCGTCCACGGGAAAGGTGACCCTTAGCATCAGCCGTAGTCACAGCTAAGGGTTTCTCTTTCGGGAACTTTCCGATTTTGCCTCTGGGTTTAACTCTTTACGATGGCGGCCATGATTCCAAGCCTCACGCTTCTGGCTGACACCACCGCAGATCACTTTCCCAGTCTGCTCCAAAGCGTTCGGCAGGCCTGCGATGCGGTTTTCGATGATCCTTACCGGTTCGAGGTTCTCGACCCAGCCCATGCACGAAAAGCGAACTCGCAACCCAGGCCGCCCGTGCTGATCGGAGAAGGGCCTAACTTGAAACGGCGCATCACCAAACTGGAAGATCCGGAATGGATGATTCTTCAGTTGATCGAATTCAAAAACGCTGTGACCTCCTTGGGGACCGTCACCGAGTTTCTGCACCGTTCCACCGCGGAAAAGGGCGGTAACGCGCGCTCGGTTTAACTCGTGCTCATTGTGCGGTCTCGCGCAACTTGATCGCGTCTATGAACTCCTTGGGAATGTGAAACGTCCTCTGAGGATGCGCCAGCGAAATCCCTTGTTGATCGAAGCGCACTTTGATCCTCTTCAAAAATTCACGGCCAATATCCCACTGCCGCAAAGGTTTCGTGGTCGTTCTCGCGCGAACAACGATGCCGGAATCCGTCAGCCGTTCTATGCCAAAAATGTCCATCGGCTTGAGGATATCGGCTTTAAAGCGCTCGTCGGCCCGCATCTCTCCATCGACCTGCCGGAAAATATCCATGACGGCATCGACATTCGTGTCGAGGGCAACGGCCAGTTCAATGACGTAGTTCGAGAACCCTTTCGTCATGTTCGTCACGATATCCACCTGCCCATTTCTCACATAATGGACCGCTCCTTCAAGATCCCGGAGTTGAATCGTGCGTAAACCGATCTTCTCCACTAAGCCGCCTTTGCCTTTCAAATTGACCACGTCTCCGACCCGCACCTGGTCCTCCAGCAGGATGAATATTCCTGATATGATGTCGGCCACTAGATTTTGTGCTCCGAACCCTACGGCCAGCCCCACGATTCCCGCGCCTGTTAAAATCGGCCGGATATCGAGCCCCACCTCCTTCAGAATTGTAATAAAGCTTACTGCAATAATCGCAGTCGCCAGCGTGTAGCGCACAAAGGAAGTCAATGTTTGACCGCGCTTTTGGATTTCGATGTCTTCCTCGTTGCGCCAGATCAAAGCTTGATAAAGCCGTTTCATCGCAAGGCGCACCGCGTACAGTCCGAGGAGCGCAAAGAGAAGCACCACGAGTATCCGGAAGATCGGGCTTTGTTCAGCCCACATAATTGCGTGCCCCACCCATTCAGACCACCGCTCCTGATTCATTCAGTTCCTTTGTGCTTACATCCTTATCCACCCGGCTCGGTTTGACAACCGACTGGCCCATGCCCTCGCGGCTCTGTTGCCATCAGGCGCATCGTTCCATACCCTTTATGCACGGTGGATCGTGCCCATGTGAATAGCGGGGGATTGCAGCGGTCGTCCCATGCGGGCGGGCGGTTCGTCCGTAGCTATCTGAATTGGATTGGCCGCTGGATTATTAAGATCATCCGGGGCATTCATGGGATTGGCGCCTTCGCCCTCATAACTGTGGCGGTGAGCGTCCGCAAGTTCTACACCGCCCATCACGTCGTCCACCCAATCCTGAGGCAGCAAATATACCGCGCTGGTGTGCGGATGTTGCCCATGGTCACCTTCATTGCCTTTGCCCTGGGGCTGGTGGTCATCGGTCAAAGTGTCAGCCTTCTCAGCCGTGTGGGAGCCACAACTTACGCCGGCATGATCATGGTGACTGTCATCGTGCGTGAACTTGGGCCATTGGCCGCAGCATTGCTAGTGCTTGCGCGGGTCGGCACCGCCTACGTCATTGAGCTTGGGACCAATCGCGCCTTGGGTGAGGTTGAGACTCTCGAGGCCCTCGGAATCGATCCAATCCATTTCCTCGTTATGCCCAGGGTTATCGGGCTGGCGGTTTCCGTTTTCTCGCTCACAACCTACCTCATCATCCTGGCGCTGCTGAGCGGCTACTTGATTGCTTTCCTGCAGGACGTTCCACTTCGCCCGGGTGATTATTTCAGCCAGCTCGCCGCCTCACTCGCCTGGCACGATTTTCTGTTGCTCGCGCTGAAGACTCTCGGCTTTGGAGTAATTATCGGCATCGTCACTTGTTACCAGGGTCTGGCAAGGCCGATTCGGCTGGATGAAGTCTCGACTGTGACCACCTTGGCTGTTGTCCAAAGCCTGGTCGGGTGTGTCGTCCTCGATCTTCTTTTCATTGTTGTTTACCTGGTTGTCTGAGGATGAGCGCGAGCACCGATTACAAAGGCCCCCAGCCGCAGATCGAACTGCTGAATGCTGAGATCCCGCGCACTGATGTTCGCGCTGAAGAGGAGCCAACAGTGCGGCAAGTGAACTGGACAATGTGCAACGGAGATTTCTGGGTCATCGCGGCGCCGCCTGGCGCGGGCAAGACCGATCTGCTGACAACGGCCGCAGGCCTGCAACGGCCAGCTGAGGGTGAGTTGATTCTATTCGGTTATCCGACGCGCGGAGCGACCGAGAAAGATCTGCTGCCACATCGGCGCCGAATTGGCTTGGTGCTGGAAGCAGGAGGGCGATTGTTCAATGAACTCACGGTCGCCGAGAACGTCACATTGCCCATCTGTTACCACAGCAATTGCAGGCCCGACAGCGCAAGTGAACAGGCCGCGCGTTACCTGGAGCCCGCAGGGTTGCTTCCTCATGCTGACGCCTTTCCCACTGAAATTCACCGCAACCTTCGCCCTCGAATTGCGCTTGCTCGCGCCTTGGCTCTGGAGCCGGAAGTTTTGCTGTTGGACAACCCCTTGGCCGGGCTAGACCCGCGCCAGGCGCGTTGGTGGCTGGAGTTCCTTTCTGCGTTGGTCAAAGGACACTCTTCCTTCAATCGCAGGCGCATAAGTGTTGCGGTCACCACGGACGATCTTCGTCCGTGGCTTGAGTTTGGCGGCCGTTTCGCGCTACTTAAACAGCGGCGCTGGGTGGAACTCGGCTCCAGAGCTGACGTGGAGCGAAGTGAGGACCAATTTGTGAAGGAGATGCTGGGCACCTACTCAGACTAAATAGGCGATGGCTGATTTAACTCCACAACTTCGGACGAGATTAAGCCGTGTTGAACGAATGGTCGGCGTGTTCGTTTTGCTGGCGACGTTGCTGCTGATCGGCGGCCTTGCCTATTACATCTGGCATACCGCTCAACGTAAAGGCTGGTTCCTGCTCCGCCTTCCGTACTACACGCAACTGGATGCCGCGGCTGGGTTAAATGTTGGGGATCCCGTGAAGCTCATGGGATTTAACGCCGGGCAGATTACATTCATCACAGCTCTCCCGCCCTTTAGCGGCAAAAATGTCTATGTGGAGTTTACGGTTCAGGATCCCTACATCGGCTACATGTGGACCGACTCCTATGTTCGCTTGAGCAGCGGGGACGTGTTCGGAAAGCGGTATCTCGAATTGGTTCAGGGCGGCACGACTGGTCAGACGAACCTGGCCCCGACGTATGACGTGCGCAAGTTCACGAACTGGAATGTGGTTCGCAGCAAGGCCGTCGCTCAGTGGAGCCCCGACGATAAAAAGTGGATACCGCCACAGCGGAAAGGGTATTATCTCAACGCCGAGGAGAAGCCCGCATTGGCGGCCCAATTGGAAGGTGTGGTTCAGCAGGTGACCGCTGCCCTGCCAGGGATCTTCAATTTAACAAATCAGCTTGGCGTGGTGCTGTCGAACACCGCCGCGCTCACAGCCCAGGCAGAGCAGGTTCTCGCGACGACCCGGCCTGCGCTCAGCAATTTTGCGCTGATCACCGCCAACCTGACAAACCCAGTCGGTTCTCTCGGCCAATGGATTCTTCCCACGAACTTGCAAACAGGCCTGGAAAGCACGCTCACGACCGCAAACCGCACCCTGGACTCCGTGGATCAGACCGTGATCGCCGCCAACACGAATCTCACGGCAATTTCCGGCAGCCTGGTTAAGTCACTCGATAACCTCGCGGGGATCACGAGCAATCTGAACACCCAAGTTCAGGCAAATTCTAACATCCTCAGCGGAATTTCCAGCACAGTGACGAATGCGGATATTATGCTCCAGGGGTTGCGCCGGCATTGGTTCTTAAAAGGCCCTTTTAAGGAGATCAACAAGGAGGAAGACGAGCAGCGAAAAGCGTTGGAGGCGTTGCGTGAGCAGCGCCAGAAACCGTCGGCGGAGCCTCGCCGGCGCCGGTTCGATCTCCCGTGGCGAGCAGGCAAAGATCGGCCTTAGCGCCTTAATCTGTTCAATTTAGGACCGTTTAAAAATCGCCGCGCAACTCTGTTGTGCATCAGGATGAGCCGGTGTAGCCTGAGCGCCTGTGGTCGATTCTGCTGATACGGCACGGACTAGTTCGCTTGCGCCTATCCTCATCGTCGAGGATACCGAAGCGGACCGTTATCTGGCGTACAAAACTCTCGCTTCATCCTTCGTAAACCCGATCTTGCAGGCTAAGACTGGCACCGAAGCCATCGACTACCTGAAGCGAGCCGTGCAGGGCCAGCAAGCGGCCCTCCCGTGTTTCGTCCTCATCGACGTCCGGCTTTCCGGATCGACAGGCCAGCAGGTTCTGGATTGGGTGAGCACTGTGCCCGCGCTCGCGGATGTCGTCTTTGGTGTTCTAACCAACTATCCGTCAGACCTTTCTGTTTATAGTCACAAGCAGAAAGTTCCCGTTTTTTCCAAGCCAATCAACCAAACGGTTATTGAGAATTGGGTGCGTAGCGACCCCCGAATCGAGTCCACAACCACCGCCTCCGGAAAGAAGATCCTGAGCTTGTCCCGGCTGGCGCATCCAGCGGCGAAACCGACCGGGTCAGCGGAAGAGGATCAATTGCGCGAGGTCCGCAAAATGATCGATGAAAACCAGCGCTCTTTGTCCCGGCTTAAAGGTGTGCTCAACCAATTGAAGCAATCCCAGGCGGAAACCCAACGGCAGATGGATGCCCAGGCCGACGCTGAACGTCAGAAAAAGGCCCAATAACCAGCCGTTGCTGACCCGCACCCTCTTCTTGCAAAGTCCATCTCGCATTTTCTGCGCCCTTGATATACTTTGCCCGCCGCTGAAAAATTGATTTCAACTGAATGAGCGAAGAGCATATTGAGGTAGAGGGTAAGGTCTTGACCGTTTTAGCGGGCACGATGTTCCGGGTGGAGCTGCCAAACAAGCATGTGGTTCTGGCCACGATCTCGGGAAAAATGCGCAAGCGCTGGGTGCGCATTACCGCTGGGGATAGAGTCAAAATGGAAATGTCTCCCTACGACCTGAATAAAGCCCGAATCGTCTGGCGCATTGGCTGATCATTCCCTCGCTCGTCTCGCGGCCATTCAACTTTCGTTTGTTTCACAACGGCCTGGCGCTATGCTCTTGGCCTTGTGTTCCCACGCTGGTTATTAGCAGCCTTCCTTTCTGGCAGGGGTCTTGTCCTTGCCGCGTCCGCTGCGCTTTTCATCTTCTCGCCTCCTTCCGCCAGGGGGCTTGACCCGCGCAAGCTCCCGAGCCAGCACAGCGCCCAACAATGGTCAATGGAGCAGGGACTGCCCGACAGCTATGTCCAGGCTGTGCTGCAAACCCGTGACGGTTACCTCTGGCTGGGCACGCAGAACGCTGGTCTCGTGCGTTTCGACGGGGTCAAATTCACTCCGCATAGACCGGGTTTCGGTTTGGCGGATGACGCTTCAATCCGGGCGCTGTGTGAGTCACGCGATGGAACACTGTGGGTGGGGACGGACGGTGCGGGCCTTTGGGCTCTAAAAGACGGCTCCTTTACCCGCTGGACACGAAAAGATGGGTTAAGGACCGATCACATTCGCGCCCTACACGAGGACTCTGACGGAAGCCTGTTGATCGCCTTCTCCGTGAATGGTGTTATGCGAATGCAGCGCGCCAGCAACGATCAATTGACCTTCATCGATGCGGGCGCCGGGGGATCTTCCATTGCCGCTTTCGCCGTGGATGCCGAGGGTTGCCTCTGGGCTGTGGGCGACGGGCTCTGGCAAGCCGAACAAGGTCGGTTCGTCCGCTCGCGCACTCCGGACCTTTCAGGAAACTTTTCCGCGTTGGCCATTAGCCCCAACAACGATTTTTGGATTGGCGGCCAAAATGGTTTAATTGAACTCCGCCCGACAGGGGAAATCTTCCGGCATACAGAGGAGCATGGCCTTTCTGACTCAAGGGTGCGCGCGCTCAAGTTCGATGCTGACGGCAATCTGTGGGTCGGTTCGAATAACGGCATCGACCGCCTCACCAGTGGCACATTTTTGCGCTGCCTCACTCGAGAGCAAATTCCTTACGACTTGGTTTACGCCTTCCACGAAGATCAGGAAGGTTGTCTCTGGATCGGCAGCAACGGGGGGCTCGCGCGCCTCAAAGATGACAAATTCACGTTGCTCACAACCAGCGAAGGTCTCGCCCAAAATATTGTGGTAGGCGCGGTGCAGGCTCCCGATGGGAGCTTCTGGATCGGCACATGGACGAAGGGGGTCACGCATGTGCACGGAACGACAATCACTCATTACAATCACTTCAACGGCCTGCCCAATGACGAGGTTCGCAGCATGCATAGAGCCAGCAATGGTGCAGTTTGGGTTGGCACAACAGGCGGGGGCCTGACCAGATTCGCAGAGGGCAAGGTTGCGAATTACACGCCGTTCGGCGCTTCTCGATCTGTCGTCGCAATTCAAGAGGATCATACCGGCGCTCTGCTCCTCCTTTCCGAAGCAGGCGGGTTGCTGCGGCTGAAGGATGAATCTTTCCAGCCACTCTCTGCGCCTGCACCTTCTGGCGAAACCTTACATACACTGCACGCAACGCCGCGCAGCAACCTGTGGGTGGCGACCGGCAACTCGGTCCTTCGAGAGAGCGCAGGCCTATGGCACCGTTGGGCGTTGCCTGAATCGGCCCAGGGCAAAGCGATTCGTTCAATCTATGAGGCCAGAAATGGAGATCTGTGGGTTTGCGCGCAGAATAGCGGCTTATTGCGCTTGAGGCATGGCGTCTTCAAAACCTACTCGCTCGAGCACGGCTTGGCGCTTGATAACTTTTACTCCGTCATTGAAGACGAAAACGATGATCTTTGGGTCGCTTCCAAAAGAGGTTTGTTTTTCTTCACCAGCCAGGATCTGGCAGATTTCGATGCAGGCCTCGCGCGATCGCTCAGGCCGATCGACTACACGCAGCTCAGTGGTTTGCGCAACCCTCGGTTTATCCGCTACGGCTTTCCTCTTGTCTCGCGGCTATCCGATGGACGGATCTGTTATCCAACAACCAAAGGTGTGGCCATCGTTGATCCGGTGCGGCTTCCTCGCAACCAGGTGCCTCCTCCGGTCCACATTGTGAAGGTGAGGCTGGACCGGGAGGAGCTTGATTTCGCGAACGAATTAGCGATCCCGCCGGGGACTCGCGACGT